>NZ_JBHRSK010000001.1:0-186461 GCF_042643245.1 Acidimangrovimonas pyrenivorans
TCCAGTCGGGCTACGGCAACAACTGATCCCGACGGCGGCCCCGCCGCCAGGAGCTCGAAGCCTGATAAGCCTGAGCCGCGCCCTTCCCCGGGCGCGGTTTTCCATTGCGGGGCATTCTCCGCGCCGTGCCCGCATTCACGCCGCGATCTCGCCGCATTCACACGACAGTGTGAAGTCGGAAAATCGAGACCGCCGCCCGAGAGGCGGCCCCGAGGAGCGAAACACACCATGCCCGACCCGTCCCATATCAGATCGCGGCTCGTCCGTTTCCGCCAACGCGAGGAAGGCGCAGTCACCGTCGACTGGGTCGTCCTCACCGCCGCCGTCATCGGCCTCGGCCTCGTCGTCGTCAACGCCATCGGCGGCAGCACCGACAGCATGGCGGTCCGGGTATCGAGCCAGCTCAGCGCCATCAATGCCGGCTACGGCACGAACTGAGCCGCCCCGGCCCGCAAAAGCGCCGCGGACAATTCACGCCGGAGACGCCGAGTTTCCCATCTTTTGCCGCATTCCTCGGAAACAATGACCAGCAGAATGAAGCTCCAGTTTCGAATAACGGACAAATAGCCGTCAGCTGGATGCCGGACTAGGAAAGGAAAGCGATATGCGAATGGTATTCGGTCTGGTCCTGGTCGTGGGCCTCGGACTCGCCGGCTTTGCGGTCTACATGGCCCAGGGCTACATCAAGCAGACCCAGGCGGAACTCGCGCGGGAACGCGCGACGAAGAAGCCGCCCGAGCCGACGGTGACGGTCTACGTGGCCAAGAAGGCGCTTGCCTATGGCGACACGCTGACCAAGGACGACGTCATGCCGATCGCCTGGCCGAAGCGGGCGCTGCCGAAGCAGGCCTTCACCGAGCTGAAGGGCAAGGACAGCCACGCCCTGTTCGTCGAGGGCACCGACGCGCCGCGGATCGCGCTGCGCCCGATCGCCCAGTACGAGCCGCTGCTGACCTCCAACATCACCAAGCCCGGCGCCGATGCCGGCATCACCTCGCGGCTCAGCCCCGGGATGCGCGCCTTCGCGATCAAGGTCGATGTCGCCTCGGGCGTCTCGGGCTTCCTGCGCCCGGGCGACCATGTCGATGTCTACTGGACCGGCAAGGGCGGGCCCGGTGGCGGCGACCTGACGCGGCTGATCGAGGCCGGCGTGAACATCATCGCCGTCGACCAGAACGCCAATGCCGATCCCACCGCCGCGACGATGATCGCCCGCACGGTGACCGTCGAGGCGACGCAGGAACAGGTTGCGGTGCTGGCCCAGGCCCAGGCCACCGGTCGGCTGGCGCTGTCGCTGGTCGGTCTGCGCGACACCAGCACGGCCGGGAAGATCGAGGTCGACAGCAAGAGCCTGCTGGGTATCCAGGACCAGCCGGTGGTCGAGCAGAAGCCGGAAAAGAAGAAGGTCTGCACCGTCCGGCAGCGGCGTGGCGACAAGGTGATCGAGGTTCCGATCCCCTGCACGAACTGATCCGCGCCAAGTGCCGGAACCGTCACGAAATGCGCCATGGGGCACCCGATCTTGGGTGCCCCTTTGCTGTTGCACCTATGCCTTGGGCTGTTGCGGGTTATCCACATACACATCGCCTGACAACGGTTTGATTCTTGCAAAAAAAGGCCGTTTCCCGCATTGTGGCCGGGATCAGGGGCGCCAAGACCCCCGTTGAGGCGTGATCGGAGAGGCAGGATCACATGAGCATGAAAAGACTATGGCAAGCCGGGTTTCTGGGGGTCTCCCTGGCCCTCGCGACGGCCCCGGCCGGCCAGGCCGAAACCCTCCATGTGATGCATGGCACGACGTCGCGCGCCTTGAGCGTGCCGATGAACCGGGCGGTGGTGGTCGAGAGCGACGAACCCTTCGCCGAGTTGTCGATCGCCAATCCCGGCATCGCGGATATCTCGACCTTGTCCGACAAGTCGATCTACGTTCTCGGCAAGGCGCCGGGGCGGACGACGCTGACGCTTCTGTCGGGCGACGGCAAGCTGATCACCAATGTCGAGGTGCAGGTCACCCCCGACATCGCGGAATTCAAGGAGCGCCTGCAGCAGATCCTGCCGGGCGAACATATCCAGGTGCGCACCGCCAATGACGGCATCGTGCTGTCGGGCACGGTGTCGAGCACCGCCAAGCTCGACCGCGCGCTCGACCTGGCCGAACGCTACGCGCCCAAGCGGGTCTCGAACCTGATGACGGTCGGCGGCACCCAGCAGGTGATGCTGAAGGTGCGCTTCGCCGAGATGCAGCGCTCGGTCGCCAAGAACCTCAGCTCCAGCCTGGCGATCAACGGCTCGGTGCTGGGCGGCGATCTCGGGGTCAAGGGCGGCAACGGCGTCTTCACCGATCCGGCCAACGTCAACTCGGTCTTCTCGGGCGGCGACGCCAGCAGTTCCAACGCCAGCAACGGCGCCGTCACGCTCGGCTTCTCGGCCGGCAGCCTGCAATTCGCGGTGCTGCTCGAGGCGCTGGAAAGCAAGGGCATGGTGCGGACGCTGGCCGAGCCGAACCTGACCGCGCTGTCGGGCCAGAAGGCCAGCTTCCTGGCCGGCGGCGAATACCCGATCCCGGTGCAGGGCGACAACGGCACCGTCACCGTGAAATACAAGCCCTTCGGCGTCGAGCTGAGCTTCATTCCCACCGTGGTCGATGGCGATATCATCAACCTCAAGATCAATGCCGCGGTCAGCGGCGTCGACACCACGGTCAGCTACAACAACAACGGTTTCTCCATCAACGCCTTCAAGCGGCGCGAAACCTCGACCACGGTCGAGATGCGCGACGGCCAGAGCTTCGCCATCGCCGGGCTGCTGCAGGACGATTTCACCGACCTGATCGGCCAGGTGCCGTGGCTGGGCAAGATCCCGGTCCTGGGCGCCCTGTTCCGCAGTTCGGACTACAGCCGCAAGCAGAGCGAGCTGGTCATCATCGTCACCCCGCACCTGGTCACGCCGACCAAGGGCGAGGCGCTGGCGCTGCCGACCGACCGTGTCGCCCCGCCCAGCGAGAAGGACCTGTTCCTGTTCGGCAAGGTGGCGCACAGGAAACAGCCCAAGGGCCCGGCCGGGGAAGTCGCCAAGCAGGACTTCAGCGGCTCCTACGGCTACGTGATGGAGTGAGCGGCATGAAGCGACAGATCCGGACCCTCGTGACCGGCTTCGGCCTCGTCGGCCTTGCCGCCTGCAGCACCGCACCGGTCGGCAGCTCTCTCGACGAGGGCGGCTACGGCAACCCGACGATGAACAACATCATGGTCCAGACGGGCCAGAAACCCTACGCTATCCAGCTTGCCAAGCGGTTCGCCGAGGAAGTGCCGAACACGGTGAACTTCGCCTTCGACAAGGCCTATCTCGATGAACAGGCCAAGGCGGTGCTGCGCCAGCAAGCCAACTGGATTCGCCAGTTCCCCGAAGCCCGGTTCCGCGTCTTCGGCTATACCGACCTGGTCGGCACCGAGCGCTACAACAAGTCGCTGGGGATGCGCCGCGCCCGGACGGTGGTCAATTACCTGGTCAGCCAGGGCATCTCGCGCTCGCGGCTGCAGGCGGTCGTCTCCTATGGCGAGACCCGTCCGCTGATCCCGACGCCCAATCGCGAGCGCCGCAACCGCCGCGCCGTCACCGAGGTCTCGGGCTTCGTCAAGACCGCGCCCCTGGTGCTGAACGGCAAATATGCCCAGGTGATCTTCCGCGAATACGTCAAGAGCGCGGTGCCGACCGACGGCGTCGAGGCCGCCGCGGCCAGCAGCAGCACCTCGACCACTCCGACCGGCAACTGAGCGCCCGCGGCCGCGGGCCGCAGGCGATCACTCCAACCGTTTCCAGATCTTGCCCCAATGCCGGCCCCTGCGGCCGGCATTGGCGCGAAATGATCGTACAATAACGATTTTTTGGCCCCAATGTTGCCAACATTCTCCACCAGTTTGCCAACTTGGGAGCAGTTGGCACGGCGCCGAGTCGTGCCCGGACCGCGAACGAGGACGTGGACGGATGAGCAGCGCGAAGACAGCCGGCCTGCCAGAAGACCGTTCCGGTTCGTCAGAGGAAGGACGAGAGGCAATGACCAACGTAGCGGCGCTACAGCCTGATCCGGCACCGATCGTGGCATGCACGATCTCGCGCGATGTGCAGAACTTCGATCTGCTGATCGAGGACATGGAGGCGGAACTGGGCGAAAGCTGGGGCGACCTCAGCTTCGACGATGCCTCCCTGTTCCTGACCCAGCCCGAAGCCTCGTCGCTGGAATTCGTCGCCATCGCGGTGGACGACCAGGACGAAGGCGACCTGACGCGGATCAGCGCCCTGATCAAGCAGGCCAAGGAGACCGGAATCCGGGTGATCCTGATCGCCGAAGAGATCAGCCCGATCGCCCTGCACCAGCTGCTGCGGCTGGGCGCCGACGATTTCGTGCCCTACCCGCTGCCCGAGGGCGCGCTGCACGACGCGATCGAGCGGGTGCGCAACCCCGGCCCGACCGCCTCGCCGCGGCCCGAGGGCGGCCATCCCGGCGCGCCGACGGCACATGCCAAGGGCGACCGCGACGGCGTCGTGCTGCCGGTTCACGGCCTGGCGGGCGGCACCGGCGCCACCACCCTCGCGGTCAACCTGGCCTGGGAGCTGGCGAATATCAGCAAGAAGGAGTCGCCGAAGGTCTGCCTGATCGACTTCGATTTCCAATACGGCTCGGTCTCGACCTATCTCGACCTGCCGCGGCGCGATGCGATCTTCGACATCCTGTCCGACACCGCCTCGGCCGACAGCGACAGCTTCCTGCAGGCGATGCAGACCTTCAACGACCGGCTGCATGTCTTCACCGCGCCGGCCGAGATGCTGCCGCTGGAAATCGCCAGCGCCGACGACATCGACCGGCTAGTGCAGATGGCGCGGACCAATTTCGACTTCGTCATCATCGACATGCCCAAGACGGTGGTGCAATGGACCGAGACGGTGCTGCACCATGCCCATGTCTATTTCGCGCTGATCGAACTCGACATGCGCTCGGCCCAGAACGCGCTGCGCCTGCTGCGCGCGCTGAAGGCCGAGGAACTGCCCTTCGAGAAGCTGCGCTTCGCGCTCAACCGGGCGCCGAAATTCACCGACCTGAGCGGCAAGTCGCGCGCCAAGCGCCTGGCCGAGAGCCTCGACATCGACATCGAGCTGATGCTGCCCGACGGCGCCCACCAGGTCACCCAGGCCAACGATCACGGCCTGCCGCTGTCGGAAACCGCGGCCAAGAACCCGCTGCGCAAGGAAATCCAGAAGCTCGCCAAGCAACTGCACGAGCTGAACCAGGCCGCCGAGGCCGGAAAGGGATAATCCGCCATGGCCATGTTCTCGCGCTTCAAGAAACTCGAAGAAAACCACGCGCGCCCGGCCCAGACCACGGCGCCGGTCAAGGAAGGGCTGAGCGCCCCTCAGGCCAAGGCCCATATGGCCGCCGCCACGCCGACGGCGCCGCGCGCCAAGCCGACCGTCAGCGCCAAGACGGTGGCGCAGACTGTGGTGCATGACAAGGAGAAGAAGCGCAAGGAACGCCTGCAGGAGATCAAGGTCGAGCTGCACAAGCGCCTGCTGGACAACCTCAACCTCGCGGCGCTGGAACACGCCACCGAGGCCAGCCTGCGGTCCGAGATCGCCGCCATCGCCGGCGAGGCGCTGGACGAGATGTCGATCGTCCTCAACAAGGAGGACCGCACCACGATCAACCAGGAGCTCTATGACGAGGTCATGGGGCTCGGCCCGCTCGAGCCGCTGCTCAAGGACGATACGGTCAACGACATCCTGGTCAACGGTCCGCAGCAGATCTTCGTCGAGCGGGACGGCAAGCTCCAGCTGACCGACATCACCTTCAAGGACGAGCGCCACCTGCTGCGCATCATCGACAAGATCGTCTCGGCCGTGGGCCGGCGCGTCGATGAATCGAACCCCTACGTCGACGCCCGCCTGGCCGACGGTTCGCGCTTCAACGCCATGGTGCCGCCGATCGCCGTCGACGGCTCGCTGGTCTCGATCCGGAAATTCAAGAAGGAAAAGCTGGCCGTCAACGACCTGGTGAAGTTCGGCGCCTTCACCGAGGAGATGGCCGCCTATCTGCAGGCGGCGGTCGCGACCCGGCTCAACATCATCGTCTCGGGCGGCACCGGCTCGGGCAAGACGACCACGCTGAACGCGCTGTCGTCCTTCATCGACAACTCCGAACGCATCCTGACCATCGAGGACACGGCGGAACTTCAGCTCCAGCAGGTCCATGTCGGCCGGATGGAAAGCCGCCCGCCCAACGTCGAGGGCAAGGGCGCCGTGACCCAGCGCGACTGTCTGCGCAACGCGCTGCGGATGCGTCCCGACCGCATCATCGTCGGCGAGACGCGCGGCGAGGAAGTCATCGACATGCTGCAGGCGATGAATACCGGCCATGACGGCTCGATGACCACGATCCACGCCAACAGCGCCCGCGACGCCGTCTCGCGTCTCGAGAACATGGTCTCGATGTCGGGCATCGAGATGCCGATCAAGGCGCTGCGCAGCCAGATCGCCAGCGCCGTCAACCTGGTGGTGCAGGTCTCGCGCCTGCAGGACGGCTCGCGCCGGATGGTCTCGGTGACCGAGATCACCGGCATGGAGGGCGACGTGATCTCGATGCAGGAGATCTTCCGCTACGAGCGTCTGGGCATGGAGGCCAACGGCAAGATCGTCGGCCGGTTCAACGCCACCGGCGTGCGCTCCTATTACGCCGAGCGCTTCAAGCAGTGGGGCTACAACCTGCCCGCCGAGATCTACGAACCGATCGTGTGAGGAAACAGCCATGCAGATCAGCGCCGCCCCGCTCATTTACGGTCTCATCTTCATCGGCGTGCTGCTGCTGGTCGAGGGGCTCTACCTGACCGTCTTCGGCAAGTCGATCAGCCTGAACAACCGCGTCAATCGCCGCCTCGCCCTGCTGGAAAAGGGCGCCGGGCGCGAGAAGGTGCTGGAACAGCTCCGCAAGGAGATGAGCCAGCACATGACGGTCAAGGGCATCCCGCTCTATTCGATCCTCGCCACCAAGGCGCAGCGGGCCAATATCGTCTTCACCCCGCGCCAGCTGGTGATGATCATGTTCGGCCTGTCCGGCTTCGCCTATGTCGGCCTGACCATCGGCACCGAGGCGGCGCTGCCCGTGCGGGTGGCAGTGGCGATCGCGATGGGCTTCGGCGGCGTCTATCTCTGGGTCTCCAACAAGGCCAAGAAGCGCCTGGCACTGATCGAGGAACAGCTGCCCGACGCCGTCGAGCTGATGGTGCGCAGCCTGCGCGTCGGCCACCCGTTCTCGGCCGCGATCGGCATCGTCGCCAAGGAAGTGCCCGACCCGCTGGGGTCGGAGTTCGGCATGATCGCCGACGAGGCCGCCTATGGCCGCGACGTCGCCGAAAGCCTCAAGGATCTGGCCGAGCGGCTGGACATGCAGGATTTGCGCTTCCTCGCCGTGGCGGTCACGATCCAGCAGCAATCGGGCGGCAACCTGGCCGAGATCCTCGACGGTCTGGCCCGGGTGATCCGCGCCCGCTTCAAGCTGTTCCGCCGGGTCAAGGCGATCACGGCGGAAGCGAAATGGTCGGGCATGTTCCTGTCGGCCTTCCCGATCGCCGCGCTGATCATGATCAACGTGATCCAGCCGCATTACTACGACGACGTCCAGAAGACGGCCTATTTCATCCCCGCCGCGCTGGTGGTGGGCGTCTTCCTGGTCGTCAACGTCATCTTCATGAAGATCATGGTCAACATCAAGGTCTGAGGGGCACGCAATGGAATACTTCAACGCGATCAACGCGATGCTCGTCGACAAGCTGGGGCCGCTGGGGCCGCTGATCGCGGTCGGCGGGCTGGGGGTGCTGCTGGTGCTGCTGGCGCTTCCGACCATGCTGCGCAAGGAAAGCGACCCGCTCGACAAGCTGCGCGAGACGGTCAAGGCCAAGGAAGCGCCGCAGCGGTCGAAGAAGGAGGGGCTGCGCAACGACGGCGGCGCCTCGGACAAGCTCGACAAATTCGCCACCTTCCTCGAACCGCAAAGCGCCGAGGAAATGAGCGCGGCGCGGCTGAGGATGCTGCGCGCGGGCTATCGCGCGCGCAACGCGGTGCGGATGTTCCATGCCGCGCAATTCGTTCTCGGCATCGGTGCCCTCGTCGTCGGGGTGCTCTACGCGCTGATGCTGTCGCACACCCGCGATGTCAGCACCCAGACGCTGATCCTCTACACGCTGATCCCCGGCGCGGCGGGCTATTTCCTGCCCAAGTACTGGATCGAGCGCCGCATCCAGGCGCGCCAGCAGGAGATCCTCGACGGCTTTCCCGATGCGCTCGACATGATGCTGGTCTGCGTCGAGGCGGGCCAGTCGCTCGACCAGTCGATCGTCCGCGTCGCCAAGGAGATCAAGGCGGGCTACCCGGCGCTGGCCGAGGAATTCGACATGGTCGCCAACGAGGTCAAGGCCGGCAAGGACCGCGTCAACGTGCTGCGCGACATGTCCGAGCGCGCCGGCGTGCCCGACGTCTCGTCCTTCGTCACCGTGCTGATCCAGTCGGCCAGTTTCGGCACCTCGATCGCCGAGGCGCTGCGGGTCTTCTCGGCCGAGATGCGTGACAAGCGCGTGATGCGGGCCGAGGAGAAGGCAAACAAGTTGCCCACCAAGCTGACACTGGGCACTATGCTGTTCACGGTCCCGCCGCTGATGATCATCCTGATCGGGCCTTCGATCTACGGGATCGCGCAAACCCTGTCTGGCTCGAGTTTCTGAGGACGATGACGACACCACGACGAAGCCGCCTCCTCGTCGCCTGTGCCGCCCTGGCCCTGCTGGCCGCCTGTCAGACGACCGGCGGCCTTGCGCCTGCGCATGAGGGGCTCAAGCCGCCGCCGGGAACGCCGGCGGTGAAGGAAGCGGTCGACGGGCTGGTGGTCGGCCACCGGCTGATGGCGGCCGGGGAATACGAACTGGCGCTCAAGGCCTATCTGCGCGCAGCGGCCGAGGACGGGGTCAATGCCGATGTGCTGTCGGCGCTCGGCTCGGCCAATCTCAAGCTCGGCCGGCTGAACCAGGCCGAGCAATTGCTGCACCGCGCGCTCGAGCGCGACCCCAACTTCGTGCCGGCCCTGAACAACCTGGGCGTGGTGCTGATGAACCAGGGCAAATACGGCGAGGCGCGGCTGACCTTCCGTAAGGCCTATGCGCTGGACGACGGCGCCTCCGACGAGATCCGGCAAAATCTGCGCCTGGCTATCGCAAAAACGGAAAAATCCGCGTATGATTCGCCGCAAGAAACAACAAAATATGCGCTGGTGCGGCGGGGCGACGGGCGATACCTCCTGCTGTCCACGCCGTGAGCGCCGAGCAGTAAGAGGACGCATCATGCGCCATCCGGTCTTCGTTACCCTGTGTCTTGGCACGGCGCTGGCGCTTTCTGCCTGCGGGGACTCGCGCGAAGCGCGGGTGGAAAAGGCGGTCAAGCAGGTCAACCAGGTCGACGAGAGCAACCTCAACGCGATCATGATGACGGTCGCCGATCCCAAGGAGGCCGTCGCCTATTTCCGCAAGGGCGTGGCCAAGAAACCCGACGACATCGCCATGCAGCGCGGACTGGCCGCGTCGCTGGTGCGCGCCGGCGCGCCCGACGAGGGCGCCAAGGTCTGGGCCAAGGTGGCGGCGATGCCCGGCGGCACCGAGGACGACAAGGTCAACCAGGCCGGGGCGCTGATCCGCGCCAACAAGTGGAAGCAGGCCGAGGCGGTGCTCAACACCGTGCCGCCGACCCACGAGACCTATCAGCGCTACCGGCTCGAGGCGATGGTGGCCGACAGCAAGAAGCAGTGGAAGAAGGCCGACAGCTTCTACGAGACCGCGGCGGGGATGACGACCCGGCCGGCCGGCGTCTACAACAACTGGGGCTTTTCCAAGCTGACCCGCGGCGACTATGCCGGCGCCGAAAAGCTGTTCGCCCGGGCGCTGACCTACGATCCGACCCTGTTCACCGCCAAGAACAACCTGGTGCTGGCCCGCGGCGCGCAGCGCAAATACGACCTGCCACTGGTGAAGATGACCCAGACCGAGCGGGCGCATCTGCTCTACACGCTGGCGCTGACCGCGATCAAGCAGGACGACGTCGCGGTGGGCAAGAGCCTGCTGCAGGACGCGATCGCCACCAGCCCGCAATATTTCGAAGCCGCTCAGCGCAGTCTCGACGCGCTGAACGAGAAGGTGAGCGACTAGGATGCTGTTCCCCGCCGGCGCCGCGCTCGTCTTCCTGCCCTTCGCCCTGGCGATCGGGGTCTGGGTCGCCTGGAGCGACATGAAATTCATGAAGATCCCCAACATGGCGGTGCTGGCCCTGGCCGCCGTCTTCATCGTCCTCGGCCCGCTGACCCTGCCGCTCGAGACCTATCTGTGGCAGCTCGGCCACCTGCCGCTGATCCTCGGCGTCGGCTTCGTGATGAACATGAGCGGGTTGCTGGGCGCGGGCGACGCGAAATTCGCCGCCGCGATGGCCCCCTATTTCATGACCGCCGACCTGCGGCTGGTGATCGCGCTGTCCTCGGCGATCCTGCTGGCCGCCTTCACCGCCCATCGCGGTCTCGGCCTGGTGCCCGCCTTCCGCCGCGCCGCCGGCGACTGGCAATCGTGGCAGCGCAAGGATTTCCCGATGGGGCTCGCCCTTTCCGGCGTACTGATCTTCTACCTCATGCTGGCGGTGCCCTATGGCGCCTGAGCCGGCCTTAACCCCTGGTCAAGCCGGCCCGGGCATCCTGTCCACCGGCGCCACACCGACCGACAGGAGCGTTGCCCATGAACGCTGAAGCGAAAACCACCGTTCTTGCCCCGCCGACCCCGCGCACGCTGGCGGAAACCGGGCTGTCGATGGTCATGCTGCGGGACATCCTGCTCAAGACCATGTTCCGCATGAACCTCGATACCGTCTCGGACATCGCCCGGATCGTCTGCCTGCCGGTGCCGGTGACGCAGGAACTGGTCGACATCGCCCGCACCCAGCGGCTGATCGAGGCGACCGGCACCCTGCACGCCAATGCCGGCAACGAGATGGGCTACCAGCTCTCGGATGCCGGCAAGGCGCGCGCGCTCGACGCGCTCAGCCAGTCGGAATATTACGGCGCCATGCCGGTGCCGCTGATCGACTATGGCGAGCAGGTCAAGCGCCAGTCGATCCGCAACATCCAGATCAGCCGCGAGCAGCTGACCTCGGCCATGGGCCACCTGATCCTGCCCAACGATCTGCTGCAGAACCTCGGCCCCGCCGTGACCTCGGGCCGTTCGATCCTGATGTACGGCCCGCCCGGCAACGGCAAGAGCTCGATCTCGAACGGCATCCGCGACGCCCTGGGCGACAAGATCTACGTCCCTCGCGCGCTGGAATATTCCGGCCAGGTCATCACCGTCTACGACCCGATCATCCATTCCAAGGCCGAGATGGCGGTGGACGACCCGAACTCGCTGCGCCGGACCTCGAACCGCTTCGACAACCGCTATGTCTATTGCGAGCGGCCGACGGTCATCACCGGCGGCGAGCTGACCATCGACATGCTCGACCTGACCTACAACCCGACGGCGCGCACCTACCAGGCGCCGCTCCAGCTCAAGGCGACCGGCGGCGTCTTCATCGTCGACGACCTCGGCCGCCAGGCCGAACCGCCGCAGAAGCTGGTCAACCGCTGGATCGTGCCGCTGGAAGAGAACCGCGATATCCTGGCGCTGCAATCGGGCGAGAAATTCACCGTGCCCTTCGACACGCTGGTGATCTTCTCGACCAACTTCCACCCGAACGAGATCTTCGACCGCGCCGCGCTGCGCCGGATCTTCTTCAAGATCAAGATCGACGGGCCGAACCAGGAGGACTTCCTCAAGATCTTCGCCATGGTCGCCCGCAAGCGCAAGATGCCGCTGGACGAAACCGCGCTGGTCCACCTGCTCAAGGTCAAGTACCCCGAGATCGACAATGTCTACGCCAACTACCAGCCGATCTTCCTGGTCGACCAGATGATCGCGATCTGCGAGTTCGAGGGCATTCCCTACCAGATGACGCCCGAACTGATCGACCGGGCCTGGTCGAACATGTTCGTGCGCCAGGAAGAGATCATCCACTGATGGCGACACCGATGCGCGAGGGGGTCGGGCTGGCCGGCTGCGGCCGGATGGGCGCGCCGATGCTGGCGGCCTTGGCGGCAGCGGGGATCGAGGCCCGCGGCTTCGACATCCGCCCGCCGTCGGAATTCGGCGCGCTGGCGGAGCGGATGACCGACGATCCCGACCGTTTCGCCGCCGGGCTACGCGTTCTGATCTCGGTCGTGCGCGACATCCCCCAGACCGAGGAACTGCTGTTCTCGGACCAGGGCTTCCTGAGCCGCGCCCCCGCGCTGGAGACGGTGATCCTGTCCTCGACCCTGTCGCCGCGCTATGTCCGCGAATTGCGCGCCCGGGTGCCTCGGCATATCGCCCTGATCGACGCCCCGATGTCAGGTGCGGCGGTGGCGGCGCAGGAGCGGCGGCTGTCCTTCATGCTCGGCGGCGATCGGGCCGATCTCGACCGCGCCCAGCCGCTCTTCGACGCGATGGGGGCGCATTTCCACCGCATGGGCGGCTACGGCGCCGGCATGGCGGCCAAGGTGCTCAACAACCTGCTCGCCGCCTCGTCGACGGCGATGACCCGGCTGGTGCTCGACTGGGCCGATGCCGAAGGGATCGACGAGCGCCGGCTGCTCGACCTGATCGCCACCTCCTCGGGCCAGAACTGGCTCGCCTCGGGCTTCGAGACGATCGAGTTCGCCCGCGACGGCTGGGCGCCGGACAATTCGATCGGCATCCTGGTCAAGGATGTCGAAAGCGCCCTCGACGCCGCGCCAGACGGCGCCGACACCGACCTGCCCCGTGCGGTCCAGACCGCCATCCGGCATCTCACCCCGCGCCCCAAGAAGTAAGGTCGGGCCGGGGGCCAGCCCCCGGACCCCCGGGATATTTCCGCTGAGAGGAAGCCCGAAAGAGCTTCCATCCTCTTCCTCTCAGGCAAAATATCCCGGGGTCCGGGGCAGCGCCCCGGTCCTGCCCGTTCCACAGCCGCCATGCCCGGGCTATCCTCGCGCCATGACCGCCCTGCCTGCCCCGCTCCAAGACTGGTTCTCTGCCCGCGGCTGGCAGCTGCATCCCCATCAACAAGCGATGCTCGACCGGGCCGGGGCGCCGGCGCTGCTGCTGATCGCGCCCACCGGCGGCGGCAAGACGCTTGCCGGATTCCTGCCGACGCTGGTCGAACTGGGCCCCGATCCGCCTGCCGGCTTGCACACGCTCTACATCTCGCCGCTCAAGGCGCTGGCGGCCGATATCGGCCGCAACCTGCGCCAGCCGGTCGCGGAGATCGGGCTCAACATCCGCATCGAGGACCGCAGCGGCGACACCCCCCACAGCCGCCGCCGACGCCAGCGCGCCGACCCGCCGCATATCCTGCTGACGACGCCGGAAAGCCTCGCCCTGCTGCTCAGCTACGAGGACGCGCCGCGGATCTTCGCCGGAATGAAGCGAGTGGTGGTGGACGAGGTCCACGCCCTGGCCGAGAGCAAGCGCGGCGACCAGCTGATGCTGGCGCTGGCCCGGCTGTCGGCGCTGGTGCCGGGGCTGCGCCGGGTCGGGCTGTCGGCGACGGTCGAGGACCCGCCGGCGCTGGCCCGCTTCCTTGCCCGTTCTCCCGACGCTTGCGAGATCCTGCAGGCCGATCCCGGCCCCGACCCCGATATCGCGATGCTGGAGACCGAGACGCCGCCGCCCTGGGCCGGCGGCGGCGGGCGTTACGCGATCCCGGCGATCCTGGAGGAGGTCCGGCGCCACCGCACGACGCTGATCTTCCACAACACCCGGGCGCAGGCCGAGATCTTCTTTCACCAGCTCTGGCTGCACAACGACGACAACCTGCCGATCGGCATCCATCACGGCAGCCTTGCCCGCGAGCAGCGCGAGAAGGTCGAGGCGGCGATGGTGGCGGGAACGCTGCGGGCCGTGGTCTGCACCGGCAGCCTCGACCTCGGCATCGACTGGGGCGATGTCGACCTGGTGGTGCAGGTCGGCGCGCCGAAGAACGTCAAGCGGCTGGTCCAGCGCATCGGCCGTGCCAACCACCGCTACAACGCGCCCTCCAAGGCGCTGCTGGTGCCGGCCAACCGGTTCGAGGTCGTCGAATGCGTCGCCGCCCTGCAGGCCGCGCGTGACCACGACCTGGACGGCGAGCCGCGCGGGCCGGGGCCGCGCGACGTGCTGTGCCAGCATATCCTGGCGACGGCCGCCGCCGGGCCGTTCGACGCCGACACGCTGTTCGCCGAGGTCAGGACCGCCGGCCCCTATGCCGGGCTCTCCCGCGCGGGCTTCGACGACTGCCTCGATTTCGTCGCCACCGGCGGCTATGCCCTGCGCGCCTATGACCGCTGGCAGCGGCTGATCCGGCGCGATGGCAAATGGCAGCTGCGCGACCCGCGGGCGGCGGCGCGGATCCGGATGAACCTGGGCACGATCATCGACACCGAGGTGCTCAAGGTCCGGCTGCGCGGCCGCGGCGGCGCGCCGCTGGGCGAGGTCGAGGAAAGCTTCGCCGCCAGCCTGACCCCGGGCGACACCTTCCTGATCGGCGGCCAGGTCGTGCGCTACGACGCGCTGCGCGAGATGGTGGTCGAGGTCAGCCGCAGCCCCGGGCGCAACCCCAAGCTGGCCGTCTTTTCCGGCACCAAGTTCGCCACTTCCACCCTGCTGGCCCGGCGCATCCTTGACCTTTTGCAACCCGCTCACCGCGATGCCCTGCCGCGACACACGGCCGACTGGCTGGCGCTGCAAAGCCAGGTCTCGCGCCTGCCCGAGGCCGACAGCCTGCTGATCGAGAGCTTTCCGCATGAGGGGCGCGAGCATCTTTGCCTCTACGGGTTCGCCGGCCGCAACGCGCAGCAGACGCTGGGGCTGCTGTTGACCAAGCGGATGGAGGAGGAGGGGCTGCACCCGCTCGGCTTCGTCGCCACCGATTACGCGACGCTGATCTGGGGGCTGGACGCGGTGACCGACCCGGCCCCGCTGCTGGCGCCCGAGGGGTTGCGGGTCGGGCTCGACAGCTGGCTGGCCGGCAACGCGGTGATGAAGCGGACCTTCCGCAACGCGGCCGTCATCGCCGGGCTGATCGACCGGGTGACCCAGGGCCAGCGCAAGACCGGGCGGCAGGCGACCTTCTCCTCCGACATCCTCTACGACACCTTGCGGCGTTACGATCCCGACCACCTGCTGTTGCGCATCACCCGCGAGGAGGCGCTGCGCGGGCTGGTCGATTTCGGCCGCATCGAGGAGATGCTGGCGCGGATCGGCGGCCGGATCGCGCTGCTGCGGCTCGACCGGGTGACGCCGCTGGCGGCGCCGCTGTTCCTCGAACATGGCCGGGTGCCGGTCGAGGGGGCGGCGAGGGAGCGGTTGCTGGCGGAGGAGGCCGAGCGGCTGATGGCGGCGGCCGGACTGGCCGAACGCTAGGCGGCCCTTGCCAAGCCGCGCCGCTTGAGGCACCGAACCGGGATGGACGGGCACGGCTTTACCTTCTTCGGCGCGGCGCTGACCGCGCGCGGCTCGGGCGCCTTGTGGTGGGCGGCCGAGCGGCTGCTGGTCGTTGCCGACCTGCATCTGGGCAAGGCCGAGCGGCTGGCCCGGCGCGGCGGCACCCTGCTGCCGCCCTACGAGACGCGCGACACGCTGGCCCGGCTCGAGGCCGAGATCGCGGCCACCGGCCCGGCGACGGTGCTCTGCCTCGGCGACAGTTTCGACGACGCCGCGGCGGCCGGGGCGCTGGACGAGGGGGACGCGCTGTGGCTTACGCGGCTGATGGCGGGGCGGCGCTGGATCTGGATCGCCGGCAACCACGACCCCGGGCCGGTCGACCTGGGCGGCAGCCACCGGGCCGAGTGGCAGCTCGGCCCGGTGGTCTTCCGCCATATCGCGCAAGCCGGGGGCCGGGGCGAGGTTTCGGGCCATTACCACCCCAAGGTCCGGCTCAGCCTGCGCGGCCAGTCGCTGGCCCGGCCCTGCTTCCTGATCGACGAGCGGCGCGTGATCCTGCCCGCCTTCGGCAGCTATACCGGCGGGCTGGCCAGCCACGAGGCGGTGCTGTCCGAGCTGATGGCCCCCGGCGCGCTGGCGGTGCTGACCGGTCCGGCGCCGCGCGCCCTGCCGATGCCGCGGGCGAAGGGCTACAGCAAGCCGCGCTCGACCACCTCGGGCTGATGGCTGCGGCTGACCGGCACCCGGCTGCCGTCGACGAGGGTGAGGTAGACGCGGCCGCGCTCGCGCTCGGCCCCCCGCACCGCCTCGACCGCGACCCAGTGCGAACGATGGACCTGCAGCCCGTCGAGCCCTTCGAGTTCGGCCATCGCGTCCGAGAACCGCATCAGCAACGTATCCTTGCCGCGATCGGTCTTGACGTCGACATAGTGATCGCGGCCCGACAGGTGCAGGATCTCGCCGCGCCGCTCGGGCGTCAGCCGGTCCAGCAGCCGCGGCCCCGGCCGGAGCATCCCCGGCGCGGCCGCCTCCCCGGCATCGGCGCGGGGGCGGAGCCAGAGATACTCCGCGAGGCTCAGGCCGAGTGGCACCATCAGCACCGCCCCGGCCATCTGCCAGCTATCCATCACCAGATGGCGATGGGCCGGCCCTGTCACCGCCAGCAGGACGCCACGCAGGATCGGCAGGAAGAACAGAGTGAAGAACGCGGCGTCAATCAATTGGCGTTGCCAGAAGCCGCGATGGCGGCAACAACGGGCCATGATCCACGACGTGCCGGCGCCCGCCACGAAAGCCAGGGCGAGGATCGCCGACCAGCACAGCAGGCGACCGGCCAGGCCGAGGGCCTCGTAGGTACCGAACGGCCCGGCGATGGCAACGCAGACGCTGGCCAGGAACCACAGCGCCACGATCCGCTGTGCGGCAACTCTCCGAACCGCCTCCCCTGACATATTCACCCTTATAACCCAACATGAACAAATACTTGCGGATGTCTTCAGTTAGCGTCACACCGAATTGGAGACAAGACGGCGCCGACAGCGAATGGGGGAACAGGGATCATGGGGACACGCTTCGACGACACCGAAAGCCGGGTCCGCAGCAGTTTCGCGCGCCAGACGATGATGCAGACCTTCGGCGCCGAGATCGCCGCGCTCGCCCCCGGCCGCTGCGAGATCGTGGCGCCGGTCCTGCCGCTGGCACGCCAGCAGCACGGGGTCGGCCACGCCGGGCTGGCCTTCTCGCTGGGCGATTCCGCCGCCGGCTATGCCGCGCTGACGCTGATGCCGGCGGAGCAGGAGGTGATGACCGCCGAGATCAAGATCAACCTGCTGGCCCCGGCGGCCGGCGACCGGCTGATCGCGCGCGGCGAGGTGGTGAAGGCGGGGCGGCGGCTGACGGTGGTGCGGGCCGATGTCTTCGCCGAGACCGCGGGCAAGGAGAAGCTGATCGCGATCCTGCAGGGGACGATGGTGCCGGTCGCCGTGGCAGGCTGAGGCCGATCGCGGGACTGCCGAGACCGGCGCTTGCGACGACTGGCATCGGCATCGCAGAGCGAGCGCCACACCGGCGGCAGTTGGGCGGCACTTGGGCGGCGCCTGGACCGCGGGTAACAAAATGCGCAGTTCCGCAAAGCAATACGCATTGCCGGAAAAACGACACGCTCCGGGGGGACGCGCGCGCTCCCGGGGGGAGGGGCGGGTGCCGCCCGGCATTGCCGCCGGGCGAAACGTTGCAGCGGTCGGGGGCCTCCGGATCAGGCCGCCCGGCTCAGGCCGTCAGCCCCTCCGGCTCGGGCAGGCCGTTGGCGCGGCAGCAGGCGGTCAGGGTATTGGCCAGCAGGCAGGCGATGGTCATCGGGCCGACGCCGCCCGGCACCGGGGTGATGGCGCCCGCCACCTCGGAAGCCGCGCCGAACTCGACATCGCCGACCAGCCTTGTCTTGCCCTCGCCGCGCTCCGGCGCGTCGATGCGGTTGATGCCGACATCGATCACCGTCGCCCCCGGCTTGACCCAGTCACCCTTGATCATCTCGGGCCGGCCGACGGCGGCGACCAGGATATCGGCGCGGCGGCAGACCTCGGGCAGGTCCTTGGTCCGGCTGTGGGCGATGGTCACGGTGCAGCTGTCGCGCAGCAGCAGCTGCGCCATCGGCTTGCCGACCAGGTTCGAGCGCCCGACCACGACCGCGTTCAGCCCCGACAGGCTGCCGAGCTGGTCGCGCAGCAGCATCAGGCAGCCCAGAGGGGTGCAGGAGACCATCGCTTTCTGGCCGCTGGCCAGCAGCCCGGCATTGACCACGTGGAGGCCGTCGACATCCTTGGCCGGGTCGATCCGGGCGACGATCTCGGTCTCGCTCAGATGCGGCGGCACCGGGAACTGGCACAGGATGCCATGGACCGCCGGATCCGCGTTGAGTTTGTCGATCAGGGCGTAGAGCTCGTCGGCCGGGACATCGGCGGGCAGCTTGTGCTCGAAGCTGTTCATGCCGACCTCGACGGTCTGCTTGCCCTTGTTGCGGACATAGACCTGGCTGGCCGGGTCCTCGCCGACCAGGATCACGGCAAGACCGGGGGTCAGCCCCTTCTCGGCCTTCAGCCGCGCCACCTGTTCGGCGATCTGGCCACGCACCTTGGCCGCGAAGGCCTTGCCGTCGATGATTGTCGCGCTCATCCGCCCACTCCCTATTCCGCCGCGGTATAGATGTCGCGGTATTGCGCCATCTGCATCCGGGTCGCAAGCACCGCATTCTGCATCAGTGTCGCCACCGTCACCGGGCCGACGCCGCCCGGCACCGGGGTGATCCAGCCCGCCACCTCGGCGCAGCTGTCGAAATCGGCGTCGCCGACCGTGCGCGGCCCGTCCGGGCCCTCGACCCGGTTGATGCCGATATCGATCAGCGCCGCGCCGGGCTTGAGCATCTCGCCCGTCACCAGCCCGGGCTTGCCGACGGCGACGAAGACCGCGTCGGCCCGGCGCGAATGCACCGCGACCTGACGGGTCAGGTGGTGGCAGACCGTGACCGTCGCCCCCAGCCCCATCATCAGGAAGGCGATCGGCTTGCCGACGATCTCGCTATGGCCGATGACCGTGACGTCCAGCCCCTCGACCTTGAGCGGCAGGGTCTTGAGGATCTCGACCGCGGCGACCGCCGTGCAGGGGCCGAGCGCGAGGTCGTTGTAGACGATGTTGCCGATCGAGGAGGGATGCATGCCCTCGACATCCTTGAGCGGATGGATCGACTTCTGCAGCGCCTTCACCGGGATATGGGCCGGCAGCGGGCGCTGGATGATGATGCCGTTGACGCGCGGGTCCGCGTTCAGGCCCTGGAGCACGCCGGTAAGCTGTTCCAGGCTGATCGTCTCGGGATAGTTGCGCGCCTCGAAACCGACGCCGGCGGCCTCGGCCCGGCGCTGCTGGTTGCGGACGTAGAGCTCGGCCGCGGCGACGTCGCCGACCGAGATCGAGACCAGCCGCGGCGCCCAGCCGGCCGCCGACAGCTCGGCCGACTCGGCCGCCGTTTTCGCCTGCATTTCCGCCGCGATCGCCTTGCCGTCGATGAGTGTCGCCGTCATCTCCCCTGCCCTTCCGGGCCCGAAGGCCCCAGTACCTTTTCTTCCCGCGCGATCGACCACTCGATCAATTCGCGCCACAGCCGCTCGACCAGGTCGGGGTCGAGCCCGCCCTCGACGGCGGCGGCGCGCACGTTCTCCACCACCGCCTCGACCCGCGGCCCGATCCGCGCCGGCAGGCCCTCGGCCGGCTTCAGTTCCGCCGCCCGGTCGATCATCGCCGCGCGCCGGACGAGGGCGGCGACGATGCCGCGGTCATGGGCGTCGATCTCGCGGCGCAGCTCGGCCATCGAGGTGATGCGGGCGAGGTCGGTCATGGTGCAATCTCCGGCAGGGACAGGTTGCCCCCGATCTGCCGCAGATGCGCGGGGGCCACAACCGCGAACGGCCGTGGCCCCCATTTGTTCAGAACAGCCCTTCGATCAGCCCGTCGTCGTCGAGCCGGATCGTCTCGGCCGCCGGGTGGCGCGGCAGGCCGGGCATCGTCATGATCTCGCCGCAGATGGCGACGATGAAGCCGGCGCCGGCCGACAGCCGCACCTCGCGCACCGGGACCGAATGGCCGGTGGGCGCGCCGCGCAGGTTGGGATCGGTCGAGAAGCTGTATTGCGTCTTTGCCATGCAGACCGGCAGGTTGCCGTAGCCGGCGTCCTCCCAGGCCTTGAGCTGGGCGCGCACCGACTTGTCGGCCAGCGCCTCGTCGGCGTGGTAGATGCGCTTGGCGATGGTCTCGATCTTCTCGAACAGGCCCATCTCGTCGGGATAGATCGGCGAGAAATTGGCGACACCGGAATCCGCCATTTCGACCACCTTGTTGGCCAGCTCGGTGATGCCGGCGCTACCCTCGGCCCAGTGGCGGCAGAGGATCGCTTCGGCGCCCTGCTCGGCGACATAGGCCTTGACCGCCTCGACCTCGGCCTCGGTGTCGGAGTGGAAGTGGTTGATCGCCACCACCACCGGCACGCCGAAGCTCTTCACGTTGGCGATGTGGCGGCCCAGGTTCGGGCAGCCCTTCTGCACCGCCTCGACATTCTCGGCGCCCAGGTCGACCTTGGCGACGCCGCCGTTCATCTTCATCGCCCGCACCGTGGCGACGACCACCGCCGCCGAGGGCTTGAGCCCGGCCTTGCGGCACTTGATGTCGAAGAACTTCTCGGCCCCGAGATCGGCGCCGAAGCCGGCCTCGGTGACGACGTAATCGGCCAGCTTGAGCGCGGTCCGGGTGGCGATGACCGAGTTGCAGCCATGGGCGATGTTGGCGAAGGGGCCGCCGTGGACGAAGGCCGGGTTGTTCTCCAGCGTCTGGACCAGGTTCGGCTGCATCGCGTCTTTCAGCAGCACGGTCATGGCGCCGTCGGCCTTGATGTCGCGGCAGGTGATCGGCGCACGGTCGCGGGTATAGGCGACGACGATGTCGCCCAGCCGGTTCTGCAGGTCCTCGAGATCATTGGCGAGGCACAGGATCGCCATCACCTCGGAGGCCACGGTGATGTCGAAGCCGGTCTGGCGCGGGAAACCGTTGGCGACGCCGCCGAGGCTGACCACGGTGTCACGCAGCGCCCGGTCGTTCATGTCGAGCACCCGGCGCCAGACGACGCGGCGCTGGTCGATGCCCAGCTCGTTGCCCCAGTAGATGTGGTTGTCGATCATCGCCGACAGCAGGTTGTGGGCCGAGGTGATGGCGTGCATGTCGCCGGTGAAGTGGAGGTTCATCTCCTCCATCGGCACCACCTGCGACAGCCCGCCGCCGGCGGCGCCGCCCTTCATGCCGAAGTTCGGGCCGAGCGAGGCTTCGCGGATGCAGATCGCCGCCTTCTTGCCGATGCGGTTGAGCCCGTCGCCGAGGCCGACCGTGGTGGTGGTCTTGCCCTCGCCCGCCGGGGTCGGGTTGATCGCGGTGACGAGGATCAGCTTGCCGTCCGGCCTGCCTTCGAGGCTCTTGATGAAGTCCTGGCCGACCTTGGCCTTGTCATGGCCGTAGGGCAGCAGGTGCTCGTTCGGGATATCCAGCTTGGCGCCGATCTCCTGAATCGGTTTCTTCTGCGCTTCCCGGGCGATTTCGATGTCGGTCTTGAAGGTCATGTGGTCCTCTCTCCCTGGTGCCGGCGGGCCTTCCGTGGTTTCGGCTATAGCGGTGCGAATGTCACCCCGAAGGGGCGATTGCGACACCTGCCGCGACAATTTCGCCAGATGGGATTTCCGATCGAACCGCACCGTGGCCGGCGGGAAAGCGCCAAGGACAGGCAAGCGGCCGCAGGCGCGCGGGGAATCGGAGCCTCGGCAAAGGCGACAGCCCGGCCCTGCGGGCGCGACGTTTGTCGCGATGACAATCCGGTGAGAGGGCGGCGACCAAGCGTTTTGCCCGGCGCCGCCCTTCTCGCTCCGCGTCACCGCTCCTATGCGTCCGCGCCGCGCGCCTCCGCCAGATGGGTCCAGACCGGCTGATCGGGGATATGCAGGGTCAGGCTGTCGCCCAGGTTCAGCCGGCCGGGGCGCTCGACCCAGGCGGTGACGCCACGCCGGCCCCGGGCCGCCGCCTTGAACTTCTTGCCGATGCCCGGCAGCAGGTCCTCGATCACCCGCGCCGGCAGGTTGCAGGGCCGGTTCTCCATATCGACCACCAGCGTCACCCCGTCCGGGCCCTGCAGCCGCGACGAGGGCGGCAGGTGGGCGAAATCGGGCAGGCCCGAGACCACGACGCTGACGCCGAGCCATTCGGGGTTCAGCGCCTCGATGCCCATCTCGGCGGCGGTCGCGTCCATCTCCTCGGCCGAGACGATCGAGAGTTGCCGGACATTGGCGATCTCGGTGTCGCGCGGGTGCTGGGCCAGCACGCGCGAACAGGACGGCCGGGTGCGGCCGCCATGCGCCTCGCCCTCGGGCCCGGCGAAACCCAGGGTCAGGCTGTCGGCGGGCGTCGAATTGAGCGCGGCCGAGCGGTCGGCGACGCGGCCGAGCCAGGTGACGGTCGCCGAGAAGGCGGTGGGTTTGAGCGCGGGCATGGATCAGACCTCGAGAACGAAGAAACAGCGGCGGAAGGGGAACAGCGCGCCGCCGTCGGCAAGCAGCGGATAGGCAACGCCGAGCGCCTCTTCGTAGGCGGCGATGAATTCCGCCGTCTCCTCGGCGTTCAGCTTGTCGAGGAACGGGCGCATCGCCGTGCTCTCGGTGAAGCGGCGCACCGGGTGGCCGTCGGCGACGGGGGCGAGCTGTTGGACATATTCCGTCTCCCAGGCCGTCACCCGGCCCAGCGGCGCCAGCAGGCGCCAGTAATGTTCGGCCGGGGCGACCGGCGGCACCCAATCGGCGAAGTCGAAACGGTCGCCGAACAGCTTGGTGGCGATGTCGCGCAGGAAGCGGTGCGAGGGCGCCCCGGTCTGGCGCGGCATCTGCACCGCCAGCGTGCCGCCCGGCGCCAGCAGCCCGGCCAGCCGCGGCAGCAGCGTGTCGTGGTCCGGCAGCCAGTGCAGCGCGGCGTTCGAGAAGATCAGCGCCGGCGCCTGTTCCGGCGTCCAGGCAGCGATGTCGCCCTCGTCGAGGCGGGCATAGGCGCCAGTCTCGCGCGCCTTGGCCAGCATGGCCGGGGAATTGTCGAGGCCGATCAACTCGCGCCCGGCAAAGCGCCCTGCCAGCGCCGGCCCCACCGGGCCATTGCCGCAGCCCAGGTCGATCACCGGACCGTCGGGCAGTGCGCCGATCTGGGCCATGAGATCGAGCGCCGGCCGCAGCCGCAGCCCGGCAAACCGTTCATAGAGGACCGGGTTCCAGTCCGATCGGGTCATCTCGCGCCTCCTCTCACTCGAAACGAATTCTGTATACCATTGCATACCAAACGGGCGCAAGCCCATCGCCCCGCCCGGACAAAAAGCAAAAGGGCCGAGACATGCCCGGCCCTTCCGTCATATCGCGCCCCGCTCAGGCGGTCGGTTCGGGCTCCATCCCGCCGTCCGACTTGGGCTTGGGCTTGGTCTTGGGGATCGCGGTCAGGCTGGGCGTGGTGGTCGCACCGTCGTCATCGTCGCCGCGGTCCAACGGCTCGCCCCGCATCGCCTTGAGGATCTCGTTGCCGGTCAGGGTTTCGTATTCCAGCAGCGCCTCGGCCAGCCGGCGGTGATCGTCGGCATGCTCGGTCAGGATGCGCTTGGCGGTCTCGTAGCCCTCGTCGACCATCTTGCGCACTTCCTCGTCGATCAGCTCCATCGTCTCGGGCGAGTGGGCCGAGCCCTGGGAATAAGTGCCCAGATAGCTCTGCTGCTCGTTGGCATAGTCGATATTGCCCAGCTTGTCGGACATGCCGAACTGGGTGACCATGGCGCGGGCGATCTTCGACACCTGCTGGATGTCGCTGGCGGCACCCGAGGTCACGTTCTCCTTGCCGAAGACCAGTTCCTCGGCGACCTTGCCGCCCATCGCCATCGCGATCTTGGACTTGTACTTGGTGTAGGTCACCGACAGCTGGTCGCGCTCGGGCAGGCTGAGGACAAGGCCCAGGGCCCGACCGCGCGGGATGATCGTCGCCTTGTGGATCGGATCGTGCTGCGGCACGTTCAACCCGACGACGGCGTGGCCGGCCTCGTGATAGGCGGTCAGCTTCTTCTCGTCCTCGGACATGACCATCGAGCGCCGCTCGGCCCCCATCATCACCTTGTCCTTGGCATTCTCGAAATCGTCCATGGTGACGAAGCGCCGGCCGACGCGGGCGGCCATCAGCGCCGCCTCGTTGACCAGGTTGGCCAGGTCGGCGCCCGAGAAGCCGGGGGTGCCGCGGGCGATGATGCGCAGGTCGACATCGGGGCCGATCGGCACCTTGCGGGCATGGACCGAGAGGATCTTCTCGCGGCCCTTGATGTCCGGGTTCGGCACCTGGATCTGGCGGTCGAAACGGCCCGGGCGCAGCAGCGCCGGGTCGAGCACGTCGGGCCGGTTGGTCGCGGCGACGATGATGATGCCCTCGTTGGCCTCGAAACCGTCCATCTCGACCAGCAGCTGGTTCAGGGTCTGCTCGCGCTCGTCATTGCCGCCGCCGTAACCGACCCCGCGCGAGCGGCCGACCGCGTCGATCTCGTCGATGAAGACGATGCAGGGCGCGTTCTTCTTGGCCTGCTCGAACATGTCGCGAACCCGGCTGGCGCCGACGCCGACGAACATCTCGACGAAGTCGGAACCCGAGATGGTGAAGAAGGGCACGCCCGCCTCGCCGGCGATGGCGCGGGCCAGCAGCGTCTTACCGGTGCCGGGCGGGCCGACCAGCAGCGCGCCTTTCGGGATCTTGCCGCCGAGGCGGCTGAATTTCTGCGGGTTGCGCAGGAACTCGACGATCTCTTCCAGCTCTTCCTTGGCCTCGTCGATGCCGGCGACGTCGTCGAAGGTCACCCGGCCCTGCTTCTCGGTCAAGAGCTTGGCGCGCGACTTGCCGAAGCCCATCGCCCCGCCGCGGCCGCCGCCCTGCATCCGGTTCATGAAGAATATCCAGATCCCGATCAGCACGATGAAGGGCAGCCAGACGCCCAGCATCGACAGGAAGCCGGACTGCTGCTGCGCCTTGGCGTCGACCGAGACGTTCTTGGCCAGCAGCTTGTCGGTGACATTCTCGCCCTGGGGCTTGATGGTCATGTAGGAATGACCGTCCTTGCCCTTGATATAGACCTTTTCGCCATCGAGCGTGACCGACGACACATCGCCGTTATCGACCCGCTGGATGAAATCCGAATAGGGAATGGTCCGCGACGCCATGGTCGACTGGCTGCCGCTGAACAGGTTGAAGAGCGCCAGGATCAGGACGAAGAGAACGACCCAGAATGCGATGTTTCTCGCGTTGCCCACTGAGGACCTCCTTGTTGGCGGGGCCCGCGCATGACGATGCGGCCCCCACCGAGACATCTTTTCTCTAAAATAGAGATTAGGCCCGGCGGTTCAATGCGATAAAATCTTTTGCAGGAAGCCGCCCGGGTCGTCCGGGCCGGCGCGACATCCGTCTGGCGCCAGTTCCGCGGTCCAGTCCCCGGGCCGCCCGGCCAGCGGCGCGGCGACCAGCTCGGCCCCGCGCCAGACCGCGGGCGTGGCCAGCAAACTGTCGCGCGGCAGCCCGGTCTGGCGCCAGTCCGGGCAGGCGGCCAGCCCGTCCTCGCCCAGCGCCCGCAGCTCCAACCCCTCGGGAATCCCGCCTGAATCCGGGCCGGACAAGGCCCAGCGGCGGTCCCAGAGCCGGTCCGTCGGGCAGCGGCTGTCGCGCACCGCCCGGTATTCGCGGCTGATCCGGACGCTGTCGGCCGTGCCGGAGATCAGGCAGCCCGCCAGCGTCCGCCGGCCGCCGGCCAGCGCCGCTGCCACCGCCTCGGCCAGCGGCGCCAGCCGCGGGCGATAATCCGCCGAGACAATCCAGCGCAGGGCATGGGCGATCAGCCGCAACCGGATTTCCTGCGGCGCTTCGTCCAGGGCGGCGCGGTCGAAGACCACGTCGCCGGCCTCGACACGGGCGCCGTCGCGCGCGATCCGCAGCGTGACCTCCTCCAGCGCCCGCCGCGCCATGGCCAGCCGCGCGGCGGTCTCCGCCAGCCCCTCGGCGTCGATCCCCAGCGGCGCCAGTGCCGCCAGCGCGGTCCGGGCCTTGACCCGGTCATAGGCCGGGTTGTCGTTGCTGGGGTCCTCGGCCCAGCCGATCCCGCGCGCGGTCAGGAAATCGCGCAGCGCCGCGCGCCGGACGTCCAGCAGCGGCCGCAGCCAGAGGATGCCGTCGGCCGCGCGCCGCGCCGCCATGCCGGACAGCCCGTCGACGCCCGAGCCGCGGGCCAGCCGCAGCAGCACCGTCTCGGCCTGGTCGTCCAGCGTGTGGCCCAGCGCCACCGCGCCGATGCCGCGCCCGCGCGCCCAGTCGGCCATCAGCGCGTAGCGGCCACGCCGCGCCGCGTCGGACAGGTTGCCCTGCCCGTCCCAGTGCCAATGCAGGATGTCATGCGGCAGGCCCAGCCCGGCGCAGGCCCGGCCGACCATCGCCGCCTCTTCCGCCGCCTCGGGCCGCAGCCGGTGATCGACCGTCACCGCCGCCAGCCGGCAGCCCGATCCCGCCGCCCAGTCCGCCAGCAGGTGCAGCAACGCCATCGAGTCGCCGCCGCCCGAAACCGCGACACCCAGGGCGGTGGGCGGTTGCGGGCTGAGCGCCCGGCCCAGCCGCTCGATCAACGCGAGGTCTGCGGGGGTCACTGGCAGCCGAGGTTCTGGCGCGCCTTGTCGGCATCGGCGACGGCCGAGCTGTCGGGATAGCGCACCGACACCTGGCCCAGGGTCACGCAGGCCTCCTGGACCTGGCCCAGCTTGCCCAGGTTGATCCCCAGCCGGGTCAGCGCGTCGGGGGCGCGGACGCCATCGGGCGAGCCCGAGAAACTGTCGAGATAGGCGCGCGCGGCATCGGCGGTCTGGCCCATCTGCTCAAGCGCCCAGCCGCGATAGTAATGCGCCTGGCCGGTCAGCGGGCCGGCAGTGTAGGTTTCGGTGAACGAGGCGAACTGGTCGGCCGCATCCTGATACTTGCCGGCGTCGAGCGCGGCCTTGGCCTTTTCGAAATCCGGCTTCTCCCCGACCGCGAGATCGGGTGCCTCCTGCGGCTGCCCGGGAGCGGGCGCCGTCACCGGCGCCGGTTTGACATCGGCCCCGCCCAGCACCGGCGTCTTGCCGATCTTGGTGATATCGCAGCCCTTTTCCAGGTCGCACAGCCGGTAGTTCAGGTCGCCGATCCGGTTGGTGGCATCGGCGATCACCTGCTTGATGCGGTGCTGCAACTCCTCGGTGTCGTTGGTCAGCTGCTCGAGCCGGGCCTCGATCGCGTCGAGCCGCTCCTGGGTCGAGCCCGACAGGTCGACGGCCTCCGGCTTGGCCGGCGGCGCCTTGATCTCCTGCTGCAGCCCGCGCACCAGCGAATAGAGTCCGTTGAGTTCCTGACGGATGCTGGCGAGGGTCTTGGCGCTGGTTTCGGCGTGAGCGGCGCCGGGGCGCGTCGCGTCAGCCAACGCGATCAGCGCCATGATGGACAGAGCGAACCAGGCTCCGCGCCGCTGCACCGTTACCCCTCTCCTAGCTGCCCGCGCCCATCGACAGCACCGTCACCGCGCGACGGTTCTGCGAATAGCACGATTCGTTGGAACAAGTCGCCACCGGGCGTTCCTTGCCGTAGCTGATGGTCTTCAGCCGGCTGGCGGGAACGCCGTGGGCAACCAGGAACTGCTCGGCCGCGTTGGCCCGCCGCGCGCCCAGCGCGAGGTTGTATTCGCGGGTCCCCTGCTCGTCGGCATGGCCCTCGATGATCACCGCGTAGTCGGGATGCTGGTTGAGCCATTGCGCCTGCTGGGTCAGGGTCGCCTGTGCCTCGGGCGACAGGGTGCTCTGGTCGACGGCGAAGAAGACGCGGTCGCCGACGGCCTGGTTGAAATAGGCAATCGAGTTGGGATCGTTGACATCGCCCAGCGCCGAGGTGCCGATGCCGCCATTCGCGCCCCCCGCGCCGCCGTTCGCGCCATAGCGATCGGGATTGTTGCAGGCCGCGACGCCCAGGGCAGCGACCAGCAGCAGTGCGGTGCTCAGATGACGCATGATTCTATCCCTCGATTCTCAATGCCCTTTTGCAGGCGTTTCATAACAGGTTCGCAACGCTTTGGAAATCGGCCCGGCTCCGGGCCGGCGGATCACTGCAGCAGCGGTGACCAGGCCGGGTCGGAAGCCGCGTCCGGGGTCGGCACCCGCTTGAGATTGCGCCCCGAGATATCGACCGAATACAGCGCCGGAGCCCCGTTCACCCCTGCAGTTTCTCGCGTAAACATCAATACGCGTCCATTCGGGGCCCAGGTCGGCCCTTCGTCAAGGAACGAAGCCGTGAGCAGCCGCTCTTCGCTGCCGTCGGTCCGCATCACGCCGATGTGAAAACGGCCCTTGTTCTGCTTGGTGAAGGCGATCAGGTCGCCGCGCGGCGACCAGACCGGCGTGCTGTACTTGCCGGCACCAAAGCTGATCCGCGTCGCCTGGCCGCCGCTGGCCGGCATGATGTAGATCTGCTGCAGCCCCGACCGGTCGCTTTCGAAGACGATCTGCGTGCCGTCGGGCGAATAGCTCGGCGCTGTCTCGATCGAGGGCGCGCTGGTCAGCCGGGTGCGCTGGCCGGTGCGCAGGTTCAGCGTGTAGATGTCGGTGTTGCCGCCGCGCTCGAGCGAGAAGACCACGGTGTTGCCATCGGGCGAGAAGCGCGGCGCGAAGGTCATGGTGCCGGGCTGGTCGTCCAGCACCTGGCGCTGCAGCGTATCGAGATTCATCAGGTAGATCCGCGGCTCGCCGCTCTCGTAGCTGGTATAGAGGATGCGCTTGCCGCCGGGCGAGAAGCGCGGTGCCAGCACGATGGTGCTGTCATCGGTCAGGTTCTTCACGTTGGCGCCGTCGTAATCCATGATCGCCAGCTGCTTCTTGCGGTTGATCTTGGGGCCGCTCTCGGAAACGAACACCACCCGGCTGTCGAAATAGCCGCCCTCGCCGGTGATCCGGCTATAGACCGCGTCGGCCACCTTGTGCGCCATCCGCCGCCAGGTGTCGGTGCTGCCGGTGAATTGCAGCCCCTGGCCCAGCGGCTTGCCCGAGAAGACGTCGAACAGGCGGAACTTGACCGCGATCTGGCTGCCCTGGACGCTGACCGCGCCGGTGATCAGCGCCTGGGCGTTGATCGCCTTCCAGTCGGCATACTGGATCGGGGCGTCGAAGCTGGTCACCTTGCTGATATAGGCGCTGGCCGGGATCTCGCGGAACAGGGCGGTTCCGGTCAGGTCGGCGGCGACGACGCCGGTGATCTCGCTGGCATATTGCCCGGCGGCGCCGTTCTCGGCGACGAATTGCGGCAGCGCATAGGGCAAGGGCTCGATCACACCCTCGGTGATTTCCAGCTTCAGCGGGCCCTTCTGCTGGGCGAGGCCGGCCACGGCGGTCAGCCCCAGAAGGGCCATGGCGATGGCCAGGGTTTTCACAAGGCTCATTTGATCCTCATCTTCTCGGGGTTGAACACGATCTCGACGTCCCGCCACTGATCGTATTTCTCGGGCGGCAGTTTGTAACCCTCCGCGCCGCAGCGGGCGATGGCGCGGCGGGCGGCGTCATAGGCGGCGCGCACGGCGCTGTCGGGGCCGGTGGAGGCGGAGACCTGCTTGAACGAGCCGGAGACCACCGTGCCATCCTGGTTGAGCGAGAACCCGACCGTCACCGTGACCTTGGCGGCCTCGGACCCGGGATCGACCACCCAGCATTGCTGGACGGCGAGGCGCAGCCCGTCCTTCTCGCCCGCGGTCAGCGGCGGGCCCGAGGGGGCCCGGCCGGCGCCGGCATCGGCGGTCGAGGCGCCGCTGTCGACCGATCCGGCCACGGCGGCGGCGACGGCGGCGGCAATGGCATCCTCCTGCGACGCCTTGGGTTTCTCAGGCTTGGCCGCCTCCGGCTTGGGCTTGTCCGGCTGCGGGGTCTCCGGTTTCGGCGGTTCGGCCGCGGCGAGACGTTTCGGCCGGCCCTGCGGCCGCGGGCTCGTGGCCGGGGCCAGCACCGGCGCGGCCGGGGTGTCGGAGGTGTTCGCCTCGGTCGCGATCCGCGTCGTCGCCTCCTTCGGCGCCGTCGCCTCCTTCGGCTTCTGCTGCTTGGTCGCGGTATCGCTGGGCTTGGGCGCGGCGCTTTTCTGCGCCTGGTCCGAGACCTTGGCGTCCTGCGGCGGCTTCGGCGCCGGCATCGGCGCGACCCGCGGGATGTTGCGCGGCGTGTCCGAGGGCTTCTGCTCGGGCACCAGCACCGCCTCCTGCTGGGCGTCCGGCGGCGGCGGGCTGGGCGGCGCGACGCCCGAGACATCGGCCTGCGGCAACGGCTGGACGCCGGCGACGTCGGGCGCGGTGTCGGGCTTGGGCGCGTCGGCCGGCCTGGGTTCGGTCTGGGCCGGCTTGGCCTCGGGCTTGGGCGCCGGCCTGGGCGCGGGCGCGGTTTCCGGCGCCGTCGGCTTGGGCGGCGTCACCTCGGTCTGCGGCGTCGCCGGCGCCGAGGAGCCGGCCGCGCTGAGCGCCGCGAAATCCTGGGCGCTGATCAGCGAAACCTGAGACACCGCCGCCTTGGGATTGTCATGGGCGCGCAGGAACAGCCCGCCGAAGAGCACCCAGAGGATCAGGCCGAGATGCCCGATGCCGGAGATGATGATGCCCTTGTTCATGCCCACCGCGGATTAACCGCCGCTGCCGCCGAAGGTCGGCCCGTTATTGTCCGTCACCAGCCCGATATCGTTGAAGCCGCTGGCATTGAGCGCCCCCATCACCTGCGCCACGCGGGCATAGGGAATGGCGCCGTCGGCCCGCAGGTAGAGCTTCTTGTCGGTCCGTTCGGCGGCGATCGCGCGCAGCTTCGGGATCAGTTCGTCCTGGCTGACCTCGGTCTTCTGGATCATGATCCGGCCGTCGGCGGTGAGCGTGATGGTCAGCGGCTCTTCCTTCTCGGTCGGCAGGGCGGTCGCCGCCGTCTTGGGCAATTGCACCGGCACGCCGACGGTCAGCAGCGGCGCCGCGACCATGAAGATGATCAGCAGCACCAGCATCACGTCGACCATCGGCGTGACGTTGATCTCGGACATCGCGTGCGAGCGGCCGGTGCGCCGCTTGCGCCCGCGTCGGCCCGATCCGCCGCTCCTCTGGCTCACCCCCGCGCCCATGGCTCAGGCGTCCAGCTGGCGCGAGAGGATGGTGGCGAATTCGTCGGCGAAGGCCTCGTAGCCGGCGACGATCCGGTCGCTGTCGGCATTCAGCTTGTTGTAGAAGATCACCGCCGGGATCGCGGCCACCAGCCCCAGCGCGGTGGCGACCAGCGCCTCGGCGATGCCCGGCGCGACGACGGCGAGATTTGTGTTCTGCGAGATCGCGATCTGCTCGAAGGAGTGCTTGATCCCCCAGACGGTGCCGAACAGGCCGACGAAGGGCGCCGTCGAGCCGACGGTGGCCAGGAAGGACAGCCCGCCGTTCAACACTTCCGCCTCCTTGGCGATGGCGACGTCCATCGAGCGGTCGATCCGCGCCTGCGCCCCGGCGATCAGCTTGCCGTCCTGACGATGACTGCGGCGCCATTCCAGCATGCCGGCGGAAAAGATCTTCTGCGACGCGCCGTCCGGCTCGGGGCCGATCTGGTCGAACAGCTCGTCCAGCGGTTCGCCCGACCAGAAGGCGCGGTCGAAGACGGTGGACTCGCCGCGCGCCCGGCGGAAGGAGATGTGTTTCTGGATGATGATCGCCCAGGACCAGAAAGAGGCCACGGTCAGGAGGATCATCACGAGTTTCACGGTCAGCGTGGCGCGCATGAAGAGGGCGAGCATCGAGAAATCGATCTCGTGCGCCATCGCAATAGTCTGGGTGTCCATAAGCCTGCTCGTTCTGGGTTAGCCGCTCTCCGTCGGCTCGATTACCAGCGATTCTACAGGCATTTTAGGCCAAAAGCCAACACATGCATGTGACAGGCGGCATTATTCCGACGCCGACGCCAGACGCTGGCGAATATCCGCCGGAAGCCGCGCCGGCGCCCCGGTCTGCGTCAGGCAGACCAGGGTGACGACGGCCCGGAACAGCGGCCGGTCGCCGCGCAGCACGGCCTGGTCGAGCACGATCCGCGCCCCGGTCAGGGCGGTCAGCCGGGTCTCGACCGTCAACAGGTCATCGAAGGTCGCCGGTGACAGGTAATCGGCCTCGACCCGGCGGACGGCGAAGACCAGCCCCTGATCCTGCTTGAGCCGGGTCTGGTCGAGCCCCAGTTCGCGGATCCATTCGCTGCGGCCGCGCTCGATGAATTTCAGGTAATTGGCGTAGTAGACGATGCCGGCAAGGTCGGTGTCCTCGTAATAGACGCGGATCGGGAAGCGGTGGCTCATGCCTCGCCCTCCCCCGCCGGCAGCCGCGCCGCCAGACGCAGCGCATGCGACGGGTCCTCCGCCACCGCCGGCATCACCGGGTCGTAGCCGGCGCGGATGACGTCGCCGATCTCGGGCCGCAGGATCACCCGCTCGCCGACCTGGGCCAGCGGCGCCTTTTCGGCGAAGGCGGTGTCGGACCACAAAAGGATCACCTGCGCCGCCTGCGCCAGCGCCAGCGTCTCGGCCGGCATCTGCGACAGCGCCTCGTCCATGCAGACGAAGACGAAGGCCGCCTGGATCGCGCCCTCGCTGTCGAAGCGGAAGGCGCGGTACTGGTTGGCGCCCTGCGCCTGCAGCCGCTCGACCAGCGGGTGCAGGTCGGGGATCAGCCGGTCGAGATCGGGCAGCGCGGCCAGCTCGGCCCAGTCGCGGAAGAAGAACACCATCAGGTTGGCGCCCAGCTCGGGATCGGTCTCGGCCATCTGGTGGCCGGCCAGCGTCACCACCGCCTCGATCGCGCCCTTGACCACCGGCAGGGTCTGGTCAGCGACGCCGAAGACCACCGGCACGATCGGCCGGCCCCAGCGCGCGAAAAGGTAAGAGCCGTCGGCCCGGGTGAAGAGCGCCTGCACCTCGTCCGCTGTCATCTGGTCCTCCTGATCCCTCTCTGCGCGGGCTGGCCAAGGGTGGCCGCTCCGCGGGGAGTATTTGTTCAAAGAAGAAGGCGCAAGGGAATGGGGTCGGCGCGCCGCCCGGCCTTCCTCTTTGTCCAAGTCCTCCGGCCGGAGGCATCCCGCCTCCAGGCGCCGGCGCCAATCCTACTTGCCGAACAGATCGCCCTGCCCCGGCCCCGGCACCTTCGGCGCCTCCAGCCCGAGATGGCGCCAGGCGCGCGGCGCCAGCATGCGGCCGCGCGGGGTGCGGGCGATCAGGCCCTGTTGCAGCAGGTAGGGCTCGATCACTTCCTCGATCGCGTCGCGGCTTTCCGACAGCGCCGCCGACAGGGTTTCGACCCCGACCGGCCCGCCGCCGTAATGCTCGGCCATCAGCATCAGGTAGCGCCGGTCGGCGCCGTCGAGGCCGAGATGGTCGACGCCGAGCCGGGTCAGCGCCTTGTCGGCGACCTCGCGGGTGATCCGGCCGCCATGCTCGACCAGCGCGAAATCGACCACCCGGCGCAGCAGCCGGCCGGCGATGCGCGGCGTGCCGCGGGCGCGGCGGGCGATCTCGCGGCAGCCCTCGGGATCGGCGGCGACGCCCAGCAGCCGGGCGCCGCGGGTGACGATCTCGTTCAACTCGTCCTCGGTGTAGAACTGCAGCCGCGTCGGGATGCCGAAGCGGTCGCGCAGCGGCGTCGTCAGCAGGCCGAGCCGGGTGGTGGCACCGACCAGGGTGAAGGGCTGCAGGTCGATGCGCACGGTGCGCGCCGCCGGGCCCTCGCCGATGACGAGATCGAGGGCGAAATCCTCCATCGCCGGGTAGAGCACCTCTTCGACCGCCGGGTTGAGACGGTGGATCTCGTCGATGAACAGCACGTCGCGCGGTTCGAGATTGGTCAGGATCGCCGCCAGGTCGCCGGCCTTGGCCAGCACCGGGCCCGAGGTCATGCGGAAGCCGACGCCCAGCTCGCGTGCCATGATCTGGGCCAGCGTCGTCTTGCCCAGCCCGGGCGGGCCGTGGAACAGGGTGTGGTCCATCGCCTCGCCGCGCATCTTGGCGCTTTCGATGAAGACCTTCATGTTCGCCCGCGCCTCGGCCTGGCCGATGAACTCGTCCAGCAGCTGCGGCCGCAGGGCGCGGTCGGCATCCTCGGGCAGGGGATCGGGGCGGAGCGTGGGGTCGGACGGGGTCATTCGGGCGCCTGTATCGGGGTTCCGAGACATTCGCCGGAATGGCCGTCCGGCGCAAGGGCGCGACCGGGCGCGCCCTCGGATCAGGCCCAGGGGCCGCGGCGGCTGTCTGGGGTCGCCCAGGGGCCGGCCATGCCGCGCGGGGCACGCGGGCGGTCCTCGCGCCGGCCCCGTTTCGCCGCCATCTCGCGCAGGGCGGCGATGCGGTTCTCGGTCGCGGGGTGTGAGGCGAAGAGCTTGTCCTGCGGCAGCGCGTGCAGCGGGTTGATGATGAACATATGCGCCGTCGCCGGGTGACGCTCGGCCGCCTGGTTGACGGTGCGCCCCGCCAGCCGGTCGATCTTGCCCAGCGCCGAGGCGAGCCACAGCGGGTGGCCACAAATCTCGGCGCCGATCCGGTCGGCCTCGTATTCGCGCGAGCGGCTGATCGCCATCTGGACGAGGCCCGCCGCCATCGGCGCCAGGAACATCATCGCCAGCGTGCCGACGAGGCCGAGGTTGTTGCGGTCGCCGCCGCGGAAGAAGAAGGCGAAGTTGGCGAGCATCGAGATCGCCCCGGCGAAGGTGGCGGTGACGGTCATGGTCAGCGTGTCGCGATGCTTGATATGGGCCAGCTCATGCGCCAGCACGCCGGCCAGCTCCTCGCGGCTGAGCGTCCGCAACAGGCCGGTGGTGGCGGCGACGGCGGCATTGGCCGGGCTGCGGCCGGTGGCGAAGGCGTTGGGCTGGTCGGTCTCGATGACATAGACGCGCGGCATCGGCAGGCCGGCATTCTCGGCCAGGCCGCGCACCAGTACCACCAGCTCGGGAGCCGAACGGGCATCGACCTCGCGCGCGTTGTGCATCCGCAGCACCATCCGGTCGGAGTTCCAGAAGGTGAACAGGTTCATCGCCCCGGCGACCACCAGCGCGACGATCGCCCCGGTCTGGCCGCCCAGAAGGCCGCCCAGCCCGATGAACAGCGCCGTCATCGCGGCCATCAGAATTGCAGTGCGTGCGTAACCCATCTCTTCCGTCCTGCGTTGGAACGGAAGGGATATGGATATGGCCGGGGCGCGGCTCAAGAGGGCCGCGCGGGGTGGTGAGCAGGTGAGCGAGGCGGGAAAGGCAGCGCCCGACCCTGGGTGGGCGCCGCCCGGCGGCACGCCGGGCGAAACAGTCATTCTGGAAAGCGACCCGATCCGCGCGGCATTTCCGCCTACTCGAACTGCTCGCGGGTCAGCCGTTCCTCCAGCCCGTGGCCCGGATCGAACAGGATGCGGTGGCGGACCGCCGGCTCGCTGCGGATCTCGACCATCACCACATCGCGGACCGAACGGCCGTCGGCATCGGCCATCACCGGCCGCTTCTCGGCCTCGAGCACGTCGAAGCGGACCAGCGCCGCCTTGGGCAGAATCGCACCGCGCCAGCGCCGCGGCCGGAACGCCGCCATCGCCGTCAGCGCCAGCACGTCCGAGCCGATCGGCAGGATCGGGCCGTGGGCCGAGTAGTTGTAGGCGGTCGAGCCCGCCGGCGTCGACAGCAGCGCGCCGTCGCAGACCAGTTCCTCCATCCGGACCTTGTCGTCGACGCTGATCCGCAGCTTGGCCGCCTGCGGCCCGGCGCGCAGCAGGCTGACCTCGTTGATGGCCAGCGCGTGGTGCTCTTCGCCCTTGGCGTCGAGCGCCCGCATCGCCAGCGGGTTGATCACTGTCTCCTCGGCCGCGTCGAGCCGCGCGCTCAGCTCGTACTCGGTGAACTCGTTCATCAGGAAGCCGATGGTGCCGCAATTCATGCCGTAGACCGGCAGGTCCAGCGTCTCGGTGTCGTGCAGCGTGTGCAGCATGAAGCCGTCGCCGCCCAGCGCGACGATCACCTCGGCCTCGGCAACCGGCGCATCGCCGTAGCGCTCGACCAGCCGCTTCAGCGCCGCGCGGGCGATCTCGGTCTCGCTTGCCCTGAAGGCGATTTTCCGACGCCTGGCCATGGCCTCCCCCCGCTGTTTCCGAAAGTCATCGCCCGCGCCGATGCGAAACACAAGCCCCGCCCCGGAGACGCGGCGCGGCGCCGCAACAGCGCAACCGGTCGCTTACAGGCTTTTGAACCCGCGCCGCTTGCGATAAACAGCGCCAAACCCCGCCTGCAGACCTGTTCAGGAGACGCCCATGGACGCCCCGACCAACGCCGCGCATGATGCCGGCTTCTTCACCGAAGAGCTCAAGAGCCGCGATCCCGAGATCTTCGGCGCCATCCGTGCCGAACTTGGCCGCCAGCGCGACGAGATCGAGCTGATCGCCTCGGAGAACATCGTCTCGGCGGCGGTGATGGAGGCCCAGGGCTCGGTCATGACCAACAAGTATGCCGAGGGTTACCCGGGCCGGCGCTACTATGGCGGCTGCCAGTATGTCGACATTGCCGAGAACCTGGCCATCGACCGCGCCAAGGAGCTGTTCGGCTGTGGCTTCGCCAACGTCCAGCCCCATTCGGGCAGCCAGGCCAACCAGGGCGTGTTCAATGCGCTCCTGAAGCCGGGCGAGACCATCCTCGGCATGAACCTCGCCTCGGGCGGCCACCTGACCCACGGCGCCGCGCCCAACCAGTCGGGCAAGTGGTTCAACGCGGTGCAATACGGCGTCCGTCCGCAGGACCAGCAGATCGACTACGACCAGGTCGCCCAGCTGGCGCAGGAACACCAGCCCAAGCTGATCATCGCCGGCGGCTCGGCCGTGCCGCGGGTGATCGACTTCGCCAAGTTCCGCGAGATCGCCGACAGCGTCGGCGCCCTGCTGATGGTCGACATGGCCCATTTCGCCGGCCTCGTCGCCGGGGGCGTCCATCCCTCGCCCTTCCCCCATGCCGATGTCGCCACCACGACGACGCACAAGACCCTGCGCGGCCCGCGCGGCGGCATGATCCTGACCAATGACGAGGCGATCGCCAAGAAGGTCAACTCGGCGATCTTCCCGGGCATCCAGGGCGGGCCGCTGATGCATGTCATCGCCGCCAAGGCGGTAGCCTTCGGCGAGGCGCTGCGGCCCGAGTTCAAGGCCTATGCCGCGCAGGTGGTCAAGAACGCCCAGGCGCTGGCCGACCAGCTGATGAAGGGCGGGCTCGACATCGTCACCGGCGGCACCGACACCCATGTCATGCTGGTCGACCTGCGGCCCAAGGGGGTGAAGGGCAACGCCACCGAGCATGCGCTCGGCCGCGCCCATATCACCTGCAACAAGAACGGCATTCCCTTCGACCCGGAAAAGCCGACCGTGACCTCGGGTGTCCGCCTGGGCACCCCGGCCGGCACCACCCGCGGCTTCGGCGAGGCCGAGTTCCGCCAGATCGCCGACTGGATCGTCGAGGTGGTCGACGGGCTGGCCGCGAATGGCGAAGAGGGCAATGCCGAGGTCGAGGCCAAGGTCAAGGCCGAGGTCGCCCGGCTCTGCGCCCGCTTCCCCGTCTATCCCGAGCTCTGAGAGCCGAAGCACGGGCTCTGCCGCCCCGGCGGCGGAGCCCGACCGCGCGCCCGCCGCGCTGGCGGCGCGGATGGGCGTGTGATGGCGCTGCCCCGCCACCTGTCCCCGGCACGGGCAAGCCGCCCGCAAGACGCGCCTCGCGCGGACGCGAAGACCCCGCTCAGAGGAAACCACGCCAGACCAGCACGGTGATCAGCAGGGCGAAAACCACCAGCAGGCTGAAGGCGATATTGGCACCGATGCTGCGGGCCAGCGCCTTGCGACGGTCGTGCCGGCTGATCGCCGTCAGGTGGCGCAGGCAGGAATTGTAGGCCTCGGCGACCCTGACCTCGTCAATCTGCGGTAGAAGCTTGGGATTCTTCGCCATGGTCGCGGCCTCGACCAGGAATTCGGCATTCGCGCGCACGTCGCGCGGAAGGTTGCGCCCACCATTCTGCAACTTTGCCGCGAGCCCCTTGCCCCGGACCTGCAGTCGGCTGTCCATCAACTCGGCAACACGGTCCGCCATCTGCTGCACGGTAATCGCACTCATGGATCTTCGCCTTCTCGTAAATCACATTCGGAAACCACGCCATGATAGGCGAAACGGGGGCAAGAGTGGAGGAAGAATCTGCGTTGCAGCATCCGCTGTTGCGCTGGTTCCGGAGAAAGCTGTATTACCTCATCATGCTGACAACCGTCCTTCAGGGCCGGCCCGGTGCCGCCCCGCCCCTGCTGATCGTCCACGGCCTGTTCGGCTCGGCCCGCAACTGGGGTGTAATCTCCCGCAGGTTGAGTTCCGACCGCCAGGTCATCACCGTCGACATGCGCAACCATGGCACGAGCCCGTGGCGATCGACCCACAGCTACGAGGGGCTGGCGGGCGACCTGGCGGCGGTCATTTCGATGCATGGCGGGCAGGTCGATCTGCTGGGCCACTCGATGGGCGGCAAGGCGGCGATGATGCTGGCGCTGACCCGTCCCGCCATGGTGCGGCGGCTGATCGTGGCCGATATCGCTCCGGTCGCCTATAGCCACAGCCAAAACCACCTGATCCACGCCATGCGCGGGCTCGACCTGACCGACCTGACGACCCGGACCGAAGCCGACCGCCGCCTGTCGGCCACGATCGAGGATCCCGGCACCCGGGCCTTCCTGCTGCAGTCGCTCGATCTGCGGGCGGAGCCGCCGCGCTGGCGACTCAACCTGGACGTGCTCGAAGCCGAGATGGACCGCATCATCGGCTGGCCCGGCGTGGCGAGCCGGTTCGAGGGGCCGACGCTGTTCCTGACCGGGGAGCGGTCGAGCTATGTGCGGCCCGAGCATCACGCCCGCATCACCGCATTGTTCCCGCAGGCGCGGTTCGAAACCATCGAGGGCGCGGGCCACTGGCTGCATGCCGAGAAGCCGCGCGAGTTCGAGGCGGCGGTCGCCGCCTTTCTCGCCGACGATGCCACCGAGGAGGCCGCGGAGGCGCCGGCGGATTAATCCGCCGGGCGCTTCATCCGCAGCATCAGCCCGTCCTTGAGCACGAACTGGTGCACCAGCGCCCCCAGCACGTGCAGCCCGACCAGGATCAGCAGCACGCCCTTGAGCAGCTCATGCGCCTCGCCCATGCTGCGCACGCCGCCGAACCAGGCGATCAGGCCAGTCAGCGGCAGTGCCAGCATCAGCGCGTAGAGCAGCCAATGCACCGCCGCCGCCAGCAGGTCCTGGACCGGGTTGCCGCCGGCCGGCGGCTTGGGCGCGCCGCGCCGGGCCCGGATCGCCAGCCGCCAGAGGGCCAGCAGCCCGATCGCCACCCCGGCGACGACATGCAGCAGGATCATCGGGCTGAACTCGACCTCCAGCCCGCGACCGATCGCCCGCCAGGCGTGCGAGATCGCGTCATGAAACACGTATTGAATGACGATCAGCGCGGCCACGATCCAGTGCAGACGGATCTGGCCCTTGGAATATCCCGTAACGGTGGACATCCTTCCTCCTGTTATCTTCGATTGCCTGAGAGATGATACGCGGCGCCCGCCCGCTTCCGTCGCGCAAAGGCGCAATTCATCCGGAGATTTTCAGCCCAGGGCGCGGCTTGCATACCAGGACAGCGGCGCCGACAGCGCCAGCCCCAGTCCCGCGGCGGCCAGATAGGGCGTCAGCGTGGTGAAGCCGATCACCAGGGCCAGCAGCACGCATTGGCTGATCACCGCCGGCGCCAGAACCGAGTAGATCAGGATCAGCTTGTGCATCCGGGACCCTCCTTCACAGAGCCGTGACCTCAGATCCCCCTTGTTGCACAGGGCCACAGGCCCCTCTTTGATCCGAATCAAGTTTCCCGACGCGGGGGTCAGCCGGCAGGGCAGACGAGCCGGCCGCGCATCTCGCCGCTGTCGCCGTGCAGGCTGTGTTTCCACGGCCGGCAGCCGGTCAGCTCCGGGATCAGGGAGAGCATGGTGGCGCGGATCGCACGATGTTCGCCGGGCCGGGCATAGCCGAGGCGGATCACCTCGACCCGGTCGCCACGGCGGTAGAGCACGTAGTCGTGGCCGCCGCGCGTCACCTGCTGCCGCTGCGCGCCGAAGAAGGGCGGTGCCGGCGAGGCGGCGCAGCCGGCCAGCGCGGACAGGACAAGCAGGACCAGGGCAAGCCGCATCGAACCCCTCGCAGCGTGGTGGACCGGGCCAGCCTCGCCGCGCCACGGTTAACACCTGCCTAATACACATCCCTGCCAGCGCGGCCGCCGGAGAGTTGACAAAACCGGGAAGACAGCGTCACTTCCGCGGCACAGACCGCAACAGGAGCCTTCCGCATGATCCGTATCGCCCTTGTTCTCACCGCCGTCCTCGGCCTCGCCGCCTGCGAAACCGTCCAGGGCGCGGGCAAGGACATCCAGAAGGCCGGCACGGCGATCACCTCCTCGGCCAAGAAGGTCCAGAAGGACATGTAAATTGCCCCGGCCGGGGCAATACTGCGCACGAGCCCGCACGCGGCCGGTCGACCCCGCTTGACCGGCCCCTGATTCCTGCTCATATGCGCGCCATGACCGATCTCGACCGCATCCGCAATTTCTCCATCGTGGCGCATATCGACCACGGCAAATCCACCCTTGCCGACCGGCTGATCCAGCTCACCGGCACGGTGGCCGAACGCGACATGAAGGCCCAGCTGCTCGACGCGATGGACATCGAGCGCGAGCGCGGCATCACCATCAAGGCCAACTCGGTCCGGATCGAATACCCGGCCAAGGACGGCAACACCTATATCCTCAACCTGATCGACACCCCCGGCCATGTCGACTTCGCCTACGAGGTCAGCCGCTCGATGCGCGCCGTCGAGGGCTCGCTGCTGGTCGTCGACGCCTCCCAGGGGGTCGAGGCGCAGACGCTGGCCAACGTCTACCAGGCGATCGACGCGGATCACGAGATCGTCCCGGTGCTGAACAAGATCGACCTGCCGGCGGCCGAGCCCGACCGGGTCAAGGAACAGATCGAGGACGTCATCGGCATCGACGCCTCCGAAGCGATCCCGATCTCGGCCAAGTCCGGCATGGGCATTCCCGACGTGCTCGAGGCCATCGTCCACCGCCTGCCCGCGCCCAAGGGCGACCGCGACGCACCACTCAAGGCGATGCTGGTCGACAGCTGGTACGACGCCTATCTCGGCGTCGTCGTCCTGATCCGGGTGATGGACGGGGTCATCCGCAAGGGCGACACGATCCGGATGATGAAGACCAAGGCGACCTACAAGCTCGACAAGCTCGCCGTGCTCAAGCCGCAGATGGTCGACATCGCCGAACTGGGCCCGGGCGAGATCGGCGTCTTCACCGCCTCGATCAAGCAGGTCCGCGACACCCGCGTCGGCGACACCATCACCCACGAGAAGAAGCAATGCGCCGCGCCGCTGCCCGGCTTCAAGCCGGCCCAGCCGGTGGTCTTCTGCGGCCTGTTCCCGGTCGACGCCGCCGATTTCGAGAACCTGCGCGAGGCGATCGAGAAGCTGGCCCTCAACGACGCCTCCTTCAGCTACGAGATGGAGACCTCGGCCGCGCTCGGCTTCGGTTTCCGCTGCGGCTTCCTCGGCCTGCTCCATCTCGAGGTCATCCGCGACCGGCTGGAACGCGAATACGATGTCGACCTGATCACCACCGCGCCCTCGGTCGTCTACCAGATCTACATGCGCGACGGGCAGATGATCGAGCTGCACAACCCCGCCGACATGCCCGACCCGGCCAATATCGACCATATCGAGGAGCCGCGGATCAAGGCCACCATCATGGTGCCCGACGACTTCCTCGGCGACGTGCTCAAGCTGTGCCAGGAGCGCCGCGGCCTCCAGCTCGACCTCAGCTACGCGGGCAGCCGCGCCATGGTGGTCTACGACCTGCCGCTGAACGAGGTCGTGTTCGACTTCTACGACCGGCTCAAGTCGGTCACCAAGGGCTATGCCAGCTTCGATTACCAGATCACCGGCTACCGCCAGGACAACCTGGTCAAGATGTCGGTGCTGGTGAATGACGAGCCGGTCGACGCCCTGTCGATGATGGTCCACCGCGACCGGGCCGAGATGCGCGGCCGGGCGATGTGCGAGAAGCTGAAAGAGCTGATCCCGCGCCACATGTTCAAGATCCCGATCCAGGCCGCCATCGGCGGCCGCATCATCGCCCGCGAAACCATCGCCGCGATGCGCAAGGACGTGACCGCGAAATGCTACGGCGGCGACGTCACCCGGAAGAAGAAGCTGCTCGAGAAGCAGAAGGCGGGCAAGAAGAAGATGCGCCAGTTCGGCAAGGTGGAAATTCCGCAGCAGGCGTTCATCAATGCGTTGAAGATGGATGGGTGAGGAGGCTGTTGATCGAACACCAAGATCATCATCCCACTCCTCTGCTTGAGCAACGCCCGAACAGTCACTGGTTTTCTTTTCTTTCTGGACGCACAAGCACGTCGCCACCAATCGCACGCTTGAATGTAGCCTCTTCGCCTGCTCTACTACCTCAAGTCGAATTTTGACTGCCGGAATGCGCCTGAGGATGTGGTGGTGCGTCCCGATAAGAGTTTTCTGCAGGCTGTACCATGTATCTAATGTATGTAGACGAAAGCGGGGATCCGGGGAACAACACCGCCCAGTCGGATTTCTTCTGTCTTTCAGGAATTGTCATTCACGAAAGCGAGTGGCGGAATTTTATTAATGCGAACATGAAATTTCGACGCACCATTAAGAATGTTTATGGTTTCCCCGTGCGAAGTGAGCTACATGCAGTCAAACTAATTCGGCATAGCTCCTTTGGCATTGCAAAGCACGCCCGCTTGGCCATCTTGCGCAACTACCTAGACGAGTTGGCAAAGCTGAACTTCATCTCTATCACCGGCGTTGTTGTCGACAAGCGGGGCAAGCCATCACAATATGACATCTTTGCAGCGGCATGGAGCACTTTGTTCCAAAGATTTGAGAATACCTTAGCACACGGAAACTTCCCAGGCGGATACAAGAGATCGTATGGAAAGGTATTTACAGACGCCACAAACGGCAATCGCCTAAATCAAATCATGAGAAAGATGAATGTCTATAATCCTATTCCCAATACTGGGGGCGTTGGTTATCGAAATATCCCCATACTTAGAGTGATCGAGGATCCGTCTCCGCGCAACTCCGCTCGCTCTCTTCCCATACAGGCATGCGACGTTGTCGCGTACTTCCTCCACCAACGACACCACCCTAATTCGTATGTGAGAAAATCTGGGGCAACTCGCTACTATGACCGCCTAGCACCTGTCCTCAACACTCATGCCTCACGCTCAAATCCGTTGGGAATCGTGACCTTATAGAAAGGGCGGGCAGTTTCCTGCCCGCCGGGACGATCCTACTAGCGAGTGTGCCCGCGTTCAGATCATAGGTACAATGTAGGACATTTCCTACGGAAATGCTATGACTGATTGAGTTCGCAACAAATCTCCCTCGCCCCTTGACCTTCCCCCAACAGGAACCTCCATCTTCCGCCCGTAACGGACTCACCCCGAGAGGTTCCCCATGTCGGACAAACTGAAACTGTCGATCCCCGAGATGTCCTGCGGCCATTGCAAGGCCGCCGTCGAGGGCGCCATAACCGGGCTCGATGCCGGCGCGCAGGTCGCCGTCGATCTCGACAGCCGCACCGCCGAGGTCGCCAGCTCCGCCGCGCCCGAGGCGCTGGTGGCGGCGCTGGCCGAGGCCGGCTACGCGGCCAGCCCCGTCAGCTAATCCCCGGCCGAACGGCCCCAGGGGCCGGTCACGTTCGCTTGCGCGGCGCGGCCGGCCCTTCTCATGCGACCTTTGGCGGAATTGAAAAACCGCGCCGCGATCGCCATAATCCGCCCGTCACCCGGCAGCGGGAGCAACCCGCGCCCAACGGAACGAGGCAGCATATGAAGAAACTTGTCTGCGCCACCGTGGTCACCCTTGCCTCGGCGCCGGCGCTTCACGCGGGCCCGATCGAGGCCGCCTGCAAGAACTCCGACCGTCCGGCCACCGCCGCCCTCTGCGGCTGCATCCAGCAGGCCGCCGACATCACCCTGCGCCACAGCGACCAGCGCCGCGCCGCCCGCTTCTTCAGCGATCCGCACAAGGCGCAGGAGGTCCGGCAATCCTCCTCCGACCGCGACAACGCCTTCTGGGACCGCTACCAGAATTTCGGCGAGACCGCCGTCGCCATGTGCGGCGACTAGGCCCGGGACACGGGGCGCAAAGACCGGGGCAGGCCGCCTAAAGGCTGGCCAGCAGCCCCCGGCTCGCCGCCTCGACCAGGTCGAGCGCCGCGTCGAAATCGCGGGTGTAATAGGGGTCGGGCACCTCGGCCACGCCGGTCTCGGGCGCGTAATCGAGGAACAGCCGCACCGGCGTCCTGTTCCCGGCCGGCCGCAGCGCCTCGATATCGGCCCGGTTGGCTTCGTCCATCGCCAGGATCAGGTCGAAGTGGTCGAAATCCGCCACGTCCAGCTGCCGCGCCCGCAGCGGCGTCAGGTCATAGCCGCGCGCGGCCGCCGCCGCGATCGCCGGGCCGTAGGGCGCCTTGCCGACATGCCAGTCGCCGGTGCCGCAGCTGTCGATCTCCAGCGCCTTCCCCGCCTCTTCGGACAGCGCGCGGAAAACCCCCTCGGCCGAGGGCGAGCGGCAGATATTGCCAAGGCAGACAAAGAGGATACGGCTGGTCATCGGGCTCTCCTTCGGCGATCCTTGTGCCAGAAAGCCCGAACAGGGGGAAGCCCGATGCCCCGCGACACGATCGTCATCCTCACCGGCGCCGGCATCTCGGCCGAAAGCGGGCTGGGCACGTTCCGCGACGTTGACGGGCTCTGGACCCGCTACGACCTGAACGCGGTCGCCACGCCCGAGGGCTTCGCCCGCAACCCGGCGCTGGTGCACGCCTTCTACAACGCGCGGCGCGCCAATTGCGCCACCGCGGCGCCCAACGCCGCCCATGACGCGCTCGCCCGGCTGGAACGCGACTGGCCCGGCGAGGTCCTGATCGTCACCCAGAATGTCGACGACCTGCACGAACGCGCCGGCAGCCGCAACGTCCTGCACATGCACGGGGAGCTCTCCCGCGCCCTCTGCGCCGCCTGCGGCCACCGCTGGCCGGCGCCGCTTGAGATGCACGCCGCCGATCCCTGCCCTGCCTGCGGCGCCGCTGCCACCCGGCCCGACATCGTCTGGTTCGGCGAAATCCCCTACCACATGGCGGAAATCGACCGCACCCTGGACCGCGCCGGCCTCTTTGTCGCCATCGGCACCAGCGGCAATGTCTACCCCGCCGCCGGTTTCGTGCGCGAGGCCGCCCTGTTCGGTGCCCGGACGCTGGAACTCAATCTCGACCCGTCCGACACCGCGACCGATTTCGACGAGACCCGCCGCGGCCCGGCGACCGAGCTCGTCCCCGCCTGGGTGAGCGCGCTCCTCGCCCCCTGATCCCTTTCATCTTCACGAAAATATCCCCGCCGGAGGCCCCGGGCCGCGCGGGCCCCTCGCGGGCGCGCGCGGCCCGCCCGCCCCTGCCCGGCCTCGGGGGTCAGCGAAACGCCGGACCGTGCGCCCAGATCGTCAGCGAATGGCGCTCGCCGCGCGTCACCGGCGTCACCCGGTGCAGCATGAAGCTGGGAAACAGCACCGCCGCGCCCTGCCAGCGTTCGGCCGCGCGCACGGCAAGGTCGGGCCGCAGCTCCAGCACCCCGCCGTCATAGGCGTCGGCGGCGCTCAGCTGCACCACCATGGTCAGCTTGCGCTTGCGCGCCACCGGGCCGTCGCCGATGTCGGAATGCCAGCCGAAATGGCCCTCGCGCTCGGCGCCGTAGCGGGCGACCTGCGGGCTCTCGGCGAATTCGCTCAGGTCGAAGCCGAAGGCCGCGCGGTTCACGGCCGAGACCAGCCGGATAATCCGCTCCATCACCCAGTCGCTGCCGGCGCGCTCGTCGAGCCAGGCCAGCTCGGCGCGGCGGATGTTGTGATCGCTGACGCGGCCGACCAGGCCGGCCTCGGCCAGGTCGTCCTGGTGGGCGAGCGCGACGATGCGGGCGCATTCGGCGGGGGTGAAGGCGTCGGGAATGGTGTGAATGGCGAACACGGAACGGGTCTCCTCGAAAGAGAAGCAACATAGCGCGGATCGCGGCCCCGTCCCGCATATCCGCGACCTGGATGTCGCTTTCCGCCCCGCAACGCGACAGGGCGGCCCCGCGGGGCCACCCTGCGCCGTGAAGCCCCCTGCGGCTCAGTTGTCCATCTTCATGCCACCCATCTTCGGCATCCGTTTCAGGTCCACCGGCACCTCGACGGTAACGTCGCCGGCGTTCCTGAAGGTCAGGGTGATCTTGAACGTCTCCCCCTGCGTGAGCCCCTTGTGCAGCCCCAGCAGCATGATGTGGTCGCCGCCCCGGGCCAGCACATGGCTGCCATGGGCCGGGATCGGAAAGCCGCCGGGCACCTCCATCATGTGCATCACCCCGTTGGCGTCCTGCTTGTGGGTGTGCAGTTCCAGCTTGGCGGCGATGTCAGAGCGCGCGGCGATCAGCTGGTCCGGCTGGTCGGCGGCATTCTCGATCACCATGAAGGCGGCGCCGGACTTCGACACCGGCGTCGAGGCGCGGGCGTAAGCGTCCTTGATGGTGATGTCCCCGGCAAGGGCCGGCAGGGCGAAGGCGACCGCGGCGGCGGCCAGAATCGGTTTCATGAACATGGCTTGTCCTGTCCTTGGTTATGTCGGTGAAGGTGGCTCAGGCCGACAGCGGCGGATCGCGGGCGCAATGGGGGCAGCCCGGGCGCGAGGCCGCCAGCCGCCGTTCCGGCGCCGTCAGCCGCGCCATCCGCGTCTCGGGCCGGACCAGCTGCGGCGCCTCGACCGCCAGCGCCGCCATCAGCGCCAGCACGCAATCGGGACAGATATGGACCTTGGGGACTTCCTTGCCGTTCTCGTCGACATAGATCGTCGTCAGCCCGTAGCCCGAGCAGACCACGATCTTGCCGGCGACCCGCGCCTGGCCCCGGGCGACGGCCATGGTGAGGCCGGTCGCCGCCAGGACGAGCGACAGGGCGAGAGGCAGCAGAGTGCGAAGCGCGCGCCGGGTCATGGCCGCACTCTAGTCACGTCGCGGTGAGGGAGGAAAGCCGCAAAGGCGGCCGCGGCGGTGAAATCCGCACGCAATGCAAACGGCCCCGCCGCTTGGCAGGGCCGGTCAACCGTGTCGCGAACGGTCGGATCAGGCGGAGGCTTGGGCCTTCGCGATCTCTTTCTTGATCTTCAGCGCCTTCGGCGACAGCTCTTCGTCCTTCGCCTTGGCGAGGTAGGCGTCGAGCCCGCCGCGGTGGTCGACCGAGCGCAGCGCCGAAGCCGCGACGCGCAGCTTGAACGACTGGCCGAGGGTCTCGGACAGCAGGGTGACATCGTTCAGATTCGGCAGAAAGCGCCGACGGGTCTTGTTGTTGGCGTGGCTGACGTTGTTGCCAGTCATCGGGCCCTTACCGCTCAGTTCGCAGACGCGCGACATCGTCTTGATCCTTCGTGTCGTAAACATCATAGGGCACGGCCAAGGGCCATGCGCCGAATTCCATCCGCGCCGTTTAGGGGGAATCCCGCGGGGCGTCAAGCGATTCAGGACAGGGAATCCGCCTCGGGGCCGGCCACGGGCTCTGGCCCCCGCGGCGCGCGCGCCTATGATGGGCGCCGAGCCCCGCGGGCACAAGGGGGGGGCACATGGGAGCACAAAGGGGGGCACAAGGCCCGCCCGCCCAGAGCCGGAAAGGAGACGCGCCATGATCGCGGTGATATTCGAAGTGAGCCCGGCCCCGGGCCAGCGCGAGGCCTACCTGGCCACCGCCGCCGCCCTGCGCGCCGACCTCGAACAGGCCGACGGTTTCCTCTCGGTCGAACGCTTCGAGAGCCTGACGACGCCGGGCAAGCTGCTGTCGCTGTCCTTCTGGCGCGACGAGGCGGCGGTGCAGGCCTGGCGCGAACGGGACAGCCATCGCCGGGCCCAGGCCGCCGGCCGATCCGGCGTCTTCGCCGATTACCGGCTGCGCGTCGCCGGGGTGATCCGCGACTACGGGCTCGACGACCGCGCCCAGGCCCCTGCGGACAGCCGCGCGGCGCATGGCGGCTGAGGGCGCTCACGCCGCCCCGATCTGCGCCATCTCCTCCAGTATCCAGGCCCGGAACGCCCGCACCGCCGGGGCGTTGCGGCGCCGTTCGGGATAGACCAGCCAGATATCGACATCGTTGTCGATCTCGATCCCGAACGGTCTCACCAGGTCGCCCCGCCGCAGCGCCTCGCCGAAGAAGGGCGGCGACAGCAGCCCGGCGCCCTGATCGGCCAGCACCGCCTGCGCCTGCAGCACCTGGGTGCCGAAACTGCTGCGCTGGCCAGCGGCCGCGGCGGGCCGCTCGACCCCGGCGGCGGCGAACCAGCGCGCCCAGTCGGGATCGGCCGGATCGACCAGCGGCAATTGCAGCAGCTGCGCCGGATCGGTCAGCGGGCCGTGGCGGTCGAGGAAGCCACGGCTGACCATCGGGGTGAAGCCCGCCCGCATCAGCCGGTCGGCGTGCAGCCCGGGCCAGACGCCCTTGCCGGTCCGGATCGCCACCGTCGCCTCGCCGGCCGCCAGGTCGGCCAGCCGCTGATCGACATCGACCCGCGTCGTGATCTCGGGATGGGCGATCTGGAACCGGCCCAGCCTTGGCGCCAGCACATGGGTCGCGAAGGTGGCGACGACCGAGATCACCAGCGTCTGGTCGCTGTCCTGCCGCGCCTCGGCATAGGCGTCGCGCAGGATCTCCAGCGCCTCGCCGGCGCGGGCCGCCAGCCGGGCGCCCTCGGGCGTCGGCGACACGCCGCGCGCCCGGCGCCGGAACAGCGGCACGCCGACCCGGTCCTCCAGCACCTTGACCTGATAGCTGACCGCCGCCTGGGTCATTCCCAGTTCCTCGGCGGCGCGGGTGAAGCTGCGGTGGCGGGCCGCGGCCTCGAAGGCACGGATCGCGGCAAGGGGCGGCAGAGGGGCAAGCGGCGCGGCGGGCATGGCATAAAACCTCCTTATGCCTGATAGCCCAGGTTCGATTGGTTCTCCAGCCCTCCCGGCGCCATATCAGGGTTCTCAGCCAAGCAAAGGAAACCCGTCATGACCACGCAAACCCTGATCCGCCCGCCTGACCTGTCCTTTCTGAAAAGGATATTCCGCCAATCGCAAAAGCGCGCGCCGCAGCCGCGGCGCGCCCGGATGCACGGCTTGCGTCGCCTGCCTCCGCATATGCGGCGTGACATTGGCCTGACTGATATATGAACCCGGTTCAGCGCCCCTCGAGCGCCGCCAGCAGCTCGGCTGCCGCCCGCGCCGGCGCCGCCCGGCCCTCGGCCACCGCGGCGCCCAGCTCGGCCATCCGCGCCTTCAGCGCCGGGTCGCGCTCGAGCCGCGCCAGCAGGCCGAGATGGACCTCTTCCTCGAACCAGCCGCGCGCCTGCTCGGCCCGGCGGGCGTCGAAATGCCCGTGTTCGCGGCGCCAGTCCGCCAGCGCCTGCATCTCGTCCCAGGCCCGCTCAAGCCCGTGTTCCTCCAGCGCCGAAACCGTGATCGCCTTGGGAAAGCCCTCCGGGTCCTGCGCCCGCTTGCGCAGCAGCCGCAGCGCCCCGGCGTAATCGGCGCAGGTCCGCGTCGCGGTTTCCTTCAGCGCGCCGTCGGCCTTGTTGACGAGGATCAGGTCCGCGATCTCCATGATACCGCGCTTGACCCCCTGCAACTCGTCGCCGCCGGCCGGGGCCAGCAGCAGCACGAACAGGTCCGACATCTCGGCCACCATGGTTTCCGACTGGCCGACGCCGACCGTCTCGATCAGCACCACGTCGAAGCCCGCCGCCTCGCACAGCGCGATCGCCTCGCGCGTGCGGCGGGCGACGCCCCCCATCTGGGCCTGGCTCGGCGAGGGCCGGATGAAGGCGTTGCGGTCGCGGCTGAGGCGCTCCATCCGGGTCTTGTCGCCGAGGATCGAGCCGCCCGAGCGGGCCGAGGACGGATCGACCGCCAGCACCGCGACGCGCAACCCCTGGCCGGTGAGCATCAGGCCGAAGGACTCGATGAAGGTCGACTTGCCGACACCGGGCGTGCCGGAAAGGCCGATGCGCAGCGCCTGCCGGCCCGAGCCCGCCAGCCGGTCAAGCAACTCGGCCGCCATCTCGCGATGATCGGCGCGGCCGCTCTCGACCAGCGTGATCGCCCGGGCCAGCGCCCTGCGGTCGCCCGATTGGATGCGCTGCGCCAGATCGTCGATATCCATGTCCTGCCTCCGGTGCCTGCTCGGGAGCCGTTGTCTCTTGGCATGGCGGCCATGTCCAGCCTTGTGAAGCGGTCGAGCGAGGAGAGAAGGGCAGCGCCTGCCTGCCCGGCGCAATCGCCGGGCGGAACCTCCGATCATCACCCGCTCTGGCCAAGCCGCGCCGAAACGCCGATAACCGCGCCATGGCCGACACGCTTCCCATCGACGCCGCCCTGCCCGAGCTGACCGCCGCCCTGCGCCGGGCCGGCCGCGCCGTGCTGCAGGCCCCGCCCGGCGCCGGCAAGACGACGCGGGTACCGCTGGCGCTGCTCGATGCCGGCCTCTTCGCCGGCAAGCTGGTCATGCTCGAACCCCGCCGCCTCGCCGCCCGCGCCGCCGCCGAGCGCATGGCCGAGACGCTGGGCGAGCCGGTGGGCAGAACCGTCGGCTACCGCATCCGTGGCGAGACCAGGACCTCGAGCGAGACCCGCATCGCGGTCGTCACCGAGGGCATCCTGACAAGGATGATCCAGTCCGACCCGTCGCTCGACGGCATCGGCGCCGTCGTCTTCGACGAATTCCATGAACGCTCGCTCAATGCCGATCTCGGCCTCGCCCTGACCTGGGAGCTGCGCGGCGCCCTGCGCGACGACCTGCTGCTGCTGGTGATGTCCGCCACGCTCGACGCCGAGCCGGTGGCGGCGATGATGGGCGACGCCCCGGTCGTCACCTCTCAGGGCCGCGCCTTCCCGGTCGAGACGCGCTGGCTCGACCGCCCGCTCGCCCCCCGCGCCCGCCTGCCCGAGGCCGTGGCCGGGCTGGTCGAACGGGCCGTCGCCGAGACCGAGGGCGGCGTGCTGGTCTTCCTGCCCGGCGAGGGCGAGATCCGGCGCACGGAAACCCTGCTCAAGGGCCGGCTGCCCGCCGACTGCACCCTGCGCCCGCTTTACGGCGCGATGGAGTTCGCCGCCCAGCGCGCCGCCATCGCCCCGGCGCAGGAAGGCCGCAAGGTGGTGCTGGCCACCGCCATCGCCGAGACATCGCTGACGATCCAGGACATCCGCGTCGTCGTCGATGCCGGCCGCGCCCGCCGCGCCCGCTTCGACCCCAATTCCGGCATGTCGCGGCTGGTGACCGAAAAGGTCAGCCGGGCCGAGGCCGAACAGCGCCGCGGCCGCGCCGGCCGGGTGGCGCCGGGGGTGTGCTTCCGGCTCTGGACCAAGGGCGAGGAGGGTGCCCTGCCCGGCTTCGCCCCGGCCGAGATCGAGACCGCCGACCTCACCGGCCTGGCGCTGGAACTGGCGCTGTGGGGCGCGCGCGGGACGGACGATCTGGCCTTCCTGACCCCGCCGAACCCGGGCGCCTTCGCCGAAGCGCGGACATTGCTGACCGAGCTCGGTGCCCTCGACGCCGCCGGCGCGATCACCGATCACGGCCGCGCCCTCGCCGCCCTGCCGCTGCATCCCCGGCTCGGCCACATGCTGCTGCGCGCCGGCCCTTCCGCCGCCCCGCTCGCCGCGCTGCTGGAGGAACGCGACCCGCTCTCCCGCGGCGCCCCGGTCGACCTGGCGCTGCGGCTACGAGCGATCGCCGATCCCCGCGCCTATGCCGACCGCCACCCCTGGCCGGCGGATCGCGGCGTGATCGAACGGATCAGGGCCGAGGCGAAACGGCTGGCCCGCATGGTCAAGACCCCCGATGCCGGGCTGGAGCCGGGCGAGATGGCGGCACTGGCCTATCCCGACCGGGTCGGGCTGCGCCGCAAGGGCGAGACGCCGCGCTGGGTGCTGTCGGGCGGCAAGGGGGCGATGATGGACGAGGCCGACCCGCTGGCCGGCGCCCGCCTGATCGTCGTCCCCAATCTCGACGGCGACACGCGCGAGGCCCGCATCCGCCAGGCGGCGACGATCTCCGAGGCCGGGCTGCGCGCGCTCTATGCCGACCAGATCCACTGGCGCGAGGTCTGCGACTGGTCCAAGCGCGACCGCCGCGTCGTGACCCGCAGGCAGGAGGTCTTCGGCGCCCTCGTCCTCGACGACCGGACCTGGCCCGACGCCCCGCCCGAGGCCGTCGCCCGTGCCGCCGCCGACGGCGTCCGCGATCTCGGCCTCGACGCCCTCGGCTTCTCGCCCGCCGCCCGCCGCTTCCGCGCCCGGGTCGAGCTGCTGCGCGGCCAGGGCGCCGATCTGCCCGACATGTCCGATGCCGGTCTGATGGCGCGGCTCGACGACTGGCTCCTGCCCCACCTGGCGGGGCGCAAGAGCGCCGCAGACCTCGCCGCGCTCGACCTGCTGGAGCCGCTGCGCCAGAGCCTCAGCTGGGAGCAGATGCAGCTGCTCGACCGCCTCGCACCGGCCCATTTCACCACCCCGCTCGGCCGCAAGGTGCCGATCGACTATTCCGGCGCGGCGCCGGGGATCGAACTGCGATTGCAGGAGCTCTTCGGCGTCACCGAACACCCGACGGTCGGCCCCAGGCGCCTGCCCCTGCGCCTGACCCTGCTGTCGCCGGCCGGCAAGCCGGTGCAGGTGACGATGGATCTGCCGGGCTTCTGGGCCTCGTCCTATGCCGACGTCCGCAAGGACATGCGCGGCCGCTATCCCAAGCATCCCTGGCCCGAAGACCCGACCCAGGCCGATCCGACCCTGCGGGCGAAACGGCGCGGCTGAGGCGACGGACCGCTGAAGCGGGGCTTGATCGGGATCAACACCTACATTGAAGGGCGCGGTCTAGACTTCTGCCTCGTAGCCACGCCGAGAGGAGAAAACCGGCCATGTTCCGTATCGCCAGCGTCATTCCCGTCGCCTTGCTGGCCGCGGCCTGTGTTCCGGAAACCGGACCGGCCACCGCGCCGCCCGCCAACGCGCCGCCGCAGGTGCAGGAGGCGCCGCTGACGGTGCCGCGCAACAAGGCGGTAGTCTATTTCTACCGGCCAGCGAACTTCGTCGGCAGCGCCAATATCTACCGCATCGCGATCAACGGCGCCGCCATCGCCGATATTCGATCCGGCACGCGCTACGCCGCCGTCACCGCCCCGGGGACAGTGCAGATCGCAGCCCGGACGCAGGCGAACTTCCTCAATATCGGCCTCGCCCACGCGATGATGGAAAAGCCCGACCTGACCCTGAGCACAAAGGGCGGGACGGTCACCTATGTCAGGATCACGACCGGCTTCGCCGGCGGGCCGAAACTGCAGCTGGTCCCCGAAGAAACCGCCCGCCCCGAACTGCCGAAGCTGGGACAGGCGGCGACGGTCACGCCCGAGGGCTGAGCGAGCTCAGACCCCGAGGCACCAGCGCAGCACCGCCTTCTGGGCGTGCAGCCGGTTCTCGGCCTCGTCGAAGATCACCGAATGCGGCCCGTCCATCACCGCGCTGGTCGCCTCGTCGTCGCGATGGGCCGGCAGGCAATGCATGAACAGCGCGTCGGGCTTGGCGTGGCTCATCAGTTGCTCGTTGACCTGGTAGCCGCGCAGCTGGTTGTGCCGCCGCTCGCGCGCCGATTGCGGATCGTGCATCGACACCCAGGTATCGGTGACGACGAGGTCGGCGCCCTCGACCGCCTTCTCCGGGTTGCGCTCGATCGTCACCGGGTGGCCCTGGGCGGCGGCGAAGTCGAGGCAGGCCTTCTCGGGATCGAGCGGCTCGGGCCCGGTGAAGGTCAGGTCGAAGCCGAACTGGCCGGCGGCATGGGCAAAGGAGGCAAAGACGTTGTTGCCGTCGCCCGACCAGACCACCTTCTTGCCGGCGATCGGGCCGCGGTGCTCCTCGTAGGTCAGCACGTCGGCCATGATCTGGCAGGGATGGGTGCGGTTGGTCAGACCGTTGATCACCGGCACGTCGGCATATTCGGCCATCTCGAGCAGGGTCTGCTCCTCGAAGGTCCGGATCATGATCAGGTCGACATAGCGGCTGAGAACCCGGGCGGTGTCGGCGATGGTCTCGCCATGGCCGAGCTGCATGTCGGCGCCCGACAGAACCATGGTCTGGCCGCCCATCTGGCGCACGCCGACGTCGAAGGAGATCCGGGTCCGGGTCGAGGGTTTCTCGAAGATCAGCGCGACCATGCGGTTGGCCAGCGGCTGCTCGGCGTCCGGCGTGCCCTTGGGCAGGCCGTCGCGGGCCTGCTTCATCGCCCTGGCATTGTCGATCATGGCCCGCAGGTCGGCGGCGTCGGTGGTGTGGATGTCGAGGAAGTGCTTCATACGGAACGGCTTTCTTGGTGGAGGGCGCCGGGGGCTGTCTGCCCCCGGACCCCCGAGGATATTTCTGCTGAGAGGAAGATCAGGCGGCCTCGATGGCCGTGGCGGCGCGGTCGAGGCGGGTGACGGCTTCGGCGATCTCGTCGTCGGAAATGGTCAGCGCCGGCAGCAGGCGGATCACGTTCTCGGCCGCGGGGACGGTGAGGACGTGCTCGGCATAGCCGGCCTTGACCAGGTCCACGTTCGGCACCTTGCATTTGATGCCGAGCATCAGGCCGAGGCCGCGGACCTCCTCGAACACCTCCGGATGCGCGGCGATCAGGCCTTCCAGCTTCTGCCGGAACAGGCCGGCCTTGCGGTTGACCTCGTCGAGGAAGGCGGGATCGGCGACGATCTCCATCACCTTCGCGCCGACGGCGCAGCCCAGCGGGTTGCCGCCATATGTCGAGCCGTGGGTGCCGGCGGTCATGCCGCTGGCGGCGTCCTCGGTGGCCAAGACCGCGCCGAGCGGGAAGCCGCCGCCGATGCCCTTGGCGACCATCATGATGTCGGGCGTGATGCCGGCCCATTCATGGGCGAAGAGCTTGCCGGTCCGGCCGACACCGCATTGCACCTCGTCGAGGATCAGCAGCGTCCCGGTCTCGTCGCAGAGCGCGCGGATCGCCTTGAGTGCGGCGTCGGGCCAGACCTTGATGCCGCCCTCGCCGACGACGGGTTCGAGCAGGATCGCCGCCGTCTCCGGGCCGATCGCCGCCTTGAGCGCGTCGAGATCGCCGAAGGGCAGCTGGGTGAAGCCGGGCATCAGCGGGCCGAACCCCTTGGTCATCTTGTCGCCACCGGCGGCCGCGATGGCACCGGTCGAGCGGCCGTGGAAGCTGCCCTCGAAGGTGAGGATGCCGATGCGCTCGGGCTGGCCCTTCTCGTACCAGTATTTCCGCGCCATCTTGATCGCCAGCTCCGCCGCCTCGGTGCCGGAATTGGTGAAGAAGACGGTGTCGGCGAAGCTGTGCTCGACCAGCAGGTCGGCCAGCTTCTGCTGGTTCGGGATCTGGTAGAGGTTCGAGGTGTGCCACAGCTTGCCGGCCTGTTCGGTCAGGGTGGCGACCAGTTCGGGATTGGCATGGCCCAGCGCGTTGACCGCAATCCCGGCGCCGAGGTCGAGATATCGGCTTCCGTCCGCCTCGATCAGCCAGCTGCCCTCGCCCTTCTCGAAGGAGAGGGGCGCGCGGTTATAGGTCGGAAGGACGGAAGGGACCATGGATCTATCCTGTGCTAGAAGGCCCTAGGGGTGCCAAAGGCTTGGGGCCAAGTCAACGACGGTGATGATGTGAGGGGATGTGCGCGGCGCGCACGCGTGATCGGGACGTCAGGCGCGGGTGCGTCGGCGTCGGGGAAGCGAGAAAAGGGCGTTCCGGTCGATCATGGGAAGGCGGATAGCCGCTCCGGGGTTGAAAGTCCAGCGCGAATGGGACCGCCGGGCAGGTCAGCGCGGCAATGCCGCCGCCGCGGCGCAACGCTTTCCGCCCCGATCCGCCCCCCCGCTCAGGGCTTCATCCGGTAGCCGCGCTTAAACCACAGCCAGCACAGCGACAGCACCGCCAGGGTGACGCCGAGGCAGATCACCAGCCCCTGCAGCGGCGGTGCGTCCGACACGCCGAGGATGCCGTAGCGCATGCCATCGATGAGGTAGAAGACCGGGTTCCAGTGGGTCAGATCGCGCATCACCTTGGGCAGGGTCTCGACCGAGTAGAAGGTGCCAGAGAGGAAGGCGAGCGGGGTGATGATGAAATTGGTGATCGCCGCCATCTGGTCGAACTTGTCGGCGAAGACCGCCGCCACCATGCCCAGCCCGCCCAGCAGCGTCGCGCCCAGCACCAGCACCATCAGCGCCCAGAGCGGATGGGCGAGGCCGACCCCCAGGCTCAGCGCGCTGGCGGTCCAGATCGCGATGCCGACGAACAGGCCCCGGCCGATCGCCCCGGCGACATAGCCCAGCACCATCTCGAGCGGCGACAGGGGCGGCATCAGCGTGTCGACGATATTGCCCTGCACCTTGGCGATGACGATCGACGACGAGGTGTTGGCGAAGGCGTTCTGGATCACCGTCATCATCAGGATGCCGGGGGCGAGGAACTTGACGAAGGGCTGGCCCATCACCTCGCCGCGGGTCGGGCCGATCGCCAGGGCGAAGACGGCGAGGAACAGCCCGGCGGTGATCAGCGGCGCCAGCAGGGTCTGCGACCACACCGTCAGGAACCGCATCACCTCGCGCCGCGCCAGCGTCGCCATGCCCAGCCAGTTGACCCGGCCGAAACGCCGCACTCCCATTTCCGTCGTGCCGATCATGTCCGTCTCCTTTCGCCGCGCGCTGCAATCTCACGGCCGCGCCCGGCATGCAATGCCGCGGACGCCTTGCAATCGCCGGGCGCCGCTTGTATCTCACCCCGTCCCGACTAGAATAGGGGCGAACGGAACTTCTCCAAGGCAGCTGGCCCACGGCGCCGAACGGCGCGCCCGCAAGCTGTCGGCCAAATCCAGACCGGAGGCAGTCATGTCCTGGACCGACGAGCGCGTCGAGACGCTGAAGAAGATGTGGGCCGAAGGCCAGAGCGCCAGCCAGATCGCCAAGGAGCTGGGCGGCGTGACCCGCAACGCGGTGATCGGCAAGGTGCACCGCCTCGGCCTGTCGAACCGCACCGCCGGATCGGGCAAGACCGAGGAAGCCGCGCCGGAGAAGCCCGAGCAGACGGCCAAGCCGGCCCCCGCCGCCAAGGCCGAGGCACCGCGCCCGCGCCCCGAACCGGCGCCCGAACCGCGCCCCGCCGCCCCGGCCGCCGCGGCGCCGTCGCCGGCGCCCAGCCCGGCGCGCAAGCAGGTGGTCCCCGCCGGCCAGCCGCTGCCGCCGCAGCCCTCGGCCAACGAGATCAGCCCCGAAGCGCTGGCCAAGGTCGGCGAGGTCGAGAAGAAGGCGCGCAAGCTGACGCTGATGGAACTGACCGAGCGGACCTGTAAATGGCCGATCGGCGATCCGGCGACCGAGGAATTCTGGTTCTGTGGCCTGCCGGCGCAGCAGGGCAAGCCCTATTGCGAGGCCCATGTCGGCGTCGCCTTCCAGCCGATGTCGGCCCGCCGCGACCGCCGGCGCTAGGCAGACGATCCAGCGGCGCGCCGCTCTTCCAGCGCGCCGCGCGCGGCTTGGGGGCGCTGCCCCCGTCACCTGCGGTGACTCCCCCGGAGTATTTGCGCAAAGGTGAAGGGGAAGCGCTGCCTTTGGCTTCTTCTTTGCCAAAATACTCCCGCCGGAGGCGCGTGGCCGCCGCCGGTTCTCCGGCCGGGCCTATTTCAGCAGGTTCAGCAGCCCCTTCTTGGCCTCGTCCTCCAGCTTCTTCTTGACCGCGTCCTCCGTGCTCTGGCCGCCCTCCGGGGTCACTTTCAGCTTCTTGGCCAACTCGTCCTTGGCCTTCTGCTCGAGTTTCTTCTTCTCGACCTTCAGCTTCTCGTCGGCGATCGCCTTGGCGTCGATGCCGAAGCGCGGGCTGGCCCAGGGGCCGGAGATCTTCACCGGCACTGTCAGGCCGCCGGTGCCGTCGGCCTTGGTCAGGGCCGTCGGCGTCACCGTGTAGTCGAGCGACTGGCCACCGATATTCACCGTCCCGGCGCCCTTGGCGGTCAGCAGCGGTGCCGCGAAGGCGAGATCGTTGTTCGACAGCACGCCCTGCTTGATCGTGAAGCTGCCGCCGATGCTGTCGAAGATCGTCTTCTTGCCGGCGCCGACATAGTTGACGTTCAGCGTCCGCAGCATGCCGACGAGATCGAGCCCGACCAGCTCGCCCTTGCCGAATTTCACGCTGCCGCTGCCCGACAGCGAATGGGTCAGCGCCCACAGGCTGTTGCCCGAGGCCAGCAGTTTCAGCCGCATGTCGCCGGTCCCGATCAGCCGCTTGTAGCCGGCCAGATCGGTCAGCAGCGGCTGCATCGAGACGCCCGAGACGGTGAGGTCGGCGGCGGTCGAGAAGCCCGAGCGGGCATTGGCCACGACCTCGCCGGTGACGCCGCCGCCATAGGCGCTGAGCTGTTTCAGTTGCACCACCGCGCGGCCGTTCTCGACCGTCACCACCGCGTGGGTCTTGCCCAGCCTGGCGAGGCCGAGATCGATGCTGCTGGCGGTGAGGTCGACCTCGGCATCCGCGGCCTTGAGCCCGCTGGCGTCGATTGGCGCCTTCGACCAGCCCGAAGACGCCGCTCCGCCGCCAGTGCCGGAGCCGGTGCCGCCGCCGCCGGAGGCCGTCAGAGCCGAGAGGTCGAGCGCGCCGGCGCCGATGCGGGCGTTGATCTTCGGCCGCGCGGCCGGGAAGGTGACGTCGGCGGCGACGTTCATGCTGTTGCCATCCAGCGTCACCGCGCCGTTGCGCAGGTGCAGGCCGCCATCGGGCGCCAGCGTCACCTGGCCCTTGGCGACGATCTTGTCATGGCCCAGCCCGCGCGGCAGGTCGGGGGCGGCGGCGCCGAGGATCGCCACCAGCGCGGCGGGATCGACCAGCGTCATGTCGAGATCGCCCTGCGCCGCCACCGGCGCGGTGCCCAGCTTGCCGGCGAAGCGGATCGTCGAACCGCCGATGGTGGCGGTCAGGTCGCTGCCGACCACCTTGCCGGCGAGGAAATCGGCAAAGGCGTCCAGCTTGCCGGCGATGGTCATCTTGCGCTTGTTGGCCAGCGCGGTCAGCTGCAGGTCGGCCGGGCCGGTGAAGGCCGGGATCGCCAGGGTCGCGTCGATCTTGTCGAGCGCGATGCGCTGGCCGGTGGCATGGTCGATCCACAGCACCGAACCGTCCGAGATGATCCCCTTGTCGAGGCTGAAGGCCCGGACCCCGCCCGACTTGCCGGCCGGGGCGGTGTCGGCCGCCGGTGCCTTGGCGGTGGCCGGGGGCGAGAATTCCCAGTTGCCGGTGCCGTCCTTGCGCCGCTCCAGCACGATCTTCGGCGCCAGCACCTCGACCTTCGAGATGCGGATATCGCCGCCGATCAGCGCGCCGAGATCGACACCGATCTCAAGCCCCTTGGCCTGCAACATCGGACCCTGCTTCGACCAGGCGGCATTGGCGATCTGCACCGGGCCGGTGCGCACGCCCAGCCGCGGCCACAGCGTCGGCCGCACCGATCCGGTGATCTCCATGGCGCGGCCCGTGGCGGCCTCGAACTGGCCCGCGGCCAGCCTGGCGATCCGGTCGGAAGGCAGCAGCATCAGCGCCCCGCCCGCCAGCAGGGCCAGAACGACGATCAGCCCGAGAAGCCGCAGAAGCCAGCGCATGGAACCCTCCAGATCACACCTTCGCCGGCACTCTATCAGGCCGTTGTGACAGCTCAAGCCACGGCCCCGTGCGCGGCGGTGGACGGGCGGGAGGAAGCGCGCTGCGGGCAGCTGCGCCCCCGCCCTGCGAGGACGGGTCACAGCGTTTCGGCGATCGCCCGGGCGACACGGCCCTCGACATCGGCATAATCCGCCGCCAGTGCCCGGTTGCGCTCGATCGCCTCGGCCCGTTCGACGTAGTCTCCCGGGATCAACCGCGCCACCGCCACCTTGATGTCGTCGAAGCTGTCGCAGACCAGGAGGCCGGCCGGGTCGAAATGGTCGGCGATGTCCGGCGCGCCCCAGTAGATCGGCACCGTCTTGCACAGCAGGGCGTCCACCAGCTGTTCGGAGAAATAGCCCGGCTCGCGCACGGGCTCGATCACCAGCGAGAAACGGTAGCAGGCCAGCCCGTCGGCCTTGCGCGCCAGCGGCCGGTAGCCGTGCCCCATCACGTCGGCATCGCTGCCGATATTGCCGAGCCATTCGGCGCAGCGGTGGCGCAGAGCGTGGCCCTCCAGCTCGCGCTGGGGCGGTGCGATCAGCGACAGCATCCGCGTCTTGGTCAGGTCGAGCGCGGCCCCGTCGGCCAGGCGGGTCGAGCCGGCGGGAAAGAACAGGCCGTTGGGGATCGCGTCGAGCAGCGCGGCATTGCTGCTCAGCACCCGGTGGAAGCGGCGATGGGCACGGCGGGCGCGGCGCATGTGGCGACCGTGGCGCGCCTCGGGCTCGGTGATCAGCAGCGATTTCCGCGCCGCGATCCCGGCCAGGGCGCCGGGCAGCCAGAGCCGCCCCGAGGGGCGGACGATCAGGTGGTCGCCGGGCGCCATGTCGCCGACCCGGGCGCCGATCAGCCGTTGCGGGCAGCCCAGAGGCCAGACCAGATCGGAGACCGGCCGGGCAGCCAGCGTGCGGCCCGGCTTCATTCCTTCGGGCACAATGGCGATGGCGGCCTCCGCCGGCGGCGATGTTGGTTGGCCCTCACTCCTCATGTATTTCGCTTAACCGCCGCCGCCGCCGTTGCCAAGCCTGACGAATCGCCGCCCCCCCAGAACAGAGGAGAGAACGCTAGCCGTTCCGCAACACCAGATCCGGGGCGGCGCTGGCCTCAGCGACCTTGCGGCCGTTGGGCAGATCGACCTCCTCGAGCTTGCGCCGGACGCCGGCGGCATCGAGGCCGAAGCCCTGCCAGCGCGCGCTCAGGCGCGCGCGCAGCACCGGTTCGGGCACGTCCAGCCGCACCGTCAGGTCGAAGAGCGGCGCCAGCCCGGCCCAGGCGCCTTCGCGCAGCAGCAGGTAATTGCCCTCGACGATAACGAGGCCGGTGCGGCGCGGGATCAGCCGGGCCGCGCCGCGCGAGATTTCCAGCGCCCGGTCGAAGACCGGCACCGCCACCGCATCCTCGTCGCCGCGCAGCCGGCGCAGCGTGGCGGCCAGCCCGCCGACATCGAACGTGTCCGGCGCGCCCTTCATCGCCAGCCGCCCCAACTCTCGAAGCAGCCCGTCGTCGTAGTGGAAGCCGTCCATCGGCAGCACGGCGGCCCGGCCGGGCCGCTCGGCATTCACCCGCGCCGCCAGCTCCTCGGCGACATGCGACTTGCCCGAGCCCGGCGCGCCGACCAGCGCGACCAGCGCCCGCGGCTGCGCGGACAGGGCGAGGAGCCGCGCCGCCAGCGCCTGAACGCTATCGACAGCCTCGGTCACGCGCCCCAGGTCCGCTCCAGCACCGCGAACCAGTTCTCGTGGCAGAGCTTGCGCATCAGTTCTTCGCCGTAGCCATGGTCGCGCATCGCCTGCTGCAGCGCCGGCAGGCCGGTAACGTCGCCGATGCCCTCGGGCACCGTGGCGCCGTCGAAATCCGAGCCCAGCCCGACATGGTCCTCGCCCAGATTGGCGAGCAGGTGGTCGAGATGGCGCAGCACCGGCTCCCAGCCCATCTCGGGCGCCTTGCGGCCGTCGGGGCGCAGGAAGGAGGTGGCGAAGTTCAGCCCGACCATGCCGCCGGTCTCGCGGATCGCCGCCAGCTGGCGGTCGGTCAGGTTGCGGGCCGAGGGCGTCACGGCATGGGCGTTGGAATGGGTCGCGACCAGCGGCGCGTCCGACAGCTTGGCGACGTCGTCGAAGCCCTTCTCGTTGAGATGGCTGAGATCGACCATGATCCTCAGCTCGTTGCAGGCCCGGATCAGGTCCTTGCCCGCCTCGGTCAGCCCCGGCCCGGTATCGGGGCCGGAGGGATAGGCGAAAGGCACGCCGTGACCGAACACCGTCGGCCGGCTCCAGACCGGGCCGAGCGAGCGCAGGCCCATCGCGTGGTAGAGGTAGAGCGCGTCGAGATCGGCGGCGATCGGCTCGGCGCCCTCCATGTGCATGATGCCCGAGACGGTGCCGGCGGCCAGGCAGGCGCGCAACTCGGTCGCGCTGCGGCAGATCCGGAACTGGCCCTTGGCCGCGCGCTCCATCCAGAACAGGTGGCCGGCCATGGCCAGCGCCACCGGCTGGGCCTGCTCGTGGCCGATCAGCTCGGGCAGCGGCAGCTCGAAGGGCGGGTTGTCCATCAGCGCCTCGAAATCCGGCGCGTCATGCGGCATCGGCGAGGAGATGTAGATGGCGAAGAAACCGCCGGCGAAACCGCCCTTCCGCATCCGCGGCAGGTCGAGATGCCCCGCCCCCTCGCCCTCGAGCCAGATCTTCTCCCGCTCGCCGGGGTTGCGCAGCAGCCGCAGCAGGAAGTCGTTATGGCCGTCGAAAACCGGAAGTGCCGTCATCTCATGCCTCCTGCATCGCGTCCGTGTCGCGGAAATAGCCCTGCGAGGCCCGCAGCAGGCTTTGCGTATAGGAATGGTGCGAGGCGTTGGCCCGCATGTCCTCGACCGACATCACCTCGACGATCTCGCCATCCTTCATCACCGCGATACGCGAACACATATGGGCGACGACGGCAAGGTTGTGGCTGACCATCAGGAAGGTCAGGTCGTGCTCGTCCCGCAGGTCGCCGAGCAGGTTCAGGATCTCGGCCTGGACCGAGACGTCCAGCGCCGAGGTCGGCTCGTCCAGCAGCAGGATCTCGGGCTCGGGCGCCAGCGCCCTTGCGATCGCCACGCGCTGGCGCTGGCCGCCCGAGAGCTGGTGCGGGTAGCGGAAACGGAAGGCCGGGCCGAGGCCGACATCGTCGAGCAGCTTCCCGATCCGCGCCTCGATGTCGTCGAAGCCGTGCAGCCTGAGCGTCTCGCTCAGCACCATGTCGACCGAATGGCGCGGGTGGAGCGAGGCATAGGGGTCCTGGAACACCATCTGGACCTTCTTGTAGAAGGTCTTGTCGCGGCTCTTGCCGGGGGTCAGCTTGTGACCGTCCACCATCATGCCGCCCGACCAGGTCTCGACCAGCCCGGTCAGCGCCCGCATGATGGTCGACTTGCCCGAGCCGCTCTCGCCGACAAGGCCGAAGCTCTCGCCCTTGGCGACGTCGAAGCTTGCCCCCTTGACCGCGGCGACATGGTCGCGGCCGCTGCCGAACCAGACGTCGAGACCGGAGAAGCTGAGGGCCGGGGCGCTCATTTTCCCTCCGCGATGTCTGCGCCCAGGTTGCCCAGCCCGGCGGGGCCGGGTTGCGGCAACTCGGGCAGGCCCCGGTCATCGGGGCCGACGCTGGGCGCCTCGGACCAGGCCGGGTCGCGGCTGAGGACGTCAAGACGGGATTGCGGGGCGTCGATCCTGGGCATCGAGTTCAGCAGACCTCTGGTATAGGGATGGGTGGCTTGGTGCAGCTTGTCGGCGTCGCAGGTCTCGACCACGCGGCCGGCATACATGATCAGGACCCGGTCGCAGAACTGGGCGACGAGGTTCAGGTCGTGGCTGATGAAGATCAGCCCCATGCCGCGGTCCTGCACCAGCTTGTCCATGATCCGCAGCACCTGTCCCTGGACCGAGACGTCCAGCGCCGAGGTCGGCTCGTCCGCGATCAGCAGCTCCGGGTTCGGGATCAGCATCATCGCGATCATGATCCGCTGGCCCATGCCGCCCGACATCTCGTGCGGGAAGGCGCGGAAGACCCGCTCGGGATCGCGGATCGAGACCGCCTCGAGCATCTCCAGCGCCCGCTTGCGCGCCTCGGTCCGCGACACCCTGGCATGCAGGCGCAGCGCCTCCATGATCTGGTCGCCGACCCGCATCACCGGGTTGAGCGAGAACTTGGGGTCCTGCATGACCATCGAGATGCGGCTGCCGCGGACGGCGCGCATCCCCTTCTCCGACTTCGTCATCAGGTCTTCGCCGTCGAGCCGGATGTGATCGGCGGTCAGCTGCCCGGGCGGCCGGATCAGCCGCAGGATGGCGCGGCCGGTCATCGACTTGCCCGAGCCGCTTTCGCCGACGATGCCGAGCCGTTCGCGGCCGAGCCGGAACGAGACGCCGCGCACGGCGTCGAAGATGCCGTTGCGGGTCGGGAAGCGGACCCAGAGGTTCTGGACGTCGAGCAGATCGGTCATTTTTCGGCCTTCGGGTCAAGCACGTCGCGCAGCCCGTCGCCGAGCAGGTTGAAGCCCAGCGACACGGTGAAGATCGCCAGCCCCGGCATCGTCGCCACCCACCAGTGATCGAGGATGAAGCGGCGCCCTTCCGAGATCATCGCGCCCCATTCCGGGCTCGGCGGCTGGGCGCCGAGGCCGAGGAAGCCGAGGCCGGCGGCGGCGAGGATGATGCCGGCCATGTCGAGCGTCACCCGCACGATCAGCGACGAGATGCAGAGCGGCCAGATATGGCGGGTGATGATCCGCATCGGCCCCGCCCCCTGCAGCCGCACCGCGCTGATATAGTCGGAATTGCGGATCGTCAGCGTCTCGGCCCGGGCAATCCGTGCATAGGGCGGCCAGGCGGTCAGCGAGATCGCCAGCACCGCGTTCTCGATCCCCGCCCCCAGCGCGGCGACGAAGGCCAGCGCCAGCACGAGGCGCGGGAAGGCGAGGAAGATGTCGGTGATCCGCATCAGCACGATATCGGCCCAGCCGCCGGCATAGCCGGCGACGGTGCCCGCCAGCAGCCCGGCGATCGGCGCGATCAGCGCCACCAGGGTGACGATGTAGAGCGTGATGCGCGAGCCGTAGATCAGCCGCGAGAGGATATCGCGGCCCAGGCTGTCGGTGCCGAAGATATGCCCCGGCGTGCCCAGCGGCTTGAGCCGGTCGAGCAGGTTCTGCGCCAGCGGGTCGTGCGGCGCGATCAGCGGCGCGAACAGCGCCATCAGCAGCAGCGCCACCAGGATGCCCAGCCCGACCATCGCCAGGGTGTTCGAGCGGAACGAGAGCCAGCCCTTGTAGAGCGAGGAGAGCCGGGCATGGCGGCGCGAGGTCGGCGTGTCGGAGAGCAGCCAGCCGCGCCAGGTCGTGGTGTCGGGAGTCGCCGTCATTTGGCCCTCGGGTCGAAGAAGCGGTAGAGAAGATCGGAGAAGACGTTGAGCACGACGAAGACCAGCCCGACGACGATGGTGCCGCCCAGCACCGCGCTCATGTCGGCCGACAGCAGCGCGTTGGTGATGTACTGGCCGATGCCGGGCCAGGAGAAGATGATCTCGGTCAGCACCGAGCCTTCGAGCAGGTTGGCGTAGCTCAGCGCGACAACGGTGATCAGCTGGACGCCGATATTGCCGAAGGCATGGCGCCAGATCACCGCCCGTTCCGACATGCCCTTGACCCGCGCCGTGGTGACATATTCGGCGCTGAGCTGCTCGAGCATGAACGAGCGCGTCATCCGGCTGATATAGGCAAGGGAGTAGTAGCCCAGCAGCGAGGCCGGCAGGATGATGTGGCTGAGCGCGTCGCGGAACACGTCCCAGTCGCCGGCCAGCGCCGCATCGACCAGGATCATGCCGGTCACCGGCGGCACCATGCCGTCGTAGAAGACGCTGACGCGCCCCGGTCCGCCGACCCAGCCGAGGATGCCGTAGAAGACCAAGAGCCCGACGAGGCCGAGCCAGAAGATCGGCATCGAGTAGCCGACCAGGGCCACGACGCGTGCGATCTGGTCGATCCAGCTGCCGCGCCTGGCCGCCGCGATCACCCCCAGCGGCACGCCGACGACGACGCCGATGATCGTGCCCAGCGTCGCCAGCTCGATCGTCGCCGGGAAGACCCGGGCGATGTCCTGGATCACCGGGTGCGAGGTCAGCAGCGAGGTGCCGAAATCGCCGTGGATCACGTCGCGCAGGTAGTAGAGGAACTGGACCAGCAGCGGCTTGTCGAGCCCGAGCTGGTGATAGACCTCGTTATAGGTCGACTGGGTCGCGCGCTCGCCGACGACGGCGAGGACGGGGTCGAGCGGCATCACCCGGCCGATGATGAAGGTGACGAAGAGCAGCCCCAGCATCGTCGCCAGGATCGAGCCGAGGCCGAAGATGGTGCCCTTCAGCCACTTGGGCAGAGCCGGCCCGCGCCGGCTCTGCCCGTTCTGGTTGGGAACGGATGTCATTCCTTGGTGATCGCCCAGTAAGAGATCGCGGTGATGGCGCCGCCGACGTTCAGGTGCTGGACGTCAGCGGCCAGGCCGGTCTGCTCGACCTTCTGGAACAGGACGCCGAAGGGCGCCGTCTTCTGCCACTCGCGCTGCATGTCCTCATACATCTTGGCCCGCTTGGCCCGGTCGGGCTCGACCACGGCGGCATCGACCATCTGGTTGAACTTGCCCGGGTCCCAGGCGTTGCGCCAGGCCAGGCTGCCGGTCAGCTTGGCGTCGTCGGCGTTGTTCGGGTTCCAGGCGAAGGTGCCGGCATTGGTCTGCGGGTCGGGATAGTCCGGACCCCAGGCGCCGACATACATCTGCAGCTGGCGGGCGCGGTACTTGCCCAGCACCTGCTTGCCGGTGCCGACCTCGATCTTCAGCGTCACCCCGGCCTGGGCGAAGGTGTTCTGCAGCGACTGGGCGATCTCGAGCCGCTCCTGCGCGTCGCGCACGCCGGCGGTGATCGTCAGGTCCTTGACCCCGGCCTCCTTCAGCAGCTCCTTCGCCTTGTCGACGTTGAACGAATAGGGGTTGTCCTTGATCTGGCCGAGATAGGTCAGCGGCAGGAAGGACTGGTGGACCTGCCACTGCCCCTTGAGGAAGCTGTTCACCATGCCCTTGTAGTCGACGAGGTATTTCAACGCCTCGACGACCTTGGGCTTGGACAGCTCCGGGTCCTTCTGGTTGAACGAGATATACATCAGCCGGCCGCGCAGCTCGTTGTCGACCTTCAGCCCGTCTTCCTTCTCGATCGCCTGCACGTCCTCGGGATTGAGGTTGCGCGCGACGTCGATGTCGCCCTTTTCGAGCATCAGCCGCTGGGTCGCGCTTTCCTGCACGTGGCGGACGATGATCCGCTTCATCGCCGGCGCTCCGCCCCAGTAGTCGTTGAAGGCGGTCAGGGTGTAGCTGTCATTGGGCTTCCAGCTGGTCAGCACGTAGGGGCCCGAGCCGGCATCGTTGGTCTTCAGCCACTCGTTGCCCATGTCGCCGTCTTTTTCATGCGCCATCACCGTCTTCTCGTCGACGATGCCGGCGATGGTGGCGGTCAGGCAGTTGAGCAGGAACGAGGTGGCGTAGCGCTTGTCGGTGGTGATCGAAACCTGGTCGTCGCCGACGACCTTGATCGTGTCCTTGACGTTGTCCTTCGAGAAGCCGAACTGGGTCAGGATGAAGGACGGCGTCTTGTTCAAGAGCACCGCGCGCTGCAGCGAGAAGGCCACGTCCTCGGGCCGCAGCGGGTTACCCGAATGGAACTTCACGCCCTTGCGGATGGTGAAGGTGACGGTCTTGCCGTCCTCCGACACGTCCCACTTGGTCGCGATCGAGGGCTTGTAGCCCGCCGACAGGTCGGCCGGATCGAAGGTGACCAGCTTGGAATAGATGTTGCGGCTGATGTCGCCGCCGGTGAATTCGTAGGACTGCGCCGGGTCCATCGTGATCAGGTCGTCGATCCGCTGGGCGACGACCAGCATGTTGTCGGGCGTCTTGGCCAGCACGGCCCCCGACGACAGGCTGAGCGCGACGCCCATCGCCGCGCCGGTTAACAATCGGGTAACTGCGTTCATGTCTTGATCCCCTCTGTTGGCATGGGTCGGTCGCACCTTCCCCGGTTGTTTCGTTCGGCCCGGTTGTTCTCCCGCGCGACCTGTCTTTCGCCCTTGTCTCACGGCTTGGCGCCGAGATCCGGGCTCCGCTGCCTGTCGCGGGAAGACAACACATCTTGTGGGCGCGAGAAGCTCTCGGCCCGGATATGCGCGTTCCCGTGCAAGCGTCGTGGCTGAATGGTTAGGCAGGGGCGCGGCCGGGTCAACCCCGGAACCGACATCCCCGGCCCGACAATCGCGAACTGCCGCGCCGGGGCGCATGTCGCCTGTTCCCGCGTCACTGCGCAGCCCGGGACGGCGATGCCGCCCACAATCCATGCGGCGAACTGATCTCGATCAATTCCGCGTGACGGATTTCATGCAAGTCTGGCGCATCTTTGAACCGACCGGAACCGACATGAGACTCACCACCCGCACCAACCTGGCCCTGCGCACGCTGATGGTCTGCGCGATCAATGCGGGCCGAACGGTCCGCAAGCACGAGATCGCCGAAGCCTGCAACGCGTCGGAGAACCATCTGGCGCAGGTGATCAACACGCTCAGCCAGCTGGGCTACGTCAACACGACCCGGGGCCGGCATGGCGGCCTGCAGCTGGCGCGCGCGCCCGAAGAGGTCCGCATCGGCCAGGTGTTCCGCGCCTTCGAGGCCGGCGTGCCCTTCACCGAATGCTTCGAGCCCGAGGCCAATACCTGCCCGCTCACCACCGTCTGCCGGCTGCGACTGGCGCTGGTCGACGCGCTCGAGGCCTTCTACGGCTCGCTCGACCGCTACACGCTCTTCGACATGATCGACGACAATACCGGCCTGCGTCAGCTGCTGGAATTCCCGACCGCCGCTCCCGCGGCCGCCGTGCCCTGCAACCGCCGCGCGGCGAACGGCGCCGCATGACACATTTCCGTCACATTTGACGCGCAGGCTGGCGCGACCTGGGGAGATGACCGCAAACAGCGGGCGACCGCGAACGGCCGGAGGGCGCAATGGCCAGCCAATATCCTCAGAGCCCCGGGGGAAGGCCCCCGGACACCTCCACGCATCCCGACAGCGACGACGTCCCGGCGACGCCGCGCCGCGGGCCGCCCGAAGGGCAAGGCGGGGCGCAGACCAGGGCGCAGGACAAGAAGACGCCGCGCACGGTGTTTTCCGACTGGGCCTCGATCTGAGCGCGATTTGAGCGCGATTTGATCTGGGCCGCGATTTGATCTGGGCCGCGGCGGGAGCGGCGGCTAGGCTGGCGACCGAAAGGGCCCGCCATGCCGACTCCGATCTCGACCATCCGCAATCTCGGCCCGGCCAGCGAGGCCGCCTTCGCCCGCGCCGGCATCGCCAGCGCCGAGGAGCTGCGCGCGCTCGGCCCCGATGCCGCCTATCTGCGCCTGCTGGACGCCGGCACGCGGCCCCATTTCATCGCCTATTACGCCCTGGTCATGGCGCTGCAGGGCCGGCCGTGGAACGATTGCCGCGGCGCCGAGAAAGAGGCGCTGCGCGAAAGGTTCGACACGCTCAAGGCCCGGGCACAGAAAAAGGGCCGCTCCGAGATCGAGGCGGCCCTTGATGCGCTTGGCGTGATCGAGCGGCGCTAGGCGCCGCGATCTCTCGCAGGTCGGGCTCAGCCGACGATTTCGAGGCCCGAGAAGAAGAAGGCGATTTCCTGGGCGGCGGTTTCCGGTGCGTCCGAGCCGTGGACCGAGTTCTCGCCGATCGACAGGGCGAATTCCTTGCGGATGGTGCCGTCGGCGGCTTCGGCCGGGTTGGTGGCGCCCATCACTTCGCGGTTCTTGGCGACGGCGTTCTCGCCTTCCAGGACCTGCACCACGACCGGGGCCGAGGCCATGAATTCGCACAGCTCGCCGTAGAACGGGCGTTCCTTGTGGACCTCGTAGAACTGGCCGGCCTGTTCCATGGACAGCTTGATGCGCTTCTGCGCGACGATGCGCAGGCCGGCTTCCTCGAACTTGGCGTTGATCTTGCCGGTCAGGTTGCGGTTGGTCGCGTCGGGCTTGATGATCGAAAGGGTACGTTCAGTGGCCATGTCTGCCTCGTGTTACAAGCGAGGCAGGCCCCTGCCTGCCCCCATTTCCGGCGCCCTGCTACCACGGGGCAACGGGCTTGAAAAGCCGCCTTGGCGCGGCAATTGACGCCGGGCGCGGATTCGGGCAAGCCCCGTGCCATGCTGACGATTGCCGACATCTCCTATTCCGTCGAAGGCCGCCCCCTGTTCGAGGGCGCCTCGGCGCGCATCCCCGCCGGCCACAAGGTCGGCCTCGTCGGCCGCAACGGCGCCGGCAAGACCACCCTGTTCCGCCTGATCCGTGGCGAGCTGGCGCTGGAAGGGGGCGAGATCTCGCTGCCGTCCCGCGCCAAGATCGGCGGCGTGGCCCAGGAGGTGCCGTCCTCGTCCACATCGCTGCTCGACACCGTGCTGGCGGCGGATACCGAGCGCGCGGCGCTGATGGCGGAAGCCGAGACCGCCACCGATCCGCATCGCATCGCCGAGATCCAGCACCGGCTGGCCGATATCGACGCCTGGTCGGCCGAGGGCCGGGCCAGCGCGATCCTCAAGGGCCTCGGCTTCACCGCCGAGGAGCAGCTGCGACCGTGCTCGGACTTCTCCGGTGGCTGGCGGATGCGGGTGGCGCTGGCGGGCGTGCTGTTCGCCCAGCCCGACCTGCTGCTGCTCGACGAACCGACCAACTACCTCGACCTCGAAGGCGCGCTGTGGCTGGAGAACTACCTCCAGAAATACCCCCATACCGTGCTGATCATCAGCCACGACCGCGAATTGCTGAACCGGTCGGTCGGCGCGATCCTGCATCTCGACAACCGCAAGCTGACCCTGTGGCCGGGCACCTACGACCAGTTTGCCAGGGCCCGGGCCGAGCAACGGGCGCTGCAGGCGGCCGAGGCCAAGAAGCAGGAGGCGCGGCGCGCCCATCTGCAAAGCTTCGTCGACCGCTTCAAGGCCAAGGCGACCAAGGCGCGCCAGGCCCAGAGCCGGGTCAAGATGCTCGAGAAGATGACGCCGATCACCGCCCCCGAGGAAGCGGCGAAACACGTCTTCACCTTCCCGGCGCCCGAGGAACTGTCGCCGCCGATCATCAACCTCGAAGGCGCCTCGGTCGGCTATGGCGGCCCGCCGGTGCTGCGCAAGCTGTCGCTGCGCATCGACCAGGACGACCGTATCGCCCTGCTCGGCCGTAACGGCGAGGGCAAATCGACCCTGTCTAAGCTGCTGGCCGGCAAGCTCGATGCCTGCGAGGGCCACATCACCCGCTCGTCCAAGCTGCGCATCGGCTATTTCGCCCAGCACCAGGTCGACGAGCTGCATATCGACGAGACGCCGCTGCAGCACATCATGCGGCTGCGCCCGAACGAGGGCCAGCCGAAATTGCGCGCCCGGCTGGCCGGTTTCGGCCTTGGTGCCGATCAGGCCGAGACCGTGGTCGGGCGGCTGTCGGGCGGCCAGAAGGCGCGGCTGTCGCTGCTGCTGGCCACGATCGACGCGCCGCATCTGCTGATCCTCGACGAACCGACCAACCACCTCGACATCGAAAGCCGCGAGGCGCTGGTCGAGGCGCTGACCGGCTATTCCGGCGCCGTCGTCCTCGTCTCCCACGACATGCACCTGCTCAGCCTCGTCGCCGACCGGCTGTGGCTGGTCTCGAACGGCGCGGTCAGGCCCTACGAGGAAGACCTGCAGGCCTATCGCAAGATGCTGCTGTCGAACGACGACCAGCCGAAGGCGGCCAAGCCCAAGCCCGAGAAGCGCAAGGCGACCCGCGACGAGATCGCCGCGCTGCGCTCCGAGGTGCGCAAATGCGAGGAGCGGATCGCCAAGATCGAGGAGATGCGCGGCAAGCTGGCCAAGAAGCTGGCCGACCCCGAGCTCTACGAGCCCGGGCGCGGCGGCGAGGTCGAGACCTGGCAGAAGAAATACGCCGAGGTGATGGACGGGCTCGACCGGGCCGAGGCGCTGTGGCTCAAGGCGCAGGAAAAGCTCGAGGCGGCGCAGGCCTGAGATGGACAGCGCGACCCTGATCACCTCTTTCGTCACCCTGTTCGTGATCATCGATCCGATCGGGCTGGCGCCGCTCTTCGTCGCCCTGACCCGCGGCATGAGCACGGCCCAGCGCCGGGTGATCGGGCTGCGCGCCTGCCTGGTGGCGATCGGCTTGCTGACCCTGTTCGGCGTCGCCGGCGAGGCGGTGCTGCGCTTCGTCGGCATCTCGATGTCGGCCTTCCGCATCTCCGGCGGGCTGCTGCTGTTCTTCACCGCCTTCGACATGCTGTTCGAACGCCGCACCCAGCGCCGCGAGGGCCAGGTCAGCGCCGAGGAGGAACTGGACCACCACGACCCGTCGGTATTCCCGCTGGCGACGCCGCTGATCGCCGGGCCGGGCGCGATGGCGACGATGATCCTGCTGGTCGGCCGCTCGGGCCATGGCTGGGAAGGCGTCGTCGCCGTCCACCTGGTGATGGCGGCGGTCGTCGGCTGCGTCTTCACGCTGATGCTCTTCGCCGGCCCGCTGGAACGGGCCCTGGGCAAGACCGGCACCAATGTGGTGACGCGGCTGCTGGGCATGCTGCTGGCGGCGCTGTCGGTGCAGTTCGTGATCGACGGGCTGATGACCTCGGGCCTGTTCCCGGCTGCGGCATGAGGCCCGCCCTCGTGGGGGTGACAAGCGCCGCCGCAGCCCCCACATTGAGGGGGAAAGGACGGCGGCATGGACACTGACATACTGGTCCGCATCACCTATCTCGGCCTGATCGCGGCGGCGGTGGGCGGGGCGCTGATCCTGCAGAACCGCCACCAGCTGGGCCGGCTGGCCCAGAGCGCGGCGGTCTGGGCCCTGATCTTCGTCGGCGTCCTTGCCGGTTACGGGCTGTGGTCGGACATCTCGCGCCAGGTCCTGCCGCGGCAGGAGATCGTCGCCCAGACCGGCCAGGTGATCCTGCCGCGCGCGCCCGACGGCCATTTCTACGTCACCCTGACGGTCTCGGGTACGCCGGTGCATTTCGTCGTCGATACCGGCGCCAGCAATCTGGTCCTGACCAAGGCCGACGCCCGCAAGATCGGCATCGACACCGCCAACCTGATCTATACCGGCACCGCCCAGACGGCGAACGGCAAGGTCGAAACCGCCCATGTCCGGCTGCGCGATGTGCGGCTCGGCAAGGTGACGCTGCGCGGCGTCGACGCCTCGGTCAATGCCGGGCAGCTGGATACCTCGCTGCTGGGGATGACCGTGCTGCAGCGATTCTCGAAGATCGAGATTGCCGGCGACCGGATGATCCTGACGCCGTGAGCGGCGGAGAGACCAAGGGGGCCGTCTGCCCCCTCTTGGCCTGAAGGCCAATTCACCCCCGAGGATATTTCCACTCAGGTGAAAGCCGGAAAGGGCGCGCGATCAGCGTTCGGCCTTCTTCTCCCAGCGACCGCTCTCCTCGGACCAGTATTGCGCCGAAGCGCCGGCGACGGTGAGCGATTTCCACTGGGCCCGGGCGGCGTTCAGCGAGTCGGGGTCGTTGCCGTCGAACAGGATGCAGACCCGTTCGAGCGCGGCGGTTTCCTCGGCCGTCACCTCGGCGGCGTCGATCGCCATCAGGCAGGCCGCGTTGTTGGGGCAGTCGGGGGCGGAGGTCAGCAGCACCGGCTGGTCGGCGTCATGCGGACCGCCGGCCAGGCCGTGGGGCAGGAAGCCCTCTTCCGGGCCGAGCCAGAGCTTGTCGTCGAGCCAGCGCAGCCGCTGTTCCGAGGTGCCGCGGATCGCCACCCGCCAGCCGGCCTGAAGCGAGCGGTCGATCAGCATCGGCAGCGTCTGCTCCACGGTCGAGCGGGTCAGGTGGTAGAACATCGCGGCGCCCATCGCAGCGGCCTCCCCCGTCTCCTCAGCCCTCGTAGCGGTCGCGCACCAGCCGGTCGAGCGCCATCACCCCCCAGCCGGTCGCGCCCTTGGGCGCCAGCGCGCTGTCGGATTTCAGCAGCGCGGTGCCGGCGATGTCGAGATGGATCCACGGCACCTCGGGCTTGACGAAACGCTGTAAGAACTTCGCCGCGGTGATCGAGCCGGCCGGCCGGCCACCGGTATTCTTGATATCGGCGATGCGCGACTTGAGCAGCTTGTCGTAGCTGTCGTCGAGCGGCATCCGCCAGGCGCCCTCGCCCTCGGCCTTCGCCGCCTTGAGGAAGGCGTCGCAGAAGCCGTCGTCGTTCGAGAACACGCCGGTATTGTCATGGCCCAGCGCGATGATGATGGCGCCGGTCAGCGTGGCAAGATCGACGATGCCGGCCGGCTGGAACCGCTCCTGCGCGTACCACAGCACGTCGGCGAGGACGAGCCGACCCTCGGCATCGGTATTGATGACCTCGATGGTGTCGCCCTTCATCGAGCGCACCACGTCGCCCGGCCGCTGGGCCTTGCCCGAGGGCATGTTCTCGACCAGGCCGACGAGGCCGACCACGTTGGCCTTGGCCTTGCGCAGCGCCAGCGCGCGCATCACGCCGGCGACGGTGCCGGCGCCGCCCATGTCCATGGTCATGTCTTCCATGCCGCCGGCCGGCTTGATCGAGATGCCGCCGGTGTCGAAGACCACGCCCTTGCCGACCAGCGCCAGCGGCGCGGCGTCCTTTTCGCCGCCGTTCCACTGCATCACCACCACTTTCGACGGGCTTTCCGAGCCCTGGCCGACGCCGAGCAGCGCGCCCATGCCAAGCTTGGCGAGATCGTCCTCCTCGAGGATCTCGACCTCGAGCCCGAGTTCCTGCATCGCGGCGAGGCGGGCGGCGAAATCGTCGGTGGTCAGCACGTTCGAGGGTTCGTTGACCAGGTCGCGGGTGAAGAAGACGCCCTCGGCCAGCGCCGCCAGCGGCGCCGCCCGGGCCGCCACCACCTCGGGATCGGTGACCATCATCGTGACCGGGCCGCGCGGCCTGGCCTCGGCGGTCTTGTGATCAGTGAAATCGTAGTCGCGCAGGGCGAGGCCGAAGGAGATCTCGGCCGCCTGCGGGTGATTGGCGGCAAGCACCAGGATGCCGCCCTCGGGCCGGCCCCTGCCGATGGTCGCGCCGGCGGCGCGGGCCTCGGCGCGCCCGACCTTGCGGTCGAGCTTGACCACCCGCACCGCCTCGGTCGCCAGGCCCGCGGGATAGGCGAGATCGCAGGACTCGCCGGGCTTCAGCTTGGCGAAGGCCGGGCTTTCGACGCAGCGGGCCAGCGCGCCGCGCATCAGCCGGTTGAGCCGCCGCACCGGCTGGCTCAGCGTTCCCGCCTCGGGCACGAGCACGGCGATGCGGCCGGCGAAGGCGGCAAGCGCGTCGAGATCGGTTTCGCGAAACTGGATGGCGGCCGGTGCGGTCATGGCGCGTTCCCTTCACTGGTTTACGGGCTGTTCGGCGGACCCTAGCGGCTGGCCCCGGGCTTGACCAGATAGCAGTTTTCCCGGCCGGCGAATTCCGCTACGGTCCCGTCCGTTCTATCCAGCCGGGGGTCGGTGTCCGTGTCCAGATTCGACAGATACATGCTGTCGCAGCTCATGGTCCTGTTCGGCTTCTTCTCGCTGGTGCTGGTGCTGGTCTACTGGGTCAACCGCGCCGTGCTGCTGTTCGACCGCCTGATCGGCGACGGCCAGTCGGCGCTGGTCTTCCTCGAGTTCACCGCCCTCACCCTGCCCAACGTGATCCGCCTGGTGCTGCCGGTCTCGGCCTTCGCCGCGGCGGTCTACGTCACCAACCGGCTGAGCTCCGAAAGCGAGCTGGTGGTGGTCCAGGCGACCGGCTTCTCGGCCTTCCGGCTGGCGCGCGGGGTGCTGGCCTTCGGGCTGATCGTGGCCTTCCTGATGTCGGTGCTGACCCATGTTCTGGTGCCGGCCAGCCGGACGATGATGGCCCAGCGCCAGGTCGAGATGAACGAGAATGTCGGCGCACGGCTGCTGAGCGAGGGCCAGTTCCTGCATCCGGGCGACGGCATCACCCTGTTCATCCGCCATATCACCCCGCAGGGCGAGCTGCGCGACGTCTTCCTGTCGGATGCGCGGGCCAAGGACAGCCGCACCACCTATACCGCCCAGCGGGCGCTGCTGGTGAAAGCCGACGGCGGCCCCAAGCTGGTGATGTTCGACGGCATGGCACAGGTGCTGTCGCTGTCCGACCGGCGGCTGTCGATCACCAGTTTCCAGGATTTCACCTATGACATCGGCGCCTTGCTCGGCGCCCGGATCAGCAGCCACCGCGACATGGCCGAGCTGGGCACCTGGCAGCTGCTGCATCCGACGGACGCGACCCTGACCGCGACCGGCGCCAGCCGGGCGGCGCTGATCTACGAGGGCAACACCCGCTTCTCGGGGCCGCTGACGGCGCTGGCGGCGGCGCTGCTGGGCTTCTCCGCCCTGCTGACCGGCAGCTTCAGCCGCTTCGGCGTGACCCGCCAGATCATGCTGGCGATCATGCTGCTGATCCTGATGCAGCTGCTGGAAAACCTGTCCGCCGATATCGGACGCAGCGACGCGAGCCTGTGGCCGCTGGCCTATCTGCCCGTGCTCTACGGCCTTGTTGCCGCCACCGTCATGATGTGGTGGTCACAACGGCCGCGGCGGCGCCGGCGCGGGGCGACCGGACCGGGCAGGGGGCCGGGCTCGGGGCCCGGCGCGGGACCAGAAACGGGACCGGAGGCGCCGGCATGACCCTCAGCTTCTATATCGCGCGCAAGTTCCTGACCGCCTTCGCGCTGGTCTTCCTCGGCTTCGCCGCGATCCTGATGCTGCTCGACATGGTCGAGCAGATCCGGCGCTTCGGCGACGCCCGGATCAGCTTTGCCCAGCTGGCCGGGCTGGCGGCGCTGAACATGCCCGACAGCCTCTACCGCATCCTGCCGCTGATCGTGATCCTGTCGACGATCATGCTGTTTCTCGGCCTTGCCCGGACCTCCGAACTGGTGGTGATCCGCGCCGCCGGACGCTCGGCCCTGCGCTGCCTGCTGGCGCCGGTGGTCACCGCGCTGGTGATCGGGGCGCTGGCGGTGGCGGTGATGAACCCGATCGTCGCCGCCACCTCGAAGGAATACGACACCCTGCGCAGCCACTATACCCGCGGCGACCAGAGCGTGCTGTCGATCAGTCGCGAGGGGCTGTGGCTGCGCCAGGGCGGCGATGGCGGCCAGACGGTGATCCGCGCCACCCGCGCCAATCCCGACGCCACCGAGCTCTACAATGTCAGCTTCCTGTCCTTCACCCCCGACGGCACGCCGGCGATGCGGATCGAGGCGGCGAAGGCGGTGCTGACGCCGGGGGCCTGGAAGCTGAGCGACGCCAAGGTCTGGACCTTCGACGGCACCCCGAATCCCGAGCGCAGCGCGCGGGTCACGAAAAGCCTCTCCCTGCCCTCGGACCTGACGCGCGAGCAGATCCGCGACAGCTTCGGCACCCCCGGCGTGGTGCCGATCTGGGAACTGCCGGCCTTCATCGACCGACTCGAGAAGGCCGGCTTCTCGGCCCGCCGCCACCGGGTCTGGTTCCAGACCGAGCTGGCGCTGCCGCTGTTGCTGGCGGCGATGGTGCTGATCGGCGCCGGCTTCACCATGCGCCACGCCCGGTTCGGCCGCACCGGGCTGATGGTGCTGCTGGCGCTCTTGGCCGGCTTCGCGATCTACTTCCTGCGCAACGTCGCCCAGGCGCTGGGAGAAAGCGGCCAGATTCCGATCGCGCTGGCGGCCTGGAGCCCGCCGGTCGCCGCAGTCCTTCTGGCGCTCGGCTTCCTTCTGCATTTAGAAGAGGGGTGATGACCACTGCTGCCCCTCTCCGGCCCCGCGGCTTCCGCGCGGCGCGCCTTGCCTCCGCCCTCGGCCTGGGGCTGGCGGCGCTGACCCCGCTCGGGGGCAGCCTGGGGGCAAGCCCCGCCGCCGCGCAGAGCGCCGACGCCGCCGCCCCCCCGGCGACCCTGGTCGCCGACTCGGTGAAGGTGGGGACCGACCGCAACCTGATCGCCGATGGCCATGTCGAGGTGCTCTACCAGGGCACGCGAATGACCGCGTCGCGCGTGGTCTACGACCGCACCGGCGACCGGCTGACCATCGACGGCCCGATCCGGATCACCGATGCGAACGGCACCGTGCTGCGGGCCGACAGTGCCGAGCTGTCGCGCGACCTGCGCAACGGCCTGCTGCGCAGCGCCCGGATGGTGCTGGACCAGCAGCTGCAACTGGCCGCCCGCCAGATCACCCGGGTCGACGGCCGCTATTCCGAGCTCAGCCGGACCGTGGTCTCGTCCTGCGAGGTCTGCGCCGGCCATCCCCGGCCGCTGTGGGAAATCCGCGCCGCCCGGGTGGTCTACGACCAGCAGGAGCGGCAGATCTATTTCTCCAACGCCACGCTGCGGCTGGGCGGGGTGCCGGTCTTCTACCTGCCGCGGCTGCGGATGCCCGACCCGACGCTGAAGCGCGCCACCGGCTTCCTGACGCCGAAATTCCGCAACACCAGCCTGCTGGGCGCCGGCGTCCGGCTGCCCTATTTCATCGCCATCGGCGACCATCGCGACCTGACCCTGACCCCCTACCTGTCGAACAGCCGCACCACCACGCTCGGGCTGCGCTACCGCCAGGCCTTCGTCAACGGCCGTATCACCGCCACCGGCGCGCTCGGCCGCGACGACATCCTGCCCGGCGAAACCCGCGGCTACCTGTTCGCCGACGGCAGCTTCGCCCTGCGCGACGGCTACACGCTCAGCTTCAACCTCGAAACGGTGAGCGACGCCGCCTACCTGCTCGATTACGGCCTGCCGTCGAAGGACCGGCTGCAAAGCGACATCGAGCTGAGCCGCACCCGGCGCGACCAGTATATCAGCACCCGCCTGCTCGCCTTCCGCTCGCTGCGCGCGGGCGAGGACAACGCGACCCTGCCGGGCCCCGTGGCCGTCTATACCCAGATCCGCCGCTTCCGGCCGGCCCTGATCGGCGGCCAGGCGCAGCTGAGCTTCCAGGGCTTCGGCCTGGCGCGCCGCGCCACCTCCGACCCGACCAATACCGGCAAGGCGCGCGACATGACCCGCGCCAGCGTCAAGCTGGACTGGCGCCGCAACTGGGTGACGCGGCCGGGCATCGTGGTCTCGGCCATCGCCCAGGCGCGCGGCGACATCTACGCCATCGCGCAGGATCCGAACTGGGCCGACAGCATCGGCCGGATCGCCCCGGCGGCGGCGCTGGAATTGCGCTGGCCCTGGGTCAAGGCCGGCCGCAACGGCGCCAGCCAGGTGATCGAACCCGTCATCCAGCTGATCCTGGCACCGAAATCCGTTTCGGCCGCGCCGAACGAGGATTCCACCCTGGTCGAGTTCGACGAGGGCAACCTGTGGGCGCTCAACCGCTTCGCCGGCTACGACGCGATCGAACAGGGGCCGCGGGCCAATGTCGGGCTGCGCTGGACCCGGCAATCCGCCGACGGCTGGAACCTGGGCGTCGTCGCCGGCCGCGTCTTCCGCGCCGTCGACAAGGCCCAGTTCAGCACCGGCTCGGGCCTCGGCGGCGCCAAGTCGAACTGGCTGACCGCGGTGCAGCTCAAGACGCCGAACGGGCTGTCGCTGATCGGCCGGGCCCTGTTCGACAACAATTTCTCGGTCACCAAGAACGAGGTCCGGCTGGGCTGGGCCGGCGACCGGCTCAATTTCGGCACCAGCTATGTCTGGCTGGTTCCCGACCCGACCGAGAACCGCCTCACCAAGACCGCGGAATGGGCCCTGGACGCCGATTGGAACTTCCGCGGCAACTGGACCGGCAGCGTCGCCTGGCGCTACGACTTCGAGGCCGAGCGGGCGACCAGCGCCGGGCTCAACCTCAACTGGCGCAACGAATGCCTGAGCGTTGACCTTTCCCTCTCGCGTCGCTTCACTTCCTCGACTAGTGTGTCGGCGACGACCGATTTCGGCCTGTCGGTGGACCTGATCGGCATCAGCGGCCGGGCCAGGGGAACGGGAGCCTACCGCCGCAGTTGCAGCGGCTGAGCGACGAGAAAGAGCAGAACGGACCGAGCCATGCGACTGAGGAAGCTGACAACCGCCCTTGTTTGCGCGATGAGCCTTGCCCTGCCGGCCACCGCTCCGGCGGCCGAGGGGCTGTTCGCGCCGCGGGTCATCGTCAACGACCGGGCGATCACCAATTACGAGATCGATCAGCGGGCGAAGTTCCTGGCCGCGCTGCAGGCGCCGGGCGACCTGCAGCAACTGGCCGAGAAGCAGCTGATCCAGGACCGGCTGCAGATGCAGGCCGCGACGGCGGTGGGCATCAAGCCGACGGACAAGCAGATCGCCGACGGCATGACCGAATTCGCCGGCCGCGCCAAGCTGACCACCGACCAGTTCGTCGCCGAGCTGGCCAAGGCCGGGATCGACCGGCAGACCTTCCGCGACTTCGTCACCGCCGGCGTCGCCTGGCGGACCTTCGTCCAGGCCAAGTTCGGCCCCAATATCCAGATCACCCAGGCCGATCTCGACCGTGCCCGGGCGCTGAGCGCGCAACGCGGCCCGACCCGCGTGCTGCTGTCCGAGCTGATCCTGCCGGCGACGACGCCGCAATACGCCGCCCAGAGCGAGCAACTGGCGGTCCAGCTGTCGCGCAGCCTGCGCGGCGACACCGCCTTCGCCGCAGCGGCGCGGAAATACTCGGTCTCGGGCTCGGCGCCCAAGGGCGGGCAGCTTGACTGGATACCGCTCGCCAACCTGCCGCCGCAGCTGCAGCAGATGATCCTGCAACTGGCCCCCGGCCAGGTCAGTGCGCCGGTCCGGCTGCAGAATGCCATCGGCCTGTTCGAGCTGCGCAGCCTGCAGCAGAGCAACAGCTTCGCCCCGGCGAAGGTCTCGGTCGAATACGCCCAGTACCTGCTCCCCGGCGGCGACAGTGCCGCGGCGCAGGCCACGGCCGCGAAGATCCGCGCCCGGGTCGATACCTGCAACGACCTCTACGGCGTCGCCAACGGCCAGCCCGAGGACCGGCTCACGATCACCACCCAGACGATGGCCCGGGTGCCGGCGCGGATCGGGCTCGAGCTGGCCAAGCTCGATGCCGGCGAAAGCACCACCCTGGCCCGCGGCAACGACCTTGTCTTCCTGATGCTGTGCCACCGCACCGAGGCCCAGGACAAGCCGCCGACCGATGCCGAACTGCACCAGCAACTGCTCAATCAGCGCCTGAACGCCATCGCCGACAACTATCTCGCCGAGTTGCAGGCCGACGCGATCATCCGGCGCCCGTAGGTTCCGCCGATGTCCAGCCCCCTGCCCCTCGCGCTGAGCTGCGGCGACCCTTCCGGCATCGGCCCCGAGATCGCCGTGAAGGCCTGGGACGCGCTGCGCGCGCGGCTGCCCTTCGTCTGGATCGGCGATCCGCGCCACCTGCCGCGCGGCACCGCGCATCGCGAGATCGGCGATCCGGCCGAGGCCGCCCATGTCGCCGCCTCCGCCCTGCCGGTTCTGCCGCTTTCCTTCGCCGCCCCGGCCCGGCCCGGCGATCCAGACCCGGCCAATGCCGCCGGCGTCATCGAGGCGATCGCGACCGCGGTACGGCTGGTCCAGGCCGGCAAGGCCCGCGCCGTCTGCACCGCGCCGATCCACAAGAAGGCGCTCAAGGACGGCGCCGGCTTCGCCTATCCCGGCCATACCGAGTACCTGGCCGCGCTGGCCGGGGTCGAGCGGGTGGTGATGATGCTGGCCTGTTCCGAGCTGCGGGTGGTGCCGGTGACGATCCATATCGCCCTGCGCGAGGTGCCGCAGGCGCTGGACGCCAGGCTGCTGCGCGATACGATCCGCATCACCCACCAGGCGCTGATCGACGATTTCGGCCTCGCCGCGCCGCGGCTGGCCATCGCCGGGCTCAACCCCCATGCCGGCGAGGGCGGGGCAATGGGCCGCGAGGAGATCGAGCTGATCACCCCCGTGCTCGACGAACTGCGCGCCGAGGGGCTGGCCATCGCCGGGCCGCTGCCGGCCGACACCATGTTCCACGCCCAGGCCCGGGAGGGCTATGACGCGGCGATCTGCATGTATCACGACCAGGCGCTGATCCCGATCAAGACGATCGACTTCGCCGGCGGGGTGAACGTGACGCTGGGCCTGCCCTTCATCCGCACCTCGCCCGACCACGGCACCGCCTATGACATCGCCGGCACCGGCGTGGCCGACCCGGCCAGCCTGATCGCGGCGCTGAAGATGGCCGACGAGATGGCGCGGATGAGAGGCTAGGCGCCGGGGGTTTCACACCCCCGGACCCCCGTGGAGTATTTGGACAAAGAAGAAGACAGGCTGAGTCTCTTCTTTGCGAAAATACTCTCGGGGGGTCCGGGGGGCAGACGGCCCCCCGGCCCTTCCACCCGCAAGCAACGGAAAGGACCAAGCGTGAGCGCGATTGACGGCTTGCCGCCCCTGCGCGAGGTGATCGCGGCGCATGGGCTGAGCGCGAAGAAGCAGCTCGGGCAGAACTTCCTGCTCGATCTCAACCTGACCGCCAAGATCGCGCGCCAGGCGGGCGATCTGAGCGCCTGCGACGTGCTCGAGGTCGGGCCCGGACCGGGCGGGCTGACCCGCGGGCTGTTGGCCGAAGGCGCGCGGCGGGTGCTGGCGGTCGAGAAGGATGCGCGTTGCCTGCCGGCGCTGGCCGAGATCGGCGCGGCCTATCCCGGTCGGCTCGAGGTCATCAACGGCGATGCGCTGGAAGTCGACGTGCTGGCCCATCTGACGCCGCCGGTTCGGGTCGTCGCCAACCTGCCCTACAATGTCGGCACCGAGTTGCTGATCCGCTGGATGACGCCGGCGCAATGGCCGCCGTTCTGGGAGAGCCTGACGCTGATGTTCCAGCGCGAGGTGGCCGAGCGGATCGTGGCCAGGCCGGGCTCGAAGGCCTATGGCCGGCTGGCGCTGATGGTGCAGTGGCGGGCCGAGGCGAAGATCGTCATGACCCTGCCGCCCGAGGCCTTCACGCCGCCGCCGAAAGTGTCTTCGGCGGTGGTGCATATCACCCGGCGCGACGCGCCGCTTTACCCGGCGGACGAGAAGATCCTGGCCCGCGTCACCGCCGCCGCCTTCAACCAGCGGCGCAAGATGCTGCGCGCCAGCCTGCGCGGCTTGGCACCGGATATCGAGGATCGCCTGCTCGCGGCGGGGCTGAAGCCGACCGCCCGGGCCGAGGAGATCCCCCTCAAGGGGTTCTGCGCCCTGGCCCGGGAACTGGCCCGCTAGCGGCGGCCCTACTCGGCCGCCGAGGTCTGCGGATCGGAAGGCGTGGCGTCGTCCGAGGCGGACTCGGAAGCAGCCTTGCGCGGCTTGCGCGGCGCGCGCGGCTTGCGCGGCTTCTTCGCCGGGGCCTCGGCCTCAGGCTGGGCCTCGGCCGTTGCTTCGGCCGCCTCGGGCGTCGCTTCGGCCTTCGCTTCGGGCGCCGGCTGGTCGCTGCCCTCCTCGGGGGCGCCGGTGCGGAACATCGGGCGACGGCTACGCCCGGACTTGCCCGCTTGCTCGGGGGTCTCGACCAGGCCGCTGCCATTGTCGTCGCCGACAAGGTCGATCACGTCGGTTGCACCGCTCTGCGAAACGGCTTCCTCGCGTTCGCGACGGTCGCGGCCGGTGTCGCGGCCGGAATTGTCACGCCCGCCAGCATCGCGATTGGCGGTGTCGCGGTTGCTGTCGCGGCCGCCGCCATCGCGGTTGTTGTGTTGGGCTTCCTGCTGCTCGCGGCGGCTTTCCTGCTCGCGCGCCATTTCGCGCTGCGCCTCGCCCAGCATCCGGGTGTAGTGCTCGGCATGCTGAAGGAAGTTCTGCTCGGCCACGCGGTCATTGGCGAGCTGGGCGTCCCGCGCGAGGACGTGGTATTTCTCGATAATCTGTTGCGGCGTTCCGCGCACCTTGCCTTCGGGGCCCGAGGAATCGAAGACCCGGTTGACGATATTGCCCATCGAACGCGTACGGTTCGACTTCGAGCGCGAACGTGATTTGCTTGATCTCATGTTTTCTTTGTTTCCAGCCTTGAAGGGCTTTGTCCGAACCTGCGGCGCATAGTGCGTCACGCCCGAGTTGGATTCGGCATTTTGGGCTTGCAAGCGCGGGGGAGGGCGAAACCGTCCGCCCGCAGCACATCCCCGAGTAAACATGTCGGGCGCGACAGGGCAAGGGGGAATCTTGCGCCGCAGCACAATTTGGCGGCATTTTGCATCAGCTGTGACGCAAACCGCGCTCATCACGCGGACTTTCGGCCGCCACCACCCGGTCCCTGCCATCAAGATCGGGGCAAATCCGGACCTTTTCAAGCCCGGCCGCGACAAAAAACGCGGCAACGGCGGCCCCCTGGCGCGGGCCGATCTCGACCAGCAGCCGCCCGCCCGGGGTCAGATGCCCCGGCGCGCCGGCGGCAATGGCGCGATAGGCATCCAGCCCGTCGCCGCCCGGGGTGAGGGCGAGATGCGGCTCCCAGTCGCGGACCTCCGGCGACAGGCCGGCCATCTCCTCGGCCGCGATATAGGGCGGGTTGGAGACGATCAGGTCGAAGGCCTCGTCGACGGCGGAAAACCAGTCCGAACGGCGGAATTCGGCCCGGTCTCCGACGCCGAGCGCCCGGGCATTGGCCCGGGCGACGGCAAGGGCGGCGTCGGAGACATCGGTGCCGAGGCCGCTGGCCCGCGGCCGTTCGGCCAGCAGGGTGACGAGGATCGCGCCCGAGCCGGTGCCGAGATCGAGGACACGGGCGAAGGGCGCCTCCATTGCGGCGGCGATCAGGCTCTCGGTCTCGGGCCGCGGGTCGAGCACGTCCGGGGTGACGCGGAAGTCACGGCCCCAGAAGGCACGGCTGCCGGTGATCCGGCTGACCGGCTGGCGGCGGCAGCGGGCGGCGAGCGCGGCTTCGAAGCGGGCGGCCGCCGCGGGCGCCAGCGGCTCGGGCAGATGCAGCGTCAGCCGGTCGGGAGCGAGGCCGAGCGCATGGGCAAGCAGGCGACGGGCGTCACGCGCCGGATCGTCGATGCCGGCAGCGGCGAGGCGCGGCAGGGCGGCGCGCAGCGCGTCGTTCGCCGTCATCGCGCCCTTCTCCGGGCCCGTCATGCCTCCATCTCGGCCAGCTTTCGGGCCTGGTCGTCGGCGATCAGCGCGTCGATCACCTCGCCCAGGTCACCGGCCATGATCTGGTCGAGCCGGTAGAGCGTCAGGTTGATGCGGTGGTCGGTCATCCGGCCCTGCGGGAAATTGTAGGTCCGGATCCGTTCGGAGCGGTCGCCCGAGCCGACCTGCGCCTTGCGGCTGGCGGCGCGCTCGGAATCGGCCCGGCTGCGCTCGGCATCGTAGAGCCGGGCGCGCAGCACCTGCATCGCGATGGCGCGGTTCTGGTGCTGGGATTTCTCGGAAGAAGTGACGACGATGCCGGTCGGGATATGGGTGATGCGCACCGCCGAGTCGGTGGTGTTGACGTGCTGACCGCCGGCGCCGCTGGCCCGCATCGTGTCGATGCGGATGTCGGAGGCGGGAATGTCGATATCGACCTCCTCGGCCTCGGGCAGCACCGCGACAGTCGCGGCCGAGGTGTGGATGCGCCCGCCGGCCTCGGTCTCGGGCACGCGCTGGACCCGGTGGACGCCGGATTCGTATTTCATCCGGGCAAAGACGCCCTCGCCCTCGATCAGCGCGGTGACCTCCTTGATCCCGCCCAGCTCGGTCTGGCTCTCTTCGAGGATCTTGAATTTCCAGCCCTGGCTCTCGGCATAGCGCTGATACATGCGCAAAAGGTCGCCGGCGAAGAGCGCCGCCTCCTCGCCGCCGGTGCCGGGGCGGATCTCGAGGATCGCCGGCCGGGCGTCGGCAGCGTCCTTGGGCAGCAGGGCGAGGCGCAGCGCCTGTTCCATCTCGGGGATCCGCGCCTTGAGCGTGGGCAGTTCCTCCTCGGCCAGCGCGCGCATCTCGGGATCGGCCAGCATCGCCTCGGCCTCGCCGAGGTCGGCCAGCGCCTGGCGATAGGCGGCGATCTCGGTCACGACCGGCTTGAGTTCGGAATATTCCCGGCTCAGCGAAGCGATCTCGCCGGGCTCGGCGCCGGCCGAAAGCTTCGCCTCGAGAAACTCGAAACGCTGCGTGATCTGGGCAAGCTTGTCCAAAGGCACCATCCGGGCGATTTGGCCTGTAACCGCGCCCCGGTCAAGAGGAGCCGCGCCCTGCCCTTCCTCTCAAGGCAAATATCCCGGGGGTCTGGGGGCAGAGCCCCCAGCCGGCGACAAAGCCGGGGGGGGGNACTTGGCGAGCTCTTGCAGCCAGGCGGTCAGCCGCGCCTTGTTGACGCCGAGGTCGGAGCGGCCGAAGCGGGCGCGGGCGAAGGCGGCGAAGGTGGCGCCGCCGGGGACCGGCAGGACGCGGATGGTGGTGAAGTCGGGAAAGCCCCAGATCAGGCTGCGGCTGACATAGGTCATCCGGCCCGAAGCGACCGAGCCCGTCAGCAGGCGCGTGCGCGGCCAGCCGCGGGCGATCCGGTCGATTTGCCTGGCGAGATCGACCGGAGCGACTGGGTAGATCGGCGCGGCCGCATCGCCGCCGTCGGGGCGGATCAGATAGCCGTTCGCCATCCCCGGGCGGCCGGCTTCCAGCGGGTTGACCTGCCAGCGCGCCGGCGGGTTGGGCGAGAACCGGACCCAGAGCGCCGCCAGCAGCAGGGCGAGCCCGACAAGGATCAGGACGGGGCGCAGCATCGGCCTAGCCCTTGCGCCGCGGCCAGCAGTAGAGGCAGATCAGCTCCATCGCGACATGGGCGCCGGCGATGGCGGTGGCGCCGGTGGTATCGTAGGCCGGCGAGACCTCGACGATATCGCCGCCGACCATGTTGATGCCGGCCAGGTCGCGCAGCATCGCCGCCACCTGCCAGCTGGCCAGCCCGCCCCAGACCGGGGTGCCGGTGCCGGGCGCGAAGGCGGGGTCGAGCGCGTCGATGTCGAAGGTGACGTAGGTCGGGTGGTCGCCGACGATCTCGCGCGCCTTGGCGACGGCGGCGGCGGTGCCCTTCTCGTGCACCTCGCGGGCGTCGATGACATGGACGCCCATGAAATCGTCGTTATGGGTGCGGATGCCGATCTGGACCGAGCGCGCGGGATCGACGATGCCCGATTTCACCGCCTTGTAGAACATCGTGCCATGGTCGATGCGGCTGAAGTCGTCGTCCTTCCAGGTGTCGCAATGGGCGTCGAACTGGATCAGCGAAAGCGGGCCGTATTTCTCGGCATAGGCCTTGAGGATCGGGAAGCTGATGTAATGGTCGCCGCCCAGCGTCACCGTCCCCGCACCGGCCTGAAGGATGGTGCGGATATGGGCGGTGAGGGTGTCGGGGAAATCGGCGACCTTGGCGTAATCGAAGGCGACGTCGCCGTAATCGACGATGTCGAAATCGTCGAGCGGGCTGAACCCGTCCCAGCCCCAGGGCGGATCGAAGGGCTGCAGCGCCGAGGCCTCGCGGATCGCGCGCGGGCCGAAGCGGGTGCCGGTGCGGTGGGTCACCGCCTGGTCGAACGGCACGCCGGTGACGGCGAGGTCGACCCCGGCCAGGTCCTTGCTGTAGCGCCGGCGCAGGAAGCTGGTGGCGCCGCCGAAGGCGTTCTCATAGGCCAGCCCGCGCCGCTCCTGCCGGGTAAACGCCGTATCGACCTGCGTTTTCGCGTCTTCCAGTGCCATTTTTCCGCTCTCACCTCGTCCTGCCCCGGCCCGGGCCGCGTGCTGCATTGACCTCGCGGCGCGGCCCACCTTAGCTGATGGCATGGGGAAGGCCAGCCCTCCCGGTCACGATCAGGAGACCCGATGAAACGCCTTTACGAAGCCCCGGCCTATGACACGGCCTGGCCCGACAGCCACTGGCGCCGCAGCCAACCGGTACCCGCTCCGTCGCCCGCGCTGAGCGGCAGCGCGACGGCCGATGTGGCGGTGATCGGCGCCGGCTATGCCGGACTGTCGGCGGCGCACGAGCTGGTGACGAGGTTCGGCATGGACGTGGCCGTTCTCGAGGCGGTGCAGCCCGGCTGGGGCGCCTCGGGGCGCAATGGCGGCTTCTGCTGCCTCGGCGGTTCGAAGCTGAGCGACAAGGGCATCGAACGCCGGGTCGGGCCCGAGGGCGCCCGCGCCTTCCGCGCCTATCAGCACGCCGCGATCGAAAGCGTCGGCGCGTTCATCGACGGCCACGGCATCGATGCCCGCCAGGGCCCGGAGGGCGAGACCTATCTCGCCCATTCCGCCGCCGCCTTCGCCGGGCTGCGGGCCGAGGCGGCCAGCGAGCCGGGCGCCCGGCTGATCGGCCCGGGCGAGCTGGCCGGCGAGGGCCTCTCCGGTCCCGGTTTCCATGGCGCGCTGCAGGTGCCGGTGGGCTTCCCGCTGCACCCGATGGCCTATGTCGAGGGACTGGCGCGGGTGGCCATGGAGGCCGGCGTGCGCATCTACGGCAACAGCCCGGTGCTGCATCTGGCGCCGAAGGGCGACGGCTGGCAGCTGACCACGCCCGAGGGCGAGGTGACCGCGAAGAAAGTGCTGGTCGCCACCAACGGCTATTCGTCCGAGGACCTGCCGCGCTGGCTGGCCGGGCGCAGCCTGCCGGTGCTGTCGTCGATCCTGGTCACACGGCCGCTGACCGAGGACGAGCGCCAGGCCCAGGGGTTCACCAGCAAGGTGATGGCCGCCGACACCCGCAGCCTGCTGCATTACTTCCGTCACCTGCCCGACGGCCGCTTCCTGTTCGGCATGCGCGCCGGCAGTTCGGCCGCGCCGAAGGCGATGGCGGAGACCCGCAGGCGCGGGCGGCAGCATTTCGAGGCGATGTTCCCGGCCTGGAAAGGGGTCGCGACCGAAAGCGAATGGGCGGGCTTCGTCTGCCTCACCGGCAGCCTGGCGCCCTATGTCGGACAGGTGCCGCAGGCGCCCGGGCTCTATGCCGCGCTGGGATGGCATGGCAGCGGGGTGGCGCCCGGCTCCTATGGCGGCCGGCTGGCAGCGCGGCTGATGGCCGGGGCCGAGGCCGGCATCCCGGCGCTGCTGTCGACGCCGCCGCGCCGCTTCCCGCTGCCCGCCTTCCGCCGCACCGGACTGGCGCTGGCCTACCTTGCCGCCGACCTGCGCGACGGCACCCTGCCGCGCTGACCTGCGCGAGTCGGCCGCGGGTCGAGGATCGGGCGCAGGCGCTCGACCGCCCCCGCGGCGCGGACTGCGTCCTCGAGGCGCGGTCGACTCGCAATCCCCTGGGAAAGGCGCCCTGGGGAGCCCCTGCTCCTCAGGCGCTTCTCGGCAGATGGTCACCATGTCCGCCCCACGCCATGGCCGGGACAAGGGCGCAGCCGCCGCGCAGCGCGTGGCCAGGACCGGCGCGAGCCCGCCGGCTCAGCCCAGCGGCTGGGCGGTTTCGACCAGCCGGGCGAAGAAGCTCGCCCCGATCGGCGCCACGGCGTCGTTGAAATCATAGGCCGGGTGATGCAGCCCGGCGCCGGGCCCGGTGCCGAGGAACAGGTAGGCCCCCGGCCGTGCCTCGAGCATGTAGGAGAAGTCCTCGGCCCCCATCTCGCGCCCGCCATGGCCCTCGACATTGGCCGCCCCGGCCACCTCCTGCGCCACCGAGACGGCGAACTCGGTCTCGGCCGGATGGTTCACCGTTGCCGGGTAGCCCCAGTCGTAGCCGATCTTCGCCTCGACCCCGAACGCGGCCGCGTGGCCCTCGACGATCTCGTAGAACCTCTTTTTCACCAGTGCCCGCAGATCGGGATCGAAGCTGCGCACGGTGGCACAGAACCACGCCCCCGCGGGGATGATGTTGCTGGCCGAGCCGCCATGGATCTGGGTGACCGAGATCACCAGCTCGTTCATCGGGTTGGCGTTGCGGGTGACGACGGTCTGCAGCGCCTGGATCATCGCCACGGCGGCGACGATCGGGTCGGTCGTCTCGTGCGGCGTCGCCGCGTGACCGCCCTTGCCGGTCAGGTGGACATAGACGGTGTCGACCGAGGCCATCAGCGGCCCCGGCGTGGTGACGAAATTGCCGAAGGCCAGGTTGGGCGCGTTGTGGATGCCGTAGACCTGGGCGATATCGAACCGTTCCATCACGCCCTCCTGCACCATCGCCTGGCCGCCGCCGCCATCCTCCTCGGCGGGCTGGAACAGCAGCGCGACGCGGCCGGCGAAGCGGCGCGTCTCGGCGAGGTATTTCGCCGCACCGAGCAGCATCGTGGTGTGGCCGTCATGGCCGCAGGCATGCATCTTGCCGGGCACTTTCGAGGCGTAGTCGGCGCCGGTGATCTCGTCCATCGGCAGCGCGTCCATGTCGGCGCGCAGCCCGATGGTCGGGCCCTCGCCCTGCCCCGCGATGATCGCCACGACCCCGGTCTTCGCGATGCCCTCGTGGATCTCGTCGACGCCGAACTCGCGCAGCCGGGCGGTGACATAGGCGGCGGTCTCGTGGCAATCGAAGGACAGTTCGGGATGCTGGTGCAGATGGCGGCGCCAGCCCTTCATCTCCTCGGCATAGTCGGCGATACGGTTGATCACGGGCACGGCGCGGCCTCCTTGAAAACAAGCTGAGCATTGGTGGCAGGTTCCGCGCCCGGCGACAAGACGGCCCGCTTCCGACAAACCGCCTCGCCCCTTCCTCGCGCCGGCCCTGGGCCAAGCAGCCGGCTCAGCCCAGCGGCAGGGCCTTCTCGATCAGCCGGGCAAAGAAGCTGGCGCCGACCGGGGCGACGGCGTCGTTGAAGTCGAAATTCGTCTCGTGGACCATCGGCCCCTTGCCCTGGCCGAGGAACAGGAAGCAGCCCGGCCGCGCCGCCAGCATGGCGCCGAAATCCTCGCCGCCCATATGCGGGTGCTCCTCGATCAACAGGCCGCCCTCGCCCGAGACCTCCTGCGCCACCTCGGAGGCGAGCGCGGTCTCGAGCCCGTGGTTGATCGTCGGGTCGAGGTCGATCGAGCTGCGGACCTCGACCGTCACCCCCATGCCGGCGGCGACACCCTCGCAGATCTCGCGGATCCGGCGCCGCACCATGTCGCGCGCCTCGGTCGAGAAGCAGCGGATCGTGCCGCCCAGCCGGGCCTCGGCCGGGATCACGTTGAAGGCCGAACCGGCATGGATCTCGGTGATCGACAGCACGACCTCGTCATTGGCATCGGCGTTGCGCGCCACGATGGTCTGCAGCGCGTTGCCCATCACCAGCGCCGCCGCCACCGGGTCCTGCGACCGCTGCGGATAGGCGCCGTGGCCGCCGCGGCCCTTGATGCGGATGTCGAAATCGCCGACCGCCGCCATGTAGGGGCCGGGCCGGGTGCAGAAAGTGCCCAGGTCGTGCATAGGCGAGGTGTGCAGGGCATAGACCTGGCTGACGTCGAAGCGGTCCATGATGCCCTCGTTCACCATCGCATGGGCGCCCTCGCCGGTTTCCTCGGCCGGCTGGAAGATCAGCGCCACGGTGCCGGCAAAGTTGCGGGTTTCGGCGAGGTATTTCGCCGCCCCCAGCAGCATCGTCGTATGGCCGTCATGGCCGCAGGCATGCATCCGGCCCTCGACCTGCGAGGCGTAGTCCTTGCCGGTCGTCTCGGGCATCGGCAGCGCGTCCATGTCGGCGCGCAGCCCGATCACCGACCCCTCGCCGCGGCCGCGGATCAGGGCGACGATGCCGGTCTTGCCGATGCCCTCGTGGATCTCGTCGACACCGAAAGCGCGCAGCCGCTCGGCGACGAAGGCGGCGGTCTGGTGGCAATCGAGCCCGATCTCGGGGTTCTGATGGATATGCTGCCGCCAGCCCGCCATCTCGTCGGCACTGTCGGCGATACTGTTGAGGACGGGCATGATGGACTCCTGAGCGCGGCTTCGGTTAAGCGAAGACAAGCCGAAAACCCGAGGAGCCGCAATGCCTGACGACCATCGAGAGCAAAGCGCCAGCGACCGGCTGGTCCACGATCCGAACGGCGGCATGGCGCGGCTGCGCGAGATCATGCGCCGGCTGCGCGACCCGGAAACCGGTTGCCCGTGGGATATCGAGCAGGATTTCGCCTCGATCGCCCCCTACACGATCGAGGAGGCCTACGAGGTCGCCGACGCCATCGAGCGCGAGGCCTGGGACGAGCTGGAGGGCGAGCTGGGCGACCTGCTGCTGCAATCGGTCTATCACGGCCAGATGGGCGAGGAGGCGGGGCTGTTCACCTTCGACAGCGTCGTCAAGGCGATCGCCGACAAGATGGTCGCCCGTCACCCGCATGTCTTCGGCGACGAGAGCCGCGACAAGAGCGCCGAACAGCAGACCGTCGACTGGGAGAAGATCAAGGCCGCCGAGCGCGCCGGGCGCGCCGAGAAGGGCGTGCTCGACGGCGTCGCCGCCGGGCTGCCGGCGCTGTTGCGCGCGGTGAAGCTGCAGAAGCGGGCGGCGCGGGTCGGCTTCGACTGGCCGTCGACGGCGCAGGTGCTCGACAAGATCGTCGAGGAGGCGCACGAGCTGGTCGAGGCGCGCGAGACGATGACCGAGGCCGAGACCTTCGAGGAATTCGGCGACCTGCTCTTCGTCATCGCCAACCTCGCCCGCCACCTGCAGGTCGATCCCGAGGCCGCCCTGCGCGCCGCCAACGCCAAGTTCATCCGCCGCTTCCGCTCGATCGAGGCGGCGCTGGCCGAGCAGGGCAAGCGGCCCGAGGACAGCGACCTGGCCGAGATGGACGCCCTGTGGGATGCCGCCAAGGCGGCGGAAAAGGCCGGTTGAACGCCCTATTCCAAGGCACGAAGGAAGCAGGGTGGGCGCCTGCCCGTGGGGTGGCGCTTCCGACCGCCGGGCTCCGCGCTTTATGGTGGCCAGATACATCTGCAATACGTGCGTTGCGCGCAGGTTCCCAAAGCGCCAGCCCGCCCGGACGGGCAGGCGCTCGCCCTGCGCGGTTCCCGCGCGTACCGGGCGAGAGAACTTGCAGGAAAGCACGAAGGTCGGGTGTGGATGATTGATGTCGGCCCCACGCCTCGACAGCAAAAGAATCACCAAAATTCGCCCTTCCCTTTTCGCGATTCGTCCGTATAGTCCGGGTCCATGACACGGGGTCGCCATATCCTCATTATTCCGGGTGCTGCCAGCGCCCTCGCCCCCCGTGGTCTTCTTCTCCTTAGCAGCCTCTGAGCGTGCCCTAGGGCGCGACCGCTCGGAGGTGACCAGCGCCCTGCACTTCAGCTAAGGACCAAGAGAGAGATCAGTACCATGACCAGCACGACCGACCAGGACCGCGTCCTGATTTTCGACACCACCCTGCGCGACGGCGAACAGAGCCCCGGCGCCACCATGACCCATGACGAGAAGCTCGAGATCGCCCAGCTGCTCGACGAAATGGGTGTCGATATCATCGAGGCCGGCTTCCCGATCGCGTCCGAGGGCGATTTCGAGGCCGTCCGCGACATCGCCAAGCAGGCCCAGAACGCGGTGATCTGCGGCCTGAGCCGGGCGAATTTCAAGGATATCGACCGCTGCTGGGAGGCGGTGAAACACGCCAGGTTCCCGCGCATCCACACCTTCATCGGCACCTCGCCGCTGCACCGCGCCATTCCCAATCTCGACATGGACCAGATGGCCGAGCGCATCCACGAGACGGTCACCCATGCCCGCAACCTGTGCGACAACGTGCAATGGTCGCCGATGGACGCGACGCGGACGGAACACGACTACCTGTGCCGGGTGGTCGAGATCGCGATCAAGGCCGGCGCCACCACGATCAACATCCCCGACACCGTCGGCTATACCGCCCCGCGCGAAAGCGCCGACCTGATCCGGATGCTGCTGGAACGAGTGCCGGGGGCCGATCAGATCGTCTTCTCGACCCATTGCCACAACGACCTGGGGATGGCGACGGCCAACTCCCTGGCCGCGGTCGAGGCCGGGGCGCGGCAGATCGAGTGCACGATCAACGGGCTGGGCGAACGCGCCGGCAACACCGCGCTGGAAGAGGTGGTGATGGCGCTCAAGGTGCGCCACGACATCATGCCCTACGACACCCATATCGACACCACCAAGATCATGAACATCTCGCGCCGCGTCGCTGCCGTCTCGGGCTTCGCGGTCCAGTTCAACAAGGCGATCGTCGGCAAGAACGCCTTCGCCCACGAAAGCGGCATCCACCAGGACGGGATGCTGAAGAACTCGGAAACCTTCGAGATCATGCGGCCCGAGGATGTCGGCCTGAGCGCCACCAACCTGGTGATGGGCAAGCATTCGGGCCGGGCGGCGCTGCGCGCCAAGCTGGGCGAGTTGGGCTACGAGCTGGCCGACAACCAGCTGGCCGATGTCTTCGTCCGGTTCAAGGCGCTCGCCGACCGCAAGAAAGAGGTCTATGACGACGACCTGATCGCGCTGATGCAGGCCCAGACCACCAGCGCCGAGAACGATCACCTGCAACTCAAGTCGCTGCAGGTGGTCTGCGGCACCGACGGGCCGCAGACGGCCGACATGGTGCTGGGCATCGACGGCGTCGACCATGACGTCCATGCCACCGGCGACGGCCCGATCGACGCCACCTTCAACGCGGTCAAGTCGCTCTACCCGCATCCCGACGCCCGGCTGGCGCTCTACCAGGTCCATGCCGTGACCGAGGGCACCGACGCCCAGGCGACGGTTTCGGTGCGGCTGGAAGAGGACGGCAAGATCGCCACCGGCCAGTCGGCCGATACCGACACCGTGGTGGCCAGCGCCAAGGCCTATATCAACGCGCTCAACCGGCTGATCCAGCGCCGGCAGAAGACCAAGCCGGCGGCCGAGGCGGTCTGACCCCACGCGCCCCGGTTCCCGGTCCGACCGGGACAAGGAAACGGGCCCCGGGATCGCTCCCGGGGCCCGCTCCGTTTCGCCCCTCTCGGGTCCGGTCCGACCGTGGTCAGACCAGATCGAAGGTGATGTCGCCGGCCAGCAGCGCCACGTTGTCGAGCAGGATCGTGTTCGCCCCGCCGGCGCCGTAGGTGATCGTGGTGTCGGTGCCGTCATTGGTGACCGAGACCGAGCTGGGATCGAGCGTCCCGAGGAAGATGCGGATCGTGTCATCCACGGCAACGAAGTTCTCGATGGTGTCGGCGCCGTTGCCGGTGCCGGCGAAGAACACGAAGGTGTCGATGCCGAGGCCGCCGTCCATCACGTCGTTGCCGGCGCCGCCGACAAGCACGTCGGCCCCAAGGTTGCCGTAGAGATGGTCAGCGCCCAGACCGCCTTCCAGCCGGTCCGCGTGCTTGCCGCCATACAGCGCGTCGGCGCCCGCGTTGCCCTGCAGCAGGTCATTGCCGTCGTTGCCGACCAGCTTGTCGTTGCCGGCAAGCCCCATCAGCACGTTCCTGACGCTGTCGCCGCGCAGGTCGTCGTCGAAGTCGGTCCCGCGGATGTTCTCGACCTTGACGAGCGTGTCGCCCGTGGCCTCGCCGGTATTGATGTTCGGCGCCAGCATGGCCACCGTCACCCCGGTCGCGGCCCCGCGATAGTCCGCCCAGTCGATACCGCCGCCGCCGAACAGCGCGTCGGCACCGTCGCCGCCGCGCAGCCAGTCGCCGTGATCGCCACCGTAGATGGTGTCATCGCCCAGGCCGCCCCAGATCGTGTCATATCCGAGATCGCCGACCAGCTGGTCGTCACCGGTGCCGCCGTAGATCCGGTCGGCATTGGCGCCGCCATTGATCGTGTCATGGCCGTCGGCGCCGATGATCGTGTCGTTGCCGGACCCGCCGTAGATCAGGTCGCTGGCACCGCCGCCGTTGATGAAGTCGCTTCCGCCCTGACCGAAGATCATGTCCGAGCCTTCGTTGCCGAAGATCACGTCATCGCCATCGGCCGCCAGAACCTCGACGGTCTGGGCCGTGCTGACCATGGTCGAGGCGGTATCGCTGGCATAGGCGCGCACGACGATGCGCTCCTCGGCGTCGGGATCGAGCCCGGTCAGGTCGACCTCGTAGCGCAGCCCGAGCGGGGTCTGCACCAGGGCCGTCGAGGCGATGGTCTGGATCAGCGAACCGTCAAGCCAGATTTCCACCCGGTCGACGTCGGCCGCGTCGATGCCGCTGCCGAGAATCGAGGCGCTCAGCGCGCCCGGGTCGGTGACGATCTCGGCCGAATCGTTGTCGATGCCGTCATCGAGCAGGTCGAGCGGGTTCTCGGACGCACCGGAGCCGACACCGATCGCGGTGATCTTGGCGTCGATACCGGTGGGATCGATCAGCGTCTGCACCTCGTCATCGTAGGAGTAGCTCGACGGCACCCCGTCGGACATGAACCAGACATAGTTCTGGCCCGCCGGCGCGCCACCGAAGAAACTGATCGATTCCTGGAGCCCGTAGTCGTAGTAGGTCGAGCCGCCATAGCTGAGCGCCTTGGCGGCGGCCACGATGTCGAGAACGCCGTCATTGTTGGCGTCCTGGTCGACGCGACCGCTGAACACGGTCGACGCCGTGCTGTCGAAGCGTGCAAGCTGCACGTTCGCATCGGGCAGCTTGGCGTCGTTGATCATCGAATCGACCAGCGCCAGAACGCCCGCGATCTCGCCATCCAGAACCGTGTCGGAATAGCCGTCGCCGTTCAGGTCACCCACCGGGGTGCCCGAGTAGGTGCTGCTGGTGCTGCCCGAGGTGTCGACCACGACCGAAACGTTCACGTTCTGATTGGTCACGGCGGCCGTCGAGACGAAGCCGCTGATCGTGTAGGCGGTATCGGCGGAACTGTCGGGCGCCGTCAGGCTGACCGAGAAGTCCTGGCTGGTGGCCGGGATCGTGGTCGTGTTCGAGGTCGTCACCGGCGTGCTCGAGCCGCCGCCGGCGCCCAGGTTGTCACCGAAGATCACGTCGCTGCCGGTCCCGCCGGAGATGATGTCGTCGCCGTCGCCGCCCTCGATGGTGTCGGCGTCGGCATCGCCCGCAATCAGGTCATCGCCCGCCTCGCCCAGCAGGTTGTCGAACCCTTCACTGCCAATGATGATATCGTCGCCACCATCTCCCGAGATACTGTCGTTCGAGATGTCTCCGACGAGGATGTCGTCCTTTACCGTACCGGTAAGAATATCGAATACTAGCATTGTAAAATCTCCCGCGGCTCAAATTGCACTCACGGAAACGTTACCAGATTTGAATTCGATTTTTATGATCCATATCAAGACGCGCCGGATCGTGATCGGGACGGGTTGACGCAGTTGTGTCCGGATCGGGCGCCACGCCCCCGCGAACGTGCGGTTTTGCGCCCATTGCGCCGCCGCAGCCCCCTTTTCATCCAAGGCGCCGTTGCCTATAAGGACCCGCCTGCACTTCTGCCGGAAGGGCAGGAAACCAAGGGCAAGGCGCAACAAGGATCACCCCAGCATGGTTGGCATTTCGGGCATCTTCTCGTCGGACATGGCGATCGACCTCGGCACGGCGAACACGCTCGTCTACGTCAAGGGTCGCGGCATCATCCTGAACGAGCCCTCGGTGGTCGCCTATCACGTCAAGGACGGCAAGAAGCAGGTCCTGGCGGTGGGCGAGGATGCCAAGCTGATGCTGGGCCGGACCCCGGGCTCGATCCAGGCGATCCGGCCGATGCGCGACGGCGTCATCGCCGATTTCGACGTCGCCGAGGAAATGATCAAGCATTTCATGCGCAAGGTGCACAAGCGCACGACCTTCTCGAAGCCGAAGGTCATCGTCTGCGTGCCCCATGGCGCCACCCCGGTCGAGAAGCGGGCGATCCGCCAGTCGGTGCTGTCGGCCGGCGCCCGCCGCGCCGGTCTGATCGCCGAACCGATCGCCGCCGCCATCGGCGCCGGCATGCCGATCACCGACCCCACCGGCTCGATGGTGGTCGATATCGGCGGCGGCACGACCGAGGTCGCGGTGCTGTCGCTGGGCGACATCGTCTATGCCCGCTCGGTCCGGGTCGGCGGCGACCGCATGGACGAGGCGATCATCTCCTACCTGCGGCGGCAGCAGAACCTGCTGATCGGCGAAGCCACCGCCGAGCGGATCAAGACCCAGATCGGCACTGCGCGGATGCCCGATGACGGCCGCGGCGCGGCGCTGCAGATCCGCGGCCGCGACCTGCTCAACGGCGTGCCGAAGGAGACCGAGATCAACCAGGCCCAGGTGGCCGAGGCGCTGGCCGAACCGGTGCAGCAGATCTGCGAGGCGGTGATGATCGCGCTCGAGGCCACCCCGCCCGACCTGGCCGCCGACATCGTCGATCGCGGCGTGATGCTGACCGGCGGCGGCGCCCTGCTGGGCGAGCTGGACCTGGCGCTGCGCGAGCAGACCGGCCTGTCGATCTCGGTCGCGGACGAGTCGCTCAATTGTGTCGCATTGGGCACCGGCAAGGCGCTGGAATATGAAAAGCAACTGCGCCATGTGATAGATTACGACAGCTAACACGGGCGCCGGCCGCAGGTAGCGGCGCCTAAGGATGGGGCAGTCGTGGCGAAGGACCGTAACGGACAGGAGGACTTCGTACGTCCGATCAGGAACATCCTGATCGGGATGACGATCTTCGTCCTGGTGGCGATTTTCGCCCTGTGGCGCATCGACAGCCCGCGCGTCGAACGCTTCCGCGCCGCGCTGATCGACCGGGTGGTGCCGAATTTCGACTGGGCCCTGATCCCGGTGACCAAGCTGGCCGACATGGCCGACAGCTTCGAATCCTACTCCCGGATCTACGAGCAGAACCAGGAGCTTCGCCGCGAATTGCAGCAGATGAAGGCCTGGAAGGAGGCGGCGCTGCAGCTTGAGCAGAAGAACGCCAAGCTGCTCGACCTCAACCAGGTCCGGCTCGACCCCAAGCTGACCAAGGTGACCGGCGTGGTCCTGGCCGACAGCGGCTCGCCCTTCCGCCAGTCGGTGCTGCTCAATGTCGGCGCCCGCGACGGCATCGTCGACGGCTGGGCGGTGATGGACGGGCTCGGGCTGGTGGGCCGGATCTCGGGCGTCGGCCGCACGACCAGCCGGGTGATCCTGCTGACCGATTCGACCAGCCGGATCCCGGTGACGATCCAGCCCTCGGGCCAGCGCGGCATCGTCGCCGGCGACAATACCGCCGTGCCGCCGCTCGACTTCGTCGAGAATACCGACATGGTGCGGGCCGGCGACCGGGTGGTGTCTTCGGGCGACGGCGGCGTTTTCCCCTCGGGCCTGCTGGTCGGCCAAGTGGTGCAGGGCGCCGATCACCGGCTGCGGGTGCGGCTGGCGGCGGATTACGAGCGGCTCGACTTCCTGCGCGTGCTGCGCAGCCACCCGACCGAGCGGATCACCGATCCCGGCAGCCTGGTGACGCCCCCCGACGCGCCGCTGCCGTCGCCCCCCGCGACGACGGGGACGGCGGGGGCGACCGATGGCTGAGCCGCTCACCCGCACCCGCTGGGCCTACCGCGCCCTCTATGTCGCCATCGCCGGCTTCCTGATGTTCGTCCGCCTGCTGCCACTCGACACCGCGCCGGTCAGCTGGCCCGGCCCCGACCTGCTGCTGGGCGTCACCTTCGCCTGGGTGCTGCGCCGGCCCGATTACGTCCCCGCCCTGCTGATCGCGGCGGTGATCCTGCTCGAGGACCTGCTGCTGATGCGGCCGCCGGGGCTGTGGGCGGTGATCGTGCTGGTCGCCTCGGAATTCCTGCGCGGCCGGGTGGCGCTGATGCGCGAGGTCAACATCCTGACCGAATGGCTGATGGTCTCGGTGGTGATGTTCGCCGCCTTCATCGCCTATCGCCTCGCCTTCGTGCTGGTCGTCCTGCCGCAGCCCGATTTCGGCTTTGCCCTGATCCGCGTCCTCGGCTCGATCGTCACCTATCCGCTGGTCGTCGCGGTCACCGCGCTGGTCTTCGGACTGCGCAAGACGGCGCCGGGCGAGGTCGATGCGCTGGGGAGGCGGATATGAGACGCCCGGGCCGCGAGAACGGCGAAAGCCAGCGCAGGATCTCGCGCCGCGCCCTGATGCTGGGCGGGGCTCAGGCGGCGGTGGTCGCCGCGCTGGGGCTGCGCATGCGCTACATGCAGGTCGAGGAGGCCAAGCAGTACCGCATGCTGGCCGACGAGAACCGGATCAACATCCGCCTGATCCCGCCGGCGCGCGGCCTGATCTTCGACCGCAACGGCATCCTGCTGGCCGGCAACGAGCAGAATTACAGCGTTGTCATCGTGCGCGAGGACGCCGGCGACGTGCCGGCGGTGCTGAACAAGCTGTCCGAGCTGATCCCGCTGAGCCAGGACGACATCGACCGCACGCTGAAGGAGATCAAGCGCCGCAGCCCCTTCGTGCCGATCACCGTCGCCGACCGGCTGAGCTGGGACGACCTGGCCCGGGTCGCGGTCAACGCCCCGGCCCTGCCCGGCGTCTCGCCGGCGGTCGGGCTGTCGCGGCATTACCCGCTCGACAAGGATTTCGCCCATGTCGTCGGCTATGTCGGCCCGGTCAGCGAGCGCGACCTGCAGCGGCAGGAGGATCCCGACCCGCTGCTCCAGATCCCCAAGTTCCAGATCGGCAAGGTCGGGGTCGAGGCCAAGGAGGAGACAATCCTGCGCGGCAAGGCCGGCACCAAGCGGATCGAGGTCAACGCCGTCGGCCGGGTGATGCGCGAGCTCGACCGGACCGAGAGCACGCCGGGCTCGAACGTCCAGCTGACCATCGACGCGGCGCTGCAGAACTACGTCCAGGCGCGGCTGGCCGGCGAAAGCGCCTCGGCGGTGGTGATGGACGTCCAGACCGGGGCGCTGGTGGCGATCGGCTCGGCGCCCTCGTTCGATCCGAACAAGTTCGTCCGCGGCATCTCGTCGAAGGACTACAACGCGCTGATGCAGAACGATCACCGGCCGCTCCTGGACAAGGCGGTCACGGGCACCTATCCGCCGGGCTCGACCTTCAAGATCGTCTCGGCGCTGGCGGCGCTGCATGCCGGCAAGCTCGACCCGCAGGAGACGATCTACTGCCCCGGCTATGTCGAACTGGGCGGCCGGCGCTTCCACTGCTGGAAGCATGGCGGCCACGGCAAGGTCGACCTGCAGCGCAGCCTGGCCGAGTCCTGCGACGTCTATTACTACGAGGTCGCCCAGCGGGTCGGGATCGAGGCGATCAGCGCGATGGCGGATTCCCTCGGCCTCGGCATCCGCCACGACCTGCCGCTGTCGGGCATCGCCTCGGGGCTGAACCCGACCAAGAAATGGAAGCAGCAGCGGCGCCATTCCGACTGGCTGATCGGCGACACGCTGAACGCGGCCATCGGCCAGGGCTACGTGCTGTCCTCGCCGCTGCAGCTGGCGGTGATGGCAGCCCGTGTCGCCACTGGCCGGGCGGTCGAACCGCGGCTGATCCAGTCGATCGACGGCATCGACCAGACCGCCGGCGCAGTCCCGGCGCTCGACCTCGCCGCCGGCGCCCTGAGCGGCGTGCGGCAGGGCATGTTCGGCGTCGTCAACGGCCGCCACGGCACCGCCCGCAGCGCCCGTATCGACCTCGACAACCTGCGCATGGCGGGCAAGACCGGCACCAGCCAGGTCCGCAACATCACCGCGGCCGAACGCGCCCGCGGCGTGATCCGCAACGAAGACCTGCCCTGGAACCGGCGCGACCATGCGCTGTTCGTCTGCTACGCGCCCTTCGACGCGCCGCGCTACTCGGTCTCGGTGGTGATCGAGCACGGCAGCTCGTCGCATAACGCGGCGGTGATCGCGCGCGACATCATGCTCCAGGCGCTTTACGGCAAGCTGCCGCCGCTGACCGCCTACCCCGCCCACCAGCGCAAGAAGATCGAGGAAGAGCAGAAGGCGCTGCAACTGCGCCAGCTGGCCCCGCAAGCGCCGGCGCGGTCGCGGGCGTGAGGGAAGGAGACCGGCGATGAGCTATCTCGAATATACCGTCAAGCACGTGCCTTCGGGCCTGCGCAAGGTGCTGCATGTCAACTGGGCGCTGGTGCTGCTCCTGACCGCGGTCTCCTCGGTCGGCTTCCTGATGCTCTACTCGGTCGCCGGCGGTTCCCTCGACCCCTGGGCCGGGGCCCAGATCAAGCGTTTCGTCCTCGGGCTGGGGGTGATGTTCTTCATCGCCTTCGTGCCGATCTGGTTCTGGCGCAACATGGCCGGGCTGGCCTACGGGGTCTCGCTGCTGCTGCTGGTCGTGGTCGAGATGTTCGGCACCGTCGGCATGGGCGCGCAACGCTGGATCGACCTCGGCTTCATGCGGCTGCAGCCCTCGGAGCTGATGAAGATCGCCCTCGTCATGCTGCTGGCGGCCTATTACGACTGGCTCGACCCGAAGAAGGTGTCGCGCCCGTTCTGGGTGCTGGTGCCGGTGCTGCTGATCCTGGTGCCGACCTTCCTGGTCATCAAGCAGCCCGACCTCGGCACCGCGATCCTGCTGCTGCTGGGCGGCGCGGTGGTGATGTTCTGCGCCGGGGTCAGCCTGTGGTATTTCGGCGTCGTCGCGGCGCTGGGCGCCGGGCTGGTGACGGCGGTGATGATGTCGCGCGGCACCTCGTGGCAATTGCTGAAAGACTACCAGTTCAAGCGGATCGACACCTTCCTCGACCCCGGCTCGGACCCGCTCGGCGCCGGCTATCACATCAGCCAGGCCAAGATCGCGCTGGGATCGGGCGGCTGGACCGGGCGCGGCTTCCTGCAGGGCACCCAGAGCCGGCTGAACTTCCTGCCCGAGAAGCATACCGACTTCATCTTCACCACGCTGGGCGAGGAATTCGGCTTCGTCGGCGCCTTCTCTCTGCTGATGCTCTATGTGCTGATCATCGTCTTCTGCATCTCCTCGGCGATGCAGACCAAGGACCGGTTCTCGGCCCTGCTGATCCTCGGCGTCGCGGCAACCTTCTTCTTCTATTTCGCCGTCAACATGTCGATGGTGATGGGCCTCGCCCCGGTGGTCGGCGTGCCGCTGCCGCTGGTCTCCTATGGCGGTTCGGCGATGCTGGTGCTGCTGGCCGGCTTCGGGCTGGTGCAGAGCGCCCATATCCACCGGCCGCGCTGAAACGCCGGGCAGTGGCGGGGGCAGAGGCGGGGGGCTGTCTGCCCCCCTGCGCCCCCCGAGGATATTTTCGCTGAGAGGAAGGCAGGCTTGGAGTGCTGACTGGCCCGTGCTAGGCGCTTTGAAACAGCAGGGGATGAGCGATGCCGATCAATGTCTATTTCGCCGCCGGGGCAGCACGCTGGCCGCAATACGAGGCGCCGTTGAAGGCGGCCTTCGCCGAGGCGGGGCTCGACGTGGCGCTGTCGAACGCGGCGCCCGATCCGGCGGCGGTGGATTACATCGTCTTCGCGCCGAACGGCGACATCTCGGATTTCACCCCGTTCGCCGGCTGCAAGGGGGTGCTGAACCTCTGGGCCGGGGTCGAGCAGATCGTCGGCAACCAGACCCTGACCCAGCCGCTGTGCCGGATGGTCGACCCGGCGCTGACCGAGGGCATGGTGGAATGGGTGACCGGCCACGTGCTGCGCCACCACCTGAACACAGACCTGCACGTGCTGAACCAGGACGGCGTCTGGCGCAACGGCGCGGTGCCGCCGATCGCGCGCGAGCGGCCGGTGACGGTCCTCGGGCTGGGCGAGCTGGGCCGGGCCTGCGGCCGGGCGCTGGCGGCGCTGAACTTCCCCGTCACCGGCTGGAGCCGGACCGCGAAGGAGGTCGAGGGCATCCGCTGCCTGTCGGGCGAGGACGGGCTGACCGAGGCACTGGCGGGGGCGCAGATCGTCGTGCTGCTGCTGCCGCTGACCGCCGGGACCGAGAACCTGATGAATGCCGAGCGGCTGGCGGCGCTGCCCGAGGGCGCGGTGATCGTCAATCCCGGCCGCGGACCGCTGATCGACGACGACGCCCTGCTGGCGGCGCTGGATGCGGGGCATATCGGCCATGCCACGCTCGACGTCTTTCGCACCGAGCCGCTGCCGGCCGCGCACCCGTTCTGGGCCCATCCCAAGGTGACGGTGACGCCGCATATCGCCTCGGAGACCCGGGCGCCGAGCGCGTCGCGTGTGATCGCCGAGAACGTGCGCCGCGGCGAGGCCGGCGAGCCTTTCCTCTACGAGGTCGACCGGGCGCGGGGCTACTGACCCCGCGACCGCCCAAACCGTGACCGTCTCGCCCGCGCCGCGCGGCCTCTTTCGATCCGCTGCGGGCGCGGCGCGCGCGGGTGCTACCCCCGCCCCCGCGGATGTGCCACAACGGGCGGGAACGGTTTGACCGGATCGCGCCCGGGCCGGCAAGGACAGGCAACGGGGACGGACAGCATGGCGGGCAATCTGAGTTTCGAGGCGCTGGAAGAGGCCGTCGCGGCGGACGAGATCGACACGATTCTTGCCTGTATCGTCGACATGCAGGGCCGGCTGATGGGCAAACGCTTCCACGCCGCCCATTTCGTCGACAGCGCCTGGGCGGAAACCCATTGCTGCAACTACCTGCTGGCCACCGATCTCGAGATGGCGACGGTGCTGGCGGCCGGGCTGGCCGGGATCGAGGGCGAGATGGAACTGGAACCGCTGACCACCGGCGACGTCTACCAGGCCGAGGGCGTGCAGGCGGTGCCGGGCACGCTGGGCGAGGCGGCACGGCTGATGAACGGCTCGCAGATGCTGCGCGCGGCCTTCGGCGACAATGTCGTCGAGCATTACACCCGCGCCGCGCTGTGGGAGATCGAGGAGCAGAACCGCGTCGTCACCGACTGGGAGCTGCGGCGCGGACTGGAACGGGCCTGAGCATGATCAGCGGCATCGACCATGTCGTCCTGACCGTGCGCGACCCCGACGCGGCGGCGGCGTTCTATGCCCGGGTGCTGGGGCTGGAGCCGGTGACCTTCGGCGCCGGCCGCCGGGCGCTGCGTTTCGGCGACCAGAAGATCAACCTGCAAAGCCTCGGCCAAGAGACGCGCAACCATGCCGGCATCGGCTCGGGCGACCTGTGCCTGTTGACCGACTGGCCCGCCGGCCGGGTGATCGCGCGCCTTGAACAGGCCGGCGTCGCCGTGGTGGAAGGTCCGGTGACGCGCTCGGGCGCGCGGGGGCCGATCACCTCGGTCTATTTCACCGATCCCGACTGCAACCTGATCGAGATCGCAAGCTACCCGGAAGGCGCGGCGGAATGACCGCGCCACAAGACACGAAAGTCGGAGACCGAAGATGACGATGACGCTCAACGGGAACTGGTCCTACCCGACCGCGGTGAAGTTCGGCGCCGGCCGGATCGCGGAACTGGCCGAGCATTGTACCGCCGCCGGCATCGCCGAGCCGCTGCTGGTCACCGACAAGGCGCTGGCCGCCCTGCCGATCACGGCGCAGGCGCTCGACATCCTCGACGCCGCCGGGCTGGGCCGGGCGGTGTTCTCCGAGGTCGACCCGAACCCGAACGAGGCCAACATGGCGGCCGGCATCGCCGCCTACAGGGCCGGCGGCCATGACGGGGTGATCTGCTTCGGCGGCGGTTCGGCGCTCGATCTGGGCAAGATGATCGCGCTGATGGCCGACCAGCCCGAGGGTCTTTCGGTCTGGGACCTCGAAGACATCGGCGACTGGTGGACGCGGGCGGACGGCTCCAAGATCGCCCCGATCGTCGCCGTGCCGACCACCGCCGGCACCGGCTCGGAAGTCGGACGTGCCGGGGTGCTGACCAACTCGCTGACGCACAAGAAGAAGATCATCTTCCATCCCAAGCTGCTGCCGGCGGTGACGATCTGCGACCCGGAACTGACCGTGGGGATGCCGAAGTTCATCACCGCCGGCACCGGCATGGACGCCTTCGCCCATTGCCTCGAGGCCTATTGCTCGCCCCATTATCACCCGATGAGCCAGGGCATCGCGCTGGAAGGGATGCGGCTGGTGATCGAGAACCTGCCCCGCGCCTATGCCGTGCCCGACGACCTGACCGCCCGCGCCCACATGATGAGCGCGGCGGCGATGGGCGCGGTGGCGTTCCAGAAGGGGCTCGGCGCGATCCACTCGCTCTCCCACCCTGTCGGCGCGGTCTACGGCACACACCATGGCACCACCAACGCGGTGGTGATGCCGATGGTGCTGCAGTTCAACCGCCCGGCCATCGAGGACCGGCTGACCCGCGCCGCCGGCTATCTGGGGCTCGAGGGCGGTTTCGACGGCGTCTATGCCCATGTCCTGAAGATGCGCGAGGAGCTTGCCATCCCGGCCAACCTGACCGCGCTGGGGGTCGAGCCCGAGCGTCTGGGCGAACTGACCGAGATGGCGCTGGAAGACCCGTCCTGCGGCGGCAACCCGGTCGAGATGACGCGCGAGAACACCCGCGCCCTGTTCGACGCCTGCATGTGACGGGCCCCACCTTTCGATGGCAACGGGGATGCAGATGAACGGCACGGAAACCAGAGAGATCGCCATCGTCGGCGCCGGCGTCATCGGCCTGACCATCGCCTTGCGGCTGGCGCAGGCGGGGCGCGAGGTGACGCTGATCGACCCGGAGCCGCCGGGCGCCGGCGCCTCCTACGGCAATGCCGGCACCATCGCCGATTACGCGGTGCAGCCGGTCGGCACGCCCTCGGTGCTGAAGAACCTGCCGTCGCTGCTCTTCGACCGCGACTCGCCGCTGGCGATCCGCCGCGCCGCGTTGCCGACGCTGGCGCCCTGGCTGCTGCGCTTCGCCCGCCAGTCGCTGCCCGGCGCCGCCCGGCGCAACGCCCGGGCCCTCGGGGAGCTCACCGCCGATGCCGGCCCGTGCTGGATCGAACTGGCGCGCGAGATCGGCGGCGATGACCTGCTGCGCCGGAACGGCGCGCTCTACCTCTACGACAGCCGCGCCGCGGTCGCGGCCGCCAAGACCGACATGGCCAGCCGCCGCGCCCTCGGCGTCACGGTCGAGCTGATCGGGCCCGAAGAGGTCGCCCGGCTGGAACCCGCCCTGCCGCCGGTGCAGGGCGGCGCCTTCTTCCCCGGGACCGTCTTCGTCGCCGATCCCGGCGCGATGATGGCCCGGCTGGCCGCCGCCGTGGAAGCCGCCGGCGCCCGCTTCCTCACCGCCCGGGCCGAAGGCCTCGCCCGCACCGCCGCCGGCGTCCGGCTCACCGGCCCCGGCCTCGATCTGTGCGCCGACCGCGTCGTCATCGCCGCCGGCGCCCATTCCCGCGCCCTGGCCCGGCAGGCCGGCGACCGGGTGCCGCTGGATACCGAACGCGGCTACCACGTCGAATACGACATGGCGGAGCTGCCGCTCGGCCGCCCCACCAGCCCGACCTCGCGCGGCTTCTACTTCTGCCCGATGGCGGGCCGGCTGCGCGTCGCCGGCACGGTGGAACTGGGCGGCCTGACCGCGCCGCCCTCGCCGCATCGCATCGCCCGGCTAGACGAGGGCGCCCGCAGCATCTTCCCCGAGCTGCCGCCACCGAGCCGGAGCTGGATGGGCTTCCGCCCCTCGATGCCCGACAGCCTGCCCGTCATCGGCCCCTCCAGCGGCGGCGCCGAGGTGCTGCTCGCCTTCGGCCACGGCCATATCGGCCTGACCCTCGCCCCGGTCACCGCGCGGCTGATCGCCGCCGCCCTCGACGGCCGCGCCAACCAAGAGGCCACGGCCTGCCTGCCGACGCGCTTCTGATTTCTTCTTTGCTCAAATACTCCCGCCGGAGGCGTCCGGTCGGGCGCCTCAGCGCCCGACGCCGATATGGGCGTGGAAGCCGGCCTTCTCGACATCCGAGCGATGGTAGAGGTTGCGCAGGTCGGCCATCCGCGGCGTGGCCATGGTCTCGGCCAGCCGCTTGAGGTCGAGCGCCCGGAACTCGTTCCACTCGGTCAGGGTGACGAGCGCGTCGGCGCCCTCGGCGGCGGTATAGGCATCCTCGATCCAGGTCACCCCGGGCAGCAGCGCCTCGCCCTCCTTGCGGCCCTGCGGATCGACAACGCGCACCTTCGCCCCGCCGCCCACCAGCGCCGGCACGATGGTCAGAGACGGCGCCTCGCGCATGTCGTCGGTATTGGGCTTGAAGGTCACGCCCAGCACCGCGATCACCTTGCCGTTGACCGAGCCGCCGCAGAGATCGGTGATGCGTTCGATCATCCGCCGCTTGACCTGCTCGTTGACCGCGATCACCGTCTCGACGATCTCCATCGGCACCGAGTGGTCCTGGCCGATCCGGGCCAGCGCGCGGGTGTCCTTGGGAAAGCACGATCCGCCAAAGCCCGGCCCGGCATGGAGGAACTTGTTGCCGATCCGGCCGTCCAGCCCCATGCCCTTGCTGACCGCCTTGATGTCGGCGCCGACGCGTTCGCACAGCGCGGCGATCTCGTTGATGAAGGTGATCTTGGTCGCGAGGAAGGCGTTGGCGGCGTATTTGACCATCTCGGCCGATTCCAGGTCGGTGAAGACGATCGGGAACTCGCGCAGGAAGAGCGGCCGGTAGATGTCGCCCATCACTGCGCGCGCGCGCTCGGATTCGACGCCGACGACGACCCGGTCGGGGCGCATGAAATCGTCGATCGCCGCGCCCTCGCGCAGGAATTCCGGGTTCGAGACGACGTCGAACGCGGCCTCGGGATTGGCGGCGCGGATCACCTCTTCGACCTGGCGGTTGGTGCCGACCGGCACCGTCGATTTCGTCACCACCACGGCATAGCCGGTCAGGGCATGGGCGATCTCTTCCGCCGCCGCCATGACGTAGGTGAGGTCGGCATGGCCATCGCCGCGCCGGGTCGGCGTGCCGACGGCGATGAACACCGCGTCGGCGCCGGCGACCGCCGCCGCCAGATCGCCGGAGAAGCTCAACCGCCCGGCCTCGACATTCTTCGCCAGCAGCGCGTCCAGTCCGGGCTCGTAGATCGGCACCCCGCCGGCCTCGAGCATCTCGATCTTCTTCGGGTCCTTGTCGACACAGACGACCTCATGGCCGAAATCCGAGAAACACACCCCGGAAACGAGCCCGACATAGCCCGTCCCGATCATCGCGATTTTCATGGCACCGTCCTTGCTGCGCCCCTAGACCCAGTATCCGGGATGCGCCATCGGCAGAGAACTGTCAACGTCGCCGGGGGCCGTCTGCCGGCCCGGTGAGAGCCGCTCGATAGCGTTCCGGTGCCAAAAAGACCGCGCTTGCCAGCCCCTCCGCGCTCTGCTCTGCTCGGCCGCGAGGAGACCGCCATGCCCCAGCCGATCCGCCGGATCCTGTTCATCATGTTCGACCAGCTGCGCTGGGACTACCTGTCCTGCGCCGGCCACCCGCATCTGCAGACGCCGCATATCGACGCGCTGGCGGCCCGGGGCGTGCGCTTCACCCGCGCCTATTGCCAGTCGCCGGTCTGCGGCGCGAGCCGGATGAGCACCTATACCGGCCGCTACGTCCATTCCCACGGCGCCGCCTATAACGGCTATCCGCTCAAGGTCGGCGAGCTGACGCTGGGCGACCATCTGCGCAGGATCGGCATGGACAGCTGGCTGGTCGGCAAGACCCATATGCGCGCCGATGCCGAGGGGATGGCGCGGCTCGGCCTGGCACCGGACAGCGTGATCGGGGCGCGGGTCGCCGAATGCGGCTTCGACATCTTCACCCGCGACGACGGGCTCTGGGCCGAGGGGCCGGACGGGTTCTACGACAGCCGGCGCTCGCCCTATAACGAATACCTCAAGGCGCAGGGCTATGACGGCGAAAACCCCTGGGCCAGCCATGCCAATGCCGGCGTCGACGAGGACGGGCAGATCGCCAGCGGCTGGTTCATGCGCCATGCCGACCGGCCGGCCAATATCCGCGAGGAGGACAGCGAGACGCCATGGCTGACCGCGCGCGCGATGGATTTCATCGAGCAGGCGCAGGCGCCGTGGCTGTGCCACCTGAGCTACATCAAGCCGCACTGGCCCTATATCGTCCCCGCCCCCTATCACGCGATGTACGGGCCGGAACATGTGCCGCCCGCCGTCCGCGACGCGCGCGAGCGCCAGAACCCGCACCCCATCTTCGGCGCCTTCCAGGCCAACGCGATCGGCCGGGCATTCTCGCGCGACGAGGTGCGCGAGAAGGTGATCCCGGCCTATATGGGCCTGATCAAGCAATGCGACGACCAGATGGGGCGGCTCATCGGCCGGCTCGAGGAAACCGGGCGGATGGGCGACACGATGATCGTGCTGACCTCGGATCACGGCGATTACCTGGGCGACCACTGGCTGGGCGAGAAGGACCTGTTCCACGAGCCCTCGGTCAAGGTGCCGCTGATCGTCTACGACCCGCGCCCCGAGGCCGACGCCACCCGCGGCGGCACCTGCGACGCGCTGGTCGAGCAGATCGACCTTGCCGCCAGCTTCATCGACGCCGCCGGCGGCGCGGTGCCCGACCATATCGTCGAGGGCCGCTCGCTGCTGCCCTTCCTGCACGGCGAGGTGCCCGAGGACTGGCGCGATTTCGCGGTCAGCGAATACGATTACGCCACCTCGCCGATGGCGGCGAAGCTGGGCGTCGCCCCGCGCGACGCGCGGCTGTTCATGGTGGCCGACAAGCGGTGGAAGTTCATCCATGCCGAGGGCGGTTTCCGGCCGATGCTGTTCGACATGGAAAGCGACCCGCAGGAGCTGCACGACCTCGGCGACAGTGCCGAGCATGGCGAGGTGATCGCGATGATGCAGGAGCGGCTGGCCCGCTGGGGGCGGCGGATGTCGCAGCGCACGACACGCTCGGACGCCGAGATCCTCGCCGGGCGCGGCGGCTCGGACCGGCGCGGCATCCTGCTGGGGGTCTATGACGAGGGCGAGTGCGATCCCGAGGTGACGGCGAAATATCGCGGCACGGCTGGGCAAAGGTTCGATCTCTGACGACGGGGAGGCGACGAAGCGGCAGTGCCAAGAAAACGTCGTTCCGCCTGCAGACGGAACCGGCCCGCTTCAGCCCCTGTCGCGCCCTTCCCACCTTGTCCGACATGAGCAGGGCATGTGCCTGCCCGTGGAGTGGCGCCCGCAACCATCGAAGCTGATGCTTCATGGTAGCCAAGCCCCTCTGAATTGTGAGCGAAGCACGCAGATGGCCAAAGCGCCAGCCCGCCGGGACGGGCAGGCGCTCGCCCTGCGCGGTTCCAGCGCGCACCGGGCGGAGGTGCGCAGCAAATATCGCAATGTCAGGGGAAACGAAATTTTCAAGTAGCGGTCTTCACCGCCCCGCATCGCCGCCGGAGGAAAGGCCTGCCTCTACCCCGCCTCCACCCGCTCGAACTGCCAGCGCGTGACCTGTTCGTAGCGCCCGCCCGGCGCCAGCGTCACGCTGGGAAAGCCGGGGTGGTTGGGCGCGTCGGGCCAACGCTGGGCCTCGAGCGCGAGGCCGGCGAAGGGGCCGTAGGGCTGGCCGGCATGGCCGGGATAGGCGCCGGAGTTCACCCCGCGGCCATCATAGACCTGCAGCCCGGGCTCCGTCGTCTCCATCACCATCCGAACGCCCTTGGCCCCGATCAGTTCGGCCACCGGGGTCAGCGCGCGCGGCGACCGGGCGAGGCAGAAGCAATGGTCGAAGCCCTCGCTGAGATCAAGGCTGCGCCCGCCCCGCAGGTCGAAGGCGCCGGTGACCGGCCGCGCCTCGCCGGTCGGCAGGCCCTCGTCGGTGACCGGCAGGTAGCGATCGGCCGCCACCCGCAGCCGGTGACCGGCGTAATCGGCGCTGCCGTCGAGGTTCCAGTAGCTGTGATTGGCCAGGCCCATCAGGGTCGGCGCGTCGCTGGTGGCACTCAGGGTCAGGGTCAGCTCGAAACCGGCGGTGAGGGCATATTCGGCGGTGATCTCGCGATTGCCGGGGAACCCCTGGGCACCGTCCTCCAGCGCCAGCCGCAGCACCAGCCGATGCTCTTCGGCCTCGACGATCTCCCACAGCTGCGCCTGGGTGCCGTGCGCCCCGCCATGCAGCAGCACCGCGCCCTCGTTGGCGGGAAAGTCGTAGCGGCGCCCGGCGATCACCGCCGTCGCGCCGCCGATCCGGTTGGCCACCGGCCCGACAATGGCGCCGAAATAGGCCAGCGGCCCTTCATAGGCCGCCACCACGTCCGAGCCCAGCGTCAGGCTGTAGGGCGTGCCGGCCAGCCGCAGATCCTGCAGCACCGCGCCGCGGGTCAGCACGACCGCCGTCAGTTCTCCGCGTTGCAGGCGCACGGCCTGCACCGCGCGCCCATCCGACAGGGTTCCGAAGGACCGGATATCGGCCGCCATCGCGCCCTCCTTGCAGCTGCCCGCCTTCAGGCTTTCCACGCCGGGCCGGTGCGGTCAACCCGCGCGGGCCGTCATGCCGGTCACTCTGTCGCGCAATCGGCGATCGTCTGCGCCAGACCGTCGATCAGCGTGACATAGAGGCCCGGGCCGCGGTCGAGCAGCGTGCCCGCGGGATCGAGCGGGCGCCCCAGCCGGGCACCGGTGCCTTCGGCCACCGCCGCGACCAGCTTGGGGTCCTGGTCGGCATCGGGGAAAACGCAGGCATGGCCGTAGGATTTCAACCTGGCCCGGATCTCGGCCAGCCGCGCCGCCCCGGGCCGCGCCGCGTCGCCCAGCGCGACGGCGCCGACGATGTTGATGCCGTAATGCTTGGCGAAATAGCCGAAGGCGTCATGCGCGACCACCAGCGGCACGGTGGCGACCGGCGCCAGCAGCGCCTGGTTGCGGGCATCGGCGGCCGCGATCCCGGCCTTGGCCTCGGCCGCGTTGGCGCGATAGGTCGCCGCATGCTCGGGGTCGCGGGCGGCGAGATCGTCGGCGATCACGTCAAGCCAGTGCTCGGCATTGGCCGGGTCGAGCCAGGCATGGGGGTTCAGCCCCTCGTGGTGATGCCCCTCTTCGTGGTCATGGTCGTGATCCCCGGCCGCCGCCGCGTCGCGATCCTGGTCGTGGTCGTCGTCCGCGCCGGCGGCGAAGTCCAGGGTGAAGGTCCCGGGCGCATGCAGCAGCGCCACCGCGTTCTCGGCCCCGCCGACGCCTTTCAGCGCCCGGTCGAGCCACGGCGTCAGCTCGGGCCCGATCCAGAAGATCAGGTCGGCCCGGGTCAGCCCCGCCGCCTGCGACGGGCGCAGCTGGAACTCGTGCGGGCTGGCGCCGCGCCCGAGCAGCACCTCGGGCGTGCCCAGGTCGCCCATCACCTGGGCCACCAGCGACTGGACCGGCGGGATATCGGTGACGACGCGGGGCACCTCGGCCCGGGCCATGCCGGCAACGGCGACGAGAATGGCGGCGACAAGGGCGGATCTGCGCATCGGGAACCTCCGGGGATTGTGTAACGGGATGGCATATCGTATGTTATATAATAACAAGTCAAGAGATGTAATAGCATAACAGCGGTCAAAATGCCTAGCTCCTCCGACACCCCCGACCGGGCCGGCACGGCCTTCAGCCGCCACGACCACGATGTCTGCACCGCCGACGTGCTCGACCGCGTCGAGGCCTTGAGCGCCGATCGCGGCGTGCGGCTGACGCCGGTGCGGCGCCGCACACTGGAAATCCTGCTCGAGGCGCATCGGGCGATTGGGGCCTATGATGTGCTCGAGCGGCTGGGCGCGGAAGGATACGGCAAGCAGCCGCCGGTGGCCTACCGGGCGCTCGACTTCCTTGTCGATCAGGGCTTCGTCCACCGCATCCGCCGGCTCAACGCCTTCACCGCCTGCGTCCACCCGGGAGAGTTCCACACCCCGGTCTTCCTGATCTGCCGCAATTGCGACAACGTCGCCGAGGCGCCGGGCGACGACGTCCATACCGCGCTGGTCGCCGCCGGCGACGGCCTCGGCTTCACCATCGAACGCGCCACGCTCGAGGCGCTCGGCCTCTGCCCCCAGTGCCAGGCCAAGCAATGAGCCTGATCGCGGCGGAGAACCTGACGGTCCGCTTCGGCGGCAGCCCGGTGCTGGACGGCGTCGACCTGTCGGTCGAACCCGGCGAGATCGTCACCATCGTCGGCCCCAACGGCTCGGGCAAGTCAACCCTGCTGCGCAGCCTGCTGGGCATCCAGAAGCCCAGCGCCGGCAAGGTGACGCGCAAGCGCGGGCTGCGGCTGGGCTATGTGCCGCAGAAACTGCATGTCGGCCCGGACATGCCGATGACCGTGCGCCGCTTCCTCGCCCTGCCGCATCGCCCCGGCGCGGCCGACGCCGCCGCGGCGCTGGCCCGGGTCGGCATGGCCGGGATGGAAGGGCGGCAGCTCATCGGCCTGTCGGGGGGCCAGTTCCAGCGCGTGCTGCTGGCCCGCGCCCTGCTGGCGCGGCCGGAACTGCTGGTGCTGGACGAGCCGACGCAGGGGCTGGACCAGCCCGGCGAGGCCGCCTTCTACAAGCTGATCGAGGAGGTGCGGCGGGAATATGGATGCGCCATCCTGATGGTCAGCCACGACCTGCACGTGGTGATGAGCGCCTCGGACCGCGTCATCTGCCTCAATCACCATGTCTGCTGCGCCGGCACGCCGCATGTCGTCTCGAACGCGCCGGAATACCGGGCGCTGTTCGGCTACGGCACCGGCGGGGCGCTGGCGCTCTACCAGCACGATCACGACCATAATCATGGGCACGATCACGATCACGGGCACGATCACGGGCCCGATCATGCCCACGAAAACGACCACGCTCACCCCCAGACGCACGAGCACAGCGATGCCTGATCCGTTCCTGATCCGCGCCGCCCTCGCCGGGCTCGGCCTGGCGCTGGCCGCCGGACCGCTGGGCTGCTTCGTCGTCTGGCGCCGGATGGCGTTCTTCGGCGACGCCACCGCCCATGCCGCCATCCTCGGCGTCGCCCTGGCGCTCGGCTTCTCGGTCTCGATCTTCGCCGGCACGCTTGGCGTCGCGCTGCTGATGGCGCTGACCGTCTCAACCCTCGCCGGCCGCGGCTGGGCGATGGACACGACCCTGGGCGTGCTGGCCCATTCCGCGCTCGCCTTCGGCCTGGTCGCGATCAGCTTCGTGCCCGGCGTCCGCGTCGACCTGCAGGCCTACCTGTTCGGCGACATCCTCGCCGTCAGCTGGCGCGACCTGTCCTTCATCTGGGGCGGCGCGGCGCTGGTGCTGGCCGGGCTCGCCTGGCGCTGGTCGGGCCTGCTGACCGCGACGCTGAGCGAAGACCTCGCCCAGGCCTCCGGCGTCGACCCCGCGCGCGAGCGGCTGGTGCTGACACTGGCGCTGGCGCTGGTGGTGGCGGTGGCGATCAAGGTGGTCGGGGCGCTGCTGATCGCGGCGATGCTGATCGTGCCCGCCGCCGCCGCCCGCGGCTTCGCCCGCACGCCCGAGGCGATGGCGGCGCTGGCGACCGCCATCGCCGCCGCCGCCGCGCTGGCCGGGCTCTGGGCCTCGCTGACCTTCGACACCCCCGCCGGCCCCTCGATCGTCGTCGCCGCCGCGGTCGCCTTCACCCTCTCGGCCAGCCTCGGCGGCATGCGTCGCAGCGGTTGAGCGCGACCCCCTTCCGGCCCTCTTGCGGGAAGACAGCTGCGGGCGGGAGCGCGGCCCCTTCGCTCAACCTTGACGCGTTCACCTCGCATTAACTTCGCGCGCGCAACCTGTGAGTCGCGAATGAGGTGATCCAGGATGGCCGAGGATTTGTTTTCTTCCCCCACACCCTTCACCCCACCCACCACGGAAGACGACAGGCTGTCCTGGCTGCGCCTCATTCGCTCCCGCCGGGTCGGGATCAGCACTTTCCACCGCCTGCTGGCCGAACACGGCACGGCCCAGGCCGCGCTGGCGGCGCTTCCACAGGTTGCGCGCGCCGCCGGGGTGCCCGATTACGCCCCCTGCCCGGTCGCGGTTGCCACGGCCGAGATGGCGGCGGCACGGCGGGCCGGGGCGCGGATGCTGTGCTACGGCGCCCCGGGCTACCCGGGCACATTGGCCCAGCTGACCGACGCGCCGCCGGTGCTCTGGGTGCTGGGCGATCCGGCGCTGCTGGCCCGGCCGATGGTGGCGCTGGTCGGCGCCCGCAACGCCTCGAGCCTGGGCACGCGGATGGCGCGGCGCCTCGCCGCCGCACTGGGAGAGGCGGGTTTCGTCGTCGTCTCGGGCCTGGCCCGCGGCATCGACGCCGCCGCCCATGCCGCCGCGCTGGAGACCGGCACGGTCGCGGTGCAGGGCGGCGGGGTCGACGTGGTCTACCCGCAGGAACACGCGAAACTGGCCGGCGAGATCGCGGAACGCGGCTGCCGGCTCTCGGAGCAACCGATCGGCGCGGCGCCGCAGGCGCGGCATTTCCCGATGCGCAACCGGCTGGTCTCGGGCCTGGCCCGGGCGGTGGTCGTGGTCGAGGCGGCGGCGCGCTCGGGCAGCCTGATCACCGCCCGCAGCGCGCTCGACCAGGGGCGCGAGGTGCTGGCGGTGCCGGGCCATCCCTTCGACGCCCGCGCCGGCGGCTGCAACATGCTGATCCGCGACGGCGCCACCCTGGTGCGCGGCGCCGAGGACGTGATCGAGGCACTGGCCCCCGCCCCGCTGCTGCCCGAGCCGCGGCCGGCGGCAGAAACGCTTGAGGCGGAACAGGAAGCCGGTCCGGGCGCGCCCGACATGGCCGCCGACGCCCCCCCTGCCCCCAGGCCGCAAGCGAACGCCCCGCAAGCGAACGGGCCGCAGGCAAAGCCGCGCCGCGCCCCGAATCCCGCCCTGCGCGAGGTTGCCAGGCTGCACCGGGCGATCCTCGACCGGCTCGGCCCCAGCCCGGTGGCCGAGGACCAGTTGATCCGCGACCTGGAGCTGCCCGCCGCCCGGCTGACGCCCGAGATCCTCACCCTCGAACTGGAGGGCAAGCTGCAGCGTCAGCCCGGCGGCTTGCTGTCGCGCCCCGAATGAGGCTGCTCGTCCGCGCCCGTCCGCGCCCCTCCGCGCCATGTCCCGGGCGCGGCGGATGGGCGGCCGCACGCCGCGATTCCGGACGATTCGAGCCGCGGCAACGCCCCTCTGCCTGCCCTGCGGCATAGCCTCCATTGACATTCCCAGCCCTTCGTCCCCATCTTGCGCCGCCCGCCGCCGGGTCATCGCAAAGAGGTTTTCATGGCAGTCGTCGTCGTCGAGTCCCCAGCCAAAGCCAAGACAATCAACAAGTATCTGGGCTCCGACTACACGGTTCTCGCCTCTTACGGCCACGTCCGCGATCTGCCGCCGAAGGACGGCTCGGTCGATCCCGAGCACGATTTCGCGATGAAATGGGAGGTGGCGAGCGACAGCAAGAAACACATCCGCGCGATCACCGAGGCGCTGAAGGACGACGACACGCTGATCCTCGCCACCGACCCCGACCGCGAGGGCGAGGCGATCTCGTGGCACCTGGAACAGGCGCTGGAGAAGAAGCTCAAGGGCAAGAATGTCAGCCGGGTGACCTTCAACGCGATCACCAAGGCGGCGATCCAGGAGGCGATGAAGCACCCGCGCCAGGTCGACGACGCGCTGGTCGAGGCCTACCTGGCGCGGCGCGCGCTCGACTACCTCGTCGGCTTCAACCTGTCGCCGGTGCTGTGGCGCAAGCTGCCCGGGGCGAAATCCGCCGGCCGGGTGCAATCGGTCTGCCTGCGCCTGATCGTCGAGCGCGAGATGGAGATCGAGGCGTTCCAGCCCCGCGAATACTGGAGCGTCGCCGCCCGCCTGACCACGCCGCGCGGCCAGGACTACGAGGCCCGGCTGACCGTTCTGGCCGGCAAGAAGCTGGAACGCTACGACATCGCCACCGCCGAGGCGGCGGAACTGGCCGTCCACGCCGTCACCTCGCGCGCGCTGACCGTGCAGTCGGTCGAGGCCAAGCCGGCGGCGCGCAACCCCTCCGCCCCGTTCATGACCTCGACGCTGCAGCAGGAAGCCAGCCGCAAGTTCGGAATGGGCGCCCGGGCGACGATGAGCGCGGCGCAGCGGCTCTACGAGGCCGGGCACATCACCTATATGCGGACCGACGGCATCGACATGGCGCCCGAGGCGGTGATGGCGGCGCGCGACGCGATCAAGGACCGCTTCGGCGCGGCCTACGTCCCCGACAGCCCGCGGATGTACAAGAACAAGGCCAAGAACGCGCAGGAGGCGCACGAATGCATCCGGCCGACCGACATGTCGGCGGCGCCGGACAAGCTGCGCATCGCCGATGCCGACCAGCGCAAGCTCTACGACCTGATCTGGAAGCGCACCATCGCCAGCCAGATGGCGGCGGCGCGGCTGGAACGGACCACGGTCGAGATCGGCAGCGCCGACGGCCAGGTCGGGCTGCGGGCGACGGGCCAGGTGGTGCTGTTCGACGGCTTCCTCAAGGTCTACGAGGAAGGCCGCGACGATGACGGCGACGAGGACAGCGCCCGCCTGCCGCAGATCATGGAGGGCGAGGCTGCGGGCTTCGCCGCCGGCGCGCTCGAGGACCAGTTCGCCAAGGCGGCCAGCACCGACGATTCGGTGATCGAGGAGGCCGCGCCGGGGCAGATGCGCCGGGCCAAGGGCGCGATCCTCGACGGCAAGGGCGCGGTGCTGGGCGCCCAGCATTTCACCCAGCCGCCGCCGCGCTATACCGAGGCGACGCTGGTCAAGCGGATGGAAGAGCTCGGCATCGGCCGGCCCTCGACCTATGCCAGCATCGTCACCACGATCCAGAACCGCGAATATGTCCGCAAGGACAAGGGCCGGCTGATCCCCGAAGACAAGGGCCGGCTGGTCACCGCCTTCCTGTCGAACTACTTCCGCCGCTATGTCGAATACGACTTCACCGCCGGGCTGGAGGAACAGCTCGACGACGTCTCGGCCGGCGAGCGCGACTACAAGGAAGTGCTGGCCCGGTTCTGGCGCGATTTCTCGGCCGCGATCGCCGAAACCTCGGAGCTGCGCATCGGCGAGGTGCTGGACAAGATCGACGAGGTCCTGGCGCCGCATCTCTACCCGCCGCGCCCCGACGGCTCCGACCCGCGCATCTGCCCGCTTTGCGGCGAGGGCCGGCTGCACCTGAAGACGGCGCGCTCGGGCGGCGCCTTCATCGGCTGCGGCAACTATCCCGAATGTCGCTATACCCGTCCGCTCTCGGCCCCCGGCGGCGAGGACGGCGCGGCGCTGGCGATGGACGGCAAGGTCCTTGGCCATGACGAGAATGGCGAGCCGATCAGCCTGCGCAATGGTCGCTTCGGCCCTTACGTCCAGCGCGGCGAGGCGACCGAGGAGCAACCCAAACCGCCGCGCGCCAGCCTGCCCAAGGGCTGGTCCCCTGCCGACATGGACCTGGAAAAGGCGCTGATGCTGCTCAGCCTGCCGCGCCCGATCGGGCCGCATCCCGACGACGGCGAGCCGGTCGAGGCCGGCATCGGCCGCTATGGACCTTACGTCAAGCACAACCGCACCTATGCCAACCTGCCCGAGGTCGACGAGGTCTTCACCATCGGCATGAACCGGGCGGTCGAGCTGATCGCCGAGAAGGCCAGCCGCGGCCGGGGCCGCGCCGCCGCCGAGCCGATCAAGGAGCTGGGCGAGCATCCCGATGGCGGGGTGATCCAGGTGATGCCGGGCCGCTACGGGCCTTACGTGAAGTGGGAGAAGGTCAACGCCACCCTGCCGAAGGACATCGAGCCCGAGGCCGTGACCTATGAAGAAGCGGTGACGCTGGTCAACGAGAAGGCGGCCAAGGGCGGCAAGCGCAAGGCAGCCGCCAAGAAGACCCCCGCCAAGGCGAAGACGACCAAGGCAAAGACGGCGGCAAAGACCACCAAGGCCAAGACCACGAAGGCGAAGGCGGCGGCGAAAGACGCCGAGTAGCGGCCAAAGCAAAGGGCGGCGGCAGTCTCCTGCCCCCGCCCCTGCCGGTTCTCACAGGATCAGAACTTGCGGGTCCAGCCCACCGAGGCGCTGAACTGGTGCATGTCGATGGTCACGCTGCTGCCCGGTGTCGGGCCCGACGGCGTGATCTCCTGCCCGGTGACGCTCACCGGCGGCACGTAGACCACCGAGAAATCGACGCTGTCGCGCTTGGTCATCTGGTAGGTGCCGCCGAGCGAGAAGTGGTTGGTCACCACGCCGGGGGCGAGGATGTTCAGCGTCACGTCCTCGGGTCCGATCGGGTTGCTCGAATGGGCATAGCCGACGCGCCAGGTCATCTTGTCGCTCGCCTTCCAGACCGCGCCCAGCTTGAAGACGTTGACGTCATCCCAGCCGAAGCCCGGCCCGTTGGCCCCGCCCAGCGGGTTGGCGCCATTGGGGAACGGGTTCGAGACCGCCGGCACGCCGGAATAGAAGATGCGCTGGACATCGGCCATCAGGGTCACGCTCGGCGTCGCCTTGTAGGCCAGACCGATGGTGGCCGAGGCCGGGATGTCGAAGCTGCCGCCGCCGGCGAACAGGCCGGCATACTTGTCGAAGCTCGACATCTTCATCTTGGTCTGGGCCGCGACGCCGACGCTCAGCACCGGCGAAACCTCGACCTGGATACCGCCGCGCAGACCGTAGCCGAGCGAGTAGGAATAGCCGTTATTGGTCAGGTTGCTCGGACTGGCCGACAGGCCCGTGAAGGCGCCCAGCCCCCAGGCCTTGAACGCCTGGCCCGCGATGGTCGGCGCGATACCGAAGGAGACGTTGCCGACCTTCTGGGCATAGGTGAAGGACAGGAACAGCTGGTTCAGGTCGACCCCGGCCTGCCCGCCGCAGAAGGCGCCGTAATTCATGCCGGGCGGGGCCGCGGCGACACAGCCCGGAGAGCTGTTCAGCACCAGCGGATAGGAGGTGTTCATCCCGCCATTGCCGTAGGCGGCGAAGTTCAGCACCGCGCCGTTGGCCAGCGGCATGTTGTAGGCGAAGTTCGGGACCGCGAAACCGTTATGCCCGCTGCGCAGCGATCCCGGCGCGACGAACCCGGTGCCACTGGCATTGTAGCCGCGATAGGGCATGAACAGCTGCAGCCCCAGCGACATCTCGCGCCCCATGCCGGCCACTGCGGCGGGGTTGATCGTCGAGGCCATCGCGTTGCTGCCCTCGGCGGCGACGCCCGCGCCGCCCTGGCCGCGCTGCACCGGGCCGAAGCCGAGCGCGAAATACCCTTCCGTCGCCTGTGCCGGAACCGCAAGAAGCCCCAGCGCCGACGCAACCGCCGCGCTCCGAAGCACAAGACGGGCCTTGTCAAATTGCATCATCGTTCCTCCCATTTCGCCTGCGTCGGAGGCCCGAACATCCGCATCCGCGTCAGCCCCTCCTCCCGGACCTCCGCCGCAGAATATTGATGCGCCTGAAAGCCCCTGCGCCGCAAGAATCATGCTTGCATAGGAATTTCTGAATTCCTAATGGAATCTTCGTAATCTCCAGGTTGAGCGTGGCAAATGCGCCGCGCCCCGCGCAAGTGCTTTCCCGCAAGCCCGAGGACATCGCCCCGGCGCTGTGCCCGCGCGGCCTCGAACGCAGGCGGCAAGGGCGTCCGGCAGGCCGACTAATCGCCGCATCGCCCCTTTCTGCGGCGCGTTTCCATCGCTATATGCCTGCCCATGTCCCAGAACCCGCCCGACCTGCGCCCCGACCTCGCCCACGCTCGTCTTACCCAGGAGACGCCGCGCCCCGGCCAGCCGACCATCGGCATGGTCAGCCTCGGCTGCCCCAAGGCGCTGGTCGACAGCGAGCGCATCCTGACCCGGCTGCGGGCCGAGGGCTACGCCATCAGCCCCGACTACCACGGTGCCGAGGCGGTGATCGTCAACACCTGCGGCTTCCTCGACAGCGCCAAGGCGGAAAGCCTGGAAGCGATCGGCGAGGCGCTGCGCGAGAACGGCAAGGTGATCGTCACCGGCTGCCTCGGGGCCGAGCCCGACTATATCACCGGCGCCCATCCCAGGGTGCTGGCGGTGACGGGGCCGCATCAATACGAGCAGGTGCTGGACGCGGTCCATGCCGCCGTGCCGCCGGCCCCCGATCCGTTCATCGACCTGCTGCCGGCCGCGGGCGTGTCGCTGACCCCGCGCCACTACAGCTATCTCAAGATCTCGGAAGGCTGTAACCACCACTGCAAGTTCTGCATCATCCCAGACATGCGCGGCCGGCTGGTCAGCCGTCCCGCCCATGCCGTGCTGCGCGAGGCCGAGAAGCTGGTCGAGGCCGGGGTCAAGGAACTGCTGGTGATCAGCCAGGACACCTCGGCCTATGGCGTCGACATCAGGCACGCCGAGGACCGCGGCCATCGCGCCCATATCACCGACCTCGCCCGCGACCTGGGCAGCCTCGGCGCCTGGGTGCGGCTGCACTACGTCTACCCCTACCCCCATGTTCGCCATCTGATCCCGCTGATGGCCACCAATTCTGACTCGGGGGGCTTGATCCTGCCCTATCTCGACATCCCGTTCCAGCACGCCCATCCCGAGACGCTGAAGCGCATGGCGCGGCCGGCAGCGGCGGCGAAGACCCTGGACGAGATCGCCGCCTGGCGCCGGGACTGTCCGGACATCACCCTGCGCTCGACTTTCATCGTCGGCTATCCGGGCGAGACCGAGGCCGAATTCCAGACCCTGCTCGACTGGCTCGACGAGGCCCAGCTCGACCGTGTCGGCTGCTTCCAATACGAGAACGTCGCCGGCGCCCGCGCCAACGACCTGCCCGACCACGTGCCGGAAGAGGTCAAGCAGGAGCGTTGGGAACGGTTCATGGAGAAGGCACAGGCGATTTCCGAGGCCAAGCTGGCGGCCAAGGTCGGCCAGCGGCTCGAGGTGATCGTCGATGCCGTCGACGAAGAGGGCGCGACCTGCCGGACCAAGGCCGACGCGCCCGAGATCGACGGCAACCTGTTCATCGACGAGGGCTTCGAGGGGCTGGCTCCGGGCGAGATCGTCACCGTCGAGGTCGACGAGGCCGGGGAGTATGACCTGTGGGGCCGGTTGCCGGCCAAGCCGTGACCGCGATCACTGGCCGGTGAACGGGCACGGCTTTGCTTGCCCCATCGGCTGTCCGGCGCTTAGCTGGGGCCATGGCCCTCACCCCCTACATCCCCGATCGCCTCTGGCTGCAGCCCTACCCGATCCGCTATGCCGGCACCGGCTTCGACGCGCGGATGAGCGTGCTGCGGCTGAATTCCGGCGAGGTCATGCTGCATTCGCCCTGCGAGATCCCGCCGACGCTGGCCGAGGAGATCGCCGCCATCGGCCCCGTCGCCCATATCGTCGCGCCGGGCAATTACCATTACCTGCACGTGCCCTCGGCCCAGGCGGCGTTCCCGGAGGCGAAGACCTGGCTCTGCCCCGGGATCGAGACCAAGCGCCCGGATATCCGCCATGACGGGCTCTTGGGCGACTCCCCGCCGCCGGCCTGGGCGGACGAGGTCGAGCAGGTGCTGGTGCGCGGCAGCCGCTGGATGTGGGAGGTGGCGATGTATGACCGGGTCAGCCGGACCCTGCTGCTGGTCGACCTGATCGAGAACTTCACCGACGCCACGCCCCATGCCAGCGCGATGCTGAAATTCTGGTTCAAATGGGTCTTCGGCATGTGGAACCGGCCCCGGCCGGCGCCGGAATACCGCATGGGCTGGCGCGACCGCGCCGCCGCCGCCGACAGCCTGGGCCGCATCCTCGACTGGCCGTTCGAGCGTATCGTGCTGTCGCATGGCGATCTGATCGAATCGGAGGCCCATGACCGGGCCAGGGCGGCCTGGCGGGGCGTTCTGGAACGGCCGTGAGCAGCCGGGCGCCGCGCAACCGCCAGTGACGTAGCGTAATGCGGCACTTCACAAGCCCCTCACGCGAAAGGCATTCGGCAGTTTGCCGAATTCTCGTCAACGACTCGCCATTTCCTCGCCCCATTCGCCGCTCACCACACGCCCACAAGTTGTAACGAGTTTGTGGCAAGATATGCGTTTTACATTGATAATCCTGTTCATTCTCTTCGCGATGCTTCAGGCGCAATTCAGCGGACAGGAGGACGCGAAGGGCCCATTCGGCACCGAGGCCCATGCCTCGCCCTCGCCGCCCGCCGCTCCGGCGGCTCACGAGGGGTTGATCGTGTCGAGATAGCTGCGCACCGCCGTCTGCACATGGCGGAAACGGTCGCCGCCCAGTTTGACCCCGCCATACCAGCGGGTGACGACGATGACGTGGTTGACCAAACCGGCAGCCTCGAGCTGGCGCAGGATCACGTTTCCTGCGCCACTCTCACCGTCGTCGGACTTGAGCGGCTCGCGATTGCCCGAAGCATCCTCGAACAGCACCGCCCAGCTGTTGTGGGTGGCCTTGGCGTAGCGCTTGGCCCGGGTCAGGTCGCGCAGGAAATCGCGCACCGCGTCCCGGTCGGCCACCGGCCCACCCGAGACGGCGTATTTCGACCCGCGGTCGCTGACGACATTTTCGATTTGCAGCATGGGCGCTCCTTCGCGCCCTACCCAGCACGGCCGCTCCGCGGGATCAAGCCCGGCGCCCGTGCGGCAGTCCCACGCGGCAGTCCCGCGCGGCGTCACTTGCCGCGCAGGGCCTCCAGATCGGTCTTGTTGGCGCAAAACCCGGGCAGTTCCGGCGCCCCGGCGCCATGCTGGCCCAGCCAGCCGGTGCATTGCGTCGCCCGATTGCACATCCGACAGCGCACCACCATGATCCCCAGATCCTCGTGCGTGATCGCCCCGGCCTGGATCGCCTCGCTGATATTGACGTCGACGGCGCGCGCCATGCCCTGGGTCAGCCAGTAGTGGCGGGCGGCGTCGCCTCCCAATGAAATCATCATGGCGCGGCCTCCTTCAATGCGGCCAGCAAGGTGGCGTTGCGGCAATAGTCCGGCGCCACGTCGGCGCCGGCGCGGTGATCCCGTTGCCAATGGGCGCAGGCCTCGGGCGCGTCGCAGCCGGTGCAGCGCAGCGCCGCCGCGCGATAGGTCTCGGGCGACAGCCGCCCGGCCCGCATCGCCGCGTTCAGGTCGATCCCCAAGGTCTCGGCCATGTGGCCGAGCAGTTCGAGGTGGCGGTCCATCTTCTTCATCGAAAACATGCCAAAACTCCCCATCGGTGCTTTGCATCAATGCAGGAAGGCTCTCAAAAGCAGGGGCCTGCCGCCATGACGCAGATCAAAGGTGATCGGACCGTGACGGACCGGCGGAAGGCCGCCGCGGGCTCAGCGCCGCGAAGCCACGGCGGCGACCTTGTCCGCCAGCACGCGCAGCACCGCACGGTCGGCCTCCAGCGCCAGCGCCGCCTCGGCCCGTTCCAATGCCTCGACCGACTGGCGGGCGGCGGCGGGGGCGAAATCCTCCGGATCGATCCGCGCCAATGCCAGCAGCGTCTTCTGCAGCCGGATCTGGACCTCGACCAGCGCCGCGCCATCGCGGGCGATCGGGCGGAAGAAATCCTCGAACAGGTCGCCGACGACGACCTCGGGCACCCAGAGCCGGGGATACAGCACATCGACCCGCCGCCGCGCCCCCCAGGGCGCCAGCACCCGCAGCCCGCGCCCGAGGATGTCGATTGCCGTGCCGGGATCGTTGACCGCCGGCGACAGCGCGCGCGAGGCGATCTCGGCCAGCACCGCCAGGCCGAAGCGCGGATCCTGGTCGAAGCTGCGGGTCTCGCCCAGGGTGAAGGCGGCGGCCAGTTTGCGCTCCAGCCCCTCGGCCCTTGGCCCCAGCGCCCAGAGCAGCGGCGCGGCGGGATGGACGAAGGCGCCGGGCAGCACCTCGACATAGAGCCGCAGCCCGGCCTCCTCGGCGAGTTCCGACAAGGCATGGGTGTCGAGATGGCGGACATAGCCAACCTGGTCGGCCAGCACCGGCCAGGCTCCGTGCGGCGGCGAGCCGCGCCGCGGGTGGCCGCCCAGGTAAGGCGTCGCCAGCCGCGTCTGCATCGCCTTGGCCGCCGCCGATTCGACCCGCCCGGCGACATCGGTCATCCGCCCGAAGCCGGCGAGGTGGGCGATCCAGCGCAGGAAGGTCAGCACGATGATCGCCACCATCGCCAGCGTGGCGAGGAACACCACCAGCCGGCCGCCATCGGTATAGACCCCGGCCTTCAGCGCGATGATGCCGACGAGGCTGAACAGGAAGGCGCCGAGAAAGGTCGCCAGCACGTTCTGCGTCGTCCCGTCCTGCAGCAGCAGCGCCGTCGCCCTCGGCGTGGCGCTCTCGGCCGAGCCGGCCAGGGCCGAGACCATGATCGACAGCGAGAAGGTCGTGACCGCCAGCATGCTGGAGGCAAGGATGCCGAGAATCGCGTCGACCGCGTCCGCGCCCAGCCCGGCGCCGATACCGGCCGGGATTTCGTGCTGGAGCAGCCAGGCCAGCCCGACCGTCACCAGCCCGAGCAACGCGAACAGGGCCGCCCGCACCCAGAGCTTGCGGCCCATCTGCACCAGCAGCCATTTCCACTTGGAGATCATCGGCTTCTCCCGTCCCTCACGCCATGCTGCGCCGAAACCGGCCGGTGATGCAATCGGCGTGCCGGCCCTTCCCACTCCCCCGCCAGCGCGCTATCCTTGTGCCATGTTCAGCATCGAGCACGATTTCGACGCAACGGTCGTCACCCTGGTCGACGAAGGCACGCCGCATCTGCAGGAGGATGTGACGCTGGAGGCCTTCGAGGATTGCGTGACCCTGTCGCAATACGACGCCCGCCGCGACGAGGTGCTGACGATTACCCTGTCGATGTCCCAGGTGCGCGACCTTGCCGCCGCGCTCAACCTGCCCGAAGGCATCTACCGCCGCCGCGAAACCAAGTAGCGCGGTCGCCCTCGCCGTTCCGTCGCGCGATCGCGATGGCGAAAGGCGACCATGACGATTGCATTCCCGCGCCGCCCGGCTAGCCTTGGGGCATTGCGAGAAGGAGCATTGCCATGGCGACCCGATCCACGACAGCCGACAAGACCGAAACCGAATCCCCCGATCTCGCCGCCGAGGTGGCCGAGCTGCGGCGCGAGCTGGAAAGCGTCGCCGCTCTGATCCGCAAGATCGGCGCCGACGGGCTGGAAGCGGCCCAAAGCGAGGCCAAGGCGCGGCTTGCCGAGGGGCTAGCGCAGGGCGAGGCGACAGCCCGCAAGGTGGCCGGCGAGGTTCGCGACGACTGGCAGGAGCTCGAATCGCGGGTGATGGACGAGACCCGCGCCCATCCCTGGCGCACGCTCGGCCTTGCCGCGCTGGCCGGCATGGTGCTGGGCCTGCTGCTGCGCCGCTGACATGAACGCGTTGCTGTCCCTGCTCGGCCGCGCGGCCCGGTCGCAGGTCGAAAACCTCAAGCGCGCGGCCGCGACCAATGCCGGTTTTGGCCTGGCGATCGCGATCTTCGCGTTGCTGGCGCTGATCTTCGCCGTCGCCCTGGGCGTGCATGCCCTGGCCCTGTGGATCGGGATGGTCGGCGCGCTGGCCGTCGGCCTCGGCCTCAGCCTGCTGGGCTGCCTGGTCGCCTGGCTGATGCTGCGCGCCGCGCGTCAGCGCGCCCAGGCCGAACGCCAGGCCGAGGAGACCCGGCTGATGCGCGAGGCGCTGCAGGTCACGCTGCCGCTCTTGCGCAGCAACCCGACCCTGACGATCGGCCTGGCGATGCTCGCCGGCTTCCTGCTCAGCCTCGGCGGCGGCAGCGGCAGCGGCGGTGGCAGCGGCAAGGACCGCGGCTAGCCGCCCTCGACCGGCCCCAGCGCCCCCGCCGCCACCGCGGCGCGGCGGGCCAGCGCCTGGCGCCGGCCGGCATACCACAGGTAGACTGCGAGGCTGCCGATCACCAGCGCCCCACCGGTCACCATTCCCCGCGTCAGCGCCTCGCCGGTCCCGGCCCAGACCCAGACCGGGCCGAGGATGGTCTCGAGCAGCATCAGCAGGCTGACCGTCGACGCCTGGGTATGGCGCGAGGCCAGCGAGAGCGAGAAGAACGAGGCCGGCAAAACGACCCCGCCGGCCAGGACGATGGCCCAGATCCGTCCGTCCAGCATGGTCGCCGGCCCGACCAGGCCCAGCCCGACGAGACCCGAGACGAGGGCGCCGCAGCCGACGGCCAGCGGGATCGGGATTTGCGGGTTGCGCCGGATGGTGACGAAATTGACCGCCAGGCTCATCGCCACGCCCAGCCCGGCCGCCGCCCCGAGCAGCGGGGTGCCGACCACCGGCCCGGCACTCTTGCCGAAGACCGCGATGCCGATGCCGGTCAGCACCGCCGCGATCGCCGCCCAGGTCGACCAGTGGGTCGCCTCGCCCAGCACCAGCCGCGACAGCAACGCCGAGAAGACCGGCACCGAGGAGATCGCGAACAGCACCACCGCCACCGGCGCTGCCGCGATGCCGAGGCTGAACAGCGCCGCGCTGAGGAACTGGCACAGCACCACCAGCGCGCCGCCCCCGCTGGCCAGCCCGCGCAGGTCGCCGCGCCAGTGGCGGTGCCGGAACAGCGCCCAGGCCAGGGTCAGGCTGGTCCCGGCCAGCAGCCCGCGCCAAGCCACCATCTGGCCGCCGCCCAGCCCGGACAGGCGCATCAGCAGCGTGTCCGGCGTGATCGCCAGCGCGCCGAACAGTGCAAGGAATATCCCGAACATCGGATGTCGCGTCATCTCCCCTCCCGGCGCAGCCTTCCCCTCGCTCTCTATCCGCCCCGCCCGACCGTTCCAAGGCTGCGCCGCCTGCCTTCCCCTGAGCGGAAATATCCCGGGGGGAGTCGCCCTTGGGCGACGGGGGGCAGCGCCCCCCTTCCGCACGCAGTGCCAGAAGGCGTGCGGCGCAGCCGCGCAATCGGGTCAGAGGACGCGAAACACCTTGTCGCGCGCGGTGGCGCCGCGGATCAGCTCGAGGCGCGATTTCGGCACGCCGACCGCCTTGGACAGCAGCTTGACCACCGCCGCCGTCGCCTTGCCGTCCTCGGGCACCGTGGTGACGTAGACCCTGATCGCCCCGTCCTCGGCCACCACCGCGTTGCGCGAGGCGCGCGGGGTGACGCGCACCGCGATCTCTGTGCCCGGGTCGGAAAGATGGCTGAGGTCGGTCTTGCTCATAGGGGTCTCCTGTGGCTGGCCCCGGTATAGAAGCTTCGGCGCCGCACGCCCAGCCCGCGGTTGCAATCGCCGGGGCAAGCGCTGATATGAGCCAAAAGCCTGGAGGACTGCATGCCCGATCCCAATCCCGCCGCGATGGACTTCCTGCTCAGCCGCCGCTCGCGCCCGGCCAAGACGCTGACCGCCCCGGCGCCCGATGCCGCGGCGCTGCTGCCGCTGCTGACCGCCGCCGCCCGCAGCCCAGATCACGGCAAGCTCGAGCCCTGGCGCTTCATCGTGCTGGAACGGCCGGCGCTGGAGCGGCTGGCGAAACTGGCCGAACGCCGCGGCGCCGAGCTCGGGCTCGAGGGCGAGAAGACGGCCAAGGCGGTCAGCCAGTTCGCCGATTCGCCGCTCGCCGTCGCGGTGATCGCGGCGCCGGTCGCGTCCGAGAAGATCCCGCAGGTCGAGCAGGTGCTGTCGGCCGGGGCGGTCTGCCTCGGGCTGCTCAACGCCGCGCTGGCCTCGGGCTGGGGCGCGGCCTGGCTGACCAGCTGGGCGGCGCATGACCGCGGCTTCGTCGAAGAGGGGCTGGGCCTGGCCAATCACGAATTCGTCGCCGGCTTCGTCCATATCGGCACCGAGACCAGGGTGCCGCCGGAGCGTCCGCGCCCGGACATGGACAAGATCGTCAGCTGGGCCTCATGAGGCGGCCGGGCGGATGATCCTGACCGATTTCAGCCGGGCCCTGGCCCAGATCGGCGACCCGCGCTTCCGCCGAGTGCTGTGGATCGGCCTCGCCCTGACGCTGGCGCTGCTGGCGGCGGTCTATGCCGGTTTCATCGCGGTGATCGACATCTTCACCCCGGACACGATCACCCTGCCCTGGATCGGCGCTGTCGGCGGGCTGTCGACCCTGCTGTCCTGGGCCTCTCTGTTCCTGATGCTGGGGCTGTCGGTCTTCCTGATGGTGCCCGTCGCCTCGGCCTTCACCGGCTTCTTCCTCGAAGACGTCGCCCAGGCGGTCGAGGACCGCTATTACCCCAGCCTGCCGCCGGCGCCGGCGGTGCCGCTGGCCGAGGCGCTGGTCGACAATGCGCGCTTCTTCGTGCTGCTGATCGCGGTCAACGTGGTCGCGCTGGCGGTCTATATCTTCGCCGGACCGCTGGTGCCGGTGCTGTTCTGGGCGATCAACGGCTTTCTGCTCGGGCGCGAGTATTTCCAGCTCGTCGCCATGCGCCGGGTCGGCCGCCAAGGCGCCAAGCAACTGCGCCGGCGCTACCCGCTGCAGATCTGGCTGGCCGGCGTGCTGATGGCCGCGCCGCTATCGCTGCCGCTGGTCAACCTCGTGGTGCCGATCCTCGGCGTCGCCACCTTCACCCACCTGTTCCACCGTCTGTCCGGAACGAGGGCGGCCCCATCCGGTTGAAGATGTCGAGGTCGCGGATGGTGATCACGCCCGAGGTCACCACCCAGGCGATGCCGGCCCAGACCACCAGCGCGATCAGCGTGGTGATCTTGACCTTGCGCTTGAGGTTGAAATCCGACGGCGCCGAGGCCGGGGTGCCGGGCACGATCTCGCCCTTGTCGCCCTGGGTCTCGTTGCGGACCTGGAGCACGATGAAGAACACCATGAACCAGGTGACGGCGAAGACGACGATGGCTTCGACGACGTTCATGGCTCAGACCTGTTCCAGCTCGATCAGGCAGCCGTTGAAGTCCTTGGGGTGCAGGAACAGCACCGGCTTGCCATGGGCGCCGATCTTCGGCTCGCCCGAGCCCAGTACCCGGGCGCCGCTGTCCTTCAGCTTGTCGCGGGCGGTGAGGATGTCATCGACCTCGTAGCAGATATGGTGGATGCCGCCGGCCGGGTTCTTTGCCAGGAAGCCGGCGATCGGGCTGTCCTCGCCCAGCGGGTAGAGCAGCTCGATCTTGGTGTTCGGCAACTCGATGAAGACCACGGTGACGCCGTGATCGGGCTCGTCCTGCGGCGCGCCGACCCTGGCGCCCAGCGTCGAGCGGTATTGCTCGGCGGCGGCTTCGAGGTCGGGGACGGCGATGGCGACGTGGTTCAGGCGGCCGATCATGGGCAGGTCTCCTTGGCTTTCAGCGGTTATGCGGTGCGAAGGGGCCTTGGCGCAAGGGGCGGGGCGCCGCAGGGACGGCGATCCGGTTGCGCGGCTGCGCCGCAAGCCTTCTGGCACTGCGTGCCGCCGGGGGCGCTGCCCCCGTCGCCCAGGGGCGACTCCCCCGGGATATTTTCACTCAGGTGAAAGAGGGCGCGGATCAGGGCCGCGGTTCAGGAGCGCGGGGCGGCGGCGCGGCGCAGGCGGTCGTTGATGGCGCGGCCGAGGCCGTGATCGGGGATCGGGGCGACGGCGATGGCCTGGCCCGGCGCGGCGCTTGCGTCGGCCTCGTGCAGCATCTGGAACAGGTTGGCGGCGGCCTCGACCAGATCGCCGGTGGGCGAGAGGTTGAGCGGCGCCGCCTCGGTGCCGGGACCGAAGCCGATCCAGAACTCGGCCGGGGTCGGGTCGGAGACCTCGAGCCGCACCGGCGCGCCGGGGGCATAATGCGAGGCGAGCTGGCCCGGGGCGATGGGGCTTTCGCCCACGGCCTCGGGCGGCGGCCCCATCTCGAGCGGCGCGCCGAGGCAGGCCTCGATCGCCTCGGCCGGCAACCCGCCGGGGCGCAAGAGCCGGGCGCCACCCTGAAGGCCGAGGATGGTGGATTCGACGCCGACCGGGCAGTCGCCGCCATCGACCACCGCCTCGATCCGGCCCGAGAGCCCGTCGAGGACGTGGGAGGCGCGGGTCGGGCTGATCCTGCCGGACGGGTTGGCCGAGGGCGCGGCGACCGGACCGCCGAAGGCCGCCAGTAGGGCGCGGGCGACGGGGTGTTCCGGCACCCGGATCGCCACGGTGTCGAGCCCGGCCGTCACCAAGGGCGACAGCCCGGCCTCCGGTTTCAGCGGCAGCACCAGGGTCAGCGGCCCGGGCCAGAAGGCATCGGCCAGCCGCTCGGCGCGGTCATCGAAGACGGCGAAGCGGCGGGCGGCGGCGATGTCGGCCAGGTGAATGATCAACGGGTTGAAGCGCGGCCGCCCCTTGGCCTCGAAGATCCGCGCCACCGCCCGGTCGTTGCACGCGTCGGCGCCGAGGCCGTAGACCGTCTCGGTCGGAAAGGCCACCAGCCCGCCGGCACACAGCACCGCCGCCGCCTGCGCCAGCCCCTCGGGCGTGGCGGGCAGGGTTTCGGTGGAGATCGCGGGCTGGGGCACGGTCGTGACGCTGCGTTGGACTTGATGGATACGGCCCGTCGGGTAGGTTGGGCGTCGTTACCCGCCCACATACGCGCGCGCCGGCCCTTTGCCAAGCCGCCCGCCCCGGAGACAGCCATGCCCTACCGCGCCCCGCTTGCCGACTTCCGTTTCATCCTCGACCATGTCGCCGGCTTCGACGCCGTCGCCGCGACCGAGCTGTTCGCCGAGGCGACGCCCGAGACGGTCGAGGCGATCCTGGGCGAGGCCGGCAAGCTGTGCGAGAACGTGCTGGCGCCGTTGCAGCGCGAGGGCGACCTCAAGCCGGCCACGCTGGAAAACGGCGTGGTGCGGACGACGCCGGGCTTCGCCGAGGCCTACCGCCAGATCGCCGAGGGCGGCTGGGTGGCGATCTCGGCCGATCCCGAGCATGGCGGCATGGGGCTGCCGCTGACCGTCGCCACCGCCGTCAACGACATGATGAGCGCGGCCTGCCTGTCGCTGCAGCTCAATCCGCTGATGACCCAGGGCCAGATCGAGGCGCTGGAGCATCATGCCAGCGAGGAGCTGAAGGCGCTCTACCTGCCCAAGCTGGTCTCGGGCGAATGGTGCGGAACGATGAACCTGACCGAGCCGCAGGCGGGCTCGGACGTCGGCGCGCTGCGGAGCAAGGCCGAGCCGAACGGCAACGGGACCTACGCCATCACCGGGCAGAAGGTTTTCATCTCCTGGGGCGATAACGACTTTTCCGAAAACGTCTGCCACCTGGTGCTGGCGCGGCTGCCCGACGGGGCGCCGGGGACCAAGGGCATCAGCCTGTTCCTGGTGCCCAAGTTCATCCCCGACGAAAACGGCAATCCGGGCCGGCGCAACAGCCTCGGCGTCGTCAGCCTCGAACACAAGATGGGCCTGCATGGCAGCCCGACCGCGGTGATGCAGTACGATGGCGCCACCGGCTGGATGGTGGGTGCGCCGCATGGCGGCATGAAGGCGATGTTCACGATGATGAACAACGCCCGTCTCGGCGTCGGCGTGCAGGGCATCGGCGTGGCCGAGGGCGCCTATCAGCACGCGCTGGCCTATGCGCTGGACCGCAAGCAGGGCAATACCCCGGTCGAGGGGGGCAGCGGCACCATCGTCGACCATGCCGACGTCCGCCGGATGCTGGCGACGATGAAGGCCGAGACCTTCGCCGCCCGCGCCATCGCGCTCAACCTCGCCGTGGCGCTCGACATGGCCCGGGCGACGGGAGAGGCCGACTGGGCCGCCCGCGCCGCGCTGCTGACGCCGATCGCCAAGGCCTATGGCACCGATACCGGGATCAACGTCGCCAGCCTGGGGATGCAGGTCCATGGCGGCATGGGCTTCATCGAGGAGACCGGCGCGGCGCAATACCTGCGCGACGTCCGGGTGACGGCGATCTACGAGGGCACCAACGGCATCCAGGCGATGGACCTCGTCGGTCGCAAGATGATGGATAACGGCGAGGCCGCCTGCCGCCAGATCGAGGAAATCCAGACCGGGGCCGAGGCGGCGCGCGCCTCGCTGCCGGCGCTGGCCGAGGATGTCTGGAACGCCGCCGAGGCGATGCGCGAGGGCACCGAGGCGCTGGTGGCGCAAGGGCTCAACGACCGCTTCGCCGGCGCCGTGCCCTTTCTGCGTGCCTTCGCCCTGGTGCTGGGCGCCCATTACCACCTGCGTGCCGCCGTCGCCGAAGGGACGCAGGGCGGGCCGCGCACCCGGCTGGCCGCCTTCTTCATCAAGCGGCTGCTGCCCGAACATGCCGCGCTGCTGGCCCATGCCCGCGAAGGGGCGGCGGATCTCTACGCCCTCAGCCCGGAGGACCTTTCGGCATGATGGACGGCGGCACGGGCCAGATCCGCTATCCCTGGGAAATCGCCCCGGAACAGGGCGCGGCGACAGAGGTCGCGCCGGGGGTGCTGTGGATGCGGCTGCCGCTGCCGATGAAGCTCGATCACGTCAACGTCTTCGCCCTGGATGACGGCGACAGCTGGACGGTTGTCGATACCGGCTTCGACAGCCGCAAGGGCCGGGCGATCTGGCAGGCGCTGATGGCCGGGCCGCTGGCCGGCAACCCGGTCCGTCGCGTCGTCGTCACCCATCACCATCCCGACCATATCGGCATGGCCGGCTGGCTCCAGTCCGACCACGGCACCGAGCTGGTGACGACCCGCACCGCCTGGCTGTTCGCCCGCATGCTGACGCTGGACGTGCAGGAGGAACCGGTCGCCGAGACGCTGACCTTCTGGCGCGATGCCGGCATGGACCCGGAAACCTACGCCCAGCGCGCGGCCGAACGGCCGTTCAACTTCGCCGACATCGTCGCGCCGCTGCCCCTGGGCTTCACCCGGATCGCCGAGGGCGATGTGATCGAGATGGGCGGCCGGAGCTGGGATATCCGCATCGGCAACGGCCACGCGCCCGAGCACGCCACCTTCTGGAGCCGCGACGACAACCTGGTGATCGGCGGCGACCAGCTGCTGCCGTCGATTTCGCCCAATCTCGGCGTCTATGCCACCGAGCCCGAGGCCGACCCGGTCGGCGACTGGATCGAAAGCTGCACCCGGCTGTCCGCCCATGCCGAGGACGACCAGCTGGTCCTGCCCGGCCACAAGCTGCCCTTCACCGGCTTGCCGCTGCGCCTGCGCCAGATGATCGACAACCACCACGGGGCGCTCGACCGGCTGCTCGACCACCTGGCCGAGCCGCGGGTCGGCGGCGACTGCTTCCCGCCGCTGTTCAAGCGCGCGATCGGGCCGGGCGAATACGGGCTGGCGCTGGTCGAGACCATCGGCCATCTCAATCACCTGCACCGGCTGGGCAAGGTCCGGCGCTGGCGCAGCGAGCGCGAGGCGCATCAGGGGGCCTGGCTGTGGCAGCGGAGCGAGAGCTGAACCGCCCCCCTTCGGGTGGACGCGCCGTCCATGCCGATCCGGACGCGCCGGCGACGCCGGAACAGCTGCCCTTGCCCGCGGCCATCGCCCGTATCCCGCCAGAGGACAAGAGCCCGGCCGAATGGGCCTATCAGCGGCTGATCCTCTACATCCGCAACTTCGAGGACCAGCTCGATCCGGCCGAGGAAGTGGCTCTGGGCTTCGCCGGCGGCCATGCCGGGGTGCTGCGGATCGAGGGGCTGGGCTATTTCGCCCCCGACCTCGTCACCTTCTACGGTCGCGACGACAGCGGCGCGAAGACCCAGCTGGTCCAGCATGTCAGCCAGCTCTCGGTGATCCTGCGTGCCGTGCCCAAGGCCGAGGCCAGCGGCAGCGCCCGGCGCATCGGCTTCCGCCTCGCCGCCGATCTCGACCGCGGGCGATAGCTGCGACACGGCGCCGCAGGTGACGGCCAGCGCCTGGTCGATCCTCGCGCCGAGGCTCGCAAATACGTGACAGGGCAGGATGAATCGGGTATTCGGCTAGTCAGGGAGATACACAAGGGAGCGCAGGAATGGCCGAAGAACACAAGCACGGCAGCATGGATATCCGTGACCACGAGAAGACCTTTCACGGCTTCGTCAGCATGGTGACCTGGGGCGCTGGCCTGATCATCGTCTTCCTGATCTTCCTGGCGCTGGTGAACGGCTGAGCCGCTTGACGGCCCCGACAACCGGCAGGAGGGCCGATGCGCCGCCTCGTCGCAAGCCTCGTTCTGCTTCTGGCCCTGGCCGCCTGCGCGGCCGAGCCTGTCTGGGCGCCTGACGACGCCGTCGCCCGCGCCCGCTATGCCTTCCCCGGCCCGGCCTCGATCACGCTGATCACGGTGGTCAACAACCGCAGCGGCAGCGGCGGCCACTCGGCGCTGCTGATCAACGGCGCGCAGCGGGTGGTCTTCGATCCCGCCGGCACCTGGGTCAGCAGCCTGGCGCCCGAGCGCAACGACGTCCATTTCGGCATGTCGCCGGCGGTGCTGGACAATTACCTCGACTACCACACCCGGATCACCTGGCACACGGTCGAGCAGACCGTCGTCGTGCCGCAAGAGGTCGCGGCCCAGGCGATCCTGCTGGTCGAGCGCAACGGCGCGGTGCGCAAGGCGATGTGCGCCGACACGGTCTCGGCGATCCTGACCCGGCTGCCGGGCTTCGAGCACCTGCCCAAGACCTGGTTCCCGGTCAAGCTGATGCAGGGTTTCGCCGCACTGCCCGGGGTCAAGACGCGGATCTACTACGACACCGATCCCGACCTGAACACCACCAAGCTCGACGCGCCGGTCAAGGCGCAGAAGGCGCTGTAGGCGCCCGGTTTCGGCGCGAGAGCTGCTAGCCCACCAGCCACATCACCAGGTAGAGCACCCCGGCCCCGCCGAAGATCGCCGCCATCACGTTGCGGGTGGCGACGCCGATCGCCACCGTCGCCACCGCCGCCGCCATTCGCGCCGGGTCGGGGTCACCGCCGGTCGCCTGCGGCCAGATCACCAGCGGCGCCACCAGACCGGGCATCACCGCCACCGGGGTGTAGCGCAGGTGGCGCAGCACCCATTCGGGCAGCTTGCGGTCGCCGATGATGCCGAGGAAGGAGAAGCGGATCAGGAAGGTCCCGATGCCCATGCCGATGATGATCAGCCAGATATGGGTTTCCGACATCGTCATGCGAATTCCCTCCGCGCCGCCCGCCGGGCCACCCATTGCTCGACCTGCGCCCCGGTCACCATCGCCGCCACCGAGGCGATCAGCAGGCCCAGGTTATAGGGCAGGAAGGCGAAGGCCAGCGCGACCACGATCGAAACCACGGCCGCCGCGACATGGGCGGCGGTGCGCAGCATCGGCGTGATGATGGCGAGAAAGGTGATCGGCACCGCGAAATCGAGCGCGAATTCGGGCGGGATCTTGGTGCCCAGCGCCGCGCCCACCCATGTCGCGCCGTACCAGGGCAGGCAGACCGGGCTCATCACGCCGAAGAAATAGGCCGTCTTCTGCGCCAATGTCATCTCGGGCCGGCGCTCGAATTCCATGATCGACGCGGCATAGGTCTGGTCGACCAGGAAATAGGCCATGATCGCCCGTTTCCACAGCGGCTGCGCCCCCAGATGCGGCGTGATCGAGGCCGAATACATCGCCATGCGCATGTTCACCGCCAGCGCCGTGGCCAGCACGATCAGCACCGGCGCGTTGTCCTTCATCAGCTGCAGCGCGGCGAATTGCGCCGCCCCGGCGATCACCAGCACCGAAAAGCTCATGACGTCGAGCAGCCGCATCCCGGCCTCGGTCGCCACGACGCCGAACAGCATGCCGAACGGAGCGACGACGAAGACGAAGGGCGCGCCGTTGCGGAAACCGCGCCAGTAGTGCGAACGTGTGTTTTCGGACATCGGGAACCTCGGGGATGCGCCGGGCGGAACTTCGGAACCGTACCGTGCGGGAGCGGCCACTGGACGGGCTCTCCCCGAGGGCTTAGGCAATCCGGCAAGGGGATGCAACGGCCCCGGTGGGTTGGAGGAGCCATGACCAGGCACGCGGCAGAACAGGGCCAACGACCGGCAAGGGCGCCGGCGGATATCGAGATCCACCCCGGCTTGCCGCCCTCGCAACGCGGCGCCGCCGCCCGGCTCTACTGGCAGGCCTTCGGCGGCAAGCTCGGCCGCGTGCTGGGGCCCGAGGAGCGCGCGCTGCGCTATCTCGACCGGGTGATCCGCGCCGATCACGTGCTGACCGCCTGGGAGGCCGACGGCCGGCTGGCGGGCCTGGCCGGCTTCCGTAGCTGGGCCGGCGGCTTCGCCAGCGGCACGGCCGGCGACCTCGCCGCGGTCTACGGCCGCGCCGGCGCGGCCTGGCGCGCCGGCGCGCTGCGGCTGCTGACCAGCGATGTCGACAACCGCCGCTTCCTGATCGACGGCATCTGCGTGCGCGCCGATTGCCGCGGCCGGGGCATCGGCAGCGCCCTGCTCGACGCCCTGTCCGACCTCGCCCGCAGCCGCGGCTATGACGAGATCCGCCTCGACGTGGTCGACAGCAATCCGCGCGCCCGCGCCCTCTACCGCCGCCACGGCTATGCCGAGGCCGGCACCGACCGCATCGGCCCGCTCGCCCTGCTGTTCGGCTTCCGCAGTTCGACCCGCATGGTCCGGGCCCTGACCTGACACCGCGCGGGCTGCGCGTCCCGCTTTCATCTTCACGCAAGTATCCCGGGGGTCCGGGGGCAGCGCCCCCGACCTCGCCTGCCTCAGGCCCCGATCAGCCGCTCGACGATATGCTCCGCGATCGGCAGCGCCGAGGTGGCCGCCGGCGAGGGCGCGTTGCAGACATGGAGCGTGTGGCGAGTATCGACGAAGAGGAAATCGTCGATCAGCCGGCCGTCGCGCGCCACCGCCTGGGCGCGGATGCCGGGGCGGTAGGGGGTGAGGTCGGCCAGCCGCACCCGGGCGCAGTAGCGTTGCACCTTCTTCAGGTAGAGCCGCTTGAGCGCCGAGGCGGAAAGCTCGCCCAGCGCCGGGCCGGCATTGCGGGCCAGCAGGCGCCAGAAGCCGGGATAGGCCAGGCTGTCGGCCAGGTCGCGGGGCGAGAGCGAGAGCTTGCCATAGCCCTCGCGCGCGCCAGCCAGCACCGCGTTGGGGCCGACAGTGAAACCGCCATCCATCTTGCGGGTCAGGTGGACGCCGAGGAACGGCCGCGCCGGGTCGGGCACCGGGTAGATCAGGTGGCGGACCAGATCGGCGGGCTGGTTGGCGATGCGGTAATACTCGCCGCGGAAGGGCACGATGCGGAAATCGACCCGGGCCCCGAAGGCGCGCGCCATCCGGTCGGCCATCAGCCCGGCGCAGAACACCGCCTTGCCGGCCGAGATCTCGCCCGCGTCGGTGGTCAGGGTGACGCCGGCCGCCGTTTCGGCCCCGCCCGTCACCCGTGCGCCCAGCCGCAGCCCCCCGCCCGCGGCCATGAACCGCGCCGCCATGTCGCGGGCGAGGACGGCGAAATCGGTGATCCCGGTGCTCGGCGACAGCAGCGCCGCCTCGGCGGCGATATTCGGCTCCAGCCGCCGCGCCTCGGCGCCGGTCAGCTTGTCGATGGCAATACCGTTGGCCTCGGCGCGCTGGCGCAGGGCGTCCAGCCGCGCCACCTCGCTCGCCTCCGTCGCCACGATCAGCTTGCCGCAGATCTCGTAGGCCAGCCCGTGTTCGTCGCAATAGGCTTTCGTCGCCGCCACCCCGGCCCGGCAGAACCGGGCCTTGTGGCTGCCCGGAGCGTAATAGACCCCGGCATGGATGACCCCGGAATTGCGCCCGGATTGGTGCAGGGCGACGGCGTCCTCCTTCTCGAACAGCGCGACCGAGGCCCCGGGCACGGCGGCCTGCAACCGCCGCGCGGTGGCCAGCCCGACGATGCCGCCGCCCACCACCACGAAATCGAACCGCTCGGCCATGCCGCCTCCTGTGCCCCGGTGTAGCAAGCCTCATCGACGCGGCAGGGGCAAGGGGGCCGCGGCGCCAGAATCGTGCCATCCCCGGATGGGAGGTTGCACGGACACGGAATCGTGAGAAGCTGGACTCACGATGGAGTGAAGGCTCGACCGTCTTCAGGGTGGGACGAATGATGATCCTCGCGAGGCTACGCGAGAAATGGCGTCGCGACGCGGCGTATCGCAAGGCGAAGGACATCCTTCGCTATCCCCTCCACTACACTCCAGAACAGGTCGCATGGGCGCAGCAGATCGTTGCCGAGGACGCGCGGAAAAACCGGGAAAAGACCGAGAACGGTCAATCGAAGGCAGCAGGCGCGCGCAAGCCGCGCACCGGACACTGAGACAGCGATCGAAAGGGAAATGGCGCACCCGGGACGATTCGAACGCCCGACCCCCAGATTCGTAGTCTGGTGCTCTATCCAGCTGAGCTACGGGTGCGTGGGAGTGGGATTTAGCCCCCGCGGCCGGGCATTGCAAGAGCGAAATCGACAGAAATCCGAAGCAATTTTCCGGCCGCTTCCCGCCGACGCGACCGGGGCCCCGCCGCAGGGGATGGAACGCCGCGCGCGCAGCCACTAAATCAACTCCATGACCCTTGCGCATCGCCTCCTCGCCCCGCTTGTTGCCGCGCTGCTGGCGGCCACGACCGCCCTGACCGCCGCGGCCGCGCCGATTCCGCTGTCGGAGTTGTCGCGCTATCTCAACGGGCTGACCGCCGCCAAGACGACCTTCACCCAGGTCAATGCCGACGGCTCGGTCTCGACCGGAACGCTCTATCTCCAGCGCCCCGGGCGGATGCGCTTCGAATACGATCCGCCGGACGACAACCTGGTTCTGGCCAATGCCGGGACCGTCGCGGTGTTCGACGCGAAATCGAACCAGCCGCCCGAGCAGTATCCCCTGGCACGGACCCCGCTGAACCTGATCCTGGCGCCGCATATCGATCTCGGCCGGGCCAACATGGTGATCGGCAGCCACGAGGAGGGACCGTCGACGGTGGTCATCGCGCAGGATCCCGAGCATCCCGATTACGGCACCATCCAGCTGGTCTTCACCGCCGATCCGGTCGAGCTGCGGCAATGGGTGATCACCGACGAGAGCGGCGGCCAAACCACGGTGGTCCTGGGCAAGCTGAGCCGCAGCGACGGCTTTGCCGACAGCCTGTTCAGCATCACCCTGGCAGCCAACAAGCGCGGCGTCGACAGCGGCCGCTGAGCCGGCGGCCTATCGGCGTTCGCGGCCGCAGGCCACCAGCTGGCGGTGATAGGTTTCCGAGCGCCGCTCGACCCGGTTGGCGACGGCCAGCAGCCAGCTCTTGCGGCGATAGCTGCCGCGGGCATAGCCGCTGAAGCCTTCGTGATAGGCCAGGTACTGGCGCCGGGCGTCGGACTTGGGAATGCCCAGCTTGCGGTTCGCCTTGTCGATATACCAGCCCATGAAATCGGTGGCGTCGTTGATCCGGTTGCGACGGGCGCCATAGCGGCGCGCCTCCTGGCGGTAGTCGTCCCAGGTCCCGTCCAGCACCTGGGCATAGCCGTAGGCCGACGAGGCCCGGCCCATCGGGATCACCCCCAGCGCCCAGCGATAGGGGGTGCGGGCATTGCCGACGAATTTCGATTCCTGGTGGATGATCGCCATCTGGACATGGACCGGCACGCCCCAACGCCGCTCGGCCGCGCGCATGGCGAACAGATAGCGCGGCCGCTCCTGCACGATGCTGCAGGCATCGTTCAGGTCGCTGGGCGGCGCATAGTGCCGACCGCCACAGGAGGCCAGCAGCAGCAACAGAAAGAACGCGCGGAGAAACCTGCTCATTGCCTCTCGCCATCTTTTTTCGTTTTGTTTGGCGACAGGATAGGGGAATTCGCTCCGGCTGGAAACCGGGCTAGGGTAGAAATTACATCAGAAAGCCCAGCGTCAGCGGGATGGCAGCGACCGACAGCACGGTCGAGACCACGACCAGCCCCGCCACCGCCTCGGCATCGGCGCCGTATTTCTCGGCCAGCATGTAGGAGGTGACGGCGACCGGGGTCGAGACCTGCAGCACCAGCACCGCGAAAGCGACGCGGTCGAGACGGAACAGCAGCCCGGCGCCGACGCCCGCGGCGATGCAGACGCCCAGCTTGACCAGCGCCAAGAGCCCCGAGCGCCCCAGCCGCCCGGGGCTGAGCCGCGCCACCGCGACGCCCAGCGTGATCAGCATCAGCGGGATCGCCATCTGCCCGGTCAGCTCGAGCGTGTGGGTCAGCCAGACGGGCGTCTGCCAGCCCTGCCACAGGAACAGCCCGCCCAGCAGGGTCGCGGCGACGATCGGTTCCTTCAGCACCAGCCAGGGCTTGCCGCCACCGGCGACGACCCAGACCCCAAAGGTGAAGGACAGCACCGCCATCACGGCAAAGATCACCACGGCATAGCCCAGCCCGGTCTGACCGAAGGCGAACAGCGCCAGCGGCAGGCCCAGGTTGCCGGTATTGCCGAAGATCAACGGCGCCAGCCAGGTGCGGCGGTCGAGCCCGGCCAGGGACGTGCCCGCCCAGAACAGCACGATCAGCGCGCCATAGGCCGCCAGCGCCGCCAGCGAGATCGTCGCCAGCGCCTTGGGATCGACCTCGGTCTTCATCAGCGCGGTGAAGATCAGGCAGGGCACGGCGACGGTCATCGCCAGCCGCGTGACGAACTGGACCCGGAACTCGTGGCCCAGCTTCACCCAGGTGAATCCGCCGGCCGCGAGGATGAAGACCGGCGCCACCACCTGCAGCACTGTCAAAACAAGGTTCACAGACTGTTTCTCGTAAAATTGACCGCGGCGATAGACATCCGCGGCTCGGAAGCAGTAGTAACTATAGGTGGGGGTTGCAAGAATGCTGAAGACACGGGCGAAATATTCCATTGGACAGGTGCTGCGTCATCGCAAGCATCCGTTTCGTGGTGTCGTCTTCGATGTCGACGCGATGTTCGCCAATACCGAGGACTGGTACCAGGCGATTCCCGAGGAAAACCGCCCGGCGAAGGACCAGCCGTTCTATCACCTGCTGGCCGAGAACGATCAGAGCTATTACGTCGCCTATGTCTCGGAGCAGAACCTGGTGCCCGACGACACCGGCGAACCGGTCGACCATCCCGACCTCGCCGACTTGTTCGGCAATTTCGAGAACGGCCATTACGAGCTTCAGTTCCAGCTGAACTGAACGCCGTCAGGTGCGCCGCTCCGACCTGTCGCCCCAATCGTGAAAGCCGCCACCAACGGCACATGGCCATTGGCGGCAGAACGGCGGCCGCTGAGCCCCGCCTTCATCTTCACGGAAGTATCCCGGGGGCGCGATCGGCGGCGCCCCCGGCCCTTCTGGCCGGCTCAATACCCCAGCGCGCAGCCGTCCTTGCGCGGGTCCGAGCCGCCCTGCAGCACCCCGGTCTCGGGATCGATCAGGATCGCCTGGGCGCCGCCGATCGGGCCTCGCGGGATACTGACCTTGTGGCCCATCGCCGCCAGTTCGGCCCGCACCGCGTCGGAATAGCCGCGCTCGACCTCCATGCCCTCGGCCCCCGAGAAGCTGCGCGGCGCGTCGATCGCCGCCTGCGGATGCAGCCCGTAATCGACCATGTTGGTGATCAGCCGCGCATGGCCGTTGGGCTGGTAGGCGCCACCCATCACCCCGAAGGGCATCAAGAGCTTGCCGCCCTTGCGCAGCATGCCGGGGATGATCGTGTGCATCGGCCGCTTGCCGCCCGCCGCCTCGTTGGCATGGCCCTCGGTCAGCACGAAGCCGGCGCCGCGGTTCTGGAAGTTGATGCCGAATTTCGACGAGGCGAGGCAGGAGCCGAAGCTGTGGAAGATCGAGTAGATCAGCGACACCGCGTTGCGCTCGGCATCGACCACGGTGATGTAGATCGTCTCGCGATGCACTGCCTCGGACAGTTTCGCCGGGCTCTCCATCGCCCGTTTCGGGTCGATCAGGCCGGCCAGCTTCTCGGCCGTCTCCGGCGCCAGCATGTGGTCGAGGCGCGTGGTGTGGGCCGGATCGGCGATGAAGCGGTTGCGCGCGTCGTAGGCCAGCTTGGCCGCCTCGGCCTCGAGATGGGCGCGCTGCGCCCCGAACGGGTCGAGCGACGGCAGGTCGAAATGCGACAGGATGTTGAGCATCAGGATCGCGGTCGCGCCCTGGCCGTTCGGCGGATGCTCGACCAGCTCGACATCCTTGTAGCCGCCGCGGACCGGCTCGACGTAATCGCAGGCGGTGGCGGCGAAATCCTCCAGCGTATGGGTCCCGCCCAGCGCGTTGAGCGAGGCCACCATGTCCTCGGCCACCTCGCCCTCGTAGAAGCCGGCGCGGCCGTCGCGGGCGATGCGGCGCAGCACCTCGGCCTGGCCGGGAGCGCGGAACAGTTGCCCCGGCTGCGGCGCCTTGCCGTCCAGCAGGTAGAACGCGCGTGCCGCCTCCTGCAGGTTGTCGGCCGAAGCCGCCCAGTCGAAGGCGGTGCGCGGCGCCACCGGCACGCCCTCGTCGGCATAGCGGATGGCGGGGGCGAGGCTGCGGGCCAGCCCCAGCTTGCCCCAGTCGGCCGACAGCTTGCAGAAGGCATCGACGGCACCGGGCACCGTCACCGCGTCGGCGGTGTTCAGCGGCACCGTGGTCAGCCCGCGGCCGCGCATCTCGGCCGCGCTCAGCCCCTTCGGCGCCCGGCCCGAGCCGTTCAGCGCCACGATCCGCTCCTCGCCCGCCGGCTTGAGCAGCACGAAGCAATCGCCGCCGATCCCGGTCATCTGCGGCTCGCAGATGCCCAGCAGCACCGCGCCCGCGATCGCCGCGTCCACCGCGTTGCCGCCGGCCTCGAGCGTCTCGACGGCGACCTTGGCCGCCAGCGGATGCGAGGTGGCGCACATGCCGTTGGAAGCGAAAACGGCCGAGCGGCCGGGTGTCTGAAAATCGCGCATAGATCTCTCCCCTCTTCGGCGGCGACACTAGGGCCCGGCCGGGGGGAAGGGAAGGGGCGGGTGATCGTCAAGGTGCCGCAGCGGCAGCAGGGGGCAGAGCCGGCGGCCCGCCTGCGGCGCACAGTCTCGAAGCACGAGGGAAAGTCTAGGAGGATGCCGCGCCGTCACGGCCGGGCCGCGCGGCTCTTTGCAGCGGCATAGGAACCTCGACGTCGCGAACTGGGTGGGGGCTGTTACCACGACGCCGAGGGAAGCCTATGCAGCTACCCTGCCTGTGTCGCCAGCGCCGATGGCCCCGATGTGGGCAAAGCGCGGCTTCTTTGTGGCGTTTTTTCCGAAGGGCGGACAATCAGCACAGGATGCGACATCTGTCGCCGATGGCGCCCGTTTCTTGACAGACTCCACCTGTCCGCCGGCGGATCGCCTGCCCATTTCCGGCCCTGCGCCCCGGCCCGATCCCGCCCCGCGGGTCGGCCCCGCCCCGGGCGCAGCCGGCACGCCGAATCGATCCCGCCTGCGCCGCCTGCCGGACCCGGCTATCCCGCTTGCCGCCGACCGCCCCCGCCTGCCGGCGCAACCTCTGCGCCGACGGGCGGCGAACCGCCATGGATCGCCAGCACGCGGTCGAGCTTGGTCAGCCGGAACACCGCCTCGACATCCGGCCGCAATCCGGCCAGATCCAGCCTCTGCCCCGGGCCCAGCATCTTCATGATCGACAGCACCGCGCTCAGGCCGCTGCTGTCGACGAAACCGACCCGCGACATGTCGAGGGTCACCCGGGACGCCGGGTTGGCCAGCACCGCACGCATCCTGTCCTTGAACTGCACCGACACCGCTGCGGTGATCCGCGGCGCCTCGACTCGCACCACCAGCGCCTCTTCGCGCCGTTCCACCTTAAGCTCCATCCCATCCTCCATTGCCCCCCGGCACGAGCAGACTAGACGGCGAACCTTACCATTCGGTATGCAGAGCCATCAGTTTTTCAGGAGGGCATGATGACGGAAGTGGTGATCTCGGGCGCCGCGCGCACGGCGATGGGCGGGTTCCAGGGGGCGTTCGCCGCCACCGACGCGCCGACCCTTGGCGGGGCGGCGATCGCGGCGGCAATGGCCGGCGCGGGCGTGGCAGCCGAGCGGATCGAGGAAGTCGTCATGGGCTGCGTCCTGCCCGCCGGCATCGGCCAGGCGCCGGCACGCCAGGCCGGCTTCAAGGCCGGGCTGGGCGAAGAGGTGCCGGCGACGACGCTGAACAAGATGTGCGGCTCGGGCATGAAGACGGCGATGATCGCCCATGACCAGCTTGCCCTCGGCCAGACCGGCATCATGGTCGCCGGCGGTATGGAGAGCATGACCAACGCCCCCTACCTGCTGCCCAAGATGCGCGGCGGCGCCCGGCTCGGCCACGGCCAGGTCATCGACCACATGTTCCTCGACGGGCTCGAGGACGCCTATGACAAGGGCCGCCTGATGGGCACCTTCGCCGAGGATTGCGCCGAGGCGTTCCAGTTCACCCGCGAGGACCAGGACGCCTATGCGCTCGGCTCGCTGACCAACGCGCTCAACGCCCAGAAATCCGGCGCCTTCGCCGACGAGATCACGCCGGTGACGGTGACCACCCGCAAGGGCAGCGTCGAGGTGGGCGAAGACGAACAGCCCGGCCTTGCCCGGCCCGACAAGATCCCGACGCTCAAGCCCGCCTTCCGCAAGGACGGCACGGTCACGGCGGCCAATTCCTCGTCGATCTCCGACGGCGCCGCCGCCCTGGTCATGGCCAGCGCCAGCGCCGCCGAGGCCGCCGGCCTGCCGATCCGCGCCCGCGTCCTCGGCCATGCCAGCCACGCCCAGGCGCCGGGCCTGTTCCCGACCGCGCCGATCCCGGCCGCGCGCAAGCTGATGGAGCGTCTCGGCTGGTCGGTCGGCGATGTCGACCTGTGGGAGGTGAACGAGGCCTTCGCCGTCGTGCCGATGGCCTTCATGAAGGAGATGGGCGTGCCGCGCGACATCATGAACATCAACGGCGGCGCCTGCGCCCTCGGCCACCCGATCGGCGCCTCGGGCACCCGGATCATCGTCACCCTGCTCAACGCGCTGGAAAAGCACGACCTCAGGCGCGGCATCGCGGCGATCTGCATCGGCGGCGGCGAAGGCACGGCGATCGCCATCGAACGCCCCTGATCGCTTCTTCTTTGCTGAAATACTCCACGGGAGTCCGGGGGGCCGGGAATGTGCCCCCCGGCTTCGTCCGGTCCAGCGGCGCGCAGAAGGTCGGCCACGGCCGAAACCAGCGCCGAATGGCGATCCGCTCTTGCCCCCGGCGCCGGTTTCCCGCCATCTGACAGGAAAGGGAAATCGGCATGTCATTTCACGGCTGGAGCGTCTTCGCCCTGTTCTGGGTGGTCTTCGTCACCACCCCCGGCCCCAATGCGGTGAACTGCATGGGCAACGGCATGGCCCATGGCTTTCGCCGGTCACTTTGGGGTGTCGCCGCGATCCTGACCCAGGCGAGCCTGTTCCTGACCCTCTCCGCCCTCGGCGTCGCCGCCTTGATCGCCGCCTCGCCCGATCTCTTGCACGGCTTGAAGCTCGCCGGCGCGGCGGTGCTGGTCTGGCTCGGCATCCGCGGCTGGATGAATGCCGGCAAGATCGTCACCACCGACAGGGCCTCGGGCGGGACGATCTATTCCCGCGCCCTGATGATCGCCACGATCAACGCCAAGAGCCTGGCCGGCTATCTCGCCGCCTTCACCCAGTTCGTTCAGCCCGACGTGCCGCTGGGGCACCAGATGATCTACATCTACCCCACCGCGCTGACCATCACCGCGCTGTCCTATTCCGGCTATACCGCGCTTGGCGCGCTCCTGGGCCGGGCGGCGCTGGGGGCGGTGTTGAACCTGTGGTTCCGCCGGGCGATGGCCCTGGCCTTCGTCCTTTATGGTATTCTGGTCGGCAGCAGCGGAGGCGCCCATGTCCGGACCTGATTCCGAACACCATGAAGGCGGCTGCCTGTGCGGCGCCGTGCGCTTCGAAGTGACCGGGGCGCTGCCGCGGGTCGCCGCCTGTCATTGCGACAGGTGCCGCAGCTGGAGCGGCCATGTCTGGGCCGCCAGCCCGGTGCCGCACACCGCCTTCCGGCTGACGCGGGACGAGGGGCTGGACTGGGTGGTCTCCTCCGAACATGTCAAGCGCGGCTTCTGCCGCCATTGCGGCTCGAGCCTGTTCTGGCAGGACGACCGCGAAGACCGGATCGCCGTCGCCGCCGGCGCTTTCGACGGCCCCACGGGCACCCGGCTGGAAAAGGATCTCTGCGTCGAGGAGGCCGGCGACTACTACCGCATCCCCGGCCACGAGACCGCGCGGCCGGAAGCGCCCGACCGGCTGACCGCCGAATGCCTCTGCGGCTCGGTCCGCTTCACCCTGCCCGGCCCGGCCGGGGCCGTCACCGCCTGCCACTGCTCGCAATGCCGCCGCAGCTCGGGCCATTTCGCCGCCTCCTTCGATGTCGACGAGGCCAGCGTGGTCTACGAATCGCGCGAGACGCTGGCCGAATACGAGACCCCGGGCTTCGCCCGGCGCGGCTTCTGCCGCCAATGCGGCTCGAGCCTGTGGTACCGCGCCGGCGACGGCGCCTTCGCCGTCGAGGCCGGGGCGATCCGGGGGCCGACCGGCGGCCGGCTGGTCCTGCACATCTTCACCGAGGACAAGGGCGATTACTACGAGATCGGCGACGACCTGCTGCCGCCGCCGAAGGACTGAGGCTCAGGGCCTGTTCTCCATCCGCCGGCTCGGCACCCAGGCATAGCCCGAGGGCGACAGGATCACCGCCTCGCGCAGCCCGTGCGGCGGCTTGTCGACCGGGGCCTGCAACACCATCGCGCCGTCATGGGCCGCAGCCCGCGCCGCCGCCGCGTCCGGGTCGGTCTCGTGCAGCCGCAGCTCGATCCCGGCGCCACGCGGGCCGGCCTCGGGCAGCAGCCCGGGCAGCGGATGGGCGGCATAGGTGCGGTCGGCATGAAGCTGGAAGACCTGGCCACCATATTCCATGATCGCGAAATCGGCACTCAGCCGATGCGCCGCCAGCCCCAGCACACCGGCCAGGAACGCCGCCTCGGCCCGCACGTCGCGGACCAGCAGGTTCACCGTCAGCCCGGTCAGCGCGTGGCCGAAATCCCGGGCGTCCACCGTTTCGTAATCCATCGCCCCCTCCCTGACTGCGGCATCTTGACCATCGTGGCCGCCGGCGTCCAGATGGCGGCAACGGATCGGAGACACGAATGCTCGACCTGCTGCTGCAGTTCCCCCTCGACCGCCTCGCCACCTTCGTCGCCGCCGGGCTGGCGCTGAACCTGACGCCCGGGGCCGACGTGCTCTTCGCCACCGCCAGCGGCATTCGCGGCGGACCGCGGGTCGGCGCGCTGGCCGGGCTCGGCGTCGGCTTCGGCGCCGTCTGGCATGTCAGCCTCGCCGCCCTCGGCATCTCTGCCGCGCTGGCCGCCTGGCCCGCAGCCCTGACCGCGATCCGCTGGGCCGGCGCCGGCTACCTGCTGGCGCTGGCCTGGAAGAGCTGGCACGCCGGCGCGCCGGGGCCGGGGCGCGGGGCCGAGAGCGGCTGGCGCGCGCTGCGGCGCGGCTTCCTGACCAACGTCCTCAACCCCAAGCCGGTGCTGTTCATCCTCGCCTTCCTGCCGCAGTTCACCGACCCGGCGCTGGGGCCGGTCTGGCAGCAAATCGTGCTGCTGGGCGGCATCTTCGCCTTTACCGGGACGCTGGTGACGATGGGCTACGGCCTGACCGCCGGCATCGTCCGCCACGCGCTGGGACGGAGAATGGCGGGGTTGAACAAGCTGGCGGCACTGATCTTCGGCGGGCTGGCGCTGCGGCTGGTGGTGGACTAGGCGTCTGCCGGGGGGGCGCCGACGGCACGGGCGGGACGCCTCCGGCGGGAGTATTTCGGCAAAGAAGAAATGGCAGCGGCGGCTCAGCGCCCGAAATAGGTGCGCCAGAGCCAGATCAGCAGCATCGCGCCCAGCACGGCGCCGACGAGGCCGGCGAAGAGACCGGTGAGCATCAGCAGGAAGCGCAGGACCAGCCCGCCGATCAGGGCGCCGAAGATGCCGATGGCGATGGTCGTCGGGACATCGGCATCGAGATCCATCAGCCGCGTCGCCAGAAAGCCGGCGGCAGCGCCGATGATGATGAGCAGAACGATCGGCATGGTCTCTCCCCTCGCGCTATCGCCCCGACTATCGCCGGAATCGCAGGCGCTGTGAAGCCGGGGCGGCCGGCCGATCAGCCGATCCGCGCGGGCAGTTGCCAGCCGCGCAGCAACTCCCCGGCCGTCATCGGCCGCTTGCCCTGGCGTTGGGCCAGGGTGATCTCGACCGCGCCGTCGCCGCAGGCGACGGTGAGCCCGTCCAGAACCTGCCCCGGCGCGCCCGATCCCTCGGCCAACCGGCAGCGCAGCAGCTTGAGCCGCTCGCCCTCGATCTCGACCCAGGCGCCGGGAAAAGGCGACAGGCCGCGGATCAGGCGGCAGACCTCGACCGCCGGGCGGGCGAAATCGACCCGCGCCTCGGCCTTGTCGATCTTCTCGGCATAGGTGACGCCGTCCTCGGGCTGCGGTGCGGGCTCCAGCTCGTCCAGCCGCGCCAGCGCCTCGAGGATCGCCTCGGCGCCGATCCGTGACAGCCTGTCGTGCAGGTCGGCCGTCGTTTCCTCGTCGCCGATCGGCGTCGCCCGGCGCAGCAGCACCGGCCCGGTATCTAGGCCCGCCTCCATCTGCATGATGCAGACCCCGGTTTCGGCATCGCCGGCCATGATCGCCCGGTGGATCGGCGCCGCGCCGCGCCAGCGCGGCAGCAGCGAGGCATGGATATTCAGGCAGCCGTGCCCCGGCGCGTCCAGGATCGGCTGCGGCAGGATCAGCCCGTAGGCGACGACGACGCCGACATCGGCCCCCAGCGCCGCAAACTCGGCCTGGGCCTCGTCGTTGCGCAGGCTTCTGGGGTGGCGCACCGGGAGGCCCAGCGCCTCGGCCCTGGCCTGAACCGGGCTCGGCCGCTCCTTCTTGCCGCGGCCGGCGGGGCGGGGCGGCTGGCAATAGACGCAGATCACCTCGTGCTCGGCGGCCAGCGCCTCCAGCACCGGCACCGAGAACTCCGGCGTTCCCATGAAGACAATCTTCATCGCGGCCTCCCCTAGCGGCGGCGCAGCTTCTGCGCCCGCGTCAAGAACATCTTGCGTTTCACCGGCTTGAGATGGTCGAAATACATCCTGCCGTTCAGGTGGTCGATCTGGTGCTGGACCGAGGTCGCCCAGAGGCCGACGAAATCGCGCTCCTCCGTCTCGCCCTCGGCGTTGAGGAAGCGCACCGTCACCGCCCGCGGCCGTGCGATCACCGCCGAGACGCCGGGCAGGTTCGGGCTGGCCTCCTCGTGCTCGCGCAGCTGCACCGAGGCGTGGAGCACCTCCGGATTGGCCATCAGCACCGCCTGGCCGCGCTTGTCGGAGCAATCGACGACGGCGAGCCGCTGCATCACCCCGATCTGCGGCGCACCGAGGCCGTAGCCCGGCATCGCATCCATGGTCTCGACCATGTCGGCCCAGATGTCGCGGATCTCGTCGGTGATTTCCTCGACCGGTGTGGCGGGGGTCTTCAGCCGCTTGTCCGGCCAGGGAACGAAGGGCCGGACGGTCATGCGCGTTCGAGCGCCTGCAAGGCCGGCTCGACCGCCTCGCGGTCCTCGGGCGCCAGGTGGTCGATGCAGAGGATGCCATCGAGATGGTCGCGCTCGTGCTGGACGCAGGTGGCGGCGAAACCGGTGAAGGTTTCCTCGTGCACCGCGCCGTCGAGCCCGGTGAAACGCAGCGTCACCTCGGCCGGGCGCGCGACCTCGGCGGTCAGGCCGGGCAGCGACAGGCAGCCCTCGGCCCGCATCGCGGTTTCGGCGCTGGCATGCACGATCTCGGGATTGAGCATCACCCGCGGCTCCGGCGCGCCTTCTTTCCAGCCGGCATCCATGACGAAGATCCGCCGCATCACCCCGATCTGCGGCCCGGAAAGGCCCCGGCCCGGCGCGGCATACATGATGCGCAGCATCTCGTCGGCGAGCTCGCGCAGATCGTCGGTCACGGCCTCGACCGGCGCCGCCTGCTGGCGCAGGCGGGCATCGGGCCACAGCAGGATCGGCCGGTCCGCCATCAGACCCGCGCCTTCTCGCGCTTCAGCTTCTGCATCTTGCGGGTGATCATCTGGCGCCGCATCGGCTTGAGATAATCGATGAACAGCTTGCCGTTCAGGTGGTCGATCTCGTGCTGGACGCAGGTCGCCCAGAGGTCCGAGAACTCCTCTTCCTGCTCGGTCCCGTCCAGCGCCAGCCACTTGACGCGCACCACCGCCGGGCGCTCGACCTCGGCATATTGCTCGGGGATCGACAGGCAGCCTTCCTCGTAGACGCTGCGCTCCTCGGAACTCCAGGTCACTTGCGGGTTGAACAGCACCATCGGCCGCGGCGCCGCCTCCGGGTCCTTGACGCAATCCATCACCAAGAGGCGCGAGAGCACACCGACCTGCGGCGCCGCCAGGCCGATGCCGGGGGCGTCATACATCGTCTCGAGCATGTCCTCGGCCAGCCTGCCCAGCTCCGGCGTGATCGCGGAGACGGGATCGGCCACCTTCTTGAGGCGCGGATCGGGATGGATCAGGATCGGTTTGATGCTCATGGCATTGCATTTAGGGGATGCCGGGGCGGCGCGCAATGGCAGCCCCTAGTCCAGGAACCGCGCCAGCGCCCGGGCGAAGGCGGCAGGGTCGTCCAGCATCATGCAATGCCCGGCCCCGGGAAGGGTGGTGACGGCGATCCCCGCCGCCGCGACCTCCGGATCTTCGCCGACCTCGGCGCTCAATTCGCCCTCGATCAGGTGGCACGGCATCTCCAGCGACAGCAGCAGGTCGCGCATCATCGGGTCGCTGCCGCCGCCGAGCGCCGCCTCGCTGCGGAACAGCGCGACCGGATCGGCCAGCCGCATCGTCGCCGCCCAGTCCGGGCCCGCCGCCGCCAGCCGGTCGGCAAAGCCGCTGCGGGCGAAGCTGTCCTCGTCATGGCCCTCAAGATGCGGCCGCGGCGTCGGCAACAGGTTCGGCTCGGCCAGCACCAGACGACGGACAAGCTCGGGCCGCCGCGCCGCCAGCACCAGCGCGACGCTGCCGCCCATGCTGTGGGCGACGATCTCCGCCGGCCCGAGCGCCAGCGCCTCGATCGCCCGCGCCACGGTCCCGGCATGGTCTTCGAGCGTGTAGCCGAAGTCGTGCGGACGGTCGCTGAGGCCGAAGCCGAGGAAGTCGAGCATAACCGCCCGGCGCCGCCCCAGCACCGGGTCGGCCGCGATCGGCGCGAAATAGGCCGGCGCGCTGGCGCCAAGCCCGTGCAGGAACAGCCGCGCCGGCCCCGGCCCGGGAAACTCGACATAGCCCATGCGCGCGCCCCGCGGGCCGACCGTCACGAATTCCATCGCCGTATTCCCTTTTTGTTCCGCCTCTGCTATGCCAAGCGCGACGCCCGACCGCAAGACAGGACCACGGCGGCGCGGCAATCGCGGGACGTATGTTCCAGACGTGAACAGGTTTCCGGATCACCGTTCTAAGTTGCGAGGAAAATTTGGGACAATTTCCCAAAATCACCATCTTCAATGGTCCGATATTCCCTGCTATTTCTCAAATCCGGAACAGGCGCCCCGTCGGGCGGGGCCCGCATGTGAAAGGGGACAGCATCCGATGAATTTCGACGAGGTCATCGACCGTCGCGGCACCCATTCGGCGAAATGGGACAAGATGGAGGCGGTCTACGGCGTGCCGGCCGACAAGGGCATCGCGATGTGGGTCGCCGACATGGATTTCCGCGCCCCCGACTGCGTCACCCGCGCCCTGAAGGAGATGACCGATTTCGGCATCTACGGCTATTTCGGCGACGACAGCGCCTATCTCGAATCGATCCGCTGGTGGATGTCGAACCGCCACGGCTGGGAGGTGCGGCCCGAGTGGATCTTCACCACCCACGGCCTCGTCAACGGCACCGCGATGTGCGTCGACGCCTATACCCGGCCCGGCGACGGCGTGGTGCTGTTCACCCCGGTCTATCACGCCTTCGCCCGCGTCATCAAAGCCGCCGGGCGCGAGGTGGTCGAATGCCCGCTGGTCAACAATGCCGGCCGCTACGAGATGGATTTCGACTCCTATGACGCCCGGATGACCGGCAAGGAGCGCATGGTCATCCTGTGCTCGCCGCACAATCCCGGCGGCCGGGTCTGGACCGAGGCCGAGCTGCGCGGCGTCGCCGATTTCGCCAAGCGCCACGACCTGATCCTGGTCTCGGACGAGATCCACCACGACCTGGTGATGCCCGGCCATACCCACCACGTGATGGCCAAGGCGGCGCCCGACATCCTCGACCGGCTGGTGCACATGTCGGCGACCACCAAGACCTTCAACATCGCCGGCAGCCATTCGGGCAATGTCATCATCCCCGACGAGACCCTGCGCGCCCGCTTCGCCGCCCGCATGGCCGGTCTGGGCATGTCGCCCAACTCCTTCGGCCTGGTGATGGCGACGGCGGCCTATTCGCCCGAGGGCGCCGCCTGGCTCGACGCGCTCCTCGCCTATCTCGACGGCAACCGCCAGATCTTCGACGCCGCCGTCGATGCGATCCCCGGCCTCAGTTCGATGCCGCTCGAAGCCACCTACCTGGCCTGGGTCGATTTCTCCGGCACCGGCATGACGGCCGAGGAATTCACCGCCCGGGTCGAGAAGCAGGCCCGGATCGCGGTCAATCACGGCGACACCTTCGGCAGCGGCGGCGAGAACTTCCTGCGCTTCAACCTTGCCACCCCGCGCAGCGTGGTCGTGGAAGCCGTCGAACGGTTGCAGAAGGCCTTCGCCGACCTGCAGTGACACCGGCGAGGCTGGGGGCTCTGCCCCCAGACCCCCGGGATATTTCGGCTCAGGTGAAAGCAGAAGCGCGCGCCCCCCTTTCACCTGAGTGGAAATATCCCGGGGAGGCGCCCGAAGGGCGGCGGGGCAGCGCCCCGACGCGCGCAGCGCAAATGAACAGGCATGCGCCGCAGGCGCGCAATATGACAGGCGGCGCTACTCGGCCGCCAGTGGCAGGTCGGTGGCATGGGCGGCGACGATCTCGGCCATCACCCCTTCGATCAGGGCCTGGACGGCGGCGAAATCGGCGCTGGGGCGAATCGTCGCCTCGTCCATGTAGAGCGCCCGGTCGATCTCGACCTGCACGACATGCTGGCGGCGCGAGGGCCAGCCGTAGGTCTGGGCGATATAGGCGCCGGCGAAGGGGGCGTTGCGCGCCACCCGCAGCCCGGCGGCGGCGAAGGCGGCCTCGATCCGCTCGACCACCGCCGCCCCGGCCGAGGCGCCGAAACGATCGCCCAGCACGACGTCGGGCGGGCTGCCCCGGCCGCCGCCGTGATGGGCGATCGCCTCATGCGGCATCGAGTGGCAGTCGATCAGGATCGCCTCGCCGAAGCGGGCCCGGCTCTCGTCCAGCAGGGCGCGCAGCCGGGCGTGATAGGGCTCCCAGTAGTCGGTGATCCGCGCCGCCGCCTCGGCCGCCGGGATCTTGCCGCGATAGATCGGCCGGGCATTCGAGACGACGCGGGGAATCACCCCCAGCCCCGACGAGACCCGCGGGTTGTGGCCGCCGGGCCGGGCATTGGCGATCAGCGCCGGATCGAACTCGTCGGCGCCGCGGTTGAGATCGACATAGGCGCGCGGCACCCGGGCGCAGAGCAGCGGCGCCCCCAGCCGCGGCGCGGCGGAATAGAGCCGGTCGACGAAGGCGTCCTCGGACGAGCGGATCGCGTGCCGGTCCAGCACCGTCGCCTGCAGAAATGCCTGCGGATAGTCCCGCCCGCTATGGGGCGAGGCGAAGATCACGCCGGAGCGGCGGATCTCGGGCAGGAACAGATCATAGGCAACGGTTTCGGCGGTCATCCGGTCTCCTTCACCGAAAAAATATAGACGCTTTTCAGAAGATGCCAAAACCCCTTGAACACCGCTCCGACTCCTTTTATAGACCTGCGAACCGACGCGGACCTGCCCGCGTCCTTTGTTTGAAACGGGCAGGGTCGATGACGGTGACGGGCGCGTAGCTCAGCGGTAGAGCACTACGTTGACATCGTAGTGGCCACAGGTTCGATCCCTGTCGCGCCCACCATCCGCCCCTTCGGGGGCATTTGTGTTTTCAGGCGCACGCGCGCCGCGAATGGGAGAAGACCGATGAAGGTCAAGAACTCGCTCCGCTCGCTCAAGCAGCGTCATCGCGATTGCCAGATCGTGCGCCGTAACGGCCGCGTCTACGTGATCAACAAGACGCAGAAGCGCTTCAAGGCCCGCCAGGGCTGATCCGAAGCTGCCAGAGCCGGACTTCAGGGGCCGTCGCGAGAGATCGCGGCGGCCCTCTCCGTTTCGCCCCTCGCCGGGCCCCTCGCCGGGCCTCAGTTCCCCGCCGAGGCCAGCAGCCGCACCAGCGCCACCTGGGTCAGGTAGCCGGTCACCGGCAGGTCGTTGGCGCGCTGGAAGCGGCGGATGGCGCGGCGGGTCTTGAGGTTGAACACGCCGTCGACCTTGCCCGGATCGAGATTGAGCGCCGCCAGCCGGCTTTCCACCAGCCGCCGGGAGAAGGGGGTCAGGCCCAGCGCCGCCTCGGCCGCCTGTGCCTTGCGCTCGGCCGCATCGTTCTGCTGCTGTTGCGTCAGGCGGCGGATGCGGGCATGGGCGGCATCGGCGAAGGCGCCCTTGGGGAAGGCGCGCAGATAAGTGCGATAGGCGGCGACGGTGTCCTTTGACGCGGCCCGGTCCCAGGCGGCCCGGTCCTGGCGCGCGGCGGCGGCGTGCTTGCCGGCCTCGATCTTGTCCAGCCGCGCCTGGGCGACGTCGGCATAGGTGCCGTCGGGATAACGGTCGAGATAGCTGCGCAGCCCGGCCTCGTCGCCCTTGGCGCCGGTCTGGGCCCAATAGGCCTTGTCCTGGCGCTCCTCGGCGGCGCGGCGGGCCTCGGCCTCGGCCTGAAGCTGCTTGGCGCGACGGGTGGCCTGGGCGTTCAGCCGGGCGATCTGGCCGGCGTCGAGATAGCCCGTGGCAGTCGTCCCCTGCGCCAGTTGCCAGTCGCGAATCGCCGCCCGGGTGCCGGGGCCGAAGATGCCGTCGATGCCGTTCGGGTCATGGTCGAGGATCGACAGCGCGCGCTGGATCTGGGCGCGCTGGTCGCGGCTGAGGTTCAGCCCCTCCTCGGTCTTGCGCTCGGCCCGGTGCGGGTCCGAGAGCATCTGCGCCAGCAGCTTGCGGGCGTCCTCGGCATGGGCGCCGGCGGGGTAATCGGACAGGAAGGCCTGGACGGCCTCGGCCGTGTCGGAGGCCTGCGCCGCCTGCCAGGCCGCGGCCTCGGCCGCCGTGTCGGCGGCCACTGCCTCGCCCGTGCCCGGCGCCGGCACGAAGGGCACCATCGGGGCGAGGAAGCCCTCGGCGGAGAGCTCGGGATGGGCAGCGGCGAGGGCGGCGAGGCTCTGCCCCGGCTGGCCGAGATCGCCCGAAGCGAAATCCGCCACTGGCCCGATCGGGCCGCTGATCACGGTGACGCCCTGCGGGATGTCGAGCGGGCCGAGCCCGCCGGCCAGCCCGGCACCCAGCGCCAGCGGACTGTCATCGCCGCCCAGCAGCACCAGCGCCCCGCCCGGCGCCTGGCCGGCGATCTCGAGCACGGTATCGAGGTTCACGCCCATGGCGCCGACCGTGGCAAGGTCGGGGCCCGTGGCCTCGGTGCCGAGGAACCAGCTGGCCCGGCCGGAATGGACGAAATGTCCCTCGAGCAGGATCGCCAGCCGCCCTGCCCCCTCGGCCGAGGCACTGAGCCGCGACAGCGCCTGGCGCAGCCCCGCGGTGTCGAGGTCGCGCGACGAGACGACGGAGAAACCGAGCCGGCGCAGCGTCTCGGCCGCCTGAACCGCGCGGCCGGCGCCGGCGGCGTCGATGGTCCGGGCATAGGTGGAGTTGCCGACGATCAGCGCCCGCCCCTCGGCAAGCGCGGCGGCGGGGATGGACAGGGCAAAGGCGGCAAGAACGACGGCTTTCACAAACAGACCCTCCGGTAACCGGGGCCTGCCTCAGTCGTAGTTGCGCCGATCCTCGATGACCTTGCCGTCATTCGGCAGCGATCCCGGCGGCACCAGCTCGACCTTGCCCCGCAGCTTGAGCGTATCCAGCACCGAGCCCTCATACAATGCCGGGTTGGCGGCGCGGGTCTCGATCTGGACGGTCATCACGTCCATTTCCCCCTCGCGGTCGGCGATCACCCGCGCGCGGGCGACCTCGTCATGCCGGGCGACCAGCGCGGCGACCTGCTCGGGCCGGACGAACATGCCCTTGATCTTGGCGGTCTGGTCGGCGCGGCCCATCCAGCCCTTGATCCGCATGTTGGTGCGACCGCAGGGGCTCTGCCCCGGCAGAACGGCGGACAGATCGCCGGTGGCGAAGCGGATCAGCGGGTAATCGGGGTTGAGCGTGGTGACCACCACCTCGCCCACCTGGCCCGGCATCACCGGGGTGCCGGTGCCGGGGGTGACGATCTCGACGATCACGCCCTCGTCGACGATCATGCCTTCCATCGCCGGGCTCTCATAGGCGATGTTGCCCAGGTCGGCGGTGGCATAGCTTTGCAGGCAGGCGATGCCGCGCTCGGCGTATTCCTTGCGCAGCGACGGGAACAGCGCCCCGCCGCCGACCGCCGCGCGGGTGAACTTGAGCGCCTCGCCCATCGCCTCGGCCTTGTCGAGGATCACCTTGAGGTAGTCGGGCGTGCCGGCATAGGCGGTGCAGCCGATATCGGCCGCGGCTCGCACCTGCAGTTCGGTCTGGCCGGTGCCGGCGGGCAGCACCGCCGCGCCGACCGCCCGGGCGCCGTTCTCGAAGATCATGCCGGCCGGCGTCAGGTGATAACCGAAGCAGTTCTGGACGATATCGCCCTTGCCGATGCCGCAGGCATGCAGGAAGCGGCCCATGCGCCACCAGTCATGGCTGGTGCGGCCGATCTCGTAAATCGGACCGGGCGACTGGAAGATATGCTCGTAACCGCCGCCGGCGGGGATCAGCCCGCCCAGCGGCGGCGCCCCCTTCTGCGCCGCGCTCAGCTCGGACTTGCGGATCACCGGCAGGGCGGCCAGCGCCTCGGCCGTGGTGAAGGCGTCCGGGTCGACATCGCCCAGCAGCGCGGCCAGTCCCGGCGCCGTCTTGGCCCGGGCGATCTGCGCCGGCAGGGCGCGGGCCAGATCGGCGGCACGCTGGTCGGCGCTGCGGGTTTCGAGATCGTCGAAATACTCTGTCATCGCTGCAATGGGGTCGCCCCCCTCCTTGCCCCGCGCGGATTGCCGGCGGGAAATCACTGTTGAACCAATGGCGCCGGGGCTCAGGCCAGCCAGCGTTTGCGGCGGCGGTAGGAGCGCACGTCGCGGAACGACTTGCGGCCCTCGTCCGAGACGCCGAGGTAGAATTCCTTCACATCCGGGTTCTCGCGCAGCTCGGCCGCCGGGCCGTCCATCACCACCCGGCCGCTTTCGAGGATGTAGCCGTAATGGGCAAAGCGCAGCGCGACATTGGTGTTCTGCTCGGCCAGCAGGAAGGTCACGCCCTCATGCTCGTTGACCGACTTGACGATCTCGAAGATCTGCTCGACCAGCTGCGGCGCCAGGCCCATCGAGGGCTCGTCGAGCAGGATCGTCTCGGGCCGGCTCATCAGCGCGCGGCCGATCGCCACCATCTGCTGCTCGCCGCCCGAGGTATAGCCAGCCTGGCTTTTCCGCCGTTCGCGCAGCCGCGGGAAGTAGTTGTAGACCATCTCGAGATCGGCGGCGATCGCGGCCTTGCCGTCGGTCCGGGTATAGGCGCCGGTCAGCAGGTTCTCCTCGACGGTGAGGTGCTCGAAACAGTGGCGCCCCTCCATCACCTGGATCACGCCCTTCTTCACCAGGTCGGCCGGGGCCATGTCCTGCACCCGCTCGCCGCGATAAGTGATCGCGCCCTTGGTGACCTCGCCGCGCTCCGAGCGCAGCAGGTTCGAGATCGCCTTCAGCGTCGTCGTCTTGCCGGCGCCGTTGCCGCCCAGAAGGGCGGTAATGCCGCCCTTGGGCACCTTCAGGCTGACGCCTTTGAGCACGAGGATCACGCTGTTGTAGATCACCTCGATATTGTTGACCTCCAGCAGCGTCTCCTGCGTGGCGGCGGCGTCTGTCTTGGCTGCGTCCAGCATCTGGCGATCCCGTTCGTTGAAATCTCTGCCCGGTTTCCCGGGGCTTGGGGGAGGGTGCGGCGACGCCCGCCGCCGCACCCGGTGTCAGCTCAGCCCGCTCAGTTGCAGTCGCGCGGGGTGATGTTGTTTTCCTTGGCGAAGGCGCCGGAATCCTCGGCGATCAGCGGGTCGATGACCGAGTGGTCGCTTTCGATCCAGTCGGTGATCACGTTCCACTTCTCGGCCTTGGCGTCCCACTGCATGACCTGGGCCTTGCCCGAGCCACCGTGGTTGGCGCAGCTGACCTTGAAGTCGGGGCCGAATTTCGGCATCCCATCCGCCGCCATCAGCTCGTCGGTGACGTTCAGGTTCTCCATCCCGTCACGCATCTCGGCCGGCGTGATCTGCTTGTGGCCCGACAGTTCCTGCGCCTTCTTCGCCGCCTCGGCAGCCAGGAAGGCGGCATAGAGACCGCGGTTGTAGAGGATGGTCCCGGTCTGGTCGCCCGCGCCCGCCGCCTTGCCGGCATCATAGACGTATTTCTTCAGGTCGCTGTAGATCGGGAAGTCGCTGCCGACGCCGCTGAAGGTCAGCGCCTTGTAGCCATTGGCGGCCGCGCCGGCGGGCTTCACGTCGTTCTCCGAACCCGACCACCAGATGCCGATGAAGTGGTCCATCGGGAAGCGGACGTTGGCGGCTTCCTGGATCGCGACCGGGTTCATCACGCCCCAGCCCCACATCAGGACATAGTCCGGACGATCGCGGCGGATCTGCAGCCACTGGCTCTTCTGTTCCTGACCGGGATGGTCGACCGGCAGCAGGCTCAGCTCGAAGCCGTATTTCTTCGACAGTTCCTGCAGGGTGCGGATCGGCTCCTTGCCGTAGGCCGAGTTGTGGTAGAGCAGCGCGATCTTCTTGCCCTTCAGGTCGTTGTTGTTCTCCGACAGGAGATACTTGACCATGATCGAGGCGCCGTCCCAGTAGTTGACCGGGAAGTTGAAGACCCACTTGAACACCTTGCCGTTGGCGGCCGAGGTGCGGCCCAGGCCCGAGGTCAGCATCGGGATACCGTCCTGCGTGACCTTCGGGATCAGCTGGTAGGTGATGCCGGTCGAGAGCGGCTGGTAGAGCAGCGAGCCGAGACCCTTGGTCGACTCGTAGCACTCGACACCCTTCTCGGTGTTATAGGCGGTTTCGCATTCCGGCACGTCCACCTTGACGCCGCCGATGCCGCCGTCGCGCTCGTTGAGCAGGGTGAAGTAGTCGGCATAGCCGTCGGCGAAGGGAATGCCGTTGGCGGCATAGGGGCCGGTGCGGTAGCTGGTCGACGGGAACACGAGGTCGGCCAGCGCCGGGCTCGCTCCGGCGATCGCCGCGATGGCAATGGCTGCGAGAGTCTTCTTCATGTCTTGATCTCCTCCCAGAGAACGTTGGTTACGGGATGCCGGTTATCCGGTCTTGTGATTGGGCGGCCCGCCTAGTGCGGGAAGGGCCAGAGCCTCAGCTTCTCCTTGGCGGTGCGCCAAAGCTGCGCCATGCCGTGCGGCTCGGCGATCAGGAAGACGATGATCAGCGCGCCGACGATCATCAGCTCGACATGGGCGGCCAGGTCGGTGGGCCAGCCCAGCCCGACCACCAGCGTGTTCTTCACCAGCACCGGCAGCAGCACCAGGAAGGCCGCCCCGGCAAAGGAGCCGAAGATCGAGCCCAGGCCGCCGATGATGACCATGAACAGCACCAGGAAGCTCTTCTGGATGCCGAAGGCCTCGCCGACCTCGACCGCGCCGAGATAGACCGAGAAGAACAGCGCCCCGGCGACACCGATGAAGAACGAGCTGACGGCAAAGGCGGAGAGCTTGGTGGTCAGCGGGTTGACCCCGATGATCTCGGCCGCGATGTCCATGTCGCGGATCGCCATCCATTTGCGCCCCACCGTGCCGCGCGTCAGGTTGCGCGCCAGCCAGGACAGGCCGAACAGGATCACCAGGCAGAACAGGTATTTCGCCATCGGCGTCGTCGCCGCGCCGGTAACCGGAACGCCGAAGATGGTGCGCTCGGGCGCCGAGATCTGGCCCGAGGCCGAGTAGTTGTAGAACCACGGCACCTTGTTGAACAGCCAGACCAGGAAGAACTGCGCCGCCAGCGTCGCCACGGCGAGGTAGAAGCCCTTGATCCGCAGGCTGGGCAGGCCGAACAGCATGCCGACCAGCGCCGTCACGCCGCCGGCGAGCAGGACGTGGATGAAGATGCTGACATCGGGGAAGGCGGTCATCAGCTTGTAGCAGGCATAGGCGCCCACAGCCATGAAACCGCCGGTGCCGAGGCTGACCTGGCCACAATAGCCGGTCAGGATGTTCAGCCCGATCGCCGCGATCGCGTAGATCAGGAACGGGACGAAGACCGCGTTCGCCCAGTAGTCGTTGATGAAGAACGGAACGATCCCGAAAGCGATCACCAGAACCGCGTAGTACCGCATCCGGTCGAACTTGATCGGAAAGGTCTGGCTATCGTCCACATAGGACGTCTTGAAGTCGCCTGCCTCGCGATAGAACATTCAGCGCATCCCCTCTTGTTCAGGGGATGCGCTGATCGTCGCCCTACGGCTCAGCAGCCCCTGCGTATCCTCAACCAAGACCACATGCCGATGGCGGCACCGATGGCTGCGAACAGCACTTCCAGCGCCAACATCATCTGCGGTTCGTCCGCCGGCGCCGCGACGGCGATCCAGCCGAAGGTGAGCGCGGCCAGCCAGCCGATGGTGAACATGATCGAGCAAGTCTTCATGGGCAGGATCCCTCCCTGATCCTGATCCGCGCCCGAAGCCGGGCCGGACCTGCGTTGCATCCAATGTCACGCGGCCTCCCTTCCCCGCGACATGACGACGCATACGATCAAACCCCATGTCTTACACCCGTTCAATAATTTTCTCGCCGAACAGCCCCTGGGGCCGGAAGACGAGGAAGACCAAAGCCAGCACATAGGCGAACCAGTTCTCGGTCGCGCCGCCGACCAGCGGGCCGACCCAGAACTCGAACAGCTTCTCGCCGACACCGATGATCAGCCCGCCGACGATGGCGCCGGGGATCGAGGTGAAGCCGCCCAGCATCAGCACCGGCAGTGCCTTGAGCGCGATCAGCGACAGCGAGAACTGGACGCCCGACTTGGCGCCCCACATGATGCCCGCGACCAGCGCGACGAAGCCGGCGATCGACCAGACCAGCACCCAGATGAAGCGCAGCGAGATGCCGACCGACAGCGCCGCCTGGTGGTCGTCGGCCACCGCCCGCAGCGCCCGGCCCTGCTTGGAATACTGGCTGAACAGCGTCAGCGAGATCACCAGCAGCGCCGCGATCACCGTCGCCACGATGTCGAGCCGGTCGATGTAGAAGCCGTAGCCGAAGAGGTTGTAGGTGAAATTGTCGATCACCCCGGACATGCCCTGCGGCAGGCCGACATCCATCTTCTTGATGTCCGAGCCCCACATCGAGTCGCCCAGCCCTTCGAGGAAATAGGCCAGGCCGATGGTGGCCATGAACAGGATGATCGGCTCCTGGTTCACCAGGTGCTTGAGGATCAGCTTCTCGATCACGATCGCCAGCCCGACCATCACCAGCGCCGTCAGGGCGATGGCGACGATTGCCGGCAGGTGCCAGCCGAAATGGGTGAACTCGACCCCGAAGGCGGCGTGGATCAGGTCGGCGAAGGGCACCTGGCCTTCCTGGAAGCCGACCAGCGTCAGCGCGGCGAACAGCGCCAGCACGCCCTGGGCGTAGTTGAAGATGCCGCTGGCCTTGAAGATCAGCACGAAGCCCAGCGCGACGAGCGAATACATCACCCCGGCCATCAGGCCGTTGAGGGTGACCTCCATCGCGTAGAGGAGTTGATCAGGCAGTACCATCGGCGCCTCCGGAGGTCTCGCGGTTCAGGTCTTGGTCGGACGGGCGGGGAAAACGGTCAGTCATGCGCCACCCCGAGATAGGCGTCGATGACGTCCTGGTTGTTGCGCACCTCGTCGGGGCTGCCATCGCCGATCTTCTTGCCGTAATCCATCACGACGACGCGGTCGGACAGGTCCATGACGACGCCCATGTCGTGCTCGATCAGGGCGATGGTGGTGCCGAACTCGTCGTTGACGTCGAGGATGAAGCGGGACATGTCCTCCTTCTCCTCGACATTCATCCCCGCCATCGGCTCGTCGAGCAGCAGCAGCTTGGGTTCGGCCGCCAGCGCCCGGGCCAGCTCGACCCGCTTCTTCAGGCCATAGGGCAGCCGACCGACCGGCGTCTTGCGGATCGCCTGGATCTCGAGGAAGTCGATGATCTTCTCGACCTTCTCGCGATGCTCGGTCTCTTCCTTCTCGGCCTTGCCCCACCACAGCGCCTGGGTCAGGAAGCCCGATTTCATCATCGTCAGCCGCCCGGTCATGATGTTGTCGAGCACCGACATGCCGTCGAACAGGGCGATGTTCTGGAACGTCCGGGCGATGCCCTGCTGGGCGACCTGGTAGGGACGCATCTGCGGCCGCAGCTCGCCGCGGAACCAGACCTCGCCCTCCTGCGGGACGTAGAAGCCCGAGATGACGTTGAGCATCGAGGACTTGCCAGCGCCGTTGGGGCCGATGATGGCGCGGATCTCGCCCTCGCGGATGTCGAAGCTGATATCGGTGATCGCGTTCACCCCGCCGAAGCGCAGGGTGATGTTCTTCATCTCCATCAGCACGCCGCCGATCTTGCGGCCGTCGGCGGTGGTGTAACCTTCGGCGGGGGCGTCAAACATGGCGTTTCCCTCGTGTCTTGCAGAGGTGAAAGGAACAGGGCAGGCAGAGGGCGCGCGGCCGCCCGAGGGGAGCGCGGAACGCGCCCGCCTGTGGCGCGGTCGGACGCGTGCCCGTGTCGCAAGCGCCACGGGCGAAGCATCCGCCGTTTGCGTATGCCAAACTCATTCCGCCGCGATCCTCTGATGCCCGGTCTCGACCTTAGCGTCGCAGATCGTCAGCGTCGCCTTGATCGCGCCCTTGCGGCCGTCCTCATAGGTGACCTCGGTCTCGGTATAGATGCTGTCCTTGCCGCCATAGAGCGCGTCGAGCAGGTCGGCGTATTTCTCCTCGATGATCCGCCGGCGCACCTTGCGGGTGCGGGTCAGCTCGCCATCGTCGGCGTCGAGCTCCTTGTGCAGCACAAGGAAGCGGTGGATCTGGCAGCCCGACAGCATCTCGTCCTGCGCCACCGAGCGGTTCACCTCCTCGACATGGTCGCGGATCATCTCGATCACCTTCGGGTGCTGGCTCAGCTCCTGATAGGAAGCGTAGGAGATGTTGTTGCGCTCGGCCCAGTTGCCGACCGCCGTCAGGTCGATATTGATGAAGGCAGTGCACATCTCGCGGTCGGCGCCAAAGACCACGGCCTCGAGGATGCTGGGATAGAACTTGAGCTTGTTCTCGACGTATTTCGGCGCGAACAGGCGGCCGTCGGCCATCTTGCCGACGTCCTTGGCGCGGTCGATGATGCGCAGGTGGCCGGTGCCCTCCTCGAAGAAGCCCGCGTCGCCGGTCGCGACCCAGCCTTCCGGGTCCTTGGTCGAGGCGGTGCTTTCAGGGTTCTTGTAATATTCGACGAAGGTGCCGGGCGAGCGGTAGTAGACCTCGCCATTGTCGCCGATCCTGACCTCGACGCCCGGGCTGGGGACGCCGACCGTGTCGCTGCGCACCTCGCCGTCGGGCTGCTGGGTGATGAAGACCGAGGCCTCGGTCTGGCCGTAGAGCTGTTTCAGGTTGATGCCCAGCGAGCGGTAGAAATCGAAGATTTCCGGCCCGATCGCCTCGCCGGCGGTGTAGGCGACGCGAATCCGGGTCAGGCCGAGCGTGTTCTTGAGCGGCCCGAAGATCAGCTTGTCGCCCAGCCAGTAGCGGAAACGGTCCATGCCGCTGACCGGCTTGCCGTCGAGGATCGCCGGCCCGACCTTGCGCGCCAGCGCCATGTAATGGTCGAACAGCCGCTTCTTCAGCCGCCCGGCATCCTCCATCCGGATCATGACATTGGTCAGCATGGTCTCGAAGATGCGCGGCGGGGCGAAGAAATAGGTCGGCCCGATCTCGCGCAGGTCGGTCATCATCGTCTCGGGGCTTTCCGGACAGTTGACGCAGAACCCGGTCCAGTAGGCCTGGCCGATCGAGAAGATGAAGTCGCCCACCCAGGCCATCGGCAGGTAGGCCAGCACCTCGTCGCCGGCCCTGAGGTGGTCGAACTCGGCCGAGTGGCGCGAGGTCTCGATGATGTTGCGGTTCGACAGCACCACGCCCTTGGGTCGCCCGGTGGTGCCCGAGGTGTAGAGCATGACGCAGGTGCTGTCATAGGTCAGCTCAGCCGTGCGCTTGTCGAGCTCGCCCTCCAGCCGGTGATGGCCGGCGCGGCCCTCGGCGACGATGTCCTCGAGCGCGTTGAGGCGCGAGTGGTCGTATTTCCGCATCCCGCGCTTGTCGAGATAGATCACCTGCTCGATGTGATGGATGCTGTCCTGCACCTCGATCACCTTGTCGACCTGCTCCTGGTCGCCGCAGATGACGAAGCGGGCGCCACAATGGTCCAGCACATAGGCCATCTCGTCGGCGCCGGCGTCCTGGTAGAGCGGCACCGGGATCGCGCCGCACATCTGCGTGGCGACCATCGACCAGTAGAGCGCCGGCCGGTTGCGCCCGATGACGGCGACGTAATCGCCCCGCTCGAGCCCGAGTGCGAGCAGCCCCATCGCCATGGCGCGGGTCTCCTCATAGGCTTGCAGCCAGCTCCAGCTCTGCCAGATGCCGAATTCTTTTTCGCGATAGGCCATGACCGCCCCGTGCACCCGCGCATTGCGGGCCATGAGGGCGGGAATGGACGAGAACTCGCCCGCGGTTGCCCCGGTCTCCACCATTTTCCTCCTCCCTGGGGCCGGCGTGCCGGCACCCTGCGGCCCGGGCGATTCCCTCGCACTCTCGGCCTGGTCACAAAGTCGTGGCCGCCAACCCTTGCCTGAGTTTTTCCCAATCCTAACGAATTGTAACAGCCCGCGCTTGCCCCTTTTCCACAAGCGCGGCACGGTGCTAGCTGACCCGGGGAGGAGGGCAGATGCAGCAGGCCGAGATCACCGAGAAGCTGACGCGGGCGGGGTTGAACCTGATCCAGCAGGCGCTGTCGATCTTCGACAGCGACCTTCGGCTGGCGGTCTGCAACAAGCGCTACCAGGAAATGTTCGGCCTGCCCGACGCGCTGGTCACCCCCGGTGCCGAGTTCGAGGAAACGATCCGCTTTCTGGTGTTGCGCGGCGAATACGGCCCGGTCGAGGACGCGGAGGCGGCGGTGCGGGCGCGGGTCGACGCCGCCCGCGCCTTCCAGCCGCATTACATGGAACGCACCCGCGCCAACGGCCGCACCATTTCGGTCGAGGGCGCGCCGCTGCCGCAGGGCGGCTGGGTGACGGTTTATACCGACATCACCGAGATCAAGCACCAGGAGGCGCTGCTGCGGGCGCGCTCGGAAGAGCTTTCGGACCAGCTTCTGACCCATGCCGAGCGGCTGAGCCAGGCCAACCGGGCGCTGGCGGCGACGAATGCGGCGCTGGAGGAGGCCAAGCGCGAACTGACCGAGATCGAGGCCCGGACACGCTTGACCACCGAGATGATGCCGGCCCATATCGCCCATGTCGACCGCAACCTGCGCTATACCTTTTCCAACCGCCGGCTGTCCTCGGTGATGCCGGGCCGGCCCAGCAGCATCATCGGCCTGACCGGGCGCCAGGCGCTGGGGGACGAGGCTTTCGACCGGATCGAACCCTATCTCGACCGCGCGCTGGCCGGCGAGGCCAGCGTCTACGAATTCACCGACGACCCCTCCGGCCGCCGGATCCGCGCCGCCTTCACGCCCGACCAGCTCGAGGACGGGCCGATCAACGGCGTCTACATCCTGTCGATGGACGTCACCGAGGAGGCCCAGGCCCGGGCCGCCGTCTCCCAGACCCGCAAGCGCGAGCTGGCGGCGCAGCTGACGTCCGGACTGGCGCATGACTTCGCCAACCTGCTGACGGTGATCCTCGGGCTGCAGAGCCGGCTGGAGAAGCTCGCCCTGCCCGCCGGCGCCGCCGACCTGGTGGCGGCGACCCAGGCGGCGGCGCGGCGCGGCGGCACCCTGCTCGACCGCATCGCCAGCATCTCGGGCAAGCGCGAGCTGCGCCCGGTGGCGACCGACCTGACCGCCTTCCTTGCCGACCTGCGCCTGCTGGCCGAGCCGACCCTGCCCGAGAATACCCGGCTGGCGGTGCGGCTGGAGGGCATCGACGGGCCGGTGCTGCTCGACCAGGGGGCGTTGCAGGACACGCTGGTCAACCTGATCCTCAACGCCCGCGACGCCATCGGCACGGCCGGAGACGGCACCGGCGAGATCACCCTCGCCGCCCGGCCCTTCCGCGACACCTGGCTGCAGATCACCGTCGACGATACCGGGCCGGGCTTCACCGAGGAGACGCTGGAGCGCGGGCTCGACCCGTTCTTCACCACCAAGGGCGATGCCGGCTCGGGGCTGGGCCTGTCGATGGTCTACGACCAGACCAAGCTGGCCGGCGGCACGCTGAAATTGCAGAACCGTCCCGGCGGCGGCGCCCGGGTGCTGCTGCGCCTGCCGCTGCGCCGGGCCGCCACCCGCCCGGCCGAGCCGGCGATGGTGCTGCTGGTCGAGGATACCGACGAGATCCGCACCTCGGTGCGCGAGATGCTGCGCGATCTCGGCCATGCCGTTCTGGAAACCGCCAGCGCCGAGGAGGCGCTGACGCTGGCCGACCTGCCCGGCATCGGCATGGTGCTGTCCGACATCGGCTTGCCGGGCGATCAGAACGGCGTCGACCTGATCGAGGCGCTGCAGGCCCGCGGCTGCCCGGCGCGGCTCTACCTGATGACCTCGCTGCCGCCCGCCGACCCGTTGCGGCAGCGCGCCGCCGCGCATGTGCCGGTCTTGACCAAACCCTTCTCCGAAGCGGAGCTTTCCGCCTTCCTCAGCCCCGGGGCCGCCGCATGAGCCAACCGCATATCGCCATCCTCGACGACGAGCCCGAGATCCGCCGGATGCTGTCCGAAGCCCTCACCGAGGCCGGCTTCCGCACCACCGCCTATGCCCGCGCCACCGAGTTCGAGGCGGCGCTGAAGCGGATGGCGCCGGATGTCTGCCTCGTCGATCTCGGCCTGCCCGACCGCGACGGGCTGGCGCTGGTCCACCGGCTGGCGCTGGAATCGGGCGCGGCGATCATCATCATCTCGGGCCGGGGCCAGGTCCAGGACCGGGTGACGGGGCTGGAACTGGGCGCCGACGACTACATCATCAAGCCCTTCGATCCGGCCGAGGTCGTCGCCCGGGTCCGCGCCCGGCTGCGCAAGGGCCGCAGCGATCCCGGCCCCGCCGCCCAGACCGCCAGCTTCAACGGCTGGACTGCCCATTTCGACCGCTACGTGCTGGTCAGCGACGCCGGCGAGGAGGTGACCTTCTCCCATGCCGAGGGCGAAGTGCTGCGGCTGTTCCTCGAAAGTCCCAAGCGGCTGATCTCCCGCGCACAGATGCAGGAGGCACTGGGCGGCGCCGCGGGCGAGAGCTTCGACCGGGCGATGGACGTGCGCATCTCGCGGCTGCGCACCAAGCTGGGCGAGGATCCCAAGAACCCGCGGCTGATCAAAACGATCTACGGCGCCGGCTACATCTTCCTCGGCGACGTCCGCTGGGAATGAGGGAGCGACAGTCCCCGCCGATCTGGAAACCCGAAATTGCACCCGGCGCCCGTTCGAGGATTAGAGGACACGCCGGCGCCCGAGGTGGGCGCGCAACGCGCCCGCCTGTGAGGCGGGCGGCCGCGTGCCCGGCGCAAACGCCGGTCGGTCGGCGCATTTCGGCGCGGCCCCATGCTCGACAGTTCGCAACAATCTGGAAAGGGCGCCCCGGACCGCAACAGCAACCCCGGTCAGAAGTCGACCGCGATGCCCTTCTTCTCCCAGTCGCCGTAGCGCACCGGCTCGGGCCCGTCGCGGCCGCCCAGCTCGACCGGCCTCTCGGCCGCTTTCGCCGCCTTGCGCCGCGCCTCGGCCTCGGCCAGCGCGCGTTGGGCGGCGGCGGGCAGATCGCGTTTCTCGGGCTCGGTCCAGTCCCTCTCGGTCTCGGGCATCTGATGCTTCCTTGTCTCGGCTCTGGCCTTGATATACGCCCTTGAGCCTGTTCGGCAACGGGGACCCAGATGGCAAGAGAAGCGGCAACCACCGGCCTGGCCGCGCGGCGCGCCGCCGTCGCGGTGCTCGACGAGGTGCTGGGCGCCCACCGGATGCTGGCCGACATCCTTGCCGACCCGGCCGGGCCGCTGGGCGATCTGGGGCCGGCCGACCGGGCCCGGGCGCAACGGCTGGCGCTGGCCGTGCTGCGCCATCTCGAACGCGCCGACAAGCTGCTCGACCCCCACCTGCGCAAGTCGCCGCCGCGCACGGTGCGCAACGTGCTGCGGCTGGCCTTGGTCGAGGTCTTCGTCGAGGGCACGGCGCCGCATGGCGCGGTCAATGCCGCGGTCGCGCTGGTCCGGCGCGGCAAGCGCAGCGGCCACCTGGCCGGGCTGGCCAACGCGGTGCTGCGCAAGCTGGTCGAGCAGCCGGCCGAGACCTGGACCAAGCTGCCGCCGCAACGGCTGCCGAAATGGCTGCGCAAGCCGCTGGTCGATGCCTGGGGCCGGCCGGCGGTCAGCGGCATCGAGGCGGTGCAGATGCTGCCGCCGCCGCTCGACCTGACCGTGAAGGAGCCCGCCCGGGCCGAGGACCTGGCGCAGGAACTGGGCGCCGAGCTGCTGCCGACCGGCAGCCTGCGCCTGGCCACGCCGGGCCAGGTCAGCGCCCTGCCCGGCTATGCCGAGGGCGCCTGGTGGGTGCAGGACGCCGCCGCCGCGCTGCCCGCCCGCCTGCTGGCGCCGGCGCCGGGGATGCGCGTGCTCGACCTCTGCGCCGCCCCCGGCGGCAAGACGCTGCAACTGGCCGCCGCCGGCGCCGACGTCACCGCCGTCGACATCTCGCGCCCGCGGCTGGCGCGACTGAGCGCGAACCTGTCCCGCTGCGGTCTGGGGGCCGAGGTGATCGCCGCCGACGCGCTGCACTGGCAGGCCGACGCGCCCTTCGACGCGGTGCTGCTCGACGCGCCCTGCTCGGCAACCGGCACCATCCGCCGCCATCCCGACCTGCCCTTCGTCAAGGACGGGTCGGAAATCGCCGGACTGGTGGAGCTGCAGGCCCGGTTGATCGATCGGGCGCTGGACCGGGTGAAGCCGGGCGGACGGCTGGTGTTCTGCACCTGCTCCCTGCTGCCCGAGGAGGGCGAGGCCCAGCTCGCCGCGACACTGGCCCGGCATCCCGATCTGCGGGTCGATCCGGCCGAGGCGCCGGGCGTCTCGCCGGACTGGCGCGACACCCGGGGCGGGCTGCGGCTGCGGCCCGATCACTGGGCCGAACGCGGCGGCATCGACGGCTTCTACATGGCGGTGCTGCGCAAGCCGGGGTGATCCGGCGCCCCGTCCCTTTTCGCCGGTGACAGCCTGCGCCCCCCCGGCTATGGTGCCGGCGGCAGGACACGCGAAGACCAGGACAATGGCGAAGCGAGGCAGGACAGCGACGGAACAGGGCGAGGGCTGGTCGGTACGGCGCACGCGGCTGATGAACCGCCTGCACGCCCGCCTGAGCACCCGCAGCCGCGCCGCCACCGGCTTTGTCTCGCAGCCCGAGCCGCGCACCATCGGCAGCTATGCCCGCGGCCGCCAGCTGATCGCCGGCAATTTCCTTTTCGCCGGCTTTCTGGTCGAGGCCCCGGGCACGGATCTCTGGGATCTCGACAGCCCGCACCCGTCCTTCGAGGAGGAGCTGCACGGCTTCGTCTGGCTCGACGACCTGGCCGCCGTCGGCGACGCCGCGGCGCGCAAGCGGGCGCAGGGCTGGACCTATGGCTGGATCGCCCGCTACGGCCGCGGCCGCGGCCCGGGCTGGACCCCGGGCCTGACCGGCCGCCGGCTGATCCGCTGGATCAACCACGCCCTGTTGCTGCTCAATGGTCGCGAAGGCACCGACTCCGAAGCCTATTACCGCAGCCTCGCCCAGCAGACCCGGTTCCTGGCCAAGCGCTGGTCGGCGGCCCGGCCCGGCCTGCCGCGCTTCGAGGCGCTGACCGGGCTGGTCTATGCCGGGCTGGCGCTGACCGGGATGGAGGGCCATGTCGCCCCCGCCAGCGCCGCGCTGGCCAAGGAATGCGCCGCCCGGGTCGATGCCGAGGGCGGCATCCCGACCCGCAACCCCGAGGAACTGCTCGAGGTCTTCACCCTGCTGACCTGGGCCGCCTCGGCGCTGTCGGAGGCCGGGCGGATCCCGGCCCCGGCCCATGTGGCGGCGATCGAGCGCATCGCGCCGACCCTGCGCGCCCTGCGCCATGCCGATGGCGGGCTGGCCCGGTTCCATGGCGGCGGCCGCGGCATGGAAGGCCGGCTCGACCACGCGCTGGCCAATGCCGGGGTCGCCGCGGTGCCGGCGCAGGGGCTGGCGATGGGTTTCGCCCGGCTCGCCGCCGGCCGCACCACGGTGATCGTCGACGCCGCCGCCCCGCCCGGCGGCAAGGCGTCGTGGAACGGCCACGCCTCGACCCTGGCCTTCGAGCTGACCTCGGGTCGGCGGCCGGTGATCGTCAATTGCGGCTCGGGCGCCCCTTTCGGCCCGGAATGGCGCCGCGCCGGCCGGGCGACGCCGTCCCATTCCACCCTCGCCATCGAGGGCTACTCGTCGTCGCGGCTGGGCACCCACGGCCTCGTCGGCGGCGGCGCGCGCGAGCTGCTGACCGACCTCGCCCAGGTGATCTGCGCCGAGGAGGAAACCGGGCCGGAGGGCACCAGCCTGCTGGTCGGCCATTCCGGCTATGCCAAGACCCACGGCCTGACCCATATGCGCCGGCTCGAGCTGACGCCGGGCGGCCGGGCGCTGATCGGCGAAGATACGCTGGGCGCGATGAGCACCGAGGAGCGCCGCCGCTTCGACCGGGTGATGACCCAGACCAAGATGCAGGGCGTCCGCTTCGCGCTGCGCTTCCACCTGCACCCCGATGTCGACGCCGCGATCGACCTCGGCGGCACCGCGGTGTCGCTGGCGCTGAAAAGCGGCGAGATCTGGGTCTTCCGCCATGACGGCCACGCCCAGCTCTCGCTCGACCCGTCGGTCTATCTCGAAAAGGGCCGGCTGAAACCGCGTGCGACCAAACAAATCGTTTTGTCCTCGACCGTCATGGAGTATGCGAGCCAGATCGGCTGGACGCTGGCGAAGGCACAGGATACGCCTCTTGCCATCCGCGACACCGAACGCGACGAGCCCGAGCTGGGCTGACGCATGGACGGCCCGGCCCGGGCCGACGAACCGAAAGGGACCTCGATGACCGACCTCGTGCCGCTGCGCCGCGCGCTGATCTCCGTTTCCGACAAGACCGGCCTCGTTGACCTGGCCCAGGCCCTCGCCGCCCGCGGCGTCGAGCTGCTGTCCACCGGCGGCACCGCGCTGGCGCTGCGCAAGGCCGGGCTGAGCGTGCGCGACGTCGCCGATGTCACCGGCTTCCCCGAGATGATGGACGGCCGGGTCAAGACGCTGCACCCCAAGGTCCATGGCGGATTGCTGGCGCTGCGCGACGATCAGGAGCACCTGGCGGCGATGGAGGCCCACGGCATCGCCCCGATCGACCTGCTGGTGGTCAACCTCTACCCGTTCGAGGAGACGGTGGCGAAGGGCGCCGCCTACGCCGACTGCATCGAGAATATCGACATCGGCGGCCCGGCGATGATCCGCGCCGCGGCCAAGAACCACGCCTTCGTCAACGTCGTCACCGATGTCGAGGATTACCACGCCCTGCTGGCCGAACTGGACGCCAATGACGACCAGACGACGCTGGCCTTCCGCAAGAAGCTGGCCCAGATCGCCTATGCCCGCACCGCCGCCTATGACGCCGCGGTCTCGACCTGGATGGCCGCCGCCATCGGCGAGCAGACGCCGCGCCGCCGCGCCTTCGCCGGCACCCTGGCGCAGAGCCTGCGCTACGGCGAGAACCCGCATCAGAAGGCGGCGTTCTACGTGGACGGCTCGAACCGCCCCGGCGTCGCCACCGCGACCCAGCACCAGGGCAAGGAACTGAGCTACAACAACATCAACGACACCGACGCCGCCTTCGAGCTGGTCGCCGAGTTCGACCCGGCCGAGGGACCGGCCTGCGCCATCATCAAGCACGCCAATCCCTGCGGCGTCGCCCGCGGCGCGACCCTGGCCGAAGCCTACAGCCGCGCCTTCGACTGCGACCGGACCTCGGCCTTCGGCGGCATCGTGGCGCTGAACCAGACCCTCGACGCCGCCACCGCCGAGGAGATCGTCAAGATCTTCACCGAGGTGGTGATCGCACCAGGCGCCGATGACGCGGCCAAGGAGATCTTCGCCGCCAAGAAGAATCTGCGCCTGCTGACCACCGACGGGCTGCCCGATGCCAAGGCGGCGCTGCTGGCCTATCGCCAGGTCGCCGGCGGCTTCCTGGTGCAGGACAAGGATACCGGCCACGTCTCGGCCGCCGATCTCAAGGTGGTGACCAGGATCGCCCCGACCGACGCCCAGATCGCCGACCTGCTGTTCGCCTGGAACGTCGCCAAGCACGTCAAGTCGAACGCCATCGTCTACGTCCGCGACGGCGCCACGGTCGGCGTCGGCGCCGGCCAGATGAGCCGCGTCGACAGCGCCCTGATCGCCGCCAAGAAGGCCGAGCGCATGGCCGAGGCGCTGGGGCTGGCCGAGCCGCTGACCAAGGGCTCGGCGGTGGCCTCTGACGCCTTCTTCCCCTTCCCCGACGGGTTGCTGGAAGCGGCCGCGGCGGGCGCCACCTGCGTCATCCAGCCCGGCGGCTCGATGCGCGACGACGAGGTGATCGCGGCGGCCGACGAGGCCGGGCTGGCGATGGTCTTCACCGGCCAGCGCCACTTCCGGCACTGAGGCCGGCGGATGCGGCTTGCCACGGCCACAGCGGCGGCGGTGATCGTCCTCGACCAGGTGTCGAAATTCGCCGTCGTCCGCGGGCTGGACCTCGATACGCGGCGGGCGATCGACGTCTTCCCGCCCTTCCTGAACTTCCGCATGGCGTGGAATCAGGGGGTGAATTTCGGCCTGTTCGCCAATTCGGCCGACCTGATGCGCTGGCTGCTGATCGCGCTGGCGCTGGCGATCTCGGCCTGGGTCTGGCTCTGGGTCCGGCGCGAGCCGCATTCGCGCGTGGTCAACATCGCCGCCGGGCTGGTGATCGGCGGCGCCCTTGGCAACGTCATCGACCGGCTGATCTACGGCGCGGTGGCCGATTTTCTCAACATGTCCTGCTGCGGGATCACCAATCCGTTCTCGTTCAACATCGCCGATGTGGCGATCTTTCTCGGCGCGCTCGGGCTGGTCGCTTTCGGCGGCCAGAAGACCCCGTGACGCGCCGGATGCTTTAGGCTAAGGAAGAGGGCGCAACAGGTGGTGGAGGTTCGCATGCAGGCAGGGCGGAGCGCATTCGGGATCGCGGCGATCGCGATGCTGGCGCTTGCGGGCTGCTCCGGTGGCAAGGACCCGCACCTGATGAATTTCCGCTCGAACAATCGCGGGCCGGACGAATTCGCGGTGCTGCCGTCGAAGCCGCTGCAGATGCCGAAGAACTTCAGCCAGCTGCCGCCGCCGACGCCGGGCGGCACCAACCTGACCGACCCGACCCCGAAGGCCGATGCCGTCGCCGCGCTTGGCGGCCGGGCGCGTTCCGGCGACAAGGTGCCGGCCGGCGACAGCACGCTCGTCACCCAGGCGGCCCGCTACGGCATCGTCCCCGACATCCGTGCCCAGCTCGCCGCCGCCGACCTGCAATACCGCCGCAAGCACCGGCCGAAGCCGCTCGAGAAGGTGTTCGGCGTGACCACCTATTTCCGCGCCTACCGCCCGATGGCGCTGGACCAGTATGCCGAGCTCGAGCGCTGGCGTGCCGCCGGGGTGCGCACCGAAAGCGCGCCACCGGACCCGGCGAAGCAGCAGAAGTAGGCGCCGCTCTCACCTGTGTGTCACTTCGCCGTAGGGGGCTTGAACCGTACGGGCAAGGGCTTACGCTCGGAAGACCACAACACGGGAGTGAACGCGGATGCGTTACTTGCTGCGGCTGGCCCTGACCAGCCTGTTCCTGCTCGGGCTCGCCGCGCCGCTCTGGGCCCAGAAGGTCACCAGCTTCACCCTGAAGAACGGCATGCAAGTGGTGGTGATCGAGAACCACCGTGCCCCGGTCGCCGTCAACATGGTCTGGTACAAGGTCGGTGCCGCGGACGAGAAGCCCGGCGTCTCGGGCATCGCCCATTTCCTCGAGCACCTGATGTTCAAGGGCACCGACACGATGAAGCCGGGCCAGTTCTCGGCCACCGTCGCCGCCAATGGCGGCAGCGACAACGCCTTCACCTCCTGGGACTACACCGCCTATTTCCAGCGCGTCGCCGCCGACCGGCTGGGCCTGATGATGAAGATGGAAGCCGACCGGATGCGGCATCTCAAGCTCTCGCCCGAGGACGTCAAGACCGAGCGCCAGGTGATCTTGGAGGAGCGTAGCCAGCGCATCGACAACAATCCCGATGCCCTGTTCGGCGAACAGACGCGGGCGGCGCAGTTCCTCAACAGCCCCTACGGCATCCCGGTGATCGGCTGGCGGCAGGAGATGGAGAAGCTCAGCCGCAAGGAGGCGCTGGACTTCTACAAGACCTACTACGCCCCCAACAACGCGGTCCTGGTCGTCGCCGGCGACGTCACCCCCGACAAGGTCAAGGCAATGGCCGAGGCCAATTTCGGCGTCCTCGAGCCGACGCCGAACCTGCCGGTCCGCGCCCGCCCGCAGGAGCCGCCGCAACTGGCCGCGCGCCGGCTGGCGATGTCGGACCCGCGCGTCGCCGATCCCTACATGACCCGCAGCTACCTCGCGCCCGAGCGCAATCCCGGCCACCAGAAGACCGCCGCGGCGCTGACCGTGCTGGCCGATCTGCTGGGCGGCAACCCGGCGACCTCGGTGCTGGGCAAGGCGCTGCAATTCGACAAGCACCTCGCCCTCTACACCTCGGCCAGCTACGGCGGCACCTCGGTCGATCCGACGACCTTCGGCTTCGTCGTCGTCCCGGCGCCGGGGGTGAAGCTGCAGGATGCCGAGGCGGCGCTGGACGCGGCGCTGGCCAAGTTCATGAAGGACGGGCCCGACCCGGCCGAGCTGGCGCGGATCAAGACCGAGATCAAGGCCGCCCAAATCTACGGCGACGACGATACCGGCGGGCTGGCCCGGCGCTACGGCTCGGCGCTGGCGGTCGGGCTGACGGTGCAGGACGTCAAGGACTGGCCGAAGATCCTCGAATCGGTCACGGCCGAGGACGTGATGAAGGCGGCCCGCGAGGTGCTGGTCGCCAAGCACAGCGTCACCGGCTACCTGACCCCGGCCGGCGGCGCCACCACCGGCGCCCCGGCGGCGGCCGCCGCCGCCATCCAGCCCGGCGCAGCGACACAGGTGACCCAATGATCCCGCGTATCTTCTCCCGCCCCGCCCACCGTCTCGCCCACCGTCTCACCCTGGGCCTCGTCACGGCCGTCGCCCTCGCCCTGCCGGCGCTGGCCACGGTGCCGGTGCAGGCCGTCACCTCGCCGCACGGCATCAAGGCCTGGCTGGTCGAGAATCACGACCTGCCCTTCACCGCGCTCGAGATCCGCTTTCGCGGCGGCTCCAGCCTCGACGCGCCGGGCAAGCGCGGCGCGGTCAACCTGATGGCCGGGCTGCTCGAGGAAGGCGCCGGCGACATGAACGCGCAGCAATTCGCCGCCGCGCGCGACGCGCTGGCCGCCCATTTCCGCTTCAACTCCTCCGATGACGACGTCTCGATCTCGGCCCGCTTCCTGAGCGAGAACCGGGCCAAGGCGATCGCCCTGCTGAAACAGGCGATCGTCCATCCGCGCTTCGATCCCGACGCGATCGACCGCGTCCGGGGCCAGGTGATCTCGAACATCAAGAGCGACGCCAAGGACCCCAACGCGATTGCCGGCAACACCTTCTACCGCCTCGCCTTCGGCAGCCACCCCTATGGCAGCTCGGACCAGGGCACGCTGGAAAGCGTCAAGGCCCTGACCCGGCAGGACATGGTCGACGCCCATGCCGCGACCATGGCGCGCGACCGGGTCTATGTCGCCGCCGCCGGCGACATCACGCCCGAGCAGCTGGGCAAGCTGGTCGACACGCTGCTCGACGGTCTACCGGCCAAGGGCGCACCGATGCCGGGCCCGGCCAAGGACCTGCTGACCGGCGGCACCACCGTGGTGCCCTTCGACACGCCGCAATCGGTGATCCTGTTCGGCGAGGAGGGCCTCAAGCGCCACGATCCCGACTTCTTCCCGGCCTACGTGATGAACGAGATCCTCGGCGGCGGCCGGTTCTCGGCCCGGCTGATGACCGAGGTGCGCGAGAAGCGCGGGCTGACCTATGGCGTCTACAGCTACCTCGCGCCGATGGACCACGCCCAGCTGATCATGGGCAGCCTGGCCTCGGATAACGCCAAGGCCGGCGAGGCGATCAAGGTGATCAAGCAGCAATGGGCCAAGATGGCCGAGGACGGCGTCACCAAGGAGGAACTGGACGCCGCCAAGACCTACCTCACCGGCTCTTACCCGCTGCGCTTCGACGGCAATTCGCGCATCGCCCGGATCCTGGTCGGGATGCAGATGGACCACCTGCCGATCGACTACATCGCCACCCGCAACAAGCGGATGGAGGCGGTCACGGTGGCGGACGTCAACCGCGTCGCCAAGCGGTTGCTGAAGCCCGAGAACCTGCGCTTCGTGGTGGTCGGCAAGCCGGTCGGCGTGCACTCGACCGACAGCGATGGCGCCGCGGCCAGCAACTAGAAGCCACGCCTAGGCGTCCGGCCCGGCCTCGCCCGTGCTCTCTGCCGCCTCGATCCGCCGCGACAGCGCCGCCCGGGTCGCGACCCAGGAGGCAAGGACGCCCGGCAGCCGCTGCGCCACGCCGGTCGCGTCGCGCTCCCGCGCCGCGCGCTCGGCCTCGGCCAGCTTGCACTGGAGCGCCTGCGCGCCGAAGGCCGAGGACGAGCCCGCCAACCGGTGCAGGGCCTCGGCCAGCCGCGCCAGCACCGCCTCGGCCCCGGCCGCTTCGACCTCCTGCCTGGAACTGGCATGTGCCGCCAGGTCGTCCGCCAGCACATCGCCTTCCGCCAGGAAGCGCCGGATCAGGCCGTTCAACCGCTCCGCCCCCATCTGCTCCTCCATCTCGGACAGATGCACGCCGTCGATCAACGGCCGGCGCGCCGGTGGCGCGATTTCCGCGGTCATGCCGCCGCCCTCCGCATCGCCGGCGCGCCCCTCGACGTTGCCGTCGAGCGCGCGCAGCTGCCGCAACAACGCCGCCCGGGTCACCGGCTTGGTCAGGCAATCGGTCATCCCGGCGTCACGGAATCCGTCCTGTTCCTCGGGCTGGGCATGGGCGGTCAGCGCCACGATCGGGCTGTTGCGCGATCCGTCGGGCGCGCCGCGAATCAGCCGTGTCGCCTCGATCCCGTCCATCACCGGCATCGAGATATCCATCAGGATCAGGTCGAAGCGCCGTGCCCGCGCCAGTTCGACGCCCTCGTGCCCGTCGGTCGCCTCGGTGACGTGGTGACCTTCGGCTTCCAGCATCTCACGCACCACGAAACGGTTGATGCGGTTGTCCTCGACCACCAGCACCTCGCGCGCCGCCTCCGACCGTGGCGGGCGGGCAGAGCCGCCCCCGGCCTCGTCCCGCCCGGCCTGGGCCGTAGCGCGCAGCAGCGGCAGGTGCACCCAGAAACTGCTGCCCACGCCCGGCCGGCTCTCGACCCCGATCTCGCCGCCCATCGCCTCGACCATGCGCCGGGCGATGCCCAGCCCCAGCCCGGTGCCCTCGAAATTGCGTCGATAGGAAGTATCGAGGGTGACGAAATCGCTGAAAACCCGGTCGAGATCGCTTTCGGGAATGCCGATTCCGGTGTCGTTGACGCGGATTTCCACCTGCTGCCTGAGGCCCGAGACCGGCGCCAGGCCCCGCGCGGAGATGGTGATCCGCCCCTTCTCGGTGAATTTCACCGCGTTGCCGACCAGGTTCAGCACCACCCGTCGCAGCTGCGCCGGATCGCCCGAGAGCGGGCCCAGCGGCGGATCGGGCAGTTCGAGCGCGATGGTGTTGCCCGCGGTCTCGGCCAGGCTGGTCTGGCTGGCGACGATCTCTTCCAGCAGCTCCGCCAGATCGTAGACCACCTGTTCGAGCTTGGCCCGCCCGGCCTCGGCCTTGGACAGATCGAGCACGTTGTTGACATGGCGCAGCAGCAAGCGGCCCGAGGCCTCCATGATCTCGACATACTCGCGCTGGCGGTCGTCGAGGCGGCTGCGGGCCAGCAGGTCGATCGTGCCCAGGAGCCCGTTCAGCGGCGTCCGCATCTCATGGCTCATCACCGCCAGGAACTCGGCCTTGGCGCGTTCGCCCGCCAGGGCCCGGTCGCGCGCTTCGAGCAGCGCCCGGTCGGCCGCATCCTGGGCCGAGATGTCGCGGATGAAGGCGATGAAGATCTCGCCGCTCTCGTCGGTCGCCGAGGCCAGCGACTGCTCGACCGGGAAGGTGCTGCCATCCTTGCGCCGCGCCTCGAGCCGCATCCGCCCGCCGCCGATCATCTGTGCCACGCCGCCGGCCAGGTAGCTCCGCATGGCGCTGTCATGCTCCGCCACCATATGCTCGGGGATGATCAACTCGGTGATCGGACGGCCAATGGCCTCGGCGGTGCTGTAACCGAAGATCTGCTCGGCGGCGCCGTTGAATTCGAGGATCCGGCCGGCACAGTCGGTCACCAGAACGGCGTCGAGCGAGGTGGCGAGGATGGTCTCGAGCCGGGTTCGCGTCTGCTGGTTCTCGGCCATCCGCAAGCGGTAGGCGCGGTTGAGACGCGACAGCGCCGCCACCGCGATCAGCAAGGTCAGGATCAGCGTCAGCGTCACCAGCGCCAGCCGCAGCAAGGTGCCGGCCAGCCCGATCCGGCGCGCATCCGACAACTTGGCGAAGACCGTCAGCCCGTTCACCGTCAGCCCGCGCACGTCCTGGCGCAGCGCCGACATCTCGCGCACGATATCGGGCAGGGCCGCGCGCAGAGCGGCATCCGGCCCGTCGCTCAGCGCCACCATGCGATCGAGGAACACGCGCAGCCGGGTCAACGCGGCCTGGCTGCTCGGTTGCGCGCGCACCGGGGCGAAGAGGTCGCTGTTCTCGACCGTGGCCAGACGGCTGTAGAACAGGTCGACCCGTTCGCGCAGCGGGGCGAGCTTCGCGTCGGGAGCCAATTCTGTCTCGTAGACCGTGTCATGCAGCAGCAGGAACTCGACCTCGACCTGCGCCAGGGACCACTGGAGATTGTCGGAATCGGCGGTGCGCAGCCGGTCGAGACGGTGCACAACGTCGACCATCAGCACGAGGATCCCGGCCAGGAACGCCGCCAGCACCAGCCCGAGGCCGATCCTCCGCGACCAGCGCGGGGGCAAGGAATGGAAACGCGTACGCTCTGGCACCTTTGGTCCCGGTTGCACGGCCGCGGCCGCTGTTGACCCTATTGCGATGCGCCCTCTGGCGCGATCGTCATGTGATCAAGCTGCCAGATGCTGCGGGAATAGACCACCTCCGTCCGCCAGGCCGGGTCGGCGTCGTAGGGATAGACCAGCCACAACGGCCCCTTGTCGCGCAGCGACATCGGCGCGCCGTTGCGCGCATAGGCGATGATCGGCCCCGGATCGGTCGCGTCGCTGATCGGAATGGCAATGCTGTAGTCGTTCGCCGCGCGCACGACGAGCTCGCCTCGCTCGACCCCGATCCGGTCGAGGAAATCGCGCAGAAGCACCCCCTCGAAGCGCTGTTCCCCGCTGGTCCAGATGGTGTGGGTGGTGAAGCTCCGATGCGGCAGCGCCTTCAGCATCGCCAGGTCGAAATGCATCGGCCCATCGCCGACCCCCTCCACGGTAAGCACCACGGGTCCCGCCGGCTGCCCGGCTGCCGGCTGGGCCGAAAGGCCCCCGAGCGCGATACAGAGACAGGACAGAAACGCACCAAGGCCGACAAGCACCGGCGCCGGCGCATATCGGGAAAAAATCAGGGGCATCGCGGCTGCTTCAATTTACAATACAAGTTCATTGCAGTCGAAAATACAGCGAAACCGGCTCCATGCGAGACGGTTCAAAGGCATAGGCGGTTTCTCTTCCGTATACCGGCCCCGACGTCGGATGACGGCGCCCGCCTCGTCGCCCAACTCAAAAAACTGTCCACATAAAACAAAGTTGTGCTATCTGAAGGCCATAGTTCGGTCCTGATTTGCCAGTTGAAGGTGACGGCGGCACGTGTGCGCCCCGATCTCCGGTCACCAAGTGCCCGTCCATGATCTAGGGAGTTGCGATGAAGCTCTTGCTGGCTGACGACCATGCCTTGATTCGTGACACTCTGCTCGCCTATTTCGAGCGCGAACCCGGCATCACGGTGGCGACCGCGGAGGATCTTGATGCCGCACTCGACTGCGTGGCCCGGGAAGGCCCCTTCGAGGTCATCCTGCTCGACTACGCGATGCCGGGCATGAGCGGGCTCGAAGGGCTCAAGCGGATGCAGGCGGCGGCGCCCGAGGCGGCGGTCGCGATCATGTCGGGCACCGCTGCGCGCCGGATCGCCGACGAGGCGCTGGAAATGGGGGCGGCCGGCTTCGTGCCCAAGACGATCGGCGCGCGCTCGCTGATCCACGCGGTGCGCTTCATGGCGGCGGGCGAGGTCTTCGCCCCGATCCAGTTGCTCAACGACGCCCAGTTCGGCATGCCCGACTCCCTGGCCGAGAAACTCACCGAGCGCGAGCGCGAGGTGCTGGTCGGCCTCTGCCGCGGCCTCGCCAACAAGGAGATCGCGCGCGATCTCGGCCTGCAGGAAGTGACGATCAAGCTGCACGTCAAGAACCTGTGCCGCAAGCTCGACGCCCGCAACCGCACCCAGGCCGCCCTGCTCGCCCGCGACGCCGGCATGTGTTGAACCGACACGGCCGCAGCCCCCCGCGCCGCGCCTTCCCATTTCTTCTTTGCTAAAATACTCTCGGGGAGCGCGAGGGGCAGACAGCCCCTCGCCCTTTCCTTGCGCCATTATCCAAGGCCAATGGCGGCGGGGCAGACAGCCCCTCGCCCTGCGCCCCGTCCTATCCCAGCAGGTGCCGCAACCCCTGGGTCACGTCGGCCCGCACCGCCAGCCGCAGCCCGGGCTCGTCGCCCGCCTTCAGCGCCGCGATGATCATCCGGTGATGCGGCGGCGGCTCGTTGCGGCGCAGCCGGCCGTAGAGCGCCCGCATCGTCGGCCCGAGCTGCAGCCAGACGGTCTCGGCGATGGCCAGCATCGCCGGCGCCTGGGCGCGCAGGTAGAGGGTGCGGTGAAATTCCAGGTTGGTCCGGATGTAAGCCACCGCATCCTGCTTGGCGACGGCCTCGGCATTGGCGGTGTTGATCGTCTGTAGCCGCTCGATCAGCGCGAAATGGGCCCGCGGCAGCGCCCGCGACGCCAGCTCGGGCTCGAGCAGCGCCCGAATCGCCGCCATCTCCTCGAGCCGCTCGTTCGACAACTCGGGCGTCGCCACCCGGCCCGAGGCCGACATGCTCAGCGCCCCCTCGGCGACCAGCCGGCGCACCGCCTCTCGCGCCGGGGTCATCGAGACGCCGAAGCTCTTGGCCACGCCGCGCAGGGTCAGGGGCTGGCCCGGCGCCAGCTCGCCATGCATGACCTGGGTGCGCAAGGCACGGTAAAGCCGGTCATGCGCGGCGGAGACGGAGTCGGTGGGGCGGTTCTGAAGCAGCATGGAGCGTATGTGATCACAGCGGGGCGCGCGGTCAATCCCCGAACGCTCAATCGCCGAACCGGATGGCGTGCAATTCGTGGCCGCGGTGCCGCAGCCAGGCCCGCTGCGCGGCATGATCGGGGAACAGCCGCGCGACCACGGCCCAGAAGGCCGGCGAGTGATTCATCTCGACCAGATGCGCCACCTCGTGCGCGGCGACGTAGTCCAGCACTTCCGGCGGCGCCATCACCAGCCGCCACGAGAACATCAGCTTGCCCTCGACGGTGCAGGAGCCCCAGCGCGAGCGGGTGTCGCGCAGCACCAGCCGGCTGTAACCGCGCCCCAGCGCCGCGGCATGGCGGTCGCAGGCCCGGCTCAGCCGGTCGCGCGCCAGGGTCTTGAGGAAACCGGCGACGCGGGCCCCGGCCCGCTCGGGATCGCCCGGCACTTCCAGCAGGACGCCGGCCAGCCGCGGCGCCCGGCCGCGCCCCGGTGCTAGCACCACCTCGCGCCCCTCGACCGGCAGCCGGGCCCCGATCTCGACCGGCCTTCCCTGCGGCATCTGCTCGAGCGCGGTGCGGATCCAGTTCTCCCGGTCACGGGCGAAGGCCAGCGCATCGGCCTCGCGCGCCCAGCTGGGCAGCGACAGCGTCACCCTTCCGTCCAGCCGCGACACCCGCAGCGAGAATCGCCGCGCCCGCGCCGAGCGGCGCAGGGTGATGGGAACCGGGGGATCGCCGGGAAGGACGGTCATGCTGCTCTCCGCCGCGCCGGGTTCTTCTGCCCGACGCCTGCAGACAGCATAGCGGCGGCAGCGCCGCGCGAAAGGTTGAAACCGCGCAAAACCGGTTCTGCGGCCGAATCCCTTTGACAGCCTGTCCCGCATGTGGCAGTTGGCTGCGACTCACGACAGCCCTGAAATGCAGGGGCCCGAATTGCAGGGGAATGTCCATGCCCAAGGAAGAATGGGGTGTGAAGCGGCTCTGCCCGACGACTGGCAAACGCTTCTACGACCTGAACAAGACTCCGATCGTCAGCCCCTATACCGGCGAGGTGATCGAGATCGAGAACGGCGGCAGCAGCCGCAAGCCCGCCAGCATCTCTGGCGCCCGGCCCGAGACCGCGAAAGACGACGAGGCGCTGGTCGACGATCTGGATACCGACGAGGAACTGCTCGAGGATGACGCGGCCGACGATTCGGTCGACGACGATCTGCTCGAGGATGACGATGACGATACCGTTTCGCTCGACGATCTGGCGGATGTCAGCGACGACGACGACGAAAGCTGAAAAAGAGTGGCGAAGGGCGGGGATTTTTCGCTTGCAGAGCGCCCCGCGCTTCACTAAATAGCCCGAGCGATCCGGAAGGATCGCACCTCCGGTGGGGCCATAGCTCAGTTGGGAGAGCGCTTGAATGGCATTCAAGAGGTCAGGGGTTCGACTCCCCTTGGCTCCACCAAATAACTACAGAACAGCATGATAGCTTGACGCTGGAGCGGTGTGACACAGAGGTGTGACACCAAATGAGGCTACCGGCGTATCTCAGCATCTCGCGGCACGGCATCTTCTACTTCCGCTGGCCGCTTCCCAATCCCCCTTCACGATGTAAGCGCAGAACAGTGCGCATTTCCCTTGGGACAAGGTGCCCCAAGGAGGCTGGCGTGCTAGCCAGGTATCTTGCATTCTGCGCGTCGAGCATTGAGCAGAGAATACAAGTTGCGAAAATGGACTATTCAGTCATCCGGGCCAAACTCCATGAGCACCTTCGGGCAAGACTTGAGAACGCAAAGGCGTGGCGTGAGCGTAATGGCCCTCTGTCAGCCGAGAATAGGGCAGGCATCAAGGAAAGCCTCTCCCTACTTGAAGCGGGCAACAGTGAATACTGGCACCTTCTGGGCTCGGATCATGCGCGAGACGAACTGGACAAGTTCTTTGAGGCAACGGGGCTGCCTCGGGACGAATGCCGGGACCAAACGCCGGTAATCCTAGATGAGATCAGAAAGGGCCAAGTTGGCTACTGGAAGGCGCTGCTGGCGCATTCCGAGGCTCTGGACGGCTACGACTTCACAGAGCCGCGGAGCGACCCTCTGAGCGCGCCCGGGGTGCCTGTGGCCCCCACACACTACGAGCCAGCGCCCGCGCCCTCTGCAGTTCTCTCCGGGCCTCTGCTTTCCGATCTCTTCGCGCAGCGTAGAGCCGAGGCGGAACGGGCCGGCGATTGGTCTCCCAAGGCGCTGGATGACTACCAGAAGTGGACCGACCTATTCATCGAGCTACAAGGCGACCGCCCGATACTCGACTACAAGAAGTCCGACGCACGCACGTTCAAGGCTGTCCTACAGTCGATGCCAAGCAACCTGCGCAAGTATCCTGAGACCCGGGGGCTACCAGCGAAAAAAGCCATCGAGGCGGCCATCGCACGGGGACGCCCCAGCCTATCCAACAGCACCGTCAACAAGGCACTCAGTCGATTGCAGGCGACCTGGGCTTGGGCGGCGAAGCAACTAGACGAAGATGTTACGGACATCTTCGGGCCGATGAAGTTGGCAAACGCGAGCAGCGCGAGAAGCGAGGCCGACCCGTTCAGCAAGACCCAACTTCAAATCATCTTCAACAGTCCGATCTTCACGGGCTGCAAGTCCAAGCGGTTTAGAACCGAACCCGGGCCTGCCGATATGAGCGCAACAAGCTGGTACTGGCTTCCGCTGCTCGTGACCTGCCACGGGATTTTTCCTCCACCGTCGATTAGA
>NZ_JBHRSK010000010.1:0-176157 GCF_042643245.1 Acidimangrovimonas pyrenivorans
CAGACGCCGGTATCCGCGTTCACGGCGAAGCTGCCGTAGGCCCCGGTCGCGTCGCCCGAGAAGCTGAGCACCGCGCCGTGGTCGACGTCGCTGGCGCTGACCTGGCCGCTGGCGCTCAGGCTCACATCCTCCTGGACCGCCCCGCTCGCCGTGGTCTGCACCGCGTCCACCACCGGCGCGTCGTTCTGGCCGGTGACGGTGATCGTCACGGTGGCCTGGTCGGTGTCGCCATTGGCGTCGGTGACCTCATAGGTGAACTGGACATCCTGGCTTTCGCCGGCCGCGAGATGCTCGAAGGCGCCGTTCGGATCGAAGCTGAAACTGCCGTCGGGCGCACCCGGCTGTCCGGCGTGGAAATCGAGCAGCCCGGCCTCGGGCCCGTTCACCAGCCGCACCGAATAGGCGAGGTCGGGCACGGAGTCGTTGCCCAGGACCGAGGCAAAGCTCGTCGCGGGCGCGTCCTCGGACAGGCTCGCCTGATCGGCGTTGGCGGTGACCGGATCGTCCTGGGGCGAGAGTTCGGTGCCGTCGACGAAGACCCGTAAATTCTCGATCTGGCTGACGCTCAGGTCGAAGGCGGTGAAGTGGAAGCTGCCATGCGCGTGCGCACCGTGGTCGGCGTGGTCGGCATGATCCTCGCCACCTCCGCGGCCGTGCCCCTCGCCGTGCCCGCTATCGTGGCCCTCGAGGAAGGCCAAGAAGGCGGCGACGTCGGCCTGGACCCTGGGGTCGAACCATTCGGCCTTGGTCAGGTGCAGCGCCAGCGTGTCCGTGCCGCTGCCGCCGCTGTAGCGGTCGTGGGCGCCGACATTGTCGGCGGCGACATAGATGAGCATGTCGTTCCCCGCGCCGCCGTCGACGACATCGTCGCCCGCGCCGCCGGCTAGATTGTCGTTTCCGGTGCCGCCGAACAGGTGATCGCGGCCCGCGCCGCCGTTCAGGGTATCGTCGCCACGGCCGCCGATCAGCAGGTCGTTGCCGTCGCCACCGTCGAGCACATCGTTGTCCGAGCCCAGGTCATGGCCGCGGAAGCCGTGCCCGAAGAGCTGCGGCCCGTCTTCGCCCAGCCCGTCTTCGCCCAGCCCCCCGTCGCTCAGCCCGCCATCGCCGATCAGGATGTCGTTGCCCGCGCCGCCCGAGAGGACATCCGCCCCGGTCCCGCCGACGAGGAGGTCATTGCCGTCGCCGCCGTCGATCGTGTCGTTGCCCGCATCGCCGAAGAGCCGGTCGTCGCCGCCCTGGCCCTGGATAGCGTCGTCGCCACCACGCCCATGGATCGTATCGCGGTGCGCACTGCCGATCAGCAGATCGTCACCCTCGGTCGCAGGATCGACATCGTGGCTGCCCCACCTACTGCTGTGGAAATCGTTACGCGACATGGCATCTCCCTTGGGGGCCGCGGCTCCCGCGCGCCCCCTGACGTCGTTTCCCAAAGACGCGAAAGAACCGGCAGCCCCTCCGGCGCTCCGCTCGCACGTCAGGACAATAGGGACATCGGAGATGCGTTATAAATACCACGAACATGGTATTCTTCCGGCTCCGCGCCCGCGCGTTGAGTGGGCCATGCGAACGGGGGGACGGGGGACGGGGGCGGGCGAAACGGGCGCGATGACGACGCTCTCGAACAGGATGGCGATGGGGAAATCGCTGGCCGAGCTGACGGTATTCTCCGCCCTCATCGACTTGCTGTTGCTGGTCACGCCGATCCATCTGCTTCAGGTCTACGACCGGATCATCCCCTTGGGCAGCATCGAGTCGCTGGTCTATGTTACACGCTGATCGCGTCGCCCACGACGTGCTGGCCCGCACCATCGTGCGCGCGCCCGTGGATGGGATCGTCGTCCACGCGATGCTCAACTCCCCCGGCAGCGTCGTGGGCCCGGGCGAAGCGGTGATGGAAATCCTGCCGACCTCGAAGGATCTGAAACCGCCGCCAGAGACTAGCCGCGATCAGATCTGTCCAGGCATGCGCGGTGCGCAGCTTCATAGCCACGGGACAGCGCAGCTTCGCCGATTATCTGCTGCGGCCGGTGCTCGCCTCGATGGAAATGGCCTTCCGCCAGCGCTCGGCGCGGGCTTCGGCGGCTGTGCCCCTCCTGGGGGTGGTGCAGGAACTCGAGGAAGGTCTGCGCAGCGATTATCAGCGGCATCCGGCGCATGGGCACTGTCAGGAGAACTTGGCTTGAGTGGAATCGAGGGCGCCGCAGGGCACTGTCGAAGGAACGTGGCTTGTGGCGGGCCAGGGGGCTGGGTAGCCTCCGACCATGGTCCGGCGCTTCTGACCTGATGCTGCGGACGGCCCCTGCACCGGCGCAATGTGCGATGATTTGGCCGTTGAGCCAGGTCTAGGGAGCTACCCATGCATCAGGATATTGCCGTTGTCGGCCTCGATCTCGCGACGCGCATATGTCGGGTTCACGCTGTCAGCGCGGAGGGGCAAGTCGCGATCCGCCGAAAGTTGCGGCGCGCAGAATTGCTCGATTTCTTTGCGGCGTTGCCGCGGTGCCTTGTCGGCATGGAAGCCTGCGCTTCGGCCCTCCATTGGGCGCGAGAGCTGCAGGATTTGGGGCACGAGGTTCGGTTGATGCCGCCAGCCTACGTCAAACCCTGTGTGAAGCGTGGGAAGGCCGATGGTGAGGAGGACCGTGGCTGCAGTGCAGCCGCGTAAGCCGACGAACGACGCGGAAGCGATCTGCGAGGCGGTCGCACGCCCGACGATGCGGTTCGTCGCGGTCAAGAGCCGGAATCAGCAGGGCGTGCTCATGCTGCACAAGACGCGGGACCTTCTCGTCCGGGAACGAATAGCCCCGATCAACACGCTGCGCGCCCATCTTGTCGAATACGGGATCGTCACGGCTACCGGGCCCGGTGGCGTGAAGGCCCTCACCAAGTTGCTGCACGAAGAGCAGGACGAGTTGCCTGCACATGCCCGAACCGCATTGTTCTCGGCCATCACCCAACTCGGGGCCCTCGAACGGCAGATTGATCGCCTGGAAGAGGAAATCCTCGCCTGCCACCGTGCCGACGAGACGAGCCGTCGTCTGGCAACGATACCCGGGATCGGGCCGATTACCGCCTCCGCAATCGCTGCCGCGGTTCCCGATCCGGGCCAGTTCCGGTCTGGGCGACAGTTCGCGGCCTGGCTCGGCCTGACACCGCGCCCGCACAGTTCGGGTGGAAAGGAACGACTGGGCGGCATCACCAAGCAGGGAGATGCCCCCACATGCGCATCGCTTCGGCAAGGCGATTCATCGACAGAACGCTCAGCGGTCCCTGTCGAGGTTCCCTGTCGAGGTTCCCTGTCGCGCCCAGGTTAGCCAATGGTGGCGGAGGCGCGGCGGGCGCCAGCCGCGGCCGAGCTGTCGGCGGCCGAACTGTCGGGGGGGCTGCGCCAGCGGGCCGGGAGCGCGATCGGGATCGGCCCGGCGGCCTGCGGCTCAGGCCGGCGCGGTGCCGGGCTGCGCCGCGCGGTGGGCGATGGCGGCGATCCAGACCATCACCAGCAGGAAGGCCGGCCCGGCCAGGGTCGGCGTATTGAGTTCTCCCAGCGTGATCATCTTGATATCCGTCACCGCGGCCTGCCCGAGCAGGCTGGAGAACCCGGTGCCGGCGGCGATCCAGTAGAGGCCGGTGATGGCGACGAGCTCGCCGATCCGGGCCCGGGCGACAAGGGTGGGCAGCAGCAGCGCGATGCCGATGCCGGCGATCGGCAGGTCGTAGTCGTAGTTGTAGGGGCTGATCGCCAGCGTCGCGACGGTCGCGATGCCCAGGGTGACGTGGAACGGGTGGCCGGCAAGGTGGCTGCGCAGGATCAGCCCGCAGGCCAGCAGCGCCGCCGCGATCTGGGCCGGCAGCGCCAGCGATGTCGGCAGGCCGAAGCTGAGCAGCGAGGCATAGACCGAGGTCATGCGCAGCATCGGGTAATATCCCAGCGCCATGTTCTCGGAAACGGCGCGGGCGCCCTCGAGGAAGGCGGGCCAGATGCCGGTGCCGAAGACCAGCGTCGCCGCGGCGAGGCTGACCAGCGTGGTGGCGACGGCGGCGCCCAGCACGTCCCAGCGCCGCTTGAGCAACACGAACAGGGCCAGGCCGAGGGCCAGGTGCGGCTTGATCGCCATCAGGCCCAGCGGGATGCCGGCGATGGCCCGGCCGCGCTGCATGCCGAGCACGAACAGGCCGACCAGGGCCCCGGTCAGGAAGCCGTTCTGGCCGCAGGTGATCTCGATCAGGATGCTGGGAAAGATGAACAGGAAGACCAGGGCAAGGTTCTTGCCGGCAACCGTGCGCAGCACGGCGAGGTAGCCCAGATAGGTGCTCAGGGTGAAGACCACATAGGCCGGGATCAGCGGCAGCAGCGACAACAGCGCGGTGACGAAGTTGAACTGCGGCGGGTAGGACCAGGGAATGAAGATGCCCGGAACGCCGGCCAGTTTGGCCTCGACCTGCGACAGGTGCGCGACCGAGTAGGCCTTGTCGAGAGTGCCGAGCCAGAACATCTTGCCGACCAGGTGGAAGACACCGAAGTCGATGACCAGGCCGCTCTTCCAGCCGGTCAGGTAGAGCGCCATGTGGTAGATCAGGAAGAACGACAGGAAGCCCAGCGACAGGAAGAGGGAATGGGTGACGCGGTGGCTCTGCAGCGCGTCGAGGCGGGCGGTCTGGGGCATGGCTTGGGTCCGGTGTGAAGGCTGCGCCTGCGATGGCGCGGGACGGGGCGACGACGCGGGGCGGGGGGCCGAAAGCGGGGCGAGGCGGAACATGACGGTCTCCCTTACCCGACGCTGGCGACGATGGCGCAGGCGGCCATGACGAGAAGGCTGAGCTGGCTGGCCGGGTCGCGCGCGGCGAAGACGATCGGGTCGTCATCCATCTCGCCGCGATGCGAGATCAGGATCATCCGGCTGATCCAGTAGAGCAGGACGAGGCAGATCCCCCACAGCGCCTGCGGCAGGTGGTAGAGCACCAGCACGTCCGGCGACATCATGTAGAGCGTCATGATGACGATCGAGACATAGCCCGAGGCCAGTGCCATGGCGGTGACCAGCGGTAGGTCCGAGGCGCGGTAGCCGCGGCCGGCGATCTGTTCGCTGCCGGCGGCGCTGTTGGCGACCAGCTCGGATTGCCGCTTCACCAGCGCCAGCGACAGGAAGAAGAAGACCGAGAAGGCCAGCAGCCAGACCGAGGGCAGGATGGCGGTGGCGGTGCCGCCGGCGACGATCCGCAGCGTGTAGAGGCAGGCCAGGGCACAGACATCGATCATCGCCTGCCGCTTGAGCCGCAGCGAGTAGAGCATGGTCAGGGCGAAATAGACCACCAGCAGGCCGACGGTCTGCGCCCCTAGGGGCAGGGCGAACAGCAGTCCCGCCGCCAGCAGGCCGGGCGCCATCACCGTCCCGTGCGAGATCGGCAGCGCGCCGCTGGCGAAGGGCCGGTTGCGCTTGCGCGGATGGGCGCGGTCGGCGGCGAGGTCGAGCAGGTCGTTGAAGACATAGCCGGCCGAGGCGATCAGCGAGAAGGCGACGAAGGCCAGCAGCGTCGGCGCCAGGTGCTCCCAGCTCAGGGCATGGGCGGCGAGCAGGGGGACGAAGACCAGCAGGTTCTTGACCCATTGATGCGGCCGCAGCGCCTTGAGGTAGGTCTGCGGCGCCGGACCCTGGGCCGCGATCTGTTCGAAGCGGCGGCCGAGGCCGCGCAGCTTGGCGACCAGCGCCGCCGAATGGCTGACGACGATCGCCAGCGAGGCGCGTTCCCAGACCGGCAGGTCGGCCTCGGCATCGCCGATATAGGCAAAGCCGTCCGGGCCGTAACGCTCCTCGAGAAACCGGGCCTTGGTCTCGCCCTTCAGGTTGGTCGCGGCGCTCGAGCCGTGGACCTCGTCGAACAGGTCGAGATGGGCGGCGATGGCCTCGGCGATGCCATGGTTGGCGGCGGTGACCAAGGCGCAGCGCCCGCCCCGGGCCCGCCATTGTGCGATGTAATCCAGCACCTCGCGGTTGTAGGGCAGGGCGGGGACGTCGACCGGGCCGAGCTCGGCCAGCCGGGTCTTGAGCACCGCGCGGCCCTTGAGCAGGCTGGCCACGGAATGCAGCGGCGTCGCCCAGTTGCGCGCGAGCGCCGCCCAGAAGCTCTCGAACAACATGTCCGAGCGGACCAGCGTCCCGTCGAGATCGACGACAAGCGTTCCTTGGTTCATGCGAAGCCCCCATCGCTGCCAATTCATGGGGAAATATCCGCAGCGAATATGGCGAGATGTGGATGGCGGCGCGGCAATTCGTGGAAACAGCGGCGCGCGGGGGGCGGATGTCAGGACGGTGCCAGCAGCGCGCCGCCGGCGGCGGTGAGGGCCAGCACCGCCGGCAGCGGCCATTTCCGCCACAGCAGCAGCGCCGCCAGCCCGGCCAGCGCGACGGCCTCGGGGCGCAGGCTGGCCGGATCGGGGGCAAGCAGTTCGACCGGGCCGAGCCGCGCCGTGCCGACCCGGGCGAAGAAGACATGGGCCGCGAACCACAGCGACAGGTTGAGGATCACCCCGACCACCGCCGCCGTGATCGCCGCCAGGGCGGCGGCGGGGCGCGGCCGGGCGGTCAGGCGCTCGACATGCGGTGCGCCGGCGAAGATGAACAGGAAACAGGGCGCGAAGATCATCCACAGCGTCACCAGCGCCCCGGCCAGCCCGGTCAAGGCCCCGCCGGCTCGGTGCCCGGCAAGGTAGCCGACGAATTCGGTGACCAGGATCAGCGGCCCCGGCGTCGTCTCGGCCAGCCCCAGCCCGTCGAGCATCTGGGCTGGGCTCAGCCAGTGCAGGTCGGCGACCACGGTCTGCGCCATCCAGGCCAGCGCCGCATAGGCGCCGCCGAAGCTGAGCACCGCGAGGCGGGCGAAGAACAGCCCGATCTGCGTGGCGATGCCGGCATCGGCCAGCCAGAGCGCGGCCAGCGGCGCCAGCCACAGCACCAGCCACAGCGCCAGCACCCGCGCCGTGCCGCCGCGCCGGGGCGGGGGCGGCAGCATCGCCGGCGCGACCGCCCGGCTGCGCAACGCGCCCCAGAGCGCGGCCAGCGCGATCAGGAGCGGGAAGGGCAGGCTGAGGGCGAAGATGGCGACGAAGGACAGCGCCGCGGTGATCCGGGCGGCGCCATCGGGCAGGGCGCGGCGGCCGAGCCGCACCAGCGCCTCGATCACCACCACGACGACGGTTGCCTTGATGCCGAGGAACAGCGCCCGGGTCAGCGGCAGCGCGCCCCAGGCGGCATAGGCGGCGGCCAGCACCAGTACCACCGCGGCGCCGGGCAGCACGAACAGGCCGCCGGCGATCAGCCCGCCCGGCGTGCCGCGCAGCCGCCAGCCGGCATAGGTCGCCAGCTGCATCGCCTCGGGCCCCGGCAGCAACATGCAGAAGGACAGCGCCTTGAGATAGCTCCGCTCGTCGAGCCAGCGCCGGCGCTCGACCAGTTCGCGATGCATCAGCGCGATCTGGGCGGCGGGACCGCCGAAGGAGATCAGCCCGATCCGGCCGAAGACGCGCGCCAGCGTGGCGAGGGAGGGGGGCTCGCTGTTCATGAAGGTCCATCCTGACGGGGGTTTGTAACGGAATCATTCGCCTCGGCAGGAGGTTGGCCGGCAAAGCTCATGTCAGCCCAGCGGCTTGGTCAGCTCGCGCTGCAGCTTCAGGCGGATGGCGCGGGGATAGTCGTTGTGATCGCGGGCGGTGATGACGAACCCCTTGGGAGTGATCACGTAGCGTTTGTAGAAGGTGGTGATGGTGACGCCCAGGCTCTCGATCGCCAGGCCGTTGACGATCACCCCCTGGGCGGCGGCCGCGCGATGGGCGAACAGGGTGCTGCTGCCGGCATTCTCGATCCCGTCGCCCGAGACGTCGATGACATGGCGGCGGCAGTCGGGCACCTGTGCGAACTGGGCCGCCGAGAAGGCGATGGCGTCGCCGATCGCGGTGTCCGAGGCGGCGAAGGCACGGGGCAGGGCGCGGGCGGCGGCGGCAAAGCGGGCGACGGTGCCGCCATCGGTCATCCGGGTCCAGGGCAGCACCAGCGCCTGCTGGCCGACGCCCGACCATTGCACCACCGCCAGCGCGTCCTGGCCGCCGACCAGCGCCTCGACCACCAGCGGGTCGGCCAGGGCATCGGCCAGCCCGTCGGTCTGCAGCCGGTATTCGCCTTCGTCGATCGAGCCCGAGACGTCGATGGCGAGCAGCAGCGCCGTTTCGCAGCCGCGCGCGGGCAGGGGCGACGACAGCGCGCCGAGCAGCGCGCCGCAGACTGGTCCGAAGAAGGCCGACAGCCGAAACCCCATCGGCGAATGGTGACAGGGCGGGCGGATTTGGCAAGCCCGCAGGGGCCGGTTCAGGGCGACTTTCGCTCCAGGCGCCGGATCCAGCCGCGATGGCCGCCCACGAGCACGTAGTCGTGGTCGATGACGAAGCCGTAGCGGTCGACGGTGAAGGTGCCGTATTCGGTCCGCGTCGCTTCGGACACCCGGTTGCGGAACAGCTGGTAGCTCCAGCGGTCGCCCTTCCGTGAGGCGATGCTGATCATGCTGTCGCGGCGGCCGTCCTCGTGGATGACGATGAACTTGCAGCGCCCCAGCGTCAGCGAGCAATCGTTGGGCAGGTAGCGATCCGAGATCCCGGCTCCCTCGGCGCGCGTCAGCTGGCCGTCGCGCGTCACCCACCAGGTCATGGCCAGGGGATGGCCGCGGGAGCCGTCGCGCCGGAAGCTGATCTTGTAGCCCTTGTCGCCATCGCGCCCGAGGAAGTGCTCGGTCGTGTTGCCGTTCTCGGCCTGCCAGCGAATGACGGTGCCGACGGGCAGTTTCGAGACATCGAACCGCTCTCCGGCCTGCGATCCGGCCGCGCCGGCGGGCCTCCCCGTCCAGGACAGACCGGAGGCGATCAGGCCAATTGCGACAAATGCTGCGAAAGCCCCCCGGGCGTGGCGCATCACGAACCTCTCAACCATCTCGTCAAACCGGATTTTCGGCGACGCTAGAGGCTATGATATGCAAATACAACCATATGTTGAAACATTTATGTGAGGTGCAGGTTTCTGTTGCCAGGTACCTGCGGACCCCGCCTTACGCGGCTAGGCGCAAGGGCTTAAGGTTCGGTTACCCGAGCTGCTTACGCAGCCAGGGCCACCGGAGCACGGTTGTCGTTGGCAACTGTACTTTGCGCACCGATAACGGTGGTAGCTCACCGGGACAAAGCAAACCCCTTTAGACGTTCGTCGATCCTGTTTCGGCCCCATTCGCCCCCAACGAGGGATGATTTGGTGGAGCCGCCGGGTACCGCCCCCGGGTCCGATCCGCTTATTACGAGCGCGTTTATGTCCATAGTCCCGGTTGCCCGGAACAGGCTCAATATAGGGATCGGGCGGGGCGTCCGCAATGGGGGGGAGAGGCCGAGAGGGCCGTGGGTCTGCGACCCGGACGAAAGGGGGGGCAGCCGCCGGGCCGCGCCCTCCCTCCCGCGGGGAAAGGCGCGGCCGCTTGTTTCCTGGACCCCGCGCAGCGGGCTTTGCATCGCCGTCGCCCGTGAGCCGGGGAACCGGCCAAGTGACCCAGCGTCACATTTCGAGGGATCTGGTCAGCCGGCAAATCTTTGGGGCAGGATGCCGGCACTCCCGCGAGGCCGGGAGGCAACGGGGCATATGGCGATGAAAACCCGCGCGATCATGGGGATGGAGGGTGGAGCTGAGGTGCGCAGCGGCGTCCGGCCGGGGCCCGGGCTGCGCCGCGCCCTGTGGGGCGGGTTCTTCGCGCTGGTCCTGGCCGCCTGGGCGATTCTCTGGCTGATGGCGCAGCAGCAGGCCGGCGGGCCGGGTGCCGTCGCGCCGGGCTTCTGGACCGCGCTTTGCGGCGGCGGGGCGGCCTCGGCCGCGCCGCTGGCCGTGACCCTGATGTGGGCGGTGATGGCGGCGGCGATGATGGCGCCGACCGCGGCGCCGTCCCTGCGCACCTATCTCGATCTCGGCCATGCCGGCGCCGGCGGCGCGGCGGGGTTCGTCGCGCTGTTGGCCGGCTACCTGGCGGTCTGGGCTGTCGCCTCGCTCGGTTTCGGTTCCGCCCAGCTGGCGCTGGCCCGCGCCGGACTGCTGACCCCGGCCGGGCAGAGCACCAGCCTCGGTCTCTCGGCCGCGCTCTGCGCCGTTGCCGGGGCCTACCAGTTCTCGCGCCTGAAGGAGGCCTGCCTGAGCCAGTGTCGCGCGCCGCTGACCTTCTTCCTGCAGCACTGGCGGCCGGGGCCGTCCGGCGCGCTGGAAATGGGGCTGCGGCTGGGCGCGGTCTGCCTGGGCTGCTGCTGGGCGCTGATGGGGCTCGCCTTCGTCGGCGGCATGGCCAACCTGTGGTGGATGGGGCTGGCGACCCTGCTGATGGTTTTCGAGAAGCTGCCCGATCTGGGCCGGCCGCTCACCCGCCCGCTGGGCGTGGTGCTGCTGGCGGCGGCGGCGGCATTGGGAGGAATGGCGCTGGCATCCTGACCGGCGCGGGAGGAGGAAGAAGATGACGACCGAAACGATGAGCCGACCGGCCCCGGCCGCCCTGACCGAATGGGCGATCAGGGGCGAATTGATCCTGAACTGCAACTGCACCGTGTTCTGCCCCTGCGTGGTCTCGCTGGGCAACCACCCGCCGACCGAGGGCTATTGCCAGGCCTGGGCCGGGGTGCGGATCGACAGCGGCCATTACGGCGACGAGGACCTCTCGGGGCTGAATGTCGGGCTGCTGCTGGAGATCCCCGGCCTGATGGCGCGCGGCGGCTGGAAGGCGGCGGCCTATATCGACGAACGGGCCAGCGACGCCGCCTATGACGGGCTGGTGGCGATCTTCTCGGGCGCGGCCAAGGGCACGACCGGGCTGTTCTCGGTGCTGGTGGCCGAGTTCCTCGGCGCCGAGCGCGCGCCGGTCGTCTTCGAGACCGAGGGCAAGGCGCGCCGGCTGATGGTGGGCAAGAAGATCCAGGGCGAGGTGGTGCCGGTGCAGGGCAAGGAACCCGACAGCGAGATCGTCGTCACCAACACGGAATACTGGATGGGCCCCGACATCACCGTCGCCACCGCCACCAAGGGCCGGGTGCGCGCCTTCGGCCGGGTCTGGGATTTCGACGGCCGCTCGGCCGAGATCTGCCAGATCGACTGGAAGGGCCCGGGCCGCTAGCACGCCCTGCAAGGAGGGTGTGTCGCCGCCCCGTCCTTTGTGCCACAGTGCGGCGGAGTCGCGCCTGCCGGTGGCGCGCTCCGGGGCCGCGCCCCGGCAATGACACGAGACCGCCGCGCAGCCTCCGGGCCGGCGCGGCGCAACAGGAGATGACATGGATCTGACCAAGCTGCTCGACGGAGCCCTATCCGACCACGCCTTCCGGCTGCTCAACGCCTGGGAGTCGGGCACGCCCGAGCTGCGCGGCGCGGTGAGCGAGGATTTCGCCCGCGCCGAGGACATGATCCGCAGGATGGCGAAGACCGAGCTGCCGCTGTCCAAGCTGGTGCTGGGCGGCAAGGAGGTCGCCGCCTCGGCCCACGGCATCCTGGGCCAAGCGATCGAGGGGCTGAACGACGCGGTGCGCGAGGCCGCGGCCAAGCAGGACGCGTCCTCGGCGCAGGTGCTGCTGCTGCGCCGCGACGCCTTCGCCTTCCTTGCCCATCTCGCCGGGCTCACCTCCGGGGCCGAGCCCGATATCGTGAACGACATCTACCGCAAAACCGCCGCCGACATCCTCGCCCGCTTCGACGCGCGCGAGGGGGCCGGGGCCGCTACGAAGGAGAGCTGACGATGTTCAAGGCGCTGCTGGTCGAGAAGGACGACGAGGGTAAGACCCATGCGGCGGTGCAGGAGTTGTCCGAGGACAGCCTGCCCGAGGCCGAGGTCACCGTCGCCGTCGAATACTCGACGGTGAACTACAAGGACGGGCTCTGCGTCGGGCCGGGCGGCGGGCTGGTGCGGCGCTACCCGCATGTGCCGGGGATCGATTTCGCCGGCACCGTCGAGGCCAGCGACGACCCGCGCTACAAGCCGGGCGACAAGGTGGTGCTGACCGGCTGGCGCGTCGGCGAGGCGCATTGGGGCGGCTATGCCCAGAAGGCGCGGGTCCGGGCCGACTGGCTGGTGCCGCTGCCGGCCGGGTTGACGGCGCGGCAGGCGATGGCGGTCGGCACCGCCGGCTTCACCGCGATGCTGTCGGTGATGGCGCTCGAGGATCACGGGCTGCGGCCCGAGAAGGGCGAGGTGCTGGTCACCGGCGCCGCCGGCGGCGTCGGCTCGGTCGCCACCGCGATCCTGGCGAACCTGGGCTACCAGGTCGCCGCCGTCACCGGCCGTCCGGAACAGGCCGATTACCTGAAAGGGCTGGGCGCGCAGGAGATCGTGGCGCGCGACGAGTTCGCCGAGGTCACCCGCAAGCCGCTGGAGAGCGAGCGCTGGGCCGGCTGCGTCGACGCCGTCGCCGGCGTGATGCTGGGCCGGGTGCTCAAGCAGATGAAATACGGCTGCTCGGTGGCCGCCGTCGGCCTTGCCGGCGGGGCGGCGATCGAGGGCGCGCTGATCACCCCCTTCATCCTGCGCGGCGTCAACCTCTTGGGCATCGACAGCGTGATGCAGCCCTATGACAACCGCGTCCGCGCCTGGGAGCGGATCGCCCGCGACCTGCCGATGGACAAGCTGGAGGCGATGATCCAGCCGGCCACGCTGGCCGACCTGCCCGATCTCGGCAAGGCGATCCTGAAAGGCCAGGTCAAGGGCCGCGTCGTCGTCGACGTCAACGCCTGACGGTCCCGCTCATCGGTCCGGGCGTCCCTCTTCGCGAGGAGGGTGCCGCGCGGCCGGTGAGCGCCCCGATCCCTTGCCGCATCCCCGCATGTGAGAGACAGAATGCAGCTCGATATCGATTACACCCGGGCCCAGTTCCCGGCCTTTTCCGAACCCTCGCTTCAGGGCCAGGCCCTGTTCGAAAACGCTGGCGGCTCCTATACTTGCGCGCCGGTGCTCAAGCGCCTGTTCCGCTTCTACCACGCGCGCAAGGTGCAGCCCTACGCCCCCTTCGCCGCCTCCCAGCTGGGCGGGGCCGAGATGGACGAGGCGCGCGCCAGGCTGGCCGCGCTCCTCGGTGTCGAGAGCGACGAGCTGTCCTTCGGCCCCTCGACCAGCGCCAACACCTATGTCCTCGCCCAGGCCTTCCGCCAGTACCTGCCCGAGGGCGCGGCGATCGTCGTCACCAACCAGGACCACGAGGCGAATACCGGGGTCTGGCGCAAGCTGGCCGAGGAGGGCATCGAGATCCGCGAATGGCGGATGGACCCGGAGACCGGCCATCTCGATCCGTCCGACCTCTCCGACCTGCTCGGCGACGGCAAGGTCAGGCTGGTCTGCTTCCCGCATTGCTCGAACGTGGTCGGCGAGATCAACCCGGTGGCCGAGATCGTCGCGCTGGCCCATGACGCCGGCGCCTATGCCTGTGTCGACGGCGTTTCCTACGCACCGCACGGGCTGCCGGATGTCGGTGCGCTGGGGGCCGACATCTACCTGTTCTCGGCCTACAAGACCTACGGCCCGCACCAGGGCCTGATGGTGATCCGCCGGGCGCTGGGCGCGGCGCTGCCCAACCAGGCGCATTACTTCAACGCCGACACGCTCTACAAGCGTTTCACCCCGGCCGGGCCGGACCATGCCCAGGTCGCCGCCTGTGCCGGCATGGCGGATTACATCGACGCCCAATACGCCCATCACGGCGGCACCGGCGACGATCCCGTCGCCCGCGGTGCCTTCGTCCACGACCTGATGCGCGGCCACGAGGTCCGGCTGCTGCAACCGCTGCTCGACTACCTCGCGGCGCGCAACGATGTCCGGCTGCTGGGTCCGCGCCGGGCCGAGAACCGGGCGCCGACCGTGGCGGTGGCGGCGCAGCGGCCGGGCGAGGCGCTGGCGGCCGATCTGGCCCCGCACGGGATCATGGCCGGTGGCGGCGATTTCTATGCCGTGCGGCCGCTGGAGGGCATGGGGATTGATCCGGCGCATGGCGTGCTGCGTCTTTCCTTCGTGCACTACACCAGCGCCGAGGAGGTCGAGAAGCTGATCGCGGCGCTGGACCGGGTTCTGTAAGCGGCGGCGGGTCCCGCCGGGAAGGTGGGCATGACCGAGACGACCCCGATCCTCTGCTGGCTGCGGCGCGACCTGCGCCGCGCCGATCACCCGATGCTGGCGGCGGCCGCGGCGACCGGCCGGCCGGTGATCCCGGTCTTCCTCTGCGACGAATGCGTCGAGACATTGGGCGCGGCGCCGAAATGGCGGCTGGGCGAAGCTGTCGGCGCCTTCGGGGAGGTTCTGGAGGGCATCGGCAGCGGGCTGGTGCTGCGCCGGGGCCGGGCGCTGGAGCAGCTGCAGCGGCTGATCGAGGAGACCGGGGCCGGGGCGGTCTGGTGGTCGCGGCTCTACGATCCGGCGGCCCAGGCGCGCGACACCGGGGTCAAGGCGGCGCTCAGGGCACAGGGTATCGACGCGCGCAGCTTCCCCGGCCACCTGCTGCACGAGCCGTGGACGGTAAGGACCGGGCAGGGCGGCTACTACAAGGTCTACACGCCCTATTGGAAGGCGGTGCGCGGTCGCCCGGTCGAGGCGCCGCTGTCCCGGGTGACGGCGTTGCGCCCGCCTGCGGCCTGGCCGCCAAGCGACAACCTGGCCGACTGGGCGCTCGGCGCGGCGATGCGGCGCGGGGCGGCCGTGGTGGCACGCCACGCGGCGGTGGGCGAGGCGGCGGCCGAGGACCGGCTGGCGGAGTTCCTCGACCGCCGGATCTCCGGCTACCGCGCCGGCCGCGACCTGCCCGCCGGCAACGCCACCTCGCGCCTGTCCGAGAACCTGGTCCTGGGCGAGATCGGTCCGCGCCGGATCTGGCACGCCGCCCGGCGGCTGTGGGAGGACGGCATCGGCGGCGCCGAGACCTTCCTCAAGGAACTGGTCTGGCGCGAATTCGCCTATCACCTGCTGCACCATTTTCCCGAACTCGGGACGGCCAACTGGCGCCCGGAATGGGACGGTTTCCCATGGCGCGGCGACAATGACGATGCCGAACGCTGGCGCCGGGGGATGACCGGCGAACCCTTCGTCGATGCGGCGCTGCGCGAGATGTACGTGACGGGCACGATGCACAACCGGGCGCGGATGGTCGCCGCCTCCTACCTGACCAAGCACCTGCTGACCGACTGGCGGGTCGGCCGGGAATGGTTCGAGGACTGCCTGATCGACTGGGACCCGGCCTCGAACGCGATGGGCTGGCAATGGGTGGCCGGCTGCGGCCCCGACGCGGCGCCCTATTTCCGCATCTTCAACCCGGCCGGGCAGGCGGAAAAGTTCGACCCCGACGGCGCCTATCGCCGCCGCTTCGTCGCCGAACTGTCGGACCGGCCGGGCGCGGAGGCGCTGGCCTTTTTCGATGCCGTGCCGGGTCGCTGGGGGCTGCGCCCCGACACGCCCTATCCGGCACCGCTGGTCGACCTGGCCGCGGGCCGGGCCCGGGCTCTGGCAGCCTACCAGGGCTTCAAGGGGTAGGGCGATCCGGGGCGCTGGCGGTTGTCCGCAAGGCGGGCGTTGCGGGACCCTTGGCAGCGCGCAACGGAAGGCTGCGCCCTCCCTCGGGTGGGCGTCCATACTGCCCGTGGTTTGCGCCTTGTCCCGAAAGCCCCGGACGACTTCCGAGCGGCAAGCGACATCGCCAAGGCGCCCTCCCAAGGGGGAGGGAGGGCGCGGCCCGGCGGGCTACGCCCTTGATTCCGGGCCAAGGCTCTTGTCGTAATTCCACAGAGGGCTCGGAGCCGGCTTCGGGAAAACCCAGCCGGGGCCCGTGCTCTTGTGGACGGCGGGCTTCCGAAGCCGCGAGCGCCACCGGCCCGGGCCGCGCATAGCGGGCCAAGCCGCCACAGCGGCACGGAAAATTCCCGTCCACCCTTGCGCGCCGGGGCCGCGCTGCGGAGACTGGCGCGCACCCCGTTCGAGGACGCCGCCCGAGGACCCCCATGCCCACCGCCGCCAAGCTCATCGCCGCCATCGCCTTCGCCCTCGTGGCCTATTCCGGGGCCGAGGCGTTCAAGCCGGCGATGCCGCCCGACACCCAGTTCGGCTATTTCTCCTATGTCTGTGCCGGCATCGGGCTGCTTTGCGGCTGGCAGTTGATGGGCGACCTTGTCGGCCGCAGCTACCGCTTCGCCATCGCGGCCGGGTTGCGGACCTCGGCCACCATCGTCTTCTTCGCCCTGCTGCTGTTCTCGGCGCGCCAGATGGTGCTGCGCTCGATGAAGATGCGCTATCACGGTCCGGTCGACGCGCTGCAGGCGATGTTCGGCCTGGCGGTCGATTACGGCCGGATGATGCTGACCCCCGACGTGCTGATCGCGCTGCTGGTCGGCGGCGCCTTTGCCGGGCTGCTGACCGAATGGGTCTCGCGCCGCTGGCCGTGAGGTCCCGGCCGGCCATCCGCCATTGATGTCCTCGGCGTTTGCCCGCACAACGGCGGGGATATTCCTCAACGCGCCCGGGACCGATGCACGATTTCTTCTTCTACGGCACCCTGTGCCATCCGCCGCTGCTGGAAACCGTGCTCGGCCGCGCGGTCGAGCTGCATCCCGCCCGGCTGGCCGATCACGCGGTGCACTGGGCGGCGGGCCACAGCTTCCCGATGATCCTGCCGCGGCCCGGCGCCGTGGCCGAGGGGATGCTGGTGCGCGGCATGAGCGACGAGGATGTCGCCCGGCTCGACTTCTACGAGGGCGGGTTCGCCTATCACGCCCATGACGTCGCCGTCGGCACCGATGGCACCACCGTCACCGCCCGGGTGTTCTTTCCCGATCCGGGCCTGCTCGACCCCGGCGCGCCCTGGAGCCTGGCCGACTGGGTGGCGGAATGGGGCGAGATCGTCGTCTCGACGGCGGGCGACTTCATGGCCGCCTATGGCGAGCGCAGCTCCGAGGAACTGCTGGCGCGCTATCCCCAGATGCTGCTGCGCGCCGCCTCGCGGCTGCGGGCGCGGCGGGGCGGCCCGGCCGCCATCCGCCACGCCGCCGGGGCCGAGGATGTCGCCGTGCATGCACGGCACGAGCCCTACGCCCGTTTCTTCGCGGTCGAGGAATACGACCTGCGCCACCGCCGCTTCGACGGCTCGATGGGGGCGCTGGTCAACCGGGCGGTGTTCATCCTCGGCGATGCCGTCACCGTGCTGCCCTACGATCCGCGCCGCGACCGGGTGATGGTGGTCGAGCAGTTCCGCGCCGGTCCCTTCGGCCGCGGCGATGCCCAGCCCTGGCAGCTCGAACCGATCGCCGGCCGGATCGACGCCGGCGAGACGCCGGAGCACGCGGCGCGGCGCGAGGCGCTGGAAGAGGCGGGGCTGGCGCTGGGCGAGATGCGCAAGGTCAGCGAATACTACCCGTCGCCGGGGGCGCTGAACGAATATCTCTATTCCTATGTCGCCCTGACCGACCTGCCGGACGATGCCGCGGGGCTGGGCGGGCTCGAGGACGAGCACGAGGATATCCGCGCCCATGTGCTGGATTTCGACGCGTTGATGGCGCTGGTGGCAAGCGGCGAGGTGGCGAACGGGCCGCTGATCCTGACCGCGCTGTGGCTGCAGCGCGAGCGCGCGGCGCTGCGGGCCGAGGAGTAGCCCGCCGGGGTCAGGGATGGCGGTGCAGGTGGCCGTTGCGCAGCAGGTGGCGCAGCCACAGCCCGAGGCCGACGGTCAGCGCCCCGGCGGCGAGGAAGCCGAGCGCCGAGCCGAGCAGGTCGTTGGCGGCCTCGATATTGCCGGCGAAGACGCGGCCGAGCCCGACATAGACCGCGACCCAGACCGCCTCGCCCGCCGCGCCGGAGGCGGTGAAGCGGTGCCAGCCCATCCGCGCCGCGCCGGCGGCGAAGTTGATCCACGGCCCCAGCGGCGAGAACAGCCAGCGCGACAGGAAGACGCCGATGCTCCCGCGACGCCGCATCAGTGCCTCCGCCTTGGCGATCACCGCGGCCCGGCGCGGGGCGCGGCGCAGCCGGTCGAACAGCGCGCCGCCACCGCTGCGGCCGAGGGCGAAGCCGGTCTGGTCGCCCAGCACCGCCCCGCCATAGGCCGCCATCAGCACCGAACTCAGGCCGAGATCCCCGGTGGCGGTGAAGCCGCCCGCCGTCAGCATCATGAGCGAGGACGGCACCGGCAGGGCGAGGCAGGACAGGAAGGTCGTGGCCGCCAGCAGCCACAGCCCGTATTCGGGCACCAGCGCCAGAAGGGCTTCGGTCATGGCCGCCCTGCCTGCCTGCTGGCCTTCTCGGCCGCCAGCGCGGCCTCGATCCGGGCGATCAGGTCGGTCAGCGGCACGCCCTGGGCATCCGCGATCTGCTCGAGCGTCATCGGATGGCCCTTGGCCTGCAGCGGCCCGGTGACGGCGGTCACGGTCTCGGGCGGCACCTGCCACGAGCGGGCGACGTAGCGCGGCGTCATCCAGCCCTGCGGCACCTGGTTGTGATGCGCCGGATCGGACCAGTAGACCGAGAACACCGCCATGCGGATGGCGAAGAACAGGGTCAGGCCGGCGGCGAGGACGAAGGCGACCAGCGACAGCCGGTGATGCCGCCAGAGCCGCGCCAGGGTGCTCACCGGCTCAACTCCCGGATGCCGCGGGAAAGGCCGTCCAGCGTCATCGGCACCATCCGGTCCTCGAAGATGTCGCGGATCAGCCGGATCGAATGCGACGTGTTCCAGTAGCGTTCCGGCGTCGGGTTGATCCACAGCGTCGACGGCCATTGCTCGATCGCGCGGCCGAGCCAGACATGGCCCGCCTCGGCGTTCCAGTGCTCGTTGGCGCCGCCGGCATGGGTGATCTCGTAGGGCGACATGGTGGCGTCGCCGACGAAGATGCACTTGTAGTCGTGGCCATAGGTGCGCAGCAGCTCGGCGGTCGCGAGCTGGGCATCCCAGCGCCGCCGGTTGTCGCGCCAGACGCCTTCATAGAGGCAGTTGTGGAAGTAGTAATGCTCGAGATGCTTGAACTCGGCCCTTGCGGCGCTGAACAGCTCCTCGACCACCCTGACATAGGGGTCCATCGAGCCGCCGACATCGAGGAACAGCAGCACCTTGACCGCGTTGCGGCGCTCGGGCCGGGTCTGGACGTCGAGATAGCCGTGTTCGGCGGTCTTGCGGATGGTGCCGTCGAGGTCGAGCTCTTCCTCGGCGCCGTCGCGGGCCCATTTGCGCAGCCGCTTCAGCGCCACCTTGATGTTGCGCGTGCCCAGTTCGATCGAGTCGTCGAGGTTCTTGAACTCGCGCTTGTCCCAGACCTTGACCGCGCGCTGGTGGCGGCTTTCCTTCTGGCCGATGCGCACGCCCTCGGGGTTGTAGCCGTAGGCGCCGAAGGGCGAGGTGCCGGCGGTGCCGATCCACTTGTTGCCGCCCTGGTGTCGGCCTTCCTGTTCCCTGAGCCGCTCGCGCAGCGTCTCCATCAGCTTGTCGAAGCCGCCGAGCGCCTCGATCTCGGCCTTCTCCTCGGGCGTCAGGTGCTTCTCGGCCAGCTTTTCGAGCCAGTCCGAGGGCAGCTCCAGCGCCTCGAGCACGGCATCGGTCGAGATCTCCTCGAGGCCCGAGAAGCTGGCGGCGAAGGCGCGGTCGAAGCGGTCGATGTGACGCTCGTCCTTCACCATGGTCATCCGGGCGAGGTAGTAGAAGGCCTCGACGTCATAGGTCGCCAGCCCGGCGCGCATCCCCTCGAGAAAGCCGAGATATTCGCGCAAGCTGACCGGGATGCCGGCGGCGCGCAGGGTCTCGAAGAAGGGGATGAACATCGCGCTCAGACCAGCCTTTCGACGATGATGGTGACGAACAGGCCGAGGATCGCGAACAGGATGCCGTAGCCGGCGGCATATTGCGCGATATCGAGGCCGCTGCCCTTGCGCCGCCGGGCCAGAAACCCGCCGTAGAGCGCCCCCAATACCAGTCCCGCGATCACGATCATGCCTGTCAGCCTCCCTTGGGTCGATGGGCCAGCGCGGCGATCTCGGCCAGCCTCGCGCGGACCTTGAGATCCGCGCCGAAGCCATAGCGCGCCCAGCCCAGACTGTCGAGCCGGGCGGCCCGGGCCTCGGCCGGGCGGCCGAGCGCGTCCAGCGCCGCTGCACGGATCATCAGCAGGGTGGAAAGCAGCGCGGCGTTCTCGGCCCTGCGGGTGGCGGGGATGTCGCGGTCGACCAGCTCGAGTGCATGCGCCGGCTGGCCGGCATTGAGGGCGAAGGCGGCCATCTGCATGTCGATATGGGCAAGGTGAACCGCGGTATTCGGCAGCCGCCGGTAGATCCGCGCCGCCTCGGCGAAGGCGGTGACGGCGGTCTCGGGATCGGAGGCCAGCGACAGCCGACCGAGGGCGAACCAGCTGAAGGCCATGCGGGCGTCGTTCCAGCCGCGCTGGCGGGCGATGTCGACGGCGTGGCGGGCGGCCTCGACCCGCCGGGAGGCGCGGGTGCGCGGCCCCAGCGCGGTCTCGATCGCGTCGATCCAGGCGCGCGGCGTCGGTCCGGGATCGGCATTCGGCGCGACATGCTCGCCGGCCGGGTTGAGCCGGGCCAGGATCGCCGGCAGCCGCGTCGCCGCCTGGATGCGCGTCGTGCCGTTGCCCAGCTCGGGCGCATAGTAGGCGCGCAGCACCAGCATGTCGAAGCCGGTCAGCACGGTGTGGAAGTTGTCGTCATCGAAGATGCTGTCGGTCAGCCGGTAGAGGTCGTCCAGCGGCCCCAGCGCCTGGGCGATTTCCTCGTGCAGGCAGTCGCGCACGTCCTGCGGGCTGGTGTCGGAGGGGATGAAGACGGCCAGCGTCTGCCGCTTCGTCAGCGTCGCCCAGTCCAGCGTGTCGCCGTGGCGGGCGCGGCGGAACTCCTCCCACGAGCGGATCCGTGGCGCGACGAAGCAGGCCGCCTGCGGCACCAGCGCCTGCATCTTGCGACGCGGCAGGAACTGGACGGTGATGTTGGCGGCCTGGCCGGCCCGGGCGCGGTGGATGTCGATCCGCGCCTCCTGCCGCAACCGGTGCAGCAGGGCGTCGAGGTCGGTTGCCGCCGTGGCCGGCGCCGGCCCGGTCATCGCCACCGTCACCGGTCCGTCGAAGCGGGTCATCCAGGGCAGGGGGCGGCCGCTTTCCATCCGGAAGCTGAGATCGAGGAAGTCACGGGCGATGTCGATATTGCTGCGCTGGGGCGGCGTCACCCGCACCGGGCCGAAGCGTTTCATCGGCGGCAGCGGCGCGGTCGACAGCGCCGCGCGCTCGGGCATCTCGACGGCGACGGGCGCGGGGGCGCAGGCGGCCAGCCCGGCCAGCGCCAGCAGCCCGGCCAGGGCGGCGCGCCGGCTCATGACGGCCGGTTGTAGCGGATGAACGGGGTCTTCACGCCGACCCGGTCATAGAGCATCCGCCCGGCATAGTTGAATTCCTGCGTCAGCCAGTAGACCGCCGGCGCCCCGGCCTTGTCGGCCTCCGCGTAGACCGCCTCGATCAGCGCCCGGCCGACGCCGCGGCCGCGCAGCGCCGGGTCGGTATAGAGATCCTGCAGGTAGCAGACATTCTCGACCTTCCAGCAATGGCGGTGGAACAGGTAATGCACCAGCCCGACCGGCTTGTCGTCGACCAGCGCGACGAGGCCGTGGAACTCGGTGTCGTCCCCCGACAGCAGCCGCTTGAAGGTGACGCGATAGACCTCCTCGGTCACCGCAGTCTCGTAGTAATCCAGGTAGCCGGTCCACAGCGCGCGCCAGGCATCCTCGTCGGCGGCATGGAGCGGGCGGATGGTGATCGGGGCGTCGGGCAGGGACATGGCGGACTCCGGTTGCTGCGGCGCTCAGGATAGGCGCCGCCCCTGGGGCTGAAAAGGGGGCACGCGCGGCGTCCTGCGCCGCCGGCGGGCTACTGTCCGGACTTGCGTTTCAGCGCCTTGTTCTGGATCGAGATCCACCACAGCGCGGCGACGCCGAGGAAGAACCAGCCGAGGCTGATGAACAGGCTGGGAAAGAACAGGATGACGAATAGCCGGTCGGAAATATCAAGCATCTCGAAGCCCTCCGGAGCAGCGAAGCGATGGTCTCAGCCTCGTCGCCCGGCGCCCTCGGTGCATTGACCGGGGTCAAGCGCGCCTTTCCGGCTTTCCTCTCAGCGAAAATATCCTCGGGGGTGAATTCGCGCCGCGGCGCGAAGAGGGGGCAGACAGCCCCCTCCCTTGCCGAGTCGCGTCACTTCATCCGCAGCGCGCCGTCGAGGCGGATCACCTCGCCGTTGAGATAGCCGCATTCGACGATGAACTTCGCCAGCGCGGCGTATTCCTCGGGCCGGCCGAGCCGCTTCGGGAAGGTGACGTCGGCGGCCAGCCCGGCCTGCACCTCCTCGCCCAGCCCTTCCAGCATCGGCGTCAGGAAGACGCCCGGGGCGATGGCGCAGATGCGGATGCCCTGGCCGGAAAGGTCACGGGCGATCGGCAGGGTCATCCCGGCGATGCCGGCCTTGGAGGCGGTATAGGCGGCCTGGCCCTTCTGGCCGTCGAAGGCGGCGACCGAGGCGGTGTTGACGATCACCCCGCGCTCGCCGCTCTCGCCCGGTTCGTTGCCGGCCATCTCGGCCGCGGCAAGGCGGAGCACGTTGAACGAGCCGACGAGGTTGATGTCGATCACCTTGCGGAAGCGGTCGAGGTCGTGCGGGCCGTCGCGGCCCACGGTCTTCTCGGCGATGGCGATGCCGGCGCAGTTGACCACCGCGTTGAGCCCGCCCATCGCGGCCTTCGCCGCCTCGATCCCGGCGGCGACGCTGGCCGCGTCGGTGACGTCGGTCGCGACGAAACTGGCGCCGATCTCCTCGGCCAGCGCACCGCCGCGGGCGGCGTCGCGGTCGAAGATCGTGACCGCGGCGCCGGCGGCGCGGAAGGCGCGTGCGGTCGCGGCGCCGAGGCCCGAGGCTCCGCCGGTGACGATGGCCGCTGTCTGGTCGATCTGCATGATGTCCTCCCGGAAATGAACGTGCGTTCATTTATGGCGCCCGCCCCGGGACCTGTCCAGCCCGGATCGGCGCCATCCTGCCAGAAGCGACGCGACGTTCGGCGGGAAGATGCGCGTTTCGCTCTCGTCCCGTCAATCGCCTTCACTGCGCCGTGACACCCCCTTGGAACCGGCCTCGGGCTGACCAATTCAAGGGCGTCACCGCGGGCGCTCCGCGGTCCCCGAAGCCGCCCGGGCAGTGGCGGCCGGAAGAATGATGGAGACAGAGAGATGAAGACATTCGCAGCGCTCGCCGCAGCCAGCCTGATGGCGGCCCCGGCCTTCGCCGGCGGCATGGCCGAACCCGTCCAGAAACCGGCTCCGGTGGCGCCGGCGCCGGTGGCGATGCCGGCCGGCCATGACTGGACCGGCGGCTATGTCGGCGCCCAGCTCGGCTATTCCAACGTCAACGGCACCGGCGGCAACGGCGCCATCGGCGGCGTCCATGCCGGCTATCTCTACGATTTCGGCAACTGGGTCGCGGGCGGCGAACTGGCCTATGACACCAGCAACATCACCCTGGGCGGCGGCGGCAAGCTCGACCATGTCGCCCGGCTCGCCGTGAAGGCCGGCCCGGACCTGGGCAACGTCTTCCTCTACGGCACGCTGGGCGTCGCCTCGGCCAAGGCCACGGTCGGCGGCGCAAGCCACACCGACAACGGCTATTTCGCCGGTCTCGGCGCCGATTACGCGCTGAACAACCAGTGGACGCTGGGCGGCGAGGTGTTGGCCCACCGCTTCAAGAACTTCGGCGGCACCGGCACCGACCTCAAGCCGGTCACGGCCGAGGTCAAGGTCTCCTACCACTTCTGACCCCCTGCGGAAGTGGCGGACGGGCGGGCGGCTTCGGCCGCCCGTCCTATTTTCGGCGCGCGAAGGTCCGGCGCGGGGCGGGGAACTCAGCCCAGCATCTCGCGCAGCACCGCGGCGACGCACATGACATCGTCGCGGCTGCAGTCGAACTGGCCGACCTGGACCCGGATCACGAAGCGGCCGCCGGCCCTGGTCTGGGTCAGGTAGACTCGGCCGTCGTCGTTGATCCGCGCCAGCAGCGCCTCGGTCGCGGCATCGCCTTCGGTCAGGGCGAAGGTGAACAGCGACAGCGACGGCTCGGTGACGATCTCGACCCCGTCCATCGCCCGGATCACCTCGCACAGCTCGCGCGACCATGCGACATGGTTGCGGATCCGTTGGCGCAGGCCGCTCAGGCCGTAGGCGCGCAGCAGGAACCACAGCTTCAGCGCCCGGAAGCGGCGGCCCAGCGGCACCGTCCATTCGTTGAAATTGGTGATCTCCTCCTCGCCGATGGTCTCGAGATAGGTCGGCCGCAGCCCCAGGGTCCGGACCTGCGGCGTCGGATCGGCGAGGAACTGGACCGAGCAGTCGAACTGGGCGCCGAGCCACTTATGCGGGTTGAAGACGATCGAGTCGGCGCCGTCGACCCCGGCCCAGAGCGGGCGGAACTCGGGGCAGATCATCGCCGAGCCGGCCCAGGCGGCGTCGACATGGCTGTAGAGCCCCTCGGCCCGGGCGATGGCGAGGCAGTCGGCGATGCCGTCGAAGGCGCCGATCGAGGTGCCGCCGGCGCAAAGCACGACACCGATCGGCAGGTGGCCCGCCGCCTGGTCGGCCCGGATCGCCCCGGCCAGCGCGCCGGGCTTCATCGCGTTGGTGCTGTCGGTCGGCACCTTGACCAGGTTCTCCTGGCCGATGCCGGCGATCCGCGCCGCCTTGTCGACCGAGGAATGGGTCTCGGCGCTGGCGTAGAGCCGCAGCCGCGGCGCCCCCGACAGGCCCGCGCGCAGCCCGGCCCAGTCCAGCGCCCGCTCGCGCATCGTCAGCACCGCGCTCAGGGTGGCGGTGGTGGCGCTGTCGTGGATCGTGCCGGTGAAATGCTCGGCCAGCCCGAGCGCATCGCGCAGCCAGGCCATCATCACCTGCTCGACCTCGGTGACGGCGGGCGAGGTCTGCCACAGCATGCCCTGGGCGGCGATGGTATTGGCCAGTTGTTCGGCCAGCATCGAGGCCGGGGCGGCGTTGGCGGGGAAATAGGCGAAGAAGCGCGGGTGCTGCCAGTGGGTCAGCCCGGGCGGCACGATGCGCTCGAAATCGGCGAAGACGGTCTCCATGTCCTCGGGCTCTTCCGGCGCCGTCCCGGGCAGTTGCGCGGCGATCTCGCCGGGTTTGGTCCGCGCCCGCACCGGCCGGTCGCGCAGCCCGGCGTGATAGGCATGGCCCCAGTCGGCCGCCCGTTTCGACCAGTCGCGCAGATCGTCGTGATCCATGGCTTTCCCCTCATACCCCGGCGCCACTATGCAGCCGGCAGGTCGAAGGGCAAGCCCTCCCAGCCGTCCGCGCCGGGTCCGCGCGCCTCGTCCCGTTGGCCGTTCCAGGAGCGTGCACCACTCAGCTGTGCATTTCTGCCTACTTTCTGCTCATAAGTATCCTCGGGGGTGAATTCGCGCCCGAGGCGCGAAGAGGGGGCAGACAGCCCCCTCACTCCGCCCGCCACAGGCTCTCAGGGCAATTGCCGCTCGGCAAAGCCGGCCAGCCGCACCATCGCTTCCTCGAACAGCTCGTCGGCGATGGTCAGCGCCACCCGGACATGGCCCGCCGCCGCCGCGCCGAAGCTCTCGCCCGGCATCACCGCGATGCGCTCGGCCTCGAGCAGGGCGTTGGCGAATTCGTTGCCGCTCATCCCCGTCGCCCGGATGTCGAGCATGACATACATCGCGCCCGAGGAGGGGATCACGCGGATCGCGTTCGAGCCCTCCAGCACCCGCATCGCGATCTCGCGGCGGCGGCGGAACGGGGCGGCGATCCTCTCCTCGAATTCCGCGCCCTGGTTGAGCGCGAAGAGGGCGGCGTCCTGGATATAGGCGGGCACGCCATAGGTGGTGTTGGTGGCCAGGGTGTTGATCGCCTCGGCCACCTCTTCCGGCGCCACCACCCAGCCCAGGCGCGAGCCGGTCATGGCGTGGCTCTTCGACATCGAGCCGACGGCGATGGTGCGGTCGGCCATGCCGGGCAGGGCGCGCGGGCTGACATGCTGGCCCTGCCAGATCTGGGTGTCGTAGACCTCGTCCGAGATCAGCCACAGGTCGTGGGCGCGCACCGCCCGGGCGATGCCCTCCAGCGTGGCGCGGTCGTAGACGACGCCGGTCGGGTTGTTCGGCGTGTTGATCAGCAGCGTCTTCGCGCCCGCGGCCCGGGCGGAAATCTCGGCCTCCTGCGGCAGGAAGCTGTCGCGCGAATGGGTCGGCACGGCGACGGCATGGGCGCCGGTGGCGCGGATCGTGCCGGGATAGGTGGCGTAGTAGGGATCGCAATGCAGCGCCGTGTCGCCGGCATCGCACAGCGCCATGTGGGTCGCGAACAGCGCCGCCTGGCCGCCCGGCGTCACCACGACGTTGCGCCAGCTCGTCGCCACCCCGGTCCGCGCCTCGACCCGGTCCGCGATCGCGGCGCGCAGGGTCTGCTTGCCGGCCCCGAAGGCATAGCCGGTATTGCCGGCCATGGCGCTGCGATGCATCGCCTCGAGGATCGACGGGTCGGTGCGGATGTCGTGCTCGCCGATGGTCAGCGTCAGCACCCGCTCGCCGGCCTCGATCATCGCGCTGGTGCGATAGTAAATCTCCCAGCCGTCCGAGCCGCCGCCGGTGATGTGCCCGATCCGATCCGCAATCTTCATGTCCGTCTCCTTGCCTTGCGGCGGCACGCGACCACGAACCGGCGGCAATGGCAAGAGGGCGCGCGCCGGTTGAGGGCGGCGCCTCCGGCGGGAGTATTTGGACAAAGAAGAAGACCTGCCCGAAATCTTCTTTGCCGAAATACTCCGGGGTCCGGGGCAGCGCCCCAGCGCCTGCCGGCTCGCGCTCGCACGGGGCGCGAGAAACCATGTGGCCGGGGGCGCATTCCCGCTTGACCTCAAGTTCACTTGAGAAATTACACCCCTCTGCATCGATGCTTTGAAACCAAGGAGAGAGCGATGAGCGGGATGCTGGAACATGTGAACCTGACGGTGCGGGACCCGGAGGCGACGGCGGCCTTGATGGGGCGGCTGTTCGGCTGGTCCGTGCGCTGGTCGGGCACGGCGATCAACAATGGCCACACGGTGCATGTCGGCACCGGTGACCAGTACCTGGCGCTCTATACCGGGCCGGGCGGGGCCGGGGCGCAATTGCCGGCGCAGGACAGTTACAGCCAACTGGGCGGGCTCAACCATGTCGGAGTGGTGGTCGATGATCTCGACGCCGCCGAGGCCCGGGTCAAGGCCGAGGGTTTCGAGCCGGTCAACCATGCCGATTACGAGCCCGGCCGGCGGTTCTATTTCCGCGACGGCGACGGGGTCGAATACGAAATCGTCAGCTATGTCTGAGGCGGGGGGCATCATGGTCGAGCTGAGGATCGGTGCGCCGGCCTTCGGGCCGCGCGGCCCCGTCGAGACCCTGGTCGCGCGCTACGGTGCCTGGCGGGTGCTGGCGCTGACCGTGGCCGCGGCGCTGCGGGGCACGGCGTCGCGCGACAGGCAGCGGCCGGGACCGGGCCGGGCGCTGCCCGATCACCTGCGCCGCGACATCGGTCTTGGCCCGGAACCGCCGCCGGCGACCTGGCGCTACTGGGTGTGAGCGCGCCGGCGCTGCCTGTCCCCGTTTGGGGCTTGGCAGCGCCGGATTCCGCGGCTAGGGTCGCGGCCATGAAAACGAACGGCATCATCATCTGCTGCTGCATTACCGGCTGACATCGTCAGGCGGGCCGTTCCTCTGTTTCAAACCCAGATCGAACCTGATACGCCCGCCGGCGGAAGCGCGCGCGAGGAAGGGTCATGGTCGAGATCAGTCTCTACAACACGAAAACGCGGGCCAAGGAGCGATTCGAGCCGCTCGATCCCGACAATGTCCGGATGTATGTCTGCGGACCGACGGTCTATGACCGCGCCCATATCGGCAATGCCCGGCCCGTCGTCGTCTTCGACGTGCTGTTCCGGCTGCTGCGCCATGTCTACGGGCCGGACCACGTCACCTACGTCCGCAACTTCACCGATGTCGACGACAAGATCAACGCGCGGGCGGCCGAGATGGCGGCGGCGGGCGACAGCCGGCCGAAGGAAGAGATCATCCGCGCCCTGACCGACCAGACCATCGGCTGGTATCACGACGACATGGACGCGCTGGGCGCCCTGCGGCCGACCAGGGAGCCGCGCGCGACCGAGTGGATCGGCGCGATGATCGCGATGATCGAGGGGCTGATCGAGAGCGGCCATGCCTATGCCGCCGATGGCCATGTGTTGTTCGACGTGCGCTCGTACGAAAAATACGGGGCGCTGTCGGGGCGCTCGGTCGACGACATGATCGCCGGGGCGCGGGTCGAGGTGGCGCCCTACAAGCGCGACCCGATGGATTTCGTGCTGTGGAAGCCGTCGAGCGACGACCTCCCGGGCTGGGATTCGCCCTGGGGCCGGGGCCGGCCGGGCTGGCATATCGAATGCTCGGCGATGTCCTACGAATTGCTCGGCGCCACCTTCGACATCCATGGCGGCGGCATCGACCTGCAATTCCCGCATCACGAGAACGAGGTCGCGCAGAGTTGCTGCGCCCATCCCGAGGGCGGCTTCGCCCGGTTCTGGCTGCATAACGAGATGCTGCAGGTCGAGGGCAAGAAGATGTCCAAGAGCCTGGGCAATTTCTTTACCGTCCACGATCTGCTGACCGGCCATGACGGCCAGCCGCCGCTGCCGGGCGAGGTGGTGCGTTTCGTCTATCTCGGCACGCATTACTCCAAGCCGATGGACTGGACCGCCGAGAAAGCGCGCCAGGCCGAGGCGACGTTGCGCAAGTGGCGGGGGCTCGTCGCCGGGATCGACCCCGCCCCGAATCCGGCGCCCGAGGTGGTGGCGGCACTGGCCGACGACCTGAACACCGCGGGCGCCATCGCCGCGCTGCACCAGCTGGCTGGCAAGGGCGACGCGGCGGGGCTGAAGGCCTCGGCGGCGCTGCTGGGGCTGCTGGAGGATCGGATGGGGGATTGGGCAGAGCCGAGAGCTGATGCAGATCCTGTTCAGATTGCCATTGGCCATGTCTTGGATCGCTGGTTCGGGTATCGACGTGAACGAGACTTTGCGCGCGCCGACGCTTTGAGAAATGACGCGGCAGAAGTTGGGGTCGAATTCATTGTCAAAGCAGACAAGTCTCCGGGTGTTCGTTTCCGCGCGACTAGCTTGTCAGATGAAGAATACCTCGCGCAGATTAACGAGTTGGCCGAAAAGGAATATTAGAAATGCTTGGAGCAACAGAGGCGCGCCCCCGGCCCGAGGGTGGGGGCGAATTCGCCCCCGCCCTGGGGGGCGGGTCGGGGGCGAGCCGGATCGCAGGCGATCCGGAAGGACAGGTGTGTCATGGCTAAGGAACGCCTCTACCTCTACGACACCACCCTGCGCGACGGGCAGCAGACCCAGGGGGTCCAGTTCTCGACCCACGAGAAGCGCCAGATCGCCGAGCTGCTGGACGCGCTCGGCGTCGATTACATCGAGGGCGGCTGGCCCGGGGCCAACCCGACCGACAGCGAGTTCTTCGACACCCGCCCCGAGACCCGCGCCACCTTCACCGCCTTCGGCATGACGAAACGGGCCGGGCGCTCGGCCGGGAACGACGACGTGCTGGCGGCAGTGATGAACGCCGATACGCCGGCCGTCTGCCTGGTCGGCAAGACCCACGACTTCCACGTCACCGCCGCGCTCGGGGTGACGCTGGCGGAGAACCTCGAGAATATCGCGGCCTCCGTCGCCCATGTCGTCGCCCAGGGCCGCGAGGCGCTGTTCGATGCCGAGCATTTCTTCGACGGCTGGAAGGCGAACCGGGATTATGCGCTCGACTGCCTCCAAGCGGCCTATGAGGCCGGCGCGCGCTGGATCGTGCTCTGCGACACCAATGGCGGGACCCTGCCGGGCGAGCTGCGGGCAATCGTGCGCGAGGTGATCGTCGCCGGCATCCCGGGCGACCGGCTCGGCATCCATTGTCACAACGATACCGAGACGGCGGTGGCGGCCAGCCTGGCGGCGGTCGAGGAGGGCGTGCGCCAGGTCCAGGGCACGCTGAACGGGCTCGGCGAACGCTGCGGCAATGCCAACCTGACTGCGCTGATCCCGACGCTGCTGCTGAAAGAACCCTATGCCAGCCGGTTCGAGACCGGGGTCAGCCGCGACAGCCTGCACGGGCTGACCCGGGCGAGCCGGATGCTCGACGACATCCTCAACCGGGTGCCGCTGCGCGCCGCCGCCTATGTCGGCGCCTCGGCCTTCGCCCACAAGGCCGGGTTGCATGCCAGCGCCATCCTCAAGGACCCGACCACCTACGAGCATATCGACCCGACCCTCGTCGGCAACGAGCGCATCATCCCGATGTCGAACCAGGCCGGCCAGTCGAACCTGCGCGCCCGGCTCGCCGCGGCGGGGATCGAGGTGGCGCCGAAGGACCCGGCGCTGGGCCGCATCCTCGACCGGATCAAGGACCGCGAGGATCAGGGCTATGCCTATGACGGGGCGCAGGCCAGCTTCGAGCTGGTGGCGCGGGAGGAGCTCGGGCTCTTGCCGAAGTTCTTCGAGGTCAAGCGCTACCGGGTGACGGTCGAGCGGCGCAAGAACAAGCGCAACCAGACCGTCAGCCTGTCCGAGGCGGTCGTGGTGGTGAAGGTCGGCGACCGCAAGATGCTGTCGGTCTCTGAAAGCCTGGACGAAAGCGGCTCCGACCGCGGCCCGGTCAACGCGCTGGCCAAGGCGCTGGGCAAGGATCTCGGGCCCTACCAGGCGATGATCGACGACATGCGGCTGGTCGATTTCAAGGTCCGCATCACCCAGGGTGGCACCGAGGCCGTGACCCGCGTCATCATCGACAGCGAGGACGGCCAGGGCCGGCGCTGGTCGACCGTCGGGGTCTCGCCCAACATCGTCGACGCCTCGTTCGAGGCGCTGCTCGACGCGATCACCTGGAAACTGGTGCGCGACGGGGCGCAGGCGGCATGAGCTGGCTCTGGCGTCTCCTCGTCATCAGCGCCGCCGCCTTCGTCGGCACGCTGCTGGTTGCCCTTGGCCTGGTCGCCAGCGACCGGCCGATCGCCGATCCGCGGGCGCCGGCGGGCGAGGGGCTGGACTTCGCCGCGATGACCGGGCGCGACCAGGCCGGCCCGCCGCATCCGGTCGGCAGCTATGCCACCCGCGACGGCGGCGAGCTGGCGCTGCGGCGCTACCCGACCAGCCGGCGCGACCGGCCGCTGGTGGTGATGCTGCACGGCTCGGGCTGGTACGGGCTGGAATTCGACCCGCTGGCGCGCAGGCTGGCCGCGGCCGGGCTGGCCGATGTCGTGGTGCCCGACCTGCGCGGCCACGGTCCCTTCACCAAGACCCGCGGCGACGTCGCCTATGTCGGCCAGATGGAGGACGACATCGCCGATCTGATCGCGGCCGAGCGGCGGCCGGGACAGAAGGTGGTGCTGCTGGGTCATTCCTCGGGCGGCGGGCTGGCGATCCGCTTTGCCGGCGGCGAGTATCGTGACGAGATCGACGGGGAGATCCTGCTCGCCCCCTACCTGAAATACGACGCGCCGACGGCGCGGCCGAATTCCGGCGGCTGGACCCGGGTGCTGACCCGGCGGATCATCGGGCTGTCGATCCTCGACGGCTTCGGCATCCATGCGCTCGACGGTCTGACCGTGGTCCAGCTGCGCTTTCCCGCGGCCGTGCTCGACGGGCCGCTGGGGGCGAACGCGACGCGGAACTATTCCTGGCGGCTGCAGCAAACCTATGCGCCGCGGCCCGATTACCTGGCCGATGTCGCCAGGCTGCCGCGCTTCCTGCTGCTGGCCGGGACCGAGGACGAGGCCTTCGTCGCCGGTGCCTACCAGCCGACGATGTCGGCGGTGACCGACAAGGGGAGCTACAAGCTGATCCCGGGGGTCGGCCATCTGGGCATCGTCGACGATCCGCGCAGCTTCGACGCGATCAAGGCGTTTCTCGAGAACGGGCTGTGACCGACGCCTTCTTCACCCTCCATGACGGGCTCGAGCGCGAGGGGCCCGGCGACCGCGAGAGCCTCGACTGGGCGCTGGCCCTGGCAGCGCCGCCGCCCGACGCCTTCATGCTCGACGCGGGCTGCGGCCCGGGGGCCGACATCGCCAGGCTGCTGGCCCATGCGCCGCGGGGCCGGGTGCTGGCGATGGACCGCCACGCGCCCTTCGTCGCCCGGGTGCTGGAGCGGTTCTCCGGCGACGGCCGGGTCTGGGCGATGCGCGGCGACATGGCGGCGCCGCCGGGGCGCTACGACCTGATCTGGTGCGCCGGGGCGCTCTATTTCCTCGGCATCGAAAACGGGCTGCGGGGCTGGCGTCGGCACCTGGCGCCCGGCGGGCGGGTGGCGTTCTCGCAGCTCGCCTGGCAGGTTGCCGACCCCTCGGCGGAGGCGCGCGCCTTCTGGGCCAAGGCCTATCCCGAGATGACCGATGCCGCCGGCGTGCTGGCCGCGGTCGCGGCGGCGGGCTACCGGGTGCTGGGGCAATGCTGGCTGCCCGACGCGGCCTGGGAGGCGTATCTCGGCCCGCTCGACGCCCGCTGCGACGCACTGGCGCCAGGGGCGGCGGAGGACTTGCGGGCGGTGATCGCCGAGCAGCGGGCCGAGGCGGCGCTGTGGCGGGCGCATCGCGACGAATTCGGCTATCTGCAACTGGTCGTGGAGGCGGCATGACGATTGAGGCTTGCGCGCAACTGGTCGAACGCGGCGACCCGGACCGCCACGCGGTGACGCGGGCGGCGGCGCCGGCGGCGCAGGCGCGGCTGTGGCCGCTCTACGCGCTCAACCTCGAAGTGGCGCGGGCGCCCTGGGTGACGCAGGAGCCGATGATCGCCGAGATGCGGTTGCAATGGTGGCGCGAGGCGGTCGAGGAGATCGCCGCGGGCAAGGCGCCGCGGGCGCATGAGGTGGCGGCGCCGCTGGCCGCGGTGATGCGCGACGCCGCTTTGCCGGTGAAGCTGCTGGACGCGATGATCGCGGCGCGGCGCTGGGACATCTACCGCGATCCGTTCGACGACGCGGCGGCGTTGTTCGCCCATCTCGACGCGACGGCGGGCAACCTGATGTGGCTGGCGGCGCTGGCGCTGGGAGCTCCGGCCGCGGCCGAGGGGCCGGTGCGCGATTTCGCCCGCGGCGCCGGGCTGGCGGCCTGGCTGCGCGCAGTGCCGGAACTGGAGGCGCGCGGCCGGACACCCTTGCCCGACCCGGAGCCGCAGGCGGTGACGGCGCTGGCCCGCCAGGGGCTTGAAGATGTCGCCCGGGCAAGGGCCCGGCGGCGGCAGGTCCCGCGCGAGGCGCTGCCGGCGCTGCTGACCGGCTGGGAGGCCGGCGCGGTGCTGAAGCTGGCGGCACGGCAGCCGGAGCGGGTGGCGCGCGGCGCGCTCGGTCGGGCCGAGTTCGGCCGCCGCGGCGGTCTGATGCTGCGGGCCGTCAGCGGCCGGTGGTGACGCTGTCGGTGATGTTCTGGACTGAGAAGTAATACTTTGCCCGGCGCTTACGCCGGGCAGCGCCCGACCCGCCCCCCACGGGGCGGGCGCTTCACGCCCACCCTGCCGGGACGGGCGCTGCCCTTTGTGCTAGGTACGCCTGTTGCTGCAGGGGCCCGCACAGACCCTCACTCGTCCGCCGGCCGCATCACCAGCCAGATCAGCGCGCCGCCGGCGAGCACCAGGAACGGCACCATCGCCATGTTGACCGCCTGCCAGCCGGTCTGCGGCGTGCCGCCCGAGCAGTTCATCAGCCCGCCCGAGGCCAGCGAGGCCATGGTCACGCCGCCGAAGACGATCAGGTCGTTCATGCCCTGCATCCGGCCGCGCTCTTCCGGCGCGTGGGCCGAGGCCAGCATCGAGGTGGCGCCGATGAAGCCGAAGTTCCAGCCGACGCCGAGCAGGATCAGCGCGACGAAGAAATGGGTCAGGTCGACGCCCATCATCGCCACCACGCCGGCGGCGGCGACGATCACCAGCCCGGTGGCGATCACCTTCTCGACGCCGAAACGGGCGATGACATGGCCAGTGAAGAAGGACGGCACGAACATCGCCAGCACGTGGGCGGTGACGATATTGGCGGCGTCCGAGGTCTGGTAGCCGCAGCCGACCACGGCCAGCGGGGTCGAGGTCATCACCAGGTTCATCAGCGCGTAGGACACGGTGGCGCAGATCACGGCGACGGCGATCCGTGGCGTCGTGATAAGTTCGCGCCGCGACCGGCCCTTGGGGGCGTCATGCGCCGGCGGCTGCGGCTTGGGAATGTCGAGGAAGGCGAACAGCCAGATGCCGATCATGTTGACGGCGATGACGGCGAGATAGGTGCCGAGGAAGGGGATCACCATCGCCTGGGTCGTGACCTTGACCAGTTGCGGCCCGATCACCGCCGAGGCCAGCCCGCCGGCCATGACGTAGGAGATCGCCTTGGGCTGGAACTCCTCGCTGGCGGTGTCGGCGGCGGCGAAGCGGTAGAAGCCCTGGGCCGACATGTACATGCCGGTGAACAGCGCGCCGAGCAGGAAGATCGGGAACGAGCTGACATAGAGCGCGTAGGAGGAGATCACGGCCCCGGTCATCCCGCCCAGCGAGCCGAGCGCGAAGCCGGCGCGGCGGCCGAAACGCTGCATGAAGGCCGAAAGCGGCGTCGCCGACAGCATCGAGCCGATGACGATCAGCGAGATCGGCAGCGTCGCCAGGCAGGGATTGGGCGCCAGCGACTGGCCGGCCAGCCCGCCGATGGTGAAGTTCATCGGCATCTGGCTGCCCAGGAAGGCCTGGGCGAGCACCAGCACGGTGACATTGCGGCGGGCGCGGCTGTCGGTCGGGGCGGTCGTGGACATCGTCATGCGCTATCGGTAGTCGGAGCGCGCGGCGCTGCCAAGGGCGAAAGTATCGCGGGCGCGGCGTCATATCGGCGCCGTGCCCGGGGTTCCCGGCCCGGCGTTCAGGCCGCCTGCGCCACCACCGTGACCGGAATGTTCCACGGATCGCGCAGGGTCTCGCCCTCGGCCACGCCGATCTTCGCCCGGTGTCCGGCAGCGGCGGCCAGCGTCACTTCGGCCAGCCCGGTGGCCGCATCGGCGCGGATCGGGGCGCCGCGGCTGTTCCAGACATTGGTGCCGACATGGTGGTGGTAGCCGCCCGACGAGAAGAAACCGGCGCCGGGATAGTGCTGGGTGACGTCGAGCCCGAGGCGGCCGGTCCAGAATGCCTCGGCGGCGTCGAGGGCGCCGACCTGGAGGTGGACATGGCCGATGACGGTGCCCTCGGGGGCGCCGGTCCAGCGGCTCTCGATGCCCGCGATCAGGCCGGGCAGGTCGAGCGGCTCGGTCCCCATGGCGAGGCCGTCGCCCTTGCGCGGCCAGTCCGCGGGGGCGCGGTCGGCATAGACCTCGATGCCGTTGCCCTCGGGATCGGCAAGGTAGACCGCCTTGCTGACCCCGTGATCCGAGGCGCCCTGGATCGGGGTGCGGTTCTCGGCCAGCGCCCGCAGCCAGCGGCCGAGGTCGGCGTCCCCGAGCAGCAGAAAGGCGGTGTGGAACAGCCCGGCCTCCCGGGGATCGCGCTGCCGCGCCGCCGGGTCGCGGCGCAGCTCGATCAGGGGGCGCTCGCCGGCCCCCAGCAGCGCCGTCTCGCCGTCGCGCCGCAGCGGCGTCAGGCCGATCGTGCCGGCGTAGAAATCGGCGACCTTGTCGAGGTCGTTCACGGTCAGCGCGATGCGCGCGACGGTGAGGGGGGCGTCGTTGGGGGCCATTGCCGGGCTCCTTTCCGTCCGCGGCTCAGCGCAGCGGGGTGCGTTTCAGGACATAGGCGCCGTCGCCGAGCGCGGCGAGCGCGACCAGCACGAAGGCCCAGAAGGCGGGGTATTCCCAGCCGCCATGCGGGTTGGTGAACCAGAAGCCGGCGGGGCCGTGGACGGTGACGATGGCGCCCATCAGCACCGGGACCAGCGCGGCGGCGGCGACGCGCGGCCAGACCCCGAGGATCAGCGCCGCGGCGCCGAGCAGTTCCCACAGGATGGTGACATAGGCCAGCGTCGGCGGCAGGCCGAGCGAGGCGAAGAACTGGGCGGTGCCGGCGGGGGTGAAGACGAAGATCTTCAGTCCGGCATGGGCGAGGAACAGCGCCCCGGCGGCGAGCCGCAGCCCGAAGATGGCATAGGGCGCGAGGGCGGTGTCGACATGGCCCTCGGTGCGGGCCGGCGCGGTCTGGGACGAAGCGAATGACATGGGATTTCCTTCCTGTCGCGACTGATGACGGGAAAATAGATTGCATTCGAACCGATGATTATCCGGCCTGATGCCAGATGACTTCTTCCGGAATGGAAGAAATCTCAGCCACCCCGAAGCGGCCCCTGGCGAAAATGTGCGGCGAGATGGTCGATCAGCAGCCGCACCCGCGCCGGCAGGTGACGGCTGGCGGGATAGACGGCGGAGAGCGGCGGCGGCTCGGGCTCGCGGGCGGCGAGCAGCTTCACCAGCTCACCGGCGCGCAGCGCCTCGGCGGCGACGAAGGCGGGGCTGCGGGCGATGCCCAGCCCGGCCCTGGCCGCCGCGATCGCCGCCTCGGCGTTGGAAAAGCACAGCCGGCCGGAAACCGAGACCGTCTCGCCGCCGGCGAAGCTCCAGCGCCGGGGCTCGGGGAAATTGCTGTCGAGGATGCAGGCGTGGCCGGCCAGTTCGGCCGGGGTTCCGGGCGCCGGGTGGTCGGCAAGGTAGCCCGGCGCCGCCACGGTGACGATGTCGATCGGGCACAGCTTGCGGGCGACCAGGGTGCTGTCGCGCGGCGCGGCGATGCGCAGGGCGAGGTCGAAATTGCCGTCGATCAGGCCGACGAGCCGGTCGGAAAACACCACGTCCAGCTCGATCCCCGGATAGCGCCCGGCGAATTGGGCCAGCACCGGCGCCAGCACCAGCGTGCCGAAGGTGACCGGCACCGACAGCCGGATGCGGCCATGCGGCGTCGCGGCGGTGCTTTTCAGCGAGGCGTCGAGCTCGTCGAGCGAGTCGAGGATCGGCCTGATCCTGGCGTGGTAGTCGCGCCCGGCCTCGGTCAGGGCCAGTGCCCGGGTCGAGCGGACCAGCAGTTGCACGCCCAGCCTCTCCTCCAGCCGCGCCACCAGTTTCGAGGCCTGGCCCGAGCTGGTGCCCAGGCGGGCGGCGGCGGCCGAGAAGCTGCCCAGCTCGACCACGGTCACGAACATCCGGTCACAGCTCAGGCGGTCCATCGGCGTCTCCGTTGCGGCCGGGCCATGTTTGCCGACCGGAGGCCGGGAGACAAGCGGGGGCCCTCAAACGGGGAGGCCGCTGCCCGCAAGTCTTCACCTCGCCCGTGGCTTCGCGCCCAGACGCGGGGCGCGGGCGCGGGCGAGCTGCCGCGTCTCGGCTTCGGTCAACAGCACGCGGGCGCGGTCGGGGTCGCCATCCGCGCGCCGCAGCGCCGAGGCCCAGGCGCGCGAGGCCGAGCGCGCGGACCATGGCAGCACCGCCTGTGCCAGCCAGGCGCGGAGCGGCGGCGGCAGGCGGTCGTAGGCGGCCATCGGATTGCCGTGCCGCTTGCTCTTGCGGACCGGTGTCGCGCCCAGATTGGCGCCGCTCATGCCGCGGCGGGCGCGCTGCGCCAGACCGGGAACGGATCGGGCAGGTCGCGCGGCTCGGGGCTCTCGGCCCCGGCGACCAGGGCGGCGTCCAGCGCCGCGGTGATCGCCCGGCGGTCCAGCCCCGAACCGATGAAGACCAGCTCCTGCCGCCGGTCGCCCCAGGGCTCCTGCCAGTGCCGGCCGAGGTAGGCCCGCGCCGCCGCGTGGTCGGGGCGGTGCTCGGGCGGGACGGTGGCCCACCACTTGCCCATCGGGCGCACCGTGCTGATCGCGCCGGCCAGCGAGAACTCCGCCAGCCAGTCGGGCCGGGTCGCGATCCAGAAATGCCCCTTGGCGCGGATCACGCCGGGCAGGGGCCCGTTCAGCACCTCATGCACCTTCTGCGGATCGAACGGGGCGCGCGCGCGGTAGACGAAGGAAGAGATGCCGTATTCCTCGGTCTCCGGCACATGCTCGGCGAAGCCGTAGAGCTCCTTGGCCCAGAGCGGGTGTTCATGCGCGCTCTCGAAGTCGAACAGACCGGTGTCCAGGATCGCCTGCGCCGGGACGCGGCCGAAATCGGTCTCGATCAGGCGGGCGTCGGGGTTGAGGGCGGTGACGATCTTGCGCGCCGCGTCGAGCCGCTCCGGGCCCGCCACCGTGGCCTTGTTCAGCACCACCACGTCGGCGAACTCGATCTGATCGACCAGCAGGTCGACGAGGGTGCGGTCGTCCTCCTCGCCAAGGCTCTCGCCGCGGTCGGCGAGGAAATCGTGGCTGGAGAAATCCGTCAGCAGGTTCGCCGCGTCGACCACCGTCACCATCGTGTCGAGCCGCGCGATATCCGAGAGCGAGGCCCCGGTCTCGTCGCGGAACTCGAAGGTGGCGGCGACGGGCAGCGGTTCCGAGATGCCGGTCGATTCGATCAGCAGGTAGTCGAAGCGGCCCGCTTCGGCGAGGCGGCGGACCTCGGTCAGAAGATCCTCGCGCAGGGTGCAGCAGATGCAGCCGTTGGTCATCTCGACCAGCTTCTCGTCGCTCTGTGACAGTTCCGCGCCGCCTTCGCGGACCAGGTCGGCGTCGATGTTCACCTCGGACATGTCGTTGACGATGACCGCGACGCGGCGGCCCTCGCGATTGTTCAGGACGTCGTTCAGAAGCGTCGTCTTCCCGGCGCCGAGGAAGCCGGAAAGGATGGTGACGGGCAGGCGGGGATCGGCGGGCATCGAGGGTCTCCAAGGAAATATGATGTGATAACGTTACATGGCGGGGTGGCGACTTCAAGCCCCTCCGCTGCGCGAAATCGCCGGATCGGCGTCGGCGGCGCAGGAGGAAGCCCGATCGCCAGCCTGCTTCCGCCGCTGCAATTGCCCTGCATGCCGAAGGTGTTGCTGATCTCCTCCCCGGTCGCGCCGGGCGCCGGGGGGCTGCTTGCGGCCTGGCCGGCCGGCTGCCGCTATTCCGTGGCCGCCACCGGCTCGAGCGCGTCATATCCCTTGACCCGGTAGATCAGGAACGAGACCGTCCAGGCGGCGATGAAGACCCCGATGATGACGAAGCCGAGATCGTTGAAATTCTCGTTCAGCCCGCCGATCAGGTCCCAGAAGCCGCCGCTGAGGCCAAGCTTGTCCGACAGCAGCCCGAGCGCCTCGATCCCGCCGATCAGCATCGCGACGAGCACCGAGACCAGCGTGATGCAGAGGTTGTAGTAGAGCTTGCGCACCGGTCTCAGGAAAGCCCATTCGTAGGCGCCGAGCATCAGGATGCCGTCGGTCGTATCGACCAGCGACATGCCGGCGGCGAAGAGCATGGGGAAGACCAGCACCGCCCAGAGCGACACCCCCTGCGAGGCCTGGCTGGCCGAGATGCCCAGCAGGCTGACCTCGGTCGCGGTGTCGAAGCCGAGGCCGAAGAGGAAGCCGAGCGGCAGCATCCACAGCGGGGTCGACACCAGCCGGAAGAGCGGCCGGAACAGCCGCGCCAGCAGGCCGCGGTTGTTCAGCAGCATGTCGAGATCCTCCTCGACATAGGGTTGGCCGCGGCGGACCTTGCGGAACGCCGCCCAGACACCGCGCAGGATGACGATGTTCATCGCCGCGATGACGAACAGGAAGGTGGCCGAGACCAGCGTCGAGACGATGCCGCCGACATCGCGCCAGGCGGCGAAATGGCCATGCTGCAGCGCCATCGCCGCGGCGGCGACGGCGGCGGCGACGATCAGCACCACCGAGGAATGGCCGAGCGCGAAGAAGAGGCCGATGGAGACGGGCCGTTCGCCATCCTGCATCAGCTTGCGGGTGACGTTGTCGATCGCGGCGATGTGGTCGGCATCGACCGCGTGGCGCAGGCCGAAGCCCCAGGCGACGAGACCGGTTCCCAGCAGCAGCGGCTGGGCGTGGAAGGCGACGAAGGCCCAGAGCCAGGCGAGGAGGTTGAAAAGCGCAAGGATGACGTAGATGCCGATGACGCGCTTGCGGAGGCCCCGCAGATGTGGATCGGAGCGAGATGTGGTGTCGGACATGGATGCTTCCCGAGCGTTGGCCGTCTCCACAACCAGGCCGGGGCGCCTGTGACGACCCCTGCACACCGGAAACACCCCGCCCGATGCGGCTGCGCAGACCATGGGTGACGGCAGGTCTCCTGACTCGCGGGTCTCTGCCTCGCGCCTGCCTTCCCGGTTTCCCAGTGGCACCTTCGGCGCAGGCTCTCCGCCTACAGTTGCGGGGGCAGCCGCGGCCTTGGGCGCAGGCCCGCACCGCGTTCCCTTTTGATCCCCGAAGGGAACCATCACCCGATCATTGCTACGGAGGCGGAGGTCTTCGGGCAATGCCATGCGCGCATCGCGCGCCCTCACATTCGGGTCATCGCGCCGGGCTTGGCGCTCCCGGGCCGGTCTTCGCGTCGCGTCGGGGAAGGGTGACGAAGAACGGCGCCTCACGCCCCTGTCTCGGCAACGAGGCGGCCATCTGCCAGCGTCAGCGCCCGCGGGGCGATGCGGGCGCGGAAGCGCGGGTCGTGGCTGACCAGCAGGATCGCCTGCGGCAGCGCGGCGAGGATCTCGGCCAGCCGCGCCTCGTTCTCGGTGTCGAGCGCATTGGTGGGTTCGTCCAGCAGCAGCACCTCGGGCTCCATCGCCAGCACGGTGGCCAAAGTCACCAGCCGCTTTTCGCCGCCCGACAGGTGATGGGTGACGCGGTCGCGCAGATGGGCCAGCGCGAGCTCGCCAAGCACCCGGTCGATGATCGCCAGCGCCTCGGCGCGCGACTTGCCCAGGTTCAGCGGGCCGAAGGCGATGTCCTCGGCGACGGTGGGGCAGAAGAGCTGGTCGTCGGGATCCTGGAAGACGAGGCCGACGCGGCGCCGGACCTCGCGGAAATCGGCCTCGGCGCGGCGGACCTTTCCGAAGGCCCGGACGCTGCCCCGCGCTGGGGCGAGCAGCCCGACGATCATTCGCAGCAGGGTGGACTTGCCCGCGCCGTTGGGCCCGGTCAGCGCCAGCCGCTCGCCCGGTTCCAGGCGCAGCGCCGCGCCGCGCAGCACCGGGGCGGCGCCGGGATAGGCGAAATGGATGTCGTCGAGCTCAATGAGCGCCATGCAGGTCCACTCCGATCGGAAGGGCGAGAAGGGCCATGACGCCGGCCGCGAACAGCAGGTCCGCCGGCCGCAGCGCGAAGCTGTCGAGCATCGGCAACCGGCCCTGGAAGCCACGGCATTTCATCGCGTCGAGGATGCGTTCCGAACGTTCCAGCGCCCGCACCAGCATCATCCCGACAAGGTAGCCGAGGCTGCGCCAGGTGTGCAGGTTCGTGCCGGGGCGGAAGCCGCGCACCCTCATCGAGACGCGCAGCCGGGCGTATTCGTCGCGCAGCACGTCGACATAGCGGATGGTGAACATCATCAGGTGCACCAGCCGCTCGGGCACCCGGAGCGCGTGCAGCGCATGGCCCAGCGTCGCGGGTTCCATCGAGCCGACCAGCGCCATCAGCGCCAGGATCACCGCATTGGCCGTCAGGGCGATGGCGGCGGCCTGGCGCAGGCCGTCCCAGCTGGCGGACCAGCCGAGAAGGGTGAAGGCTGCGGGGCCGGGCACGGTGAAGGGCAGCAGGAGCAGCATGAACAGGATGAAGCCGTCCATCCCCGCCATCCGCTTCAACGTCCGGCGCGGCGGCAGGCCCGAGAGCGCGAGCAGCACCAGGGCTGCAGCCAGCGCCAGCACCAGCGCCGGGAGGCTTGTCAGGGCGACGGTCTCCAGTGCGAAGGCGACCGCCAGCGCGACCCGCAGCCGCGGATCGCGCGCCGGGATAAGCCCGTCCCCGACGGCGGGCACGGTGTCGCCGAGCGCGGGCCGGGGGCCGAGCCGGTGCGCCACGGCCTAGGCCGCCATCCGCCGCCGGGCGGCGACGTAGAAGCCGACGCCGAACAGGCCGATGATATAGCCGATGCCGCCAAGGATCGTCTGCAGGCTGTTGTGTTCCTTGTAGGCGTCGATCTCCCGGCGCAGCGGGCGGACCTCGTCGCGCACCATCCTGGCCAGCGCGAAGCGGTCGTCGGCGCTCAGCCGCATCACCCCGCCAGCGGTCCCGCCAGCAGTCCCGGCCGCCGTGCCGTCGCTCTGCGCGGTGCCGCCGCCGGCATCCTCGGCCTTCGCCGCCGTCGCCTCGGCCTGGTAGGCGAGCACCTGCTTCACCTCGTCGAGCGGCATGGTGGCAGTGGCGACATGCCCGGCGCCGAGATCGGAATGGAAGACATGCGGCACCGGCTTCGAGGGGCTGAAGCTGAAGGTGCCGTCGCCGGAGGTCGTCGCCTCGCCCAGGGCATTGCCGTCGGGATCGGTGATCGTGACCCTGGCGTTCTTCGCCATGTCGCCGTTGGAAAAGCCGATCTCGCCCTCGATCGTCGTGCCCGAAGGGTAGACCGAGGCCAGCACCTTGTGGGCCAGCGCGGCGACGGGGCTGACCGCGATCAGCGCAACGAGTGTCAGGATGCGGACCATGCGGGCTCCTCCGTGAGCGTGGTGAAGAGTTCGGGCTTGACCTTGCGGATCAGGGCGACGGCGGCGGCGGTCAGGAAGGCCTCGATCACCATGATCGGGATATGGGCGAAGAAGACGAGCCTGGCGGCCGGGAGGAAGCGATCGCCCGACAGCGCCAGCGCGGCGCCGACGCAGATCGTCGTCGCGGCGATGGCGAAGGCGCCGCCGATCCCGGCCCAGACCGGGCCCATCGGCCCCGGCGCGCGGGCGATGAGGGGGCTGAAGATCAGCCCCGCCAGCAGCGCCGGGAAGGCGATGTCGAAAGTGTTGACGCCGAGCACCGTGACGCCGCCGAAGCCGAAGAACACCGCCTGCAGCAAGAGCGCCACAAAGAGCGCCGGGAAGGCCGCCCAGCCGAGCACCAGCCCGGCAAGGCCGTTGAGGATGAGATGGACCGACGAGGGCCCGATCGGGACATGGACCAGAGAAGCCACGAAGAAGGTGGCGGACAGGACGCCTGCCGCCGGGATCTTTTCCATCGGCAGGCGTTTCAGCCCGATCGCGATGCCGCCCGCGCTCAGCACCGCGCCGGCGGCCAGCACCGGCGCGGTCAGCGCGCCGTCAACGATATGCATCGGCCCGCCCTCACTTCATGTCCCAGGCGCGGATCCAGATCACCGCGTCCTGGCTCAGTTCCTTGCCCTTGAACCTCCGCTGCGGGCCGACGCCGAGCGCGGCGAAGCCCCAGAACCCGGCCCTGGGCACGCCGAAGGTGAAATAGCCGTTCTCGTCCGAGGTCACGACCAGCGCGCCGCCGGGCAGGGGGGCCGTGGTCGGCTCGGTCGTGGCGAAGGCCTTCAGGTCGGGCGCGGCGGCGAGGTATTCGACCTCGATCTCGGCCCCGGCGACGGGCTTGCCGGCGGACAGGACACGGCCGGTGAAGGTCGCGCCCGCGGGGATGTTGTAGGGCTTGTCAAGCGGCACGATCTCGGCCGGCAGGCCCACGGGCTTGTTCCAGTCGGTGGGGAAGGCGCCGCGGTTGAGGAAGCTCTTCGCGATCTGCTGGATGTAGATTTCCTCGGTTTCCTCGTAATAGGGCGCGGGCACCGTCACCAGCACGTAGTCGCCCGCGCGCTTGACCGGCACGCTGCCCTGCCAGGCGTCGGCTGCGTTCTCGGCCCCCCTGAACCGGCGCGGCGTGAGCGTCGCCTCGAGGTCGATCCTCTTGCCGCGGTTGATGGCGAAGAACTGTTCGGGCTTGGCCATGTTCATGGCCTGGCCGTTCTCGAACGGATGCCAGAAGATCAGCCCCACCGCGACGTCGCCCGGATGTTCGATCATCGTCTCGGGGCTGAAGAGCAGCTGGAAATGCGCGCGCGCCGGCAAGGGCGCCAGCGCGGGCAGAAGCGCCAGCACGCCAGTGGCGAGAAGGGAGGGAAGTTTCATGTCGTCTCTCATCGGTCTGCGCAGCCCGGGCCGCGATTGGCAACGAGGACGGACGGGGAGAAGGCACGAAGTGGCAAAGACGCCAGTCCGGGCCAGACGCTCACCCCGGCGTCCGGTGGGATCTGGGCCATCGCCCACATGTCCGGCAGGTCTCCTGGCTCGCGGGTCTTCGCTCGGCTGGCCTTCCCGGGGATTGCCCCAGTGGCATCGTCAGCCTCGCTCGCCGCTTACAGTTGCGGGGGCAGCCGCAGACTAGGCGCAAGGCGCCGCACTGCGTTCCCTTTTGCGCCCGTTCCGCCCGTGCGGGGCGGTTCGGGACCGAACACGGCTATGTGTGTGGCAGAGAGCCCGGCGTGAAGTCAATCGCAATCGCGCCTGAGCAGATAGATATCCATGATCCAGCCGTGGCGGGCCCGGGCCAGGGCGCGGGCGGCGACGATCTCGCTGGCGACCTCGGCCAGCGGACCCGCGATGCGGAGTTCCTCCGCCATCCCGGCATAGCCCGACCACCAGATGGAAATGCCCTCACTGTCAATGTGTTGAAAGGCGTTGCTGCCATCGAGCATGACCACCAGGGTATCGCTGCCGGGCGGCCAGCCGGCAGCGCGCAGGCGCCGCCCGGTGGTGATCGTGACCGGTGCCGCGATGGTGTTCAGCGGGATCGCGTGGCCCGCGGTCAGGGCGGCGATCGCGGTGATGCCGGGGATCACCCGGACCTCCAGCCTCATCCGCGCGCGCAGCCGCTCGGCGATGCGCAGGCTGCTGTCGTAGAGCGCGGGATCGCCCCAGACCAGGAAGCCGGCGCGCCCGCCTCGGGGCAGGGCGGCGGCCAGTTCGGCGGCCCAGACCTCGGCGATGGCGTCATGCCAGGCGTCGACGCCCGCGCGGTAGTCGCCCGATCCGTCGCGGCGCGGCAGGTCGAACTCTCGCAACGCCGGGCCCGGGCCGCGCAACACCCGGGCGCAGATCTCGCGCCGCAGATGGGCGAGGCCGTCCTTCTCCGGCCCCTTGCGCGGGATCAGGATCACGTCGACGGCGTTGATCTCGTCCACGGCCTGCCGGGTGACGTGGTCGGGATTGCCGGTGCCGATCCCGATCAGGGAGAGCGCGATCATTGCCCGACCTCCGGCCCCGGGTCGGCCAGCGCGCCATAGAGGATCAGCGCGGGCGGGGCGGTGTCGGGCGTGTCGCGCAGGGCCTCGGCCAGGGCGCTCATGGTGCCGATCCGCAGCGCCTGGCCGGGGGCCGAGACATTCTCGGCCAGAAGCGCCGGGGTGTCGGGCGGCAGCCCCGCCGCGACAAGCAGCTCGGCCAGCCGGACGAAGGTGCGCCGTCCCATGTAGACCGCGGTGGTGGCCTCCCGGTCCGCCAGCGCCGCCATGTTCAGCCCCTCGGGCAGCCGGCCCGCGACGTCGTGCCCGGTGACGAATTGCAGCCGCCGCGCGGTCAGCCTGCGGGTGAGCGGGATGTCGGCGGCGGCGGCGGCGGCCGAGGCGGTGGTGACGCCCGGGATCACCTCATGGGCGATCCCGGCCTCCCTGAGCGCGAGGATCTCTTCCTCCAGTCGGCCGAAGATCCCGGCATCGCCCGATTTCAACCGGACGACGCGGGCCCCCGTGGCGGCGTAGTCGACGAGCAGACGGCTGACATGGTCCTGGCGCGGCGAAGGACGTCCGGCGCGCTTGCCGACGCCGACCAGATCGGCCCCGGCGCGCGCCAGATCGAGGATCGGACCGGCCGAGAGATCGTCGTAGAGCACGGCGTCGGCGGTCTTGAGCCGCGCGACCGCCTTGACGGTCAGCAGCTCGGGGTCGCCGGGCCCGGAAGAGACGAAGCTGACGAAACCGCTCATGTGGCCTCCGCGATCAGGTGGAAGAAGGTGCCGCTGGCGTTGCCGCGGCGCGAACCGGTCTCGGGCACCGGGGCTCCGGCGGCGTCGACAACATGCGCGAGCGGGGCGTCCGGTTGGTCGAGAATGGTGGAATAGTGAAATTCATGGCCGCGAAGCCGGGCAGCCGCCTCGTGGCCGGGGAGCGGATGGTGCAATTCCGCAAGGCGGTAGCCGAGGTGCATCTTTCGCGTTGCGTAGGAGGTGACGAGGCCCAGCAGCCCTGCCATCCGGTGCCGCGCGCCATCCTTGTCGATCAGCGCCTCCCCCATCGCCATGTAGCCGCCGCATTCACCGTGAACGGGCCGGGTTTCGGCGAAGGCACGCAGCCCGGCGTGGAAGCGGCTTGCGGCGGCGAGGCGGCCCGCATGCAACTCGGGATAGCCGCCGGGCAGCCAGCAGATCTCGGCCGACGGATCGGGCGCCTCGTCGGCCAGGGGCGAGAAGGGCAGCAGCTCGGCCCCCGCGGCGCGCCAGCCCTGCAACAGGTGCGGATAGGCGAAGGAGAAGGCCGCGTCGCGGGCCAGCGCGATGCGCTGCCCGGGCGGCGGAGCCGGGCGGCCGGCCGCCGCGGGCAGACGCGTCGGCCGCGCGGCGGCGCGCAGGCGGTCGAGGTCGACATGGGCGGCAACGAAGCGCCCGGCCTCGTCGATGAGGGCGCGCAGCGTCGCGTGTTCCTCGGCCTGCACCAGCCCGAGGTGGCGTTCGGGCATTTCGAGGTCGGGCCGCCGCGGCAGGACACCGAGCACCGCGATCCCGGCCTCTTCCATCCCCGCGCGCAGAAGCGCCTCGTGCCGGGGCGAGGCGACGCGGTTCAGCACCACGCCGGCCAGCGTCGGCCGCGGACGGAAGCGCGCAAAGCCCAGGGCCGTCGCGGCGGCCGATTGCGCCTGGCCCGAGGCGTCGAGGATCAGCACGACCGGCCAGCCCATCAGCGCCGCGATCTCGGCGCTCGCGCCGGTGCCGCTGGCGCCTGCCGTCGCGACCCCGTCGAAGAGCCCCATCGAGCCTTCGGCCAGCGCCAGATCGGCCCCCGCCGCCGCGCCGGCCAGCTTGGCGATCTGGCCCGGCGCCATGGCCCAGCCGTCGAGGTTGAAGGAGGCCCGCCCCGAAGCCGCGCGGTGGAAGCCCGGGTCGATGTAGTCGGGGCCGCATTTGAACGGCTGCACCGCCAGCCCCCTTTGCGCCAGCGCCGCCAGCAGTCCCAGCATCAGCGTCGTCTTGCCGGTGCCCGAGGCCGGGGCCGAGATCATCAGGCCGGGGGCGAGCGGGGGCGCGGCAGCGTTCATGCGCCGCCCTCCGGGAAGCGCGGATTGGCGCCGGTCGGGCGGAAGCGGCGGTCGTAGCCCTCGGCATAGAGGCGGCTTTCCGCGAAGCCCTCGGCCGCGAGCGCGGAGCCGACGAGGATCAGTGCGGTGCGGCCGCGTTCGCCGCCGGTGGCCTCGGCGAGGGTGGCGAGGGAGGCGCGGACGATCCGCTGGTCGGGCCAGCTGGCGCGCCAGACCACGGCGGCCGGGCAATCGGGGCCGTAATGGGGCAGCAGCCGTGCCACCACGTCATCCAGGACATGGACGGAGAGATGGATGGCGAGCGTCGCCCCGGTCGCGGCGAAATTCTCCAGCGACTCGCCCTCGGGCATGGCCGAGGCCCGGCCCGAGGTCCGGGTCAGCACCAGCGATTGCGCGACGCCCGGCAGGGTCAGTTCGGTCTCGAGCGCGGCGGCGGCGGCGGCGAAGGCGGGGACGCCGGGGATGATCGCATAGGGGATGCCCTCGGCGCGCAGCCGGCGCAGCTGCTCTCCCAGCGCCGACCAGACCGAGAGGTCGCCCGAATGCAGCCGCGCCACGTCGTGGCCCGCGTCATGGGCCAGGCGGATCTCGGCCACGATCTGGTCGAGGCTGAGCGGCGCGGTGTTCACGATGCGCGCGCCGGGCGGGCAATGGTCGAGCAGCGCCTCGGGCACCAGCGAGCCGGCATAGAGGCAGACCGGGCAGGCAGCGATCAGGTCGCGCCCGCGCAGGGTGATGAGGTCGGCGGCGCCGGGGCCGGCGCCGATGAAATGCACGGTCATGTGTCGGGTCCTTCTGCGATTGCGGCGGTCGCCATGCCGTCGGCCGAGACCACGCGCGGCCCGCGCAGGCGCGCGCCCGGCCCGGCCCCGGCCAGCGCGGCGGCCTCGGCCAGCGAGCCGGTGCCGAAACGGGCGGCGACGCGGGGGGAACGGGACGGGGTCTCCTGCCGCGCGAGCTCCTCGGCGGCGATGGCGATCAGGGGCAGGTCAAGCGCGCGGGCCAGCGCGACGGCTTGCGGGGCGCGGGCCTTTCCGGCCTCGGTGGCCAACGCCTGCACCGCGCCCCCTGCGCGGGCCAGCGCCTCTTGCAGCGCCTCTTGCAACGCGGCGAGGGGCGCTTCGGCGCGGAAGCCGATGCCGGCGACGATCATCGGGTCACGCTCCACTGGGTGACGGGACGGGCGGGCGCCCAGCCGCGCATCCGGCCCAGGGGCGCGGCCTCGGCGATCGCGATGCGCATCAGATCGCCGCCGAGGCGGGCATGCCACTGGATCAGCAGCGCCTCGGTCTCCAGCGTCACCGCGTTGGCGACCAGCCGGGTGCCGGGGGCGAGGCAATCCCAGAGCGCCGCGAGCACCGGTTCCGAAGCGCCGCCACCGAGGAAGACGGCATCGGGCCGGGCCAGGGCGGCCAGCGCCTCGGGGGCGGTTCCGGCCACGATCCCGATCCGGTGGCTCAGGCCGAAGGCCTCGGCATTGGCAGCGATCAGGGCGCGGCGGCCTTCGGCGGGCTCGAGCGCGATCGCCCGTGCCCCCGGCGCCGCCAGCGCCCATTCGACGGAAATCGAGCCGGACCCCGCGCCGATGTCCCACAACAGCTCGCCCGGGCGCGGGGCGAGGGCCGACAGGGTGAGGGCGCGGACCGGCCGCTTGGTGATCTGGCCCCGGTGGTGGAAGAGCGCGTCGGACAGGCCGCCGGCGCGCGGCAGGCCCTGCGCCCCGGCGGCCGCGATGGCGACCGCGACCGGGGCGGCGACCTCGTCCAGCGCGAAGCCCTCGGCGCGGCTGTCGCGCCGGCGCTCGCGCGGACCGCCGAGAGCTTCCAGCACGGTCAGCCGCGACGGGCCGAAGCCGTGCGCGCTCAGCCATTCCGCCAGCGCCGCCGGGGCCGCGCCGTCGCGCAGCAGGCAGATCGCCCGGACGCCGGGGGCGAGGAGCGGGACGAGCCGTTCGAACGGCGCGGCGTGCAGGCCGAGGCAATGCACCTCCTCCAGCCGCCAGCCCAGCCGCGCGGCGGCCAGCGCGAAGGTCGAGGGGGCGGGAAAGCCACGCCATTCGCCGGGTGACAGCGCCGCAGCCAGCGCCCCGCCCGCGCCGTGCCAGAACGGATCGCCCGAGGCCAGCACCGCGACCGGGCGGCCGCGCTCGGCCAATACCGGGGCGATGGAGAAGGGCACGGGCCATTCCCGGCCCCGCGGCCCGGTCTCGGCCAGCGCGAGGTGGCGGGGACCGCCAAAGACGATCTCGGCGGCATCCAGCGCGGCACGGCTTGCCCCGGTCAGCCCGTTCAGGCCATCTTCGCCGAGCCCGATGAGGCTCAGCCACGGATCGCACGAGGGATCAGACATGACGCGCTTTCTTCTGCTCGGCGGTACCACCGAGGCCCGGCATCTCGCCGGGGCCGTGGCGGAGCAGGGGCTGGACGCGGTCTATTCCTACGCCGGGCGCACCGGCGCGCCCGCGGCCCAGCCGCTGCCGACGCGGGTCGGCGGCTTCGGCGGCGTCGCGGGGCTGGCCGCCTACCTGCGGGCCGAAAACATCACCCATGTCGTCGACGCGACCCATCCGTTCGCCGCACGGATCAGCGCCAATGCGGTCGCTGCCTGCCGCCAGACCGGCACGGCCCTGTGCGCCTTCGAGCGTGCGCCGTGGCGGGCGGGGCCGGGCGACCGCTGGACGCATGTGCCCGACATCGCCGGCGCCGTCGCCGCGCTGCCCGCGGCGCCCGCCCGCATCTTCCTTGCGATCGGACGCCAGAACCTCGCCGATTTCGCCGCGCGGCCCGCGCATCATTACCTGTTGCGGCTGGTCGACGCCCCCGACGCGCCGCTGCCCTTGTCGCGGGCCGAGGCGGTCATCGCGCGCGGCCCCTTCACCGAGGCGCAGGACCGCACCCTGTTGGCAGCGCGGCGCATCGCCTTGGTCGTCGCCAAGAACGCGGGCGGGGACGGGGCGCGGGCCAAGCTCGACGCCGCCCGCGCGCTCGGCCTGCCGGTGATCCTGATCGACCGGCCCGCCGTGCCGCAGCGGCCGGTGGTGGACGATGTCGCCGCGGTGATGGGCTGGCTGGGTCATGCGCCCTCCGCCTGACGCGGGGTGTAGACGAAACGCCCGACGCGCCGGGTCCGGGAATTGCCGAGGATCACCACCGTGCGCATGTCGGCCATCTCGGGGCGGGCTTCGGCCAGCGTCACCGTTTCCAGCCGTTCGCCGGGTTTCGTCACGTCGCGGGCGAAGGAGATGAGCCGCCCGGCGCCGCATTCGGCGCGCAGGACCTGCAATGCGCGGGCGAATTGGTGCGGGCGCGCCTTCGAGCGCGGGTTGTAGAAGGCGATGGCGAAATCGCCGCGCGCCGCCATGCGCAGACGGTGTTCGATCGCCGCCCAGGGCTTGAGGTTGTCGCTGAGATTGATCGCGCAGAAATCGTGCCCCAGCGGCGCGCCCAGCCGCGCGGCGGCGGCCAGCATCGCGGTGATGCCCGGCAGGATGCGGATGTCGAGCGCCTGCCACGCCGCGGGCCCGGCCTCGAGCGCCTCGAACAGCGCCGAGGCCATCGCGAAGACGCCGGGATCGCCCGAGGAGACGACGGCGACGCGGCGCCCGGCGGCGGCAAGCCCGAGGGCCAGTGCCGCGCGCTCGACCTCCACCCGGTTGTCGGAGGCGTGAAACGTCAGCCCGGGCCGTGCCGCCACCCGCGCGACATAGGGGCCGTAGCCGACGATATCCGTCGCCTCGGCCAGCGCCGCCGTGACTTCCGGCGTCACCAGCGCCGCGTCTCCGGCGCCGAGCCCCGCCACCGCCAGCCAGCCGGTCATGGCCGCCGCCCCTGGCCGTGGATCACGGCGATCGAGAAATAGGGCACGTCCTCGGCCTCGGCCAGCCGGCTGACCTTCTGCCCCGGCATCGTGCCGCGCTCGATCAGCCAGGCCCGGTCGAGCTTGCCGGCCGCCGCGAGCGCGCGCTTCAGCTTGGGCAGGTTGCGGCCGATCTTCATCACCACCAGCGCGTCGGTATCGCTTACCCGGCGGGTCAGTTCGTCCTCGGGCAGGGTCGCCATCGCCACGGTCAGCACGTCGTCGCCCCAGGTGATCGGCTGGCCGGTCGAGGTCCAGCAGCCCGACATGCCGGTGATGCCGGGGACGATCTCGATCTCGGCCCGCCCCTGCAGCCGGGAATGGAGATGCATGAACGAGCCGTAGAAGAACGGATCGCCCTCGCACAGCACCACGATCTCCTCGCTCCGGGCGATGGCGGCGATGCGCTCCGACCAGCCTTCGTAGAAGGTCGAGAGCAGGCGGTTGTAGGCCGCGCTGCCGGCCGGGAGTTCGGTCGTCACCGGGTATTCCATCGGGTATTCGCGGGCGTCCCCGGGCAACAGGCCCGCGACGATGGTCCGGGCATGGCCGCGCCGCCCCGCCTTGGAGAAATAGGCGACATGGCGGGCGCCGCGCACCAGTCGGTCGGCGCGCACGCTCATCAGGTCGGGGGCGCCGGGGCCGAGGCCGACGCAGATCACCCGGCCGGCCGTCGCGGCATCGGTCTTCACGGGATCGGTTTCCACGCTTTCCATGTCATTCCTTTCGGCTGGCAAGGGCATTCACGGCGGCGACGGTGATGGCCGAACCGCCCAGCCGTCCCCGGACCACCAGCGCCGGCACCGGGGGCGCGGCGATCAGCGCGGCCTTTGATTCGGCCGCCCCGACGAAACCCACCGGGCAGCCGATGATCGCGGCCGGACGCGGGCACTCGGGGGCCTGCAGCATGTTCAGCAGGTGAAAGAGCGCGGTCGGCGCATTGCCGATCGCCACCAGCGCGCCCGCCAGGTGCGGCCGCCACAGCTCCAGCGCGGCGGCCGAGCGGGTGTTGGACATCTCCTGCGCCAGCGCCGGCACGCGCGGGTCCTGCAAGGTGCAGATGACGTCGTTGCCGGCGGGCAGGCGGGGCCGGGTGATCCCCTCGGATACCATTCGCGCATCGCACAGGATCGGCGCGCCACCGGCCAGCGCCGCGCGGGCGGCCGTCGCGAAGCCGGGCGAAAAGCCGATGTCGCGTTCCAGGCCGACGAGGCCGGCGGCATGGATCATGCGCACGACGACCGGCTCCTCCTCGGGCGAGAAGCGGGCGAGCTCGGCTTCGGCCCGGATCGTGGCGAAGCTCTGGGCGTAGATCGCGGCGCCGTCGGTTTCGTAGCTGTGGGGCATTCGGCGGGGTGTCCTCGTGAGGTCGGGGTCGGTGCTCAGCGTCCCGGCGGTCAGGCCGCGGCGCAGGGCCGGGGCGCCGGTGCGGCCGTCCCGGACCAGGTCGAAGCGGCCGGGCGCGGTTGCGGTCAGGGTCCACGCGCAGGGGGCGGGATGGGCGCAGCCCTTGGCGCAGCCCGAGACATGGAGCCGCGCGCCCGGCGCCAGCTGCGATGCCAGGGCGCGCGCCGTGGCGCGGGTTTCCGACAGGGCCTGCGGGCAGTCGGGGGCGCCGGGGCAGGCCGCGACGCGCAGGCGCGGATCGGCCGGGTCGTGGATCAGGCCGGGCAGGGCGGGGACGTCGCTCGCCCCGTCGCTCGCCCCTTCGATCAGCAGCATCCGCCAGGGCGTCAGCCGCAGCGGCCCGCGATCGGCCAGGGCCGAGAGGGTATCGGCCCCGATCCGGCCGAATTCGGCGGCGACGAGGAGACCGGTATCGCAGGGGCCCGGGCCGGGCGCGGGCAGGGCCATGGCCGCCGGCGCGGTTCGCCAGACCGCGGGCAGCATCGGCCCCGCCGCCAGGTGCCGGGCCATGCGGCCCCGGCCCGCGGGCGCGCCGCCGCTGTCGCGGAACCAGCGGGCCATGTCGAGAGCCGCAGCGACGGCGGTCTCGCGCGTCACCGGGCGGCCGCCGGGGGCGCTGTCGGCGCGGACGATCAGCCCGCCGGGGCCGCGCTCGATCCGGATGTCGGCCGAGGTGCCCGCCAGCACCGGGCGCGGGCCGCAATCGACGGCGAAGCCGAACTTGCCGGGCAGGGCCGGGGCGTCCGGGGCCGCCAGCGCCCGCGCCAGCGCCGTGGCGAGGACCGCGCTGTCGTCCCCCTCGGTCCAGAACGGGGTGAGGACGATGTTGCGGCGTGCCTCGGCCGCGGCGCTGGGGTCGATCAGCCCCATGTCGCGAAGTGCCTCGATCAGGGCGCCGTGGGTTTCGGGCCGGAGGCCGCGGAGCTGCAGGTTGGCGCGCGCCGAGAGGTCGATCAGCCCGTTGCCGTGCCGCGCCGCCAGTTCGGCGATGCGCCGCGCCTGCGCGGGCGCCATCCGTCCCCGCGGCAGCCGCAGGCGCACCACCAGCCCGTCGCCCGACGCCATCGGCCGCAAGGCGCCGGGGCACCAGCCTCTGATTTGCGGGCCTCTGATTTGCGGGCCTCTGATTTGCGGGCCTTCGATCTCGGGCGCGCTCATGCCCCGGTCTCCAGCCCGGCACGGGTCGAGTTGCGCCGGCTCTGCCACAGCCCGGCCGCGTCAAGCTGGCGGAAGCGGTCGCGCAGGGCGGCCAGCGCGCGCGGGTTCTCGCATTCCATGAAGCCGGTCACCTCGTCGCGCCCCAGCGTGGCCTCGTAGTAGAGGTCGAAGAGATGGGGCCCGACGCCGCCCGCGAGATGGGCGAAGGCGGCGAGATGGTCGAGCGTCGCCGCGATCTCGGCTGCGCCGCGGAAGCCATGCGCGGTCATGCTGTCGACCCAGTCGGGATTGGCGGCGCGGGCGCGCACGGTGCGGGCGACCTCCTCGGCCAGCGTGCGGGCGCGGGGGCTGTCCGGGCGCGTCGCGTCGAGGTGGTAGAGCGCGGGGGGGCGATGGCCGAGCCGCGCCATGGCGGCGGCGAAACCGGCCTCGTGGGCGGCGTAATCGGCGGCCATCAGCAGGTCGGTCTCGGGCAGGTCCTGAAGGTGGACGAAGGCGTCGGCGGCGCCGAGCCGTTCCTCCAGCGCCGCGCGGGCCGGGGTGCTGTCGCCGCCGGCGCCGATCGCGTGGGACGAGGCGGCGAGCCAGGCCTCGCCCGCCGCCGCGCGCGCGTCCGCATCCATCTCGCCCGTTTCCATCGCGAGGCCGTAGCGGCCGGGTTTCGGCCCGAAGACACGCGGGCTGCGGTGGCGATAGGGATTGTCCGCCCCGGCCTCGTCGCGCCGGGCCAGCGCCTCGGCGCCGGTCTCGAACAGCCCGGCGAGCCCGGGAAAGACGTCGCGGAACAGGCCCGACACCCGCAGCGTCACGTCGATCCGGGGGCGGCCGAGCTGGGCGAGGGGGATCACCTCGACCCCGTTCACCCGCTCCGATCCCTCGTCCCAGCGCGGCGCGAGCCCGGCGAGGTGCAGGGCCATGGCGAATTCCTCGCCCGCCGTGCGCATCGTCGCCGAGCCCCAGAGGTCGACCACCAGCCCGCGCGGCCAGTCGCCGTGATCCTGCAGATGGCGGCGCAGCAGCTCTTCGGCCAGCTTGATCCCCTGGGCATGGGCGGCGCGCGTCGGAACCGCGCGGGGATCGGTGGTGAAAAGATTGCGGCCCGTCGGCAGCACGTCGGCCCGGCCCCGGAAGGGCGAGCCCGAGGGGCCGGCGGGCACGAAACGCCCGGCCAGCGCGGCGGCCAGCCCGGCGCGTTCGGCCGCGCCGCAGTCGCCCCTGCCGAAGACATGCAAGCCCTCGGCGAACTGGCTTTCCTTGAGATCGCAGACGAAGCGGTCGATGCGCGGGATCGCCTCGGCGGCGCCGGCCTCGGCGGGGATGTCGAGATCCGCCTCGATCCCGCGCCCCTGCGCCTCGGCCCTTATGGCGCCAATCAGCCGGTCGCGCCGCGCCGGGTCGAGCCCGTCGGCGGTGGAATATTCGTCGAGCAGGTGCTCGAGATGCGACAGCCCAGAGGGCAGCCGGGTCTCGGCCAGCGGCGGCGGCAGGTGGCCGAGCGTCAGCGCGCCGATCCGGCGCTTGGCCTGCGCGGCCTCGCCCGGGTCGTTGACGATGAAAGGGTAGATGACGGGCAGCGCGCCGGTCAGCGCCTCGGGCCAGCAGCTGTCCGACAGCGCGACCGCCTTGCCGGGCAGCCATTCCAGCGTGCCGTGGGCGCCGATGTGGATCAACGCGTCGGTCCGGTCGCGAAGCCACAGGTAGAAGGCGACATAGCCGTGACGCGGGGGGCGGGCGAGGTCGTGATAGGCGTCTTCGCGCCCGGCGGTTTCGCCCCGCTCGGGCTGCAGCGCGATCAGCGCCTTGCCGCTGCGCAGCGCGGCAAAGCGGAAGGCGCCGTCCCGCACCGCCGGGTCCTCTTCGGGCGCGCCCCAGGCGGCGGCCAGGGCGTCGCGCAGCGCCGCGGGCAGACCGGCCAGGGCGGCGCGATACGCGGCCAGCGGCCAGTCGACGGTTTCCGCCAGCAGGCGGTCGGCCAGCGCCCCGGCGGGCGGCGTGTCATGGCCCCCGGCGGCGAGCGTGTCGAGGATCGCCGCCGCCGAGGCCAGCGCGTCGAGGCCGACGGCATGGGCGATCTGGTCGTCGCGCCCGGGATAGGTCGACAGCACCAGCGCGATCCGCTTGTTCGCGGCGGGCAGGGTGGCAAGCCGGTTCCAGGCCGCGACGCGATCGGCGATGGCGCCGATGCGCCCGGGCTCCGCTGCGTGGATGCGGCGGGCGAATTCCAGATCGGGGTCGCGCGCCTCTGGCGACTTGAAGCTGGCGACCCCGGCGAAGAGCCGGCCGTCGACCTCGGGCAGCACGACATGCATGGCCAGGTCGGCGGGCGAGAGGCCGCGTTCGCTTTCCGCCCATTGCCCGCGCTCGGCGGTGGACAGCGCGACCTGGAATACCGGGCCGCCCGCGGCGTCGAGCGGCGAGGGCGTGCCGTCGCCGCCGCAGGCCGAAAAGGCGGTGGCGTTGACGACGGTCGCGGGGGCGAGGCGCGCGATCTCGGAACGCAGCCAGGCCGCCGCGCCGGGCGCCTTCAGCGAGGGGGCGAAAAGGCCGATGGCCTCGAAGCCGCGCGCCGCGAGCGCCGCGATCAGCGCATCGACGGGGGCGGTGTCGGCGGCGGTCAGATAGGCGCGGTAGAAGGTGACCAGGGCAAGGGGCCGGTCGCCCGGAACGGGCGCAAGAGGCCGGTCGCCCGGAACGGGCGCAAGAGGCCGGTCGCCCGGAACGGGCGCAAGAGGCCGGTCGCCCGGAACGGGCGCAAGAGGCCGGTCGCCCGGAACGGGCGCAAGAGGCCGGTCGCCCGGAACGGGCGCAAGAGGCCGGTCGCCCGGAACGGGCGCAAGAGGCCGGTCGCCCGGAACGGGCGCAAGAGGCCGGTCGCCCGGAACGGGCGCAAGAGGCCGGTCGCCCGGAACGGGCGCAAGAGGCCGGTCGCCCGGAACGGGCGCAAGAGGCCGGTCGCCCGGAACGGGCGCAAGAGGCCGGTCGCCCGGAACGGGCGCAAGAGGCCGGTCGCCCGGAACGGGCGCAAGAGGCCGGTCGCCCGGAACGGGCGCAAGAGGCCGGTCGCCCGGAACGGGCGCAAGAGGCCGGTCGCCCGGAACGGGCGCAAGAGGCCGGTCGCCCGGAACGGGCGCAAGAGGCCGGTCGCCCGGAACGGGCGCAAGAGGCCGGTCGCCCGGAACGGGCGCAAGGGGGCTGCCGCCCGGGACGGGCGCGAGGGGGCTGCCGCCCGGGACGGGCGCGAGGGGGCTGCCGCCCGGGACGGGCGCCTCGGGCGGCGGCACGACACCGGTGCCGGGGCGGTAATAGCCCGCCTCGGGCACCGTCTTGGCGCCCGCCACCGGCGGCGCGTACAGGCCGCCGGCCAGCGCGAGCTGGGCCAGCGCGGCCTGCGCCGCCACCGCGCCGCCCGCATCGCACAGGGCCTGCAGCCGGCGCAGCGTCGACACCGGCAGCGTCGACAGCGCGTCGAGCCGCGGATCGGGGCGCCCGTCGGCGGGCAGGACGGCCAGCGCCATCCCCTGCCGCCGCGCCATGTCCTGCAGCGTGGCCAGGCCATAGGGCCAGTAGCTCTCGCCGCCGATCAGCCGCACCAGCACCGCCCTGGCGCCCGCGAGCGTCTGTTCGGCATAGACATCGACCGAGAGCGGATGCTGCAGCGCCGCGAGGTTCGCAAGCCGGAGCGTCGGCAATGGCGCCCGCCCCTCCCGCGCCCGGTGCCAGCCCGCCGCGAAGGCCCCGAGATCGCTGTCGGAGAAGGACAGCGCCACCAGCTCGGCGGGGCTCTGCCCCAGGTCCTGGGGCAGCGCCGTCTCTTCGAGCCCGCGGCTTTCGCGATAGACGATGTGCATTGCGGCCTCAGCCCTCCAGCACCTTGCGGATCGCGGCCGCGTCGATGTCGTCGTGCGCGGCGATCACCACCAGTTCCGAGCGCCGCGGCGCGTCGCCCCAGGGCCGGTCGAACTGCGCCCGCACCCGCGCGCCCACGGCCTGCACCAGCAGGCGCATCGGCTTGCCCGCCACCGCGACATGCCCCTTGACACGCAGCACGTTCTGCTCGCGCGCGAGCCGGGCGATGGCGGCCTGCAGGGCCTCGGCATCGGCGACCTCGTCGAGCGCGATCACCACCGAGGCGAAATCGTCATGCTCATGGTCGTCGGCGCCGTCGTGATGCGAGGGCCGGGCGTCCAGGTCGTCCTCGGCCGCCGCCCCGATGCCGAGGATCACGCGCGGATCCGCGGCCCCCTCGATCACCGGCAGGATCGGGATCCGGCGCGGCGCCTCGGCCTGGATATAGGCGCGGGCGCGCGCCACGCCCTCGGGGCCGGCGAGATCGGCCTTGGTCAGCAGCACGATATCGGCGCAGGCGATCTGGTCCTCGAACACCTCGGACAGCGGGGTCTCGTGGTCGAGGCGCTCGTCGGCGTCGCGTTGCGCCTGCACCGCGGCCGGATCGGGGGCGAACAGGCCCGCGTCCACCGCCTCGGCATCGGCAAGCGCGATCACCCCGTCGACGGTGATGCGCGAGCGGATCGGCGGCCAGTCGAAGGCCTTCAGCAGCGGCTTGGGCAGCGCCAGCCCCGAGGTCTCGATCAGGATGTGGTCGGGCGTCTCGGGCAGCGCCATCAGCGTCTCGATGGTCGGGATGAACTCGTCGGCGACGGTGCAGCAGAGGCACCCGTTGGCCAGCTCGACGATGCTGTCCTCGGGGCAGTTCTCGTCGGCGCAGCTTCTCAGGATGCCGCCGTCGACGCCGGTGGTGCCGAATTCGTTGACCAGCACCGCCAGACGGCGGCCGCCGGGATTGGCCATCAGCTGGCGGATCAGCGTGGTCTTGCCCGCGCCGAGAAACCCGGTGATGACGGTGACGGGGATTTTGTTCAGGTCTTCCATGGCGGCCTCGAGGTCAGTTTTGCGGGGGGATGCGAGCAATGGATCGCTTGCGGAAGATCTGCGGCCGCTCGCGCCAGGGCACGATGCCGTCGGCGCTTGCGGCATAGCGGGCGGCGCCGTCGAGGATCGCCTCGGCGTCGCGTTCGGGGTCCATCGATCCGTAGACATAGCTCCACCGGCCCGGCCCGCTCAGCGCCATCGTGCAGCCACGGCTGCAGGCCGAGAGGCATTCGGCCGTCCGCAGCTCGACCCCCTCGGGCAGGCCGCGTTCGGCAATCGCCGCGCAGAGCCGGGCGCCGGGGCGCGGAGCGGCCTCTTCGGGGTCGCCGCCGGCCACGCGCCGGCAGGTGGTGCAGATCGTCAGGGTCACCCCGCCCATTCGCCATCCTTTCCGGCAAAAGGGGGGAAGGGGCCAGGGAGAGACGCGCAGGCATCTTCCGAAGCCGGCCGCGACACACCCCGTTCGCCCGTAACACATCGCGCTGGCAGGTCTCCCGGCTTGCGGAGCCCGGGGCCTCGGCCCCGGTGGTTCGCCCGCCTTCCCGGCCCTTCGGGCCAGTGGCATGTGGACGAACCGCTCCGGTCACGGTCGCGGGGGCGGCTGCGCTTGGACCCGGAACGGGCCTGTCGCATTCCCTCTTCGCCTGTCAGGGACAGGAACCAGCGTGCTCACCTGAGGCAAAGGCCGGCCGCTTGTCAAGCCGGGAATGGGCGCGAGATGCCGGCTAGCGCGTCTCCCAGACGGTGGCTGCGTTCTCCTGCCAGCCGGCCCGATGCAACAGGGGCGTGTCGTCGAACCGCTCGGGCCAGCCGAGGCAGAGATAGGCCGAGAATTCCCAATCGTCCGGCGCGGCGAATATCTCGCACATGCGCCGGGGCGCGACGATCGACACCATGCCGAGGCCGAGGTTCTCGGCCCGGGCGGCAAGCCACAGGCCATGGATCGCCATCGCGGTCGACTGGCGCAGGGTCCCGGGCAGGGTCTGGCGGCCGAGGCGATGGCCCGCCTCGGGATCGGTCGCCGTGAAGACGGCAAGCTGCACCGGGGCCGCGTCCAGCCCGGCGAGCTTGAGCCGGGCATAGTCGCGGGCGCGGGCCCCCGAATAGGTGGCGGCGGCCTCGGCATTGCAGCGGGCGAATTCCGCGCGCACCGCGGCCCGCAGCGCCGGAGCCTCGACCCGGATCACGCGCCAGGGCCGGGCATTGCCGACCGAAGGCGCGCGGTCCATCGCCGCGCGCAGGCGGTCGAGAAGCTCCTCGGGCACCGGATCGCGGCGGAAATGCCGCACGTCGCGGCGCCAGTGCATGACACGGCCCAGGGTCTCGGCCTCGTCTCGGGTAAACCGCATCTCGTCCCTCCCATCGCCGCGGCGCGCGCCGTGGCATGCTTTTCCTGCGGCGGGAAGGGACGGGTCGGGGGACGGCGCGCGGCGTCCTCCGAAGCCGGCCGCGACACACCCCGTTCGCCCGTCACATATCGCGCTGGCAGGTCTCCCGGCTTGCGGAGCCCGGGGCCTCGGCCCCGGCGGCCCGCCCGCCTTCCCGGCCTGTCAGGCCAGTGGCACGGGGCGAACCTCTCCGGTCACGGTCGCGGGGGCGGCTGCGCCCGGGCCCCGAGCCGGGGCCTTGCGCATTCCCTCTTCGCCTGTCATCGACAGGAACCAGCGGCGCCAGATGGGGCGAAGCGCCCCGGGTTGTCAAGCAAGGGACGGGACGATGAGCGACGGCGACGAGGTGGAAGCGGCCCGCCACGCGGCCAAGAAGGCGAAGATCAAGGCGGCGCGTGACAAGATGATGGCGACGAAGGTGGGCGAGAAGGGGCTGGTCATCGTCCATACCGGCCCCGGCAAGGGCAAGAGCTCGTCCGGCTTCGGCATGATCCTGCGCGCGATCGCGCACGGGATGCCCTGCGCGGTGGTGCAGTTCATCAAGGGCGCCTGGGACACCGGCGAGCGCCGGCTGCTCGAGGCGACCTTCCCCCGGTTGTGCCAGTTCCACGCCATGGGCGAGGGCTTCACCTGGGAGACGCAGGACCGGGCCCGCGATGTCGCCGCCGCCAGCCGCGGCTGGGAGAAGGCGAAGGCGCTGATCCGCGACCCGTCGATCCGCATGGTGCTGCTCGACGAGATCAACATCGCGCTGCGCTACGACTACCTCGATATCGACGCGGTCGTGGCCTTCCTGCGCGACGAGAAGCCCGAGATGACGCATGTCGTGCTGACCGGACGGAACGCCAAGCCGGAACTGATCGAGCTGGCCGACCTGGTGACCGAGATGACGCTGGTCAAGCACCCGTTCCGCGCCGGGATCAGGGCCCAGCCGGGGGTGGAGTTCTGAGCTGGCAGGGGGCGCGGCCCCCTCGCGCTTGCGCGCTCACCCCCGAGGTATTTGGGGCAAGATGAAAGCAAGGGTTTGTTAAACATGGTGGGGCAGCATCAAGGAGCGGTACAGGGAGAGGTCCCGATGACCGCGCAAGGTGAAAGCGCCGCGTCTCCCCCGCTTCGGCGGCCCGAGGCGCGGCGCCGCCTTTTCATCTTGCCGGCAAATACCTCCGCCGGAGGCTCCCGCGCTCTCGGCCCGCGCGGCGACGGGAGGCTGCGATGACGGCGCTGATGATCCAGGGCACGGGGTCGAACGTGGGCAAGTCGTTGCTGGTCGCCGGGCTGTGCCGGGCGGCGCGGCGGCGCGGCTTCAACGTGGCGCCGTTCAAGCCGCAGAACATGTCGAACAATGCCGCCGTCACCGCCGACGGGGGCGAGATCGGGCGGGCGCAAGCGTTGCAGGCGATGGCCTGCGGGCACGAGCCGGTGGTCGACATGAACCCGGTGCTGCTCAAGCCCGAGACGGATGTCGGCGCGCAGGTGATCGTGCATGGGCGGCGACTGACGACGACGCGGGCGCGGGACTACTGGGACCTCAAGCCCCGGCTCCTGTCTGCCGTGCTGGAAAGCTTCGGCCGGTTGAGCGCCGCCCACGATCTGGTGATCGTCGAGGGCGCGGGCAGCCCGGCCGAGGTCAATCTGCGCCGCGGCGACATCGCCAATATGGGTTTTGCGCGGGCGGCCAGCGTGCCGGTGGTGCTGGCGGGCGACATCGACCGGGGCGGGGTGATCGCGCAGATGGTCGGCACCCAGGCGGTGCTCGACCCCGAGGATGCGGCGCAGATCAAGGGCTTCCTGATCAACAAGTTCCGCGGCGACGTGACGCTTTTCGACGACGGCTATGCGCTGATCGCCGAGCGCACCGGCTGGCCCGGATTCGGGGTGCTGCCGTTCTTCCCGGAGGCGGTGAAGCTGCCGGCCGAGGACGCGCTCGACCTGCCGCGGCGGGCGCGGGGGGCGGGGTTGCGCGTCGTCTGCCTGGCGCTGTCGCGGATCGCCAATTTCGACGATCTCGATCCGCTCGCGCAGGAGCCGGGGGTGGACCTGACGCTGATCGGCCCCGGCCAGCCGATCCCGGGCGAGGCCGACCTGGTGATCGTGCCGGGCAGCAAGTCGACGCACGGCGATCTCGCCTTCCTGCGCGATCAGGGCTGGGATCTGGACCTTGCCGCCCATGTCCGGCGCGGCGGCCATGTGCTGGGGATATGCGGCGGTTACCAGATGCTCGGCCGGGCGATTCGCGACCCGCAGGGGATCGAGGGGCCGCCGGGCGAGACCGCGGGCCTCGGGTTGCTCGACGTGGTGACCGAGATGGTGCCGGACAAGCGCCTGACCCGGGTCGAGGCCGTCCACGCGGCCAGCGGCGCCCGGATGCGGGGCTACGAGATCCACATCGGCCGCAGCGAGGGGCCCGACCGGGCGCGGCCCTTCGCCAAGGTCGCGGGCGCGCCCGAGGGGGCGGTGTCGGCGGATGGCCGGATCGCGGGCAGCTACCTGCACGGCATGTTCGGCGAGGATGCGTTCCGCCGCGCCTGGCTCGCCGGGTTCGGGGTGGCGGCCGGCAGGTTCAGCTACGGCGCCGAGGTCGAGGCGGTGCTCGACCGGCTGGCCGCGCATATCGAGGCGCATCTCGACGTGGACGGGCTGCTGGGCCTGGCGCGCTAGGGCAAGTCCCGCGGCTAGGGCAAGTCGCGGGCGAGGGCGGTTTCAAGCCGCGCCCATTCCGCGGCCGTGCCGGGCAGGCCGAGACGGATCAGCGCGGGCGACCAGGGGAAGATGCGGCTCCAGATCCGGGCCCGGGCGAGGCGATCCTGCGCCGCCCCGGCATCGGGGGTCCGGTAGAGGCGGAACAGGTCGGTGCCGCCGGCCAGCTCCCATCCGGCGCCGCCGGCGAGGCGGTCGAGACGTCCGGTTTCGGCGCGCAGCCGCGCGATCGTGGCCTCTTGCCACGCGGTGTCGGCCAGCGCCCGGCGCCCGATCTCGATCGCGGCGCCCGAGACGGGCCACGGGCCGGCCATCCCGGACAGCCGGGCGATTAGGGAGGCCGGTCCGAGGACGAAGCCCAGGCGGAGCCCCGCAAGGCCGTAGAACTTGCCGAAGGAGCGCAGGACCAGGAGCCCCGGCCGCCCGGCTTGCGGCGCGAGCGAGAGATCGGGGCGCGGGTCGGCGAAGCTTTCATCGACCACCAGCGTGCCGACCTTCCCGGAATGGGCCAGCAGCGCGTCGACCGGGATTTCGCGCCCGTCGGGATTGTTCGGATTGACCACGACGGCGAGGTCGGCCCCCGCCAGCGCGGCGGGATCGGCGATCTCTTCGACCTGCCAGCCGGCGGCGCGCAGGCTGGCGGCATGTTCGTTGTAGGTCGGGCCGAGCACGCGTGCGCGGCCCGGAGGCCGCAGCCGCGGCAGAAGCTGGATCGCCGCCTGCGCCCCGGCCAGCGGCAGCAGCCCGGTCTCGGTCGGTGCGCGATAGGCGGCGCGGGCGGCGTCGATCAGCGCGCCGGTCGCAGCGCGGGTGGGCAGGTCGCGCCAGGCGCTGTCGGGCAGGGGCGGCAGCGGATAGGGGACGCGGTTGATGCCGGTCGAGAGGTCGACCCAGTCTCCGGCCCCGCCGCCGAAGCGGGCGATTGCGCCGTCTATGTTGCCGCCGTGATCGCGCATGTGTCCCCTCAGATCAGCGCCACTAATCCCAGGAGCACGGCCAGCGCAACCATCGCGCGGCGGTAGAGGCGCAGGCCGCGGCTCAGATCGCCGGCCGCCGGGTCGGGGGCGCCGGCATTGACCCAGGGCTCCGGTGCGATCTGGTCGCCGTAGACGCGCGGCCCGGACAGGCGCAGCTGCAGGGCGCCGGCCATCGCCGCCTCGGGCCAGCCGGCATTGGGCGAACGGTGGTGGCGCGCGTCGCCGATCATGCAGGCGAGGGCGGCGCGCGGGCGGGACGAGACGAGGGCGAAGAGCAGCCCGGTCAGCCGCGCCGGGACCAGGTTGGCCAGATCGTCGAGCCGCGCGGCGGCCTTGCCGAAGTGCTCGTAGCGGGCGTTGCGGTGGCCGATCATCGAATCGAGCGTGTTGATCGCCTTGTAGGCGGCGATCCCCGGCAGGCCCAGCAGCGCGCCCCAGAACAGCGGCGCGACGATCCCGTCCGAGCTGTTCTCGGCGAGGCTTTCGAGGGCTGCGCGGGCGATGCCGGCCTCGTCCAGCTGCTCGGGGTCTCGCCCGACGATCATCGCCACGGCGGCGCGGGCGGCGGGCAGGTCGCGGGCGGCGAGCGGGCGGGCGACGGCGGCGACATGGTCGTGCATCGAGCGCGCGGCGACCAGGGGCCAGGCGAAGAGGCCGGCAAGGGCCGCGCCGGGCCATCCCGCGGGACACAGCGCGGCGAGGGCCATGGCCGCGCCGGCGGCGAGGGCGATGGTGGCGAGGGCGGCGAGCGTGCCGGCGGCGAGGCGCAGGGCGGCGGCGCTGCCGGGCCGGTTGAGGCGCCGCTCCAGCGCGCCGATCACCCGCCCGAGCCAGGTGACGGGGTGGCCGATCCGCGCGAAGAGGCGATCGGGCCAGCCGAAACAGGCGTCGATCGTCAGCGCGATCAGCATGGCAAGCGCGGCGCTCATCCGTGTCCTCCCGCCCGGAAGTGGACGAGACCGTGGAACCCCGCCCGCCGCAGCGTCGCGCGGGCGCTTTCGGGCCGGGTCCCGGGGGCGAAGATCAGCCCGCGCGCGCTGCCGGTATGGGCGATGACGATACCGAGCGCGCCGAGGGACCTGGCAAGCGCCGCGGTCGGATCGCCGGCGGGGCCGCGCAGCGCCAGCGTCCGTTCGGCCGAGAGCGTGGCGAGACGGGCGAGGGCGGGCAGGTCGCTGCGGGCCGCGGCCTCGGACCAGGGCGCCAGCAGGTCGGAGATGTCGGGGAAGGCGCAGTCGGCCGGATCGGTTCGCCGCGCCGGGCCGAGAAAGCCGCCGAGGATATCGAATGCCGGCAGCGCCGGCAGCGGGCCGAGGACCCGCGCCGCGCGGGAGGCCCAGAGCAGGCCCTCGGAGCGCGCGAACATCAGCGGATCGGTCGCGCCCTCGACGGCATGGCAGGCCCGGGCGATGGTCGCGGGGGCAAGCCCCGGCGCGGCGCAGCGGGCGAGCGCGACCAGCGCGGCGGTCGAGGCTCCGGCGCCGCCGCCCGGGGGCATGTCGGCGCGCAGGGCGACCGCGCCGCGCGGCGCCAGACCGAGGTCGGTCAGCAGGCGCCGGGCGTCGGACAGGCGGATCAGTCGCTGCGGGCTGTGAAGGCGCAGCCGCCGGTCGGGCCGCAGCCAGGCGGTCACCCGCAGCGCCGGGCAGGGCAGCGAGACCAGCGCCACCGGCCCGGCGGGGCCGAGACGACCCTGCAGCAGCTCGCCGAAATGTCCGGCAACGCTCGCGCGCGCCCCGCTCAGGCGCATTGGTTGACCGCATGGATGACGTGTTGGCCGTCGGCGCGCAGGCTCAGGCGGGTGAGCGAGAGCGGCGCGATCTCGAAGGCCAGGGCGGCGGCGACCGAGCCGAGCGCCAGCGCCAAGGCGGCGCGCACGGTGCCGGCATGGGCGGTCACCGCGACCGGTCCCGGTTCCGGTGCCGGCTGCCGGTCGCGCAACGCAAGCAGGGCGGGCTGCACCCGGGCGCAGAGATCGACGAAGCTTTCGCCCCCCGGCGGCCGATGCGCGGCCAGCGCGGTGCGATCCATCGGGCCGAGATCGGGCAGGGCGGCATGGGGCAGGCCTTCCCACTCCCCGAAATCCTGCTCCCACAGGGAGGGATCGGCGCTTTTCCGGGCGCCGGGCCACAGCGCCTCGACCGTCTGGACGCAGCGCAGGGCCGGGCTGTGGACGATCCGCGCCGGTCTGGGAAGCTGCGCGACAAGGCGGGCGAAGGCGGCCGTGTCGGAACAGTCGGCGGGCAGGTCGCGCCGCCCGCACATGCGCCCGTCGCCGGCCACGGGGGCGTGGCGGATCAGGACAAGTTCGGTCGGGACATCTTCCGGCATCGTCGTTTTCGGCCTTTCATGCGCCGCCCATCTCTGCTTTGTCCTGACGCCATGAGCAAGACGATACTGGTCACCGGCGGCGCCCGGTCCGGCAAGAGCCGGTTGGCGGAGGGGCTGGCGCAGGCGCTGGGCCCGCGGCCGGTCTATATCGCCACCTCCGAGGTGCATGACGACGAAATGGCGGCGCGGGTGGCGGCGCATCGCCACCGGCGCGGGCCGGAATGGCGGCTGATCGAGGCGCCGCTGGATCTGGTCGGCGCGCTGGAGGCGAGCGACGGCCCCGAGAACGGCGGCGGGCCGCGCCTCGTCGATTGCCTGACGCTGTGGCTGTCGAACCTCATGCTCGGCGGTCACGACTGGCGGGCCGCGGCCGGCGCGCTGGCCGAGGCGCTGGCGGCGCAATCGGCCCCGGTGGTGCTGGTCACCAACGAGGTCGGCGCCGGTATCGTGCCCGAGAATGCGCTCGCCCGTGCCTACCGCGACGCGGCGGGCCTTCTCAACCAGCAGATCGCCGCGGTTTGCGATGAAGTCCACATGGCCGTTTGCGGCCTGTCCCTGAAGGTGAAACCCCATGACTGACCGCCTCTTTCCGCTCTCGGCCCTTGCCGATCTCGGCGCGCTCGCCGCGGTGTTGCCCGGCCTCGACGCCGAGGCCGCCGAGGCCGCCCGCGCGCGCCAGAACGCGCTGACCAAGCCGCCCGGATCGCTCGGCCGGCTCGAGGAACTGGCGATCTTCATGGCGGGCTGGCACGGCAGGGAACGGCCCGGGATCGCCCGCGCGCAGGCGCTGGTCTTCGCGGGCAACCACGGCGTCTGCGCCCAGGGCGTGAACCCGTTCCCGCAGGAGGTCACGGCCCAGATGGTCGCCAATTTCGAGGCCGGGGGCGCGGCGATCAACCAGCTCTGCCGCGCGAACGGGGCGGCGCTGGAGGTGATCGCGCTCGATCTCGATCGTCCGACCGGCGATTTCACCCAGGGCCCGGCGATGAGCGAGGCCGAGTGCCTCGAGGCGCTCAACCGCGGCGCGGCGGCGGTCGATCCGCGGGCCGATGTGCTGATCCTGGGCGAGATGGGGATCGGGAACTCGACCGTCGCGGCGGCGCTGGCGGCGGCGGTGTTCGGCGGCGCGGTGGCCGACTGGACCGGGCCGGGGACGGGGTCGGATGCCGATGGCATGGCGCGCAAGATCGGCGCGATCGAACGCGGGTTGGAGCGCCACGCGGCGCTGCTTGCCGACGCGCCCCGGACGCTCGCCGCCCTCGGCGGGCGCGAGCAGGCGGCGATTTGCGGCGCGGTTCTGGCGGCGCGGGCCGCGCGGGTGCCGGTGATCCTCGACGGCTTCATCTGCACCGCGGCCGTCGCGCCGCTCCATGGCATCGATCCGGCGCTGCTCGATCACTGCCTCGTCGGCCATGTCAGCGCCGAGCCGGGCCACCGGCGGCTGCTCGAGGCGATGGGCAAGGCGCCGGTGCTGGCCTTCGACATGCGGTTGGGCGAGGGCTCGGGCGCGGCGCTGGCTCTGGGCATCCTGCGCTCTGCGCTCGCCTGTCACGACGGCATGGCGACCTTCGCCGAGGCCGGGGTTTCGGGGGGCGAGGTCTCGGGGGGCGAAGCTACGGCAGGTGAAGTTTCGGGGGGCGGGGGCTCCGCCGGATGACCCTGCGCGCCCGGGCCGCCGAGCTCCAGGTCGCGCTGATGCTGCTGACGCGGTTCCCCGCCGGCCGGATCGCCGGCCCGGCGCCTGGCCTGGCCGCGTCGGCCTGGGCCTGGCCGCTTGCCGGGCTGGCCGTCGGCGGCCTCTCGGCGCTGGTCTGGAGCGCGGCCTCCGGCCTTGGGCTTTCGCCGCTCGTCGCGGCGCTGCTGGCCGTCGCGGCGGCCGTCGTGGCGACCGGCGGCATGCATGAGGACGGGTTGGCCGACCTTGCCGACGGTTGCGGCGGCCGCGACCCGGCACGGCGGCTGGAGATCATGCGCGACAGCCGGATCGGCAGCTACGGGGTGCTGGCGCTGATCCTGAGCATCGGCCTTCGGGCCGCGGCGATGGCCGGGACCGCGCCCGGCGGGCGGGTCGTGCCGGCGCTGATCGCCCTGGCCGTCGCCAGCCGGGCGGGGATGGCGCTCTGGGCCCGGCTGCTGCCACCGGCGCGGAGCGACGGGCTGGGCCATGGCGCGGCGCGGATCGCTCCCGGCGCGGTGGCCGTCGCGCTCGGGCTGGCCGGCGCCGCGCTGCTGGCGCTGATGGCCGGCGCGGCTTTCCCCCTCGCTGTTGCGCTTCTTGCCGGAGGCGGAGCCGTCGCCGCCTTCGCGCGCTCCCGCATCGGCGGGCAGACGGGAGACGTGCTCGGCGCGGCGCAGCAGCTCGCGGAAATCTGCGGCTGGCTCGTTCTTGCCGCGCTGACCTGAGGGCTGCGCGATCCGGCGTGCGGCCGGCCGGAGCCTCTCCTGCCTCCCGATGACAGCACGGTCTTGCGGCCGATCGCTTGGCGGCCGGCAATCGTGCAGCCGGCCGGGCCGGTATCGGCGCCATTTCCGCCGCCCGGCGATCCAGACCCGAAACGATCAAGGCCGGCCCCGGCCGAGTTGTCGAACGCAGTCTCGCACAGGTTGTCACGTTGCCGTGGCGCGGACGCGACCCCGGGCCGCGCGCCGAGGAACGGGGCAAGGCGGCAGCGAAGGCTCGGTGACCGGCGCTCGGGCCCGAATTCCCAGCTCTGCCGGGCTCCGGCGACGGGGATCGGTGTCGGCGCGCCCCGCCGCCGCGCCGCATGGGCTGCTCACGGGCGCGCCGGGGCGGCAATCGGGGGGTGATCCACGTCAATGCTGCCCGGGCATCCTGGGGTCTAGCGCCGGTAGTTGCACGAACGCATCTCCGCCCGGGGCCGGCGTGGTCCACGCGTTCAAGCGCCAATCGCAAGGAGAACGGCATGTCACATACATCCTCATCCGGAGCGCCCGCGAAGACGCACCGCTTCTCGGTCTGGGGCGTCGCCCTGATGACCGCCGCCGCCGTCATCAGCCTGCGCGGCCTGCCGATGATGGCCAAGGAAGGGCTGACGATGTGGTTCTACATCGGTTTCGCCACGCTCTTCTTCCTGATCCCCGGCGCCTTCGTCTCGGCCGAGCTGGGCGGCATGTTCACCCGCGACAAGGGCGGCATCTACACCTGGCTCAAGGAGGCCTTCGGCGGGCCCTGGGGGCTCGCGGCCGTCTGGCTGCAATGGATCCAGAACGTCGTCTGGTACCCGGTGGCGCTCGGCTTCACCGCTGCGGCGCTGGCCTACATGTTCGGCGATCCGGCGCTGGCGTCGAACCATTTCTACAATTTCGGCGTCGTCATCGTCGTCTATTGGCTCGCCACCTTCGTCGCGCTTTTCGGCGAGAAATCCTATGGCAACGTCAGCCAGTGGCTCTTCGTCCTCGGCACGGTGCTGCCCGGGCTGTTCCTGATGGGGCTCGCCGTGGTGTGGATCGCGCTCGGCAACCCGATCGAGCTGATCCGGGCGACGGTCTCGACCGCCGACGCCGCCTCGGCCGCCGGGCATCAGGTGAACCCCTGGCTGCCGCAGATCTCGGGCCTCGGCTCGATCGCCTTCCTCGCCGGCACGGTGCTGCTGTTCGCCGGGGTCGAGGTCCAGGGCGTGCGCGCCAGCCAGATGGACAAGCCGGCGCGTGAATTCCCCGAGGCGATGATCCTTGCCGCGCTCATCATCTTCGTGCTGTTCACCTTCGGCTCGCTCGCCATCGCCACGATGTTCCCGGTCAAGGAACTCAGCCTGACCGCCGGCATCATGCAGGCCTACAAGGCGGCGCTGGACAAGCTCCAGATCGGCTGGGCGGTGCCCGTCGCGGCCGCGTTCCTCGCCGTCGGCGCGCTGGGGCAGATCGTCACCTGGATCGGCGGGCCCAGCCGGGCGCTGCTGCAGACCGCCGAGGACGGCGAGATCCCGCCCTCCTTCGCCGCCACCAACAGCGCCGGGGCGCCGAAGACCATCCTCGTCATCCAGGCGCTGATCGTCAGCGTGCTGGGGGCCTTCTACCTGATCTTCCCCAACCCCAGCGACGCCTTCTACCTGCTCAGCGCGATGACGGTCTCGCTCTACCTGCTGATGTACCTGATGATGTATGCCGCCGCGATCCGCCTGCGCTACAGCGCCCCCGAGGCAGAGCGCCATTTCCGCGTGCCCGGCGGCAAGCCGGGGATGTGGCTGATCGCGGGCTTCGGCTTCCTCGCCGTGCTGTTCGCGCTGGTCGTCTCGTTCTTCCCGCCGAGCCAGCTGCCGCTGGGCTCGCCCGATCTCTACACCGGCCTGGTGATCGGCGGCCTGATCGTCTTCGGCGGCGCGCCCTTCGTCATCCACATCCTGCGGCGGCCGGGATGGGCGCATCACATCGCCCCGCAGCACTGACATCCGCGGCGCGGCCCGTGCCCGGGCCGCGCCTCCCCCTCCCCGACGGAGCCCCCAAATGCCCCTTCACCGCAGAAACGACATCCGCGACGCCATTCTCGACGACATCTACGCCTCGTCCGACCTCTCGGTCTCGCTGCCCAAATACCGCATGCCGATGGCCGAGCGCGACCCGCGCCATGCCCATACGCTGGTCCATGACGAGCTGATGATGGACGGCAATGCGCGCCAGAACCTTGCCACCTTCTGCACCACCTGGATGGAGCCCGAGGCGCGGGCGCTGATGGCCGAGAGCATCGACAAGAACATGATCGACAAGGACGAATACCCCCAGACTGCCGAGATCGAGGCGCGCTGCGTCCATATCCTCGCCGATCTGTGGAACTCGCCCGCGGCGGCCGACACCATGGGCTGTTCCACCACCGGCTCGTCCGAGGCCGCGATGCTGGCCGGGATGGCGCTGAAATGGCGCTGGCGCGACAAGCGCCGGGCCGAGGGCAAGCCGACCGACCGTCCCAACCTCGTCACCGGGCCGGTCCAGGTCTGCTGGCACAAGTTCGCCCGCTACTGGGATGTCGAGCTGCGCGAGATCCCGATGGAAAAGGGCCGCCTGCTGATGACCCCCGAGGAGGCGGTCGCGCGCTGCGACGAGAACACCATCGGCGTGGTGCCGACCCTGGGCGTTACCTTCACCGGCCAGTACGAGGACGTCAAAGCGGTCGCCGCCGCGCTCGACACGCTGCAGGCCGAGACCGGGCTCGACATCCCGATCCATGTCGACGCGGCCTCGGGCGGCTTCCTCGCCCCCTTCGTCACGCCCGGGCTGGAATGGGATTTCCGCCTGGAGCGGGTGAAATCGATCAACGCCTCGGGCCACAAGTTCGGCCTCGCGCCGCTGGGCGTCGGCTGGGTGGTCTGGCGCGACGCCGCCGATCTGCCCGAGGATCTGGTCTTCCGGGTCAACTACCTCGGCGGCGACATGCCGACCTTCGCGCTGAACTTCTCGCGCCCGGGCGGCGAGATCATCGCGCAATACTACAACTTCATCCGCCTCGGGCGCGAGGGCTACCGCAAGGTCCAGCAGGCCTGCTACGACATCGCCTTCCGCCTGGCCGAGGCGATCGACAGGATGGGGCCGTTCGACGTCATCCATGACGGCGGCACGATGGGCATTCCGGCGGTCTCCTGGGCCTTCAAGCCCGGCACCGATCCCGGCTTCAGCCTCTATGACCTCGCCGACCGGCTGCGCAGCCGCGGCTGGCTGGTGCCGGCCTATGCGATGCCGCCCGAGCGCGAGGAACTCGTCGTCCAGCGCATCCTCGTGCGTCATGGTTTCAGCGAGGACATGGGCAACCTGCTGATCGAGGACATGCGCGCCGCGCTGACGCATTTCGAGAAGCACCCGGTGGGCGTGCCGCTGACCGCCTTCGAGACCGGCAGCTTCGACCATAGCGGCCGCTGACGCGACGCCGGGCGGATCTCGGCCGTCGGCCTGCGCGGCGCGCGCGCCCTGGTCCGTCGACCCGGATGATGCGGGCCGGCGGAGACGGCCCCCGCGCCGCCCCGGCCGCGCCGGTCAATCGCGGATGCGGGCCCCGTCGGCATCGAACAGGAACTGCCGCGCCGGGTCCGGCGTCAGGTGGACCGGCTCGGCGACCTCGAAACGGTGCTCGCCGAACAGCCGCACCGTCAGCAGCCCGTGCGGCTCGGTATGGACATAGACATTGGTCTCGCCGCCGAGATGCTCGACATGGCTGATCGTGCCGGGGATGCGCCCGGCCTCGCGGCTGATCTCGAGATGTTCGGGCCGGATGCCGACCGTCTCGCCCCGCATCTCCAGCGCCGCCGCCTTGAGGAAATTCATCTGCGGCGAGCCGATGAAGCCGGCGACGAAGGTGTTGGCGGGATCGTTGTAGAGCTCCATCGGCGCGCCGACCTGGGCGATGCGGCCGGCGTTGAGCACCACGATCCGGTCGGCCAGCGTCATCGCCTCGACCTGATCGTGGGTGACATAGATCATCGTCGCCCTGAGCTCGCGGTGCAGCCGGGCGATCTCGATCCGCGTGTGGACCCGCAGCGCCGCGTCGAGGTTCGACAGCGGCTCGTCGAACAGGAACAGCTTGGGCCGCCGCACCACCGCCCGGCCGATCGCCACCCGCTGGCGCTGGCCGCCCGACAGTTCCGACGGCCGCCGCTCCATCAGCGGTTCGAGCGACAGCATGGTCGCGACCCGCTCGACCGCCTGGCCGATCTCAGCCTTCGACTGCCCCGCCTGTTTCAGCGCCAGCCCCATGTTGTCGCGCACCGTCAGGTGCGGGTAGAGCGCGTAGCTCTGGAACACCATCGCGATCTCGCGCTTGGAGGGCGGCGCCAGGTTGACCCGGGCGCCGTCGATCTCGACATCGCCGCCCGAGACGTCCTCGAGCCCGGCGATCATTCGCAGCAGGGTGGACTTGCCGCAGCCCGAGGGGCCGACGAAGACGCAGAATTCGCCGTCCCGGACCTCGAGGTCGACCCCCTTGATCACGTCGACGGCGCCGAACGACTTGCGCAGATTGTTGAGTTTCAGGGCGCCCATGGGGCCTCCTTCAGGCTGATCGGGCGGCCGGTCTTCACGCTCTCGTCCGCGGCGAGGCAGATGGCGAGCGATTGCACGGCTTCCCGCATGTGTCGGGAGAGGTCGAGATCCTCGGTGATGGCGCGGGCGACGAAGGCCGCCTCGCGCTCGCACAGTTCCTGATGACCGGGCTCGTCGGCCATCGAGATGTCCCGGTCCTCGGCGCCGACGCGGTGAAGGCGCAGCATCGAGGTCCGGGTATGGGTGTCGATATCGTCCGAGCGGGCGCTTTCCGGCATCCGGATCGAGACCGCGCCGTTGGGGCTGACCACGTCCTTCACGAAGAAGGCGCTGTCGGACATCATCGGCCCCCAGCCGGCCTCGTACCAGCCCAGCGAGCCATCCTCGAACAGCACCTGGAAATGGCCGTAGTTATACATCTCCGGCGCGATCTCGTCGCTCAGGCGCAGGCCCATGCCGCGGACCTCGACCGCCTCGGTTCCGGCGATCTGGAGCATCACGTCGACGTAATGCACGCCGCAATCGACGATCGGCGGGGTGGTCCGCATCAGCGCCTTGTGCACCTCCCATGTCGGCCCCTTGGACTGCTGGTTGAGGTTGAGACGGAAGACGTAAGGTCCCCCTAGCCCCCGCGCCTCGGCGATCAGCCGCTGCCACGAGGGATGGTGGCGCAGGATGTAGCCGACGACCACCTTGCGCCCGGTCCGCGCGGCGCAGTCCGCCACCCGGCGGGCATCCGCGACCGTGGTCGCCAGCGGCTTCTCGACGAAGACATGCGCCCCCGCCTCCATCGCCGCGACGGCGAAATCGGCATGGCTGTCGGAGTAGGTGGCGATCGAGACCAGCTCGGGCTTCAGCCGCGCCAGGGCAGCGTGGAAATCCGCCGTCACCTCGTAGCCGGCCAGCGCCGGGTCGAGCTCCGGCGTCGAGCGGTTCACCAGCCCGACGATCTGGAAGGCGGGATCGCGGTGATAGGCCAGGGCGTGGCTGCGCCCCATGTTTCCCAGCCCTGCGACAAGTGTCCGGATCATTTCACGGCCCCCGCGGTGATGCCCCGGATCAGCTGGCGCGAGAAGATCAGGTACAGCACCAGCACCGGGAGGATGGCAAGAGAGAGCGAGGCCAGCACCGCGTTCCAGTTGGTCACGAACTGGCCGAGGAAGATCTGCGCGCCCAGGGTCACCGTCTTGACATGCTCGGCCGGCGCCAGGATCAGCGGGAACCACAGGTCGTTCCAGATCGGGATCATCGAGAAGACCGCGACCGTGGCCATCGCCGGCCGCACCAGCGGCAGCACCAGCCGGAAGAAGATGCGGTATTCCGACAGCCCGTCGATGCGGCCGGCGTTCTTGAGATCGTCCGAGACCGACTTCATGAACTCGCTCAGGATGAAGACCGCCAGCGGGATGCCCTGCGCGGTATAGACCAGGATCAGCGCGAACAGCGTGTTGACCAGGTGGCTGGCCACCATCATCTGCAGGATGGCGACGGTGCCGAGCCGGATCGGGATCATGATCCCGAGCGCGAGGTAGAGCCCCATCAGCGTGTTGCCGCGGAAGCGGTATTCCGACAGCGCGAAGGCGGCCATCGCCCCGAACAGCAGCACGAGGAACAGCGACGCCACCGTGACGACGAGGCTGTTCCAGAAATAGAGCGGGAAGTTGCCCTGTTGCAGCACGGTCTGGAAGCCGATCAGGTCGAAGGTCTCGCGCCCCGGCAATTGCAGCGGATGGGCAAAGATCGCCCGGCGCGACTTCATCGAGTTGATGACGATCACGAAGACCGGGAACAGCGCGATCACCGTATAGGTCAGCAGGATCGCGTGGGCGGCGGCGGTGCGGGGCAGCGAGGATCTGGCGCGGTGGCTCATCGTGTCACCTCAGAACTGGTAGCGACGCAGCCGCCGCTGGATGCCGAACAGGTAGAGGCAGACCCCCGCCAGGATGATCGCGAACATCACCGTGGCGATGGTCGCCCCCATGTTGGGATCGCCGAGCTGGAGCTGGAAGCCGAAGAAGGTCCGGTAGAGGAAGGTGCCGAGGATATCGGTCGAGAAATTCGGCCCCGCCAGCGCCCCCTGGGCGACGTAGATCAGGTCGAAGGCGTTGAAATTGCCGACGAAGGTCAGGATCGAGATGATCCCGATCGAGGGCAGGATCAGCGGCAGCTTGATCTTCCAGAACTGGCTCATGCCGGTGATGCCGTCCATCTCGGCGGCCTCGATCACCTCGTCGGGGATCGACAGCAGCGCGGCGTAGATCAGCATCATCGGGATGCCGATGAACTGCCAGACCGAGATCAGCGCGATCGTGGTCAGCGCGTAATGGGGATCGCCGAGCCAGGGCGCGAACCAATGGCGCAGCCCGACCGCTTTCAACAGGTCCGGCGCGATCCCCCAGAGCGGCGACAGGATCAGCTTCCAGACGAAGCCGACGATGACGAAGCTCAGGATCGTCGGCACGAAGATCGCGGTGCGGTAGGCCGCGGCGAAACGCAGCCGCGGCGAGGACAGCAGCGCCGCCAGGCCGATCCCGATCGGGTTCTGCACCGCCATGTTGACGATGAAGAACCAGGTGTTGTTCCACAGCGCGTTCCAGAACTGTCCCGACCAGTTCGGATCGCCGAACAGCGTGGCGAAATTGCCGAAACCGACGAAATGCGTGACCTTGTCGACCGCCCGGTAGAGCGACAGGTCGAGCGTCGCGAATAGCGGGATGATCATGATCGCGGTGTAGACGGTCAGTGCCGGCGCCAGGAACACGGCGATATGCCAGCGCACGGGCTTTCGTTCAGCCATGCCCCTTCTCCTTCATCTTCACGCAAATATCCCCGGGGGAATGTGGGGGGAGGGTGGGGGGCAGACAGCCCCCCGCCGCAGGCGGACCGGGGGGCAGCCGCGCCCCGGTCCGCCCTCGGGCCCTTACTGCTGCGGCTTGTACCAGCTCGCCAGGTCCTTCTGCAGCTTCTCGGCCGCGGCCTCGGGCGTCTCGGTGCCGTTGATCACGTTGGCCGAGGCCGCCCAGAGCGCGTTCTCGAGGTTCGGCGTCCCGCGCGACAGGATCTGGTAGGTGTAGCGCATCGTCGACTTGCAGCCCTGGCGCCAGCTCAGGAACTCGTTGGCCAGCGGGTCCTTGATCGTCACCTTCTCGCTGGTCAGCGGGAAGAAGCCGGGCAGCGCGTTGCCGTAGATCTCGGCGAATTGCTGCGAGCCGACCCATTTCAGGAAGGTCATCGCCGCTTCCTTGTGCTTCGAGGCGGCGTTCAGCCCCATCGCGTGGTCCGGCTGGTCGGAGATGTAGCACTGGTCGCCCGCCTTCGGCACCGGCGGCGGGAAGGCGCCCATCTTGAAGTCGGCATTCGCCTCGAAGCCCGAGATCTCCCACGAGCCGGCGGGATAGATCGCGGCGCGGCCGAGGGTGAACAGGTTCTGGCTGTCGGGATAGGTCTGGGCCTTGAAGCCGTCGCCCATGTAGGGCGCCCATTTGGCGAGCTGCTTGAACGGCTCGACCCATTGCGGATCGGTCAGCTTCTGGCTGCCGTCGATGATCGCCTTGCGGCCGGCCTCGCCCTGCCAGTAGTTCGGGCCGATATTCTCGTAGCCCATGGTCGCGGCCTCCCACTGGTCGTGGGTGCCCATGGCGAGCGGGATGTAGCTGCCGTCCTTCTTGATCTTGTCGAGATCGGCATAGAAGGCGTCGACGGTCTTGGGCGGGGTCAGGCCCAGCTCCTTGAAGGCGTCGGCATTGTAGATGAAGCCGTGGATCACGCTGGCCATCGGCACGCAGAAGGTGTGCTTGCCGTCATCGGTCTGCCAGGCGGCCTTGGCGACATCCGAGAAGTTCTTCATCACCGCCATGTCGGACAGGTCCGCCAGCTTGCCCTTCTGGTAGAGGCCGAGCGAGGCGTCGAAGGGCCGGCAGGTGATCAGGTCGCCCGCGGTGCCGGCGTCGAGCTTGGAGTTCAGCGCGGCGTTGTATTCGGTCGGCGCCGAGGGGGCGAACACCACCTTGATGTCGGGATGGGCCTTCTCGAAGGCCGGGATGATCTGTTGCTGCCAGACGGTCAGATCGTCGTTGCGCCAGCTCTCGATGGTGATCGTGGTCTCGGCCCAGGCCGCGGTGCCGCTCAGCAGCATCCCGGCCAGCGCAAGGCTGATGGGTGTCTTCATGCGTTGTCTCCCTGTTGTCGCCCCTCGTTGGCTAGCCCGTGCCGGGCGGGGCCTATGGTTACGGTTTGGTCAATTCCTCCAGGGCGGGACCCAGATGCCCGCGATGGCTCTTCAGCAGGGCCTCGGCCCTTTCCGGTGCGGCCCCGGCGGCCAGCAGCACGGCCAGCTTCACCGCCCCGCCGCTCTCGGCCAGCGCGTCCCGCGCGCGGGCCTCGCCGGCCCCGGAGATCGCGGCGACGATCCGCGCCGCGCGGTCGCGAAGCTTGGCATTGTCGGCCCGGACATTGACCATGTAGCCGTCATGGACATGGCCCAGCCGCAGCCCGAGCAGGGTCGAGAACAGGTTCAGCGCGATCTTCTGCGCCGTGCCCGCCGCCATCCGGGTCGAACCGGCGACGACCTCGGGCCCGGTGTCGAGCAGCACCGGGACGTCGGCCGCCGCGAGCAGCGGACTGCCGGCGACATTGGCCAGCGCGACGACCTTCGCCCCAGCCGCCGCGAAGCCACGGGCCGCCGCGAGCGTATAGGGCGTGCGGCCCGAGGCCGAGACGCAGACCGCCACGTCGCCGGCATCGGGGCGCAGCGCCGCCAGATCGGCCACGGCCTGCGCCGGGTCATCCTCGGACGCGCCCNTGCGGCCCGAGGCCGAGACGCAGACCGCCACGTCGCCGGCATCGGGGCGCAGCGCCGCCAGATCGGCCACGGCCTGCGCCGGGTCATCCTCGGACGCGCCCTCGAGATGCAGCAGCGCCGCGCTGCCGCCGGCGAAGAGCATCGGCGTGCGGGCGGGCGGGATGCCGAAAGTGCCGGACAGCTCGAGCCGGTCGGCCAGCGCCATCAGCCCGGAACTGCCGGCGCCGACATAGGCCAGCCGCCCCGTCCCGCCAAGCGCCCCGGCCGCCAGTTCGGCGGCCCGGGCGAGCGCGGCAAAGGCCGGCTCGAGCGCCCGGGCCGAGGCGATCTGGGCGGCGTAGAGGCGCCGCAGCGCCTCTTCCGGCGCCGCCTGTTGCAGCCCGCTTGCGGCATGATGTCTGTGCTCGGTGGTGGCAGCCATCCGAATCTCCCTTCGCCAGAAAGAATGCCAAACTAATACCAATTTGCCAAACACTTTCGTAAATTCCTAGTTATTCAACATAAATCTCCTTCTTCTTGCGGAATGGTATTATTTTGGTATTCTTTCTGGCGAAGGGAGTCGTCATGCCGTTTCTGCTGGGAATCGACGGGGGAGGCACCGGGTGCCGCGCGGTCCTGGCCGACGCGGCCGGCCGCATCCTCGGCCAGGGCCGCTCCGGCCCGGCCAATATCGTCACCGATCTTGAAGGCGCCCGCGGCAGCATCCTCGCGGCGGCGGGGCAGGCCGGGGCGGAGGCCGGTGTGGAGGTCTCCGCCGTGCATGCGGTGCTCGGCCTCGCCGGGGCCAACCTGCCCGACTATGCCCGCCGTCTTGCCGCGTTGCTGCCCTTCGCGCGCAGCCGCATCGTCAGCGACGCGGTCATCGCCCTCAAGGGCGCGCTGGGCGAGGCCGATGGCGTCGTCGCCACGATCGGCACCGGCTCGGTCTTCGCCGGCCAGTCCTCCGGCCGGGTCAGCCAGATCGGCGGCTGGGGCTTCCAGCTCGGCGACGAGGCCTCGGGGGCCTGGCTCGGCCGGGCGCTGCTGGCCCGGGCGCTGCATGCCGCCGACGGGCTGGTCGAGACCTCGCCGCTGCTGGCCGCGCTGAGCGGGGAGATGGGCGGCCCGGAGGCGATCGTCGATTTCGCCCGCAGCGCCAGCCCCGCCGATTTCGGCCGCCACGCCCCGCGCCTGTTCGACACCGACGATGCCGCCGCGACGGCGATCCTGGCGCAGGCGGATGCCTGGATCGCCCGCTGCATCGACCGCCTCGCGGCGGGGCCCGCGGCCCAGGTGACCTTTCTCGGCGGGCTCGGGCCGCTGTTCGCCGCCCGCCTCGCGCCGCGCTACGGCGCGCGCCTCCGCCCCGCCCGGGGCAGCGCGCTGGACGGCGCCCTGCTGCTGGCCCGGCAGGAGGGGCAGCCATGAGCGACCTTTTCAGCCCCGAGGGGTTCGACGACGCGGGCAAGGGGCCGCTCTACCGCCAGCTGGCGCGCCGGATCGGCGACGGCATCGCCTCGGGCGCGCTCCAGCCGGGCGAGAGCCTGCCGCCGGAACGCGACATGGCCGCCATGACCGGGCTGTCGCGCGTCACCGTGCGCAAGGCGGTCCAGTCCCTCGTCGCCTCGGGCGACCTGGTCCAGCGCCGGGGCTCGGGCACCTATGTCGCGCCGCGCGTCGAGCGCCTCGAACAGGCGCTGTCGCTGCTGACCTCGTTCAGCGAGGACATGCGCCGCCGCGGCAAGGCGGCGCGCTCGGTCTGGCTCGACCGCTCGCTGCACACGCCGACACCGGACGAGGTCATGGTGCTGGGCCTCAAGGCGCATGACCGGGTCGCCCGGCTGGCCCGGGTCCGCCTTGCCGACGGCGTGCCGCTGGCGATCGAGCGGGCCAGCCTGCCGGCGGCGCTGCTGCCCGATCCGGAGGCGGTCGAGAGCTCGCTCTACGCCCATCTCGAGACAAATGGCCTGCGCCCGGTGCGCGCGGTCCAGCGCCTGTCGGCGGTCAATATCGGCCCGGCCGATGCCGAGCTGCTGGAGCTGCCGCCCGGCGCCGCCTGCCTGCGGATCGAGCGCATCGCCTATCTGGCCTCGGGGGCGACGGCCGAATACACGCTGTCGCTCTACCGGGGCGACGCCTACGACTTCGCCGCCGAGCTGCGTCTTGCCGGCGACTCTCAGGGAGACACGCCATGACAACCCATATGCAGGCCGAGGTGGCGGAAATTCCCGCCGCCGCCGCCCGCTTCCTGTCCGCCATGTCCGGCGCCGCCGCCGAGGCCGGCGCGGCGCTCCGCGCCCGCGACCCGAACGTGATCGTCACCGTCGCGCGCGGCTCCTCGGACCATGCGGCAAGCTACCTGAAATACGCCATCGAGCTGACCGCCGGGGTGCCCGTCGCCTCGGTCGGCCCCTCGATCGCCTCGGTCTATGGCCGCCGGCTCAAGCTCGGCCAAGCGGCCTGCCTCGGGATCTCGCAATCGGGCCAGAGCCCGGACATCGTCGAGATGATGAGGAGCGCCGGGCAGAGCGGGGCGCTGACGCTGGCGCTGACCAATGTCGAGGGCGCGCCGCTCGCCGCTGCCGCGGGCCATGCCCTGGCGCTGAATGCCGGCGAGGAGAAGAGCGTCGCCGCCACCAAGACCTTCGTCAACTCGGTCGTCGCCGGGCTGCTGCTGCTGGCCGAGTGGCAAGAGGACGACGCCCTGCGCGCCGCCATCCGCGACCTGCCCGAGGCCTTCGGCAAGGCGCTCGCCTGCGACTGGGCGGCGCTTGCCGACCGCCTGGTCCGGGCGCAGTCGCTCTATGTCCTCGGGCGCGGACCGGGCTTCGCCATCGCCAGCGAAATGGCGCTGAAATGCAAGGAGACCTCGGGCCTGCATGCCGAGGCCTATTCCGCCGCCGAGGTCCTGCATGGCCCCGCCGCGATCGTCCAGGACCGGTTCCCGGTGCTGGCGCTGGCGGTCGAGGACGCGGCCCGGCCCGGCGTCGTCGAGACCGCCGAGCGGCTGGCGCGGCAGGGGGCGGACAGCTTCCTCACCGGCGCGGGCGCCGCCGCCCCGGTGCACGCGCTGCCCACCGTCTCGGGCCTGCACCCGCTGGTGGCGCCGCTCGCCCTCGTCGTCAGCTTCTACGCCTTCATCGAGGCACTCGCCCGCCGGCGCGGCTTCGACCCCGACAAGCCGCCGCATCTGAACAAAGTGACGGAGACGGTATGAGCCGCAAGATCCTCACCGGTGCCCGCATCTTCGACGGCGACAGCCTGCGCGACGGGCATGCGCTGGTGCTCGACGGTGCCACGATCACGGCCCTCGTGCCGGAGGCCGAGGCCCCCGAGGGCCCGCGCGAGGCGCTGCCGGGCGGCATCATCGCGCCGGGCCTCGTCGACCTGCAGGTGAACGGCGGCGGCGGCACCATGCTGGGCACGGAACCGGGCGTCGAGGAAATCGCCACGATCTGCGCCGCCCACCGCGCCCTCGGCACGTTGCATCTGACCCCGACCCTGATCACCGACACGCCGGAAGCCACGGCGCAGGTCCTGGCCGCCGGCATCGCCGCCGCCCGCGCCGGCGTGCCGGGGTTCGCCGGGCTCCATATCGAGGGGCCGCATCTCGATCCGCGCCGCAAGGGTGCCCACGATCCCGCCCTGATTCGGCCGATGGAAGCCGAGGATCTCGACCTGCTGTGCCGGTCGGCGGCCGAACTGCCCTCGCTGATGGTGACCCTCGCCCCCGAGTCCGTGACCGTCGAGCAGATCGCCACCCTCGCCGGCGCGGGCGTCACCGTCAGCCTTGGCCATACCGATACCGGCCTTGCCGGCGCCCGCGCCGCCTATGCCGCCGGCGCCCGCTGTACGACCCACCTGTTCAACGCCATGAGCCAGCTCGGCAATCGCGAGCCGGGCCTGGTCGGCGCGGCGCTCGACAGCGAAAGCGCCTATGCCGGGATGATCGCCGATGGCATCCATGTCGCCCCCGAGGCGTTGCGCATCGCCATCGCCGCCAAGCGCGGTGCCGACCGGCTGTTCCTGGTCACCGACGCGATGGCTCCGGCGGGCACGGCGATGACCGAGTTCACCCTCGGCGGCCGCACCATCCTGCGCCGCGATGGTCGCCTGACCCTGGCCGACGGCACCCTGGCCGGGGCCGATGTCACCCTGCCGGCGGCACTGGGCGTGATCACCGGCAAGGTCGGCCTCGCCCCGGAGGCGGCGCTGCGGATGGCCACGGCCGTCCCCGCCGCCTGCATCGGCGCGGGCGCCGAGCTGGGCCGCATCGCGCCCGGCCGCAGCGCCGATCTGGTGCACCTGACCGAGGAGATGGCGCTGCGCCGCGTCTGGGTTTCCGGCGCGCCGCTCTGACCGGCGCGGCCGGGCCTTCCCGCCGCCGCGGCGCCCCGGTCGAGGCGACGGCTCGGCCTTCCGCTTCCCGGCCTGTGCGTTTCGACCGGCCGGGGGGCTTGCAGGGTCCGGCGAGGCCGCCGATGCGCAGGCCGATGAATCCGGCAAAACCCTTGGTTTCCTCCGCGCGCGACAGTATAGGGTCGCCCCTGTCGATCCGGCTTTCCTTCGCACGCGCCCATGGCCCGGCGTCGCCGCGCCGGCGAAGGGTCTCGTTGGCGGGCTTCCGCTCGTGCCTGATCCCGCGCTGCCAGGAGGGGTGAGGAAGGCTTCGTGATCGTCGCCGAAATCCTGTGCGCGCCTGGTGTGCAAGGAGCGGTCGAAATCGAGTGGAACGGGAGGCGCCCGGTCGTGGAATGAAGCGGCAGGGCCCTCCGAGAACGACCTGAGCCTGCAGGAAAGATGATGGAATATCATTCGCATAGACTCTCCGTCGCGCCGATGATGGATTGGACCGACCGGCATTGCCGCGTCTTCCACCGCCTGCTCAGCCACGCAACGCTGCTTTATACCGAGATGGTCACCGCCCCGGCCGTGATCCATGGCGACCGCGCGCGGCTGCTGGGCTATGACGCCTGCGAGCATCCGGTGGCGCTGCAGCTGGGCGGCTCGGTGCCGGAGGAACTGGCCGAGGCGACCCGGATCGCCGGCGATTGGGGCTATGACGAGATCAACCTCAATGTCGGCTGCCCTTCGGACCGGGTCCAGTCGGGCTCATTCGGCGCCGTGCTGATGGAGCGGCCGGAACTGGTGGCCGACTGTGTCGCGGCGATGATCGCGGCCAGCCCGGTCGAGGTGACGGTCAAATGCCGTATCGGCGTCGACGATCAGGTGCCCGAGGAGGTGCTGCCCGCCTTCCTGGAAACCGTCCATGCCGCCGGGGTGCGGCGTTTCACCATCCATGCCCGCAAGGCCTGGCTGCAGGGGCTGTCGCCGAAGGAGAACCGGGACATTCCGCCGCTCGACTACCCGCTGGTCGAGAAGATGAAGCGCGATTTCCCGCAGCTCGACATCTCGGTCAATGGCGGCATCGCCTCGCTCGACCAGGCCGAGGAGTTCCTGGCGCGCGGGCTCGACGGGGTGATGGTCGGCCGCGCCGCCTATCACGATCCGGCGGCGATCCTGCTTGAGGCCGACCGGCGCATCTTCGGCCTCGAGCGCGAGATCACCCGGCTCGAGGCGGTCGAGCGGATGCGGCCCTATATCGCCCGCCATCTCGAGGCCGGCGGCCGGCTGCACCAGATCACCCGCCACATGCTGGGGCTGTTCCACGGCCAGCCCGGGGCGCGGCAATGGCGCCGGGTGCTGTCGGAGCGGGCGCCGAAGCCGGGCGCCGGGCTCGAGGTGGTCGACGCCGCGCTGGCGGCGATGGCCGAGGCGGCTCCGGGCGCGGGCTCAGACGCTCTGACGGGCTGAGCGGCGCAGCACCAGCGCCGACAGCGTCACCGTCAGCACGCCGCAGAAGGCGATTGCCGCCACCATCGGCAGGGCGGTGCCGTCGAAGAACGGCCCCGTCGCCGCGATCATCGCGCCGCCGGCCAGCATCTGCAGCGTGCCGCCCAGCGACGAGGCCAGCCCGGCGATGTCGCCATGTTCGTCCAGCGCCATCACCATCGTCGTCGGGATCACCAGCCCGAGGCAGGCATTGCCCAGGAACAGCCCGCCGACCACCACCGGCAGGCTGCCGAAGCCGACCGCGACCAGCGCCAGGGTGATCAGGGTCATCGTCGCGAAGCCCGCCGTCGCCAGCGCCACCACGCGCGGCGCGCCGAAACGCTCGCCCAGTCCGGCGGCCAGTTGCGACGACGTGAAGAAGCCGATGGCGTTGAAGGCGAAGGCGAGCGAGAAGCCGGTCGGCGAGAGGCCGAAGGCGCCGGTATAGACGAAGGAGGCCGAAGCGAGGAAGACAAAGAAGCTGGCCATGCCGAAGCCGCCGATGAAGGTCAGGCCGATGAACATCCGGTCGCTCAGCAGCCGGACCGCGCCGCGGATCAGCACACCGAGGTCGAAGGCCGCGCGGTCCTCCCGCGGCAGGGTCTCGGGCAGGGCGAAGGCGGTCAGCGCCAGGCTGACCACGGCGGCACCGCAGAGCGCGGCGAAGATCTCGCGCCAGCCGGCGACGGCGATGATGCCCGAGCCCGCCAGCGGCGCCAGCATCGGCGAGACCGAGATCACCAGCATGATCGTGGCCATCAGCCGGGTCGCGGCGTTGCCGGTATGCAGGTCGCGGATGATCGCCCGCGGCACCACCATGACCACGGCGCCGCCCAGCCCCTGGACGAAGCGCCCGGCGATCAGCGCCCCGATCGTCGGCGCCAGGGCGCAGAGCAGCGCGCCGGCGATGAAGATCGTCAGCCCGAAATAGAGCGGCAGCTTGCGCCCGACCCGGTCGGACCACGGCCCGTAGACCAGCTGTGCCAGCCCGAAGGCGATGAAATAGGCGGTGATCGTCATCTGCGTCTCGGCCACGGAGGCGCCGAGCGCGGCACCGATATCCGGCATCGCGGGCAGGTAGAGGTCGATCGCGAAGGGGCCGACGCAGGACAGAAGGCCAAGGATCAGGGCCGAACGGGCCATGCCGGTCGCCATAGTCGCCTCCGTGAGTGATGAGTTGGCGGGGGGCGGAATTGCCCCGGTCGCTGCGGCACAGTATCGCGGTTCGGGCCGGGGGGCCATGGCAAAAGGGGCACCGTGCATGTCCCTTTTCGCCGGAAAGGCCGTGCCCTCTGGCCTCTGACGCGACGGCAGGCTATCAGCGGACCAAACGCACTTTGGTTCTCTCAGGAAAGGCCCGCCATGCCCGATCTGTCCCTTCTGCTGCCGATGCTGGTTCTGCTGCTGCTGATCGGAGGCTTTGCCGGGGTGGTCGCCGGCCTGCTCGGTGTCGGCGGCGGCATCATCCTGGTGCCGGCCTTCTTCTACGCCTTCGGCTATCTCGGCTATGCCAGCCCCGACCTGATGCAGATCTGCATCGCGACCTCGCTGGCGACGATCATCGTCACCTCGGTGCGCTCGGTGCTGTCGCATAACCGCAAGGGCGCGGTCGACTGGTCGATCCTGCGCGGCTGGGCGCCGGGGATCGCGGTCGGCGCCATCCTCGGCATGCTGGTGGTGGCGCAGCTGCGCACCGCGGTGCTGCAGGGCATCTTCGGCGGGCTGGCGCTGGTCGTGGCGCTCTATCTCGGGCTCGGCCGGTCGGAATGGCGGCTCGGCCAGCAGATGCCGAAGGGGCCGGCGCGGCTGGCGCTGTCGCCCGGTGTCGGCTTCCTGTCGGTGCTGATGGGGATCGGCGGCGGCTCGTTCGGGGTGCCGCTGATGACGCTGTTCAACACCCCCATCCACCGCGCCGTCGCCACCGCGGCCGGCTTCGGCGTCACCATCGCGGTGCCGGCGGTGATCGGCTTCCTGCTCCAGCCGGTGCCCGACGCGCCGCCGATGACCATCGGCGCCGTCAACATCCCGGCCTTCCTGGTGATCATCGCGATGACGCTGATCACCGCGCCCTGGGGGGTCAAGCTCGCCCATGCGATGGATCCCAAGCCGCTCAAGCGGGTCTTCGCCGTGTTCCTGTTCCTGGTCGCGCTGAACATGCTGCGCAAGGCGCTGGGCTGGTAAGCCTCTGGGGCCGGGCGCCGCCCGGACCTTGCTTCCGCCCGGCGAGGCGCTGCTGCTCCGCCGCCTCTGCCTGCCCGGCGTCGTGCCCGGGTCCCCCACGCCAAGCCGCGCAGGCCGGGCTGCATTGACGGCTCCGTGGCGACTGCCGGGAGGCTGCCGCCGCTTTTCAACCGGGCGCCTCCGGCAAGACGAATGCCGGCAATCAGCGGGCCTTGCAGCTCGATTTCTGTCCGAAACCGGCCGGAGAGCAGATCCAGCTGCCATGCCCCAGCGAGCGGCCGGAATGGCTTGTGGTCAGCGCGGCCCTGGCCAGTTTCGCCTCGGCGGCGGTCTTGCCGTTGCTGAACCAGCTGAAGCCCTGCATTGCAGCGACCCGCACGGCCCGGGGCTCTGCCGTCTTGTCCCGTGCGTGCACCGGAACGGCCTGCGCCGAAAGCAAAACGGCCGCCGCGAGGGCGCCCCCGAAAATCCTGGCTGATCTGTTCATGACGTGCCCCTCGTTTCTTGGACTGCCGTCGCGAAGCAAGTCGCGTCCGGCCTGCGAAAACTCATCCCGCCTTCATCTTCGCCCCCCGGGATGCGGCCCCTGCGGGTGAAGAGAAGACCGACCCCAATGACCAAGTTCGATCACATGAATGTGCTATTATCTTGGCCAGACCGTGAAACGACAACGGCGCCCCTTCGCGGGGCGCCGTTTCTTGCGGGATTTCGCCGGTCGGGCGGCCTATTTCAGGACGCGGTGATGCACCCGCCAGTCGGGACGCCCGAACCCTTCGGGCCAGCTGTAGACCTCGGGGTAGTTGAAATAGACTTCACCGACGAGCTGGGGATACTTCTCCTTGCTGACCTTGCGCACGGTGTTTTCCCAATTGTCGACATAGGCTTGCTTGCCCGAATAGCCGAGCTCGGCGACCACGACAGGCTTGCCGAAGGCGGCGGCGCGCTTGTAGCGCGGGGCCATGATGTCCTCGAAGGTCCGGTCATGGCCGTAATGCGCCTGGTCCCAGGGCTGGTAGCCGAAGACCGAGATGCCGACGACATCGACGTAATCGTCGCCCGGATAGAACTTCTCCATCCCCTTCAGACCGGTCGGCGACCACATGTAGCGCACCTTGGGCGCCGCCTTGCGGCAGACGTCGATCATCCGGCGATAGGCGGCGATATAGGTCTCGGGTTTCCAGCCGGCCCAGATAAACTGGCCGTTATCGTCGTCCATCTCTTGCGCCCAGCGCACGGTCACCGGGCTTTGCAGCGTGTTCAGGACATCGCAGATCGTGCGCATGTTCTTGTCGTAGCTGCCGCTGAAGATGCCGTTGATCAGGTGCTGGGGCGTGTTGCGCTCCGACCGCGACCAGGTCCAGGGTTCGATCGTCACCAGGAGCGCGCGATGGCGCTTGAGCGCGTAGGAGTCGGCCTCGTTGAGCGAGGGCAGGTAGACGTCTTCCCAAGGCAGGAACAGGTGCTCGATCTGCACGTTCTTGTCGTTGGCAAAGTCTCCGCCCGGGTCGTAGACGCCGAAGGGCATCGGTCCCGGGGGCGCTGCCTGCGCCGGCACCGAAAGGGCTGCCGCCAGCAGGGCCGCCAGCCCCAATGCGAGGGCGCGTCCACCAGCCCCCATCTTCACTAGCACATGTTTCATCATGACCTCCTCAAACGGGTTGCACACCCCCACTCAATTCCTTTGTCAGGCGCACCGGACGATGGCACCTTAGCACGTTCCCTCAATTCCATCCCGGGTCGAACAGAAAAACCAGATGGCCGCGCCCGGCGCTCCCCGCGCCGGACACCGCGTATTCGAGCCGGACGATGTGGAAGGGCTCGAGACCGATCGCCAGCGCATAGAGCCCTTCGCTCCCACGCAGCACGACGCCGCCGACGACCAGCGCCAGCAGTCCCGCCACTGTCGTCAGTTGCAGCACGGCGCTGCGGGCGTTGCGGGACCAGTCCAACCCGTTCTCGCGCCAGTGATGGACGACGATGACCGAGACCAGAACCGTGTAGCCGAGGCCGTTGAGAAGCGTCAGCAGGTAGAAGCCCCGCGCCTCGGTCACGTCCGACACCGCCACCACCGTCACCAGGCAGCCGAGCGCGAGCAGGGCATAGACGGCGAGAATCCGGCCCGGCAGCTCCTTGCCGGCGCTCGCTCCCTTCGGGGTGATGCGGAAGTCGATGAAATCTCCGCTGATCCGGTCGCGCACCGCCGCGGCGACGCCCCACAGGACCCAGGGCCATTGCAGCAGCAGGAACAGCCCCTTTTCCCAGGCGATCACCGGGGCGTTCCGTGGCCGCATGAAGCCGTCGGCGCGGATGCGATAGGCAAACAGCGTCATCACCACCACCGTCGGCACCGCATGGCCAAGGAAGACCGGGTAGGTCACGTCCGCGAAGCGCCGGTTCAGCAGGACCGCGACCATGGGCAGGAAATACATCAGCGCCGTCGTCAGCGCGAACAGCGCGTACCAGAGCTGGCAGAAGACGAAGAGGAATTTCAGCCGCGGCTTCAGGCTTCCGAGATAGTGCTGGGTGTGGTTGAGCAGCAGGCTCACCAGGCTGCGCGACCACTGGAATTCCTGGGTGGCGAGGTCCGAGACGCTGGCAGGCCCGTCGCCGATCGCGATCGCGTCGATGGCGTGGACGCCGCGCCAGCCGCCGGCATTCATCAGCATGGTCGTGGAATGGTCCTCGGCCAGCTCCGGGCCGAGCCCCCCCACCGCCTTCAGCGCCCTGGTCCGCACCGCGTAATGCGAGCCGATGCACATCGGCGCCAGCACCCCGGTATAGCCGGTCTGGAAGGCGCCGTGAAACGCCGCCTCGACATAGAGCCGGGTCCGCGCCGCCCAGCTCTCCCCGGCATTGGCGGCGCAGATCGAGGGGGCCGAGACATAGCCGACGGCGGGATCGGCGAAAGGGCGGACCATCTCGCGCAGGTATCCCGGCTGCGGTACGTGGTCGGCGTCGAGCTGCGAGACGATGTCGTAGTCGGCATAGCCCCAATGGTCGTAGAAGAAGGCGAGGTTGCCCTCCTTGCAGCGGGTGCGGCGGGGCCATTCGGTGCGGTGATAGTCGTCGCGCCCCCTGCGGGTCGAGACCCGCACGCCATGGGCCGCGCACCATGCCAGGACCTCGGGCGTCGGGTCCTCGTCGGCCAGCCAGGTGTCGTGCGGATAGTCCTGCGCCAGCATCGCCTCGAGCGTCGGGCGGACGACCTCGAACGGTTCGGCCGGCGTCTTGGTGGTGATCATGGCGACGCGGAACCGGCCGGGCTGCGGAGCGGGCGCGGCCGTGACCCGCGCGCCCAGCAGGACCCAGAGGAAGTAGAGCTGCAGGAGGTAGGCCCAGACCAGCGGCGCCGTCGCCATGATGAACAGCCAGGGTGCGATCACATGTCCGGGCGCGAACCACCAGGTCCAGAAATAGAGCGCGGCGAGTAGCCATCCGAAGGCGAAGCCCCGGTAGATCCAGGCCTGCTTCCGCGACAGCAGCGGCTTGAGGAGCGGGCGGGCAGGATCAGAAGGCATTTCAACGCGACCTCAGAGCCCGAACCATGGCGCCGCGTCGCGGACGATTTCGGCAATCCCCGACCGCTCGGAGCGGAAACCCCAGAGCCGCGCCGCCAGCCCCGGATCGGCCGTCAGCTCCGGCGGGTCGCCGGGGCGCCGCGGCGCCGCCTCGACCGGCACCGCGCGGCCGGTCACCGCCTCGACCGTGGCGGCGATCTCGTGCACCGAGAGACCCTTGCCCGATCCGAGGTTCAGCGCCAGGCTCCCGCCCCCCCCCATCATCAGGTGCTCGATCGCGCGGACATGGGCGCGGGCAAGGTCGCTGACATGGATGTAGTCGCGTATGCAGGTGCCGTCGGGGGTGGGGTAGTCGGTGCCGAAGACCTTCAGCGCCGGCGCTTGCCCCGCCGCCGCCAGCAGCGCGCGCGGAATCAGGTGGGTCTCGGGGTCGTGCCGTTCGCCGATCTCGCCCTCCGGATCGGCGCCGGCGGCGTTGAAATAGCGCAGGCTGACATGGCGCAGCCCATGGGCGTCGTCATGGTCGCGCAGCATCTGCTCGCAGATCAGCTTGGTGCGGCCATAGGGGGTGATCGGGCGCTGCGGCGTCGCCTCGGTGATCGGCAGCCGCTCCGGCACGCCGTAGGTGGCGCAGCTCGACGAGAAGACGATGCGGTCGACGCCCGCCGCCGTGCAGCCCGCCAGCAGGCCGATCATGCCGCCGACATTGTTGTCGTAGTATTTGGCCGGATCCCGCACCGACTCGTCGACATAGGCTTTGCCGGCGAAATGCAGCACGCAGGTGGCCTCGTGTTCCGTCAGCGCGGCTCGGACCGCCGCGCGGTCGCGCACGTCGGCGCGCACCAGAGGCCCCCAGCGCACCGCATCCGCGTGTCCGGTGGACAGGTCGTCAAGGACGACGGGCCGGGCCCCGGCCGCGGCCAGCGCCTTGCAGGCGTGCGAGCCGATGAAGCCAGCGCCCCCGGTCACCAGCACGCGGAGATCGCGCAGCATCAGGCATCCATCCACATTGGCAGGCTGCCGGTATCCAGCTCTTCGCGGAAATAGTCGATGGTCCGGTCCAGCCCCTCGAGCAGGGGCACGGTCGGCTGCCATCCCAGCAGGTTCCTGGCCCGGCTGATGTCGGGACGGCGCTGATGCGGATCGTCCTGGGGCAGTTCCCGGTAGCTCAATTCCGACGACGAGCCGGTCTTTTCCAGCACCAGCTGGGCAAGTTCCTTGATCGTGAACTCGCCCGGATTGCCGAGGTTGACCGGCGCCTTGGTGCCTTCGGGCGCGCGCATCAGCCGGATCAGCCCGTCGACGAGATCGTCGACATAGCAGAACGACCGCGTCTGGTCGCCCGCGCCGAAGATCGTCAGCGGCTGCCCGGTCAGCGCCTGGACGATGAAGGTCGACACGACCCGGCCATCGTCGGGCGCCATGCGCGGGCCGTAGGTGTTGAAGATCCGTGCGATCCGCGTCTCGATCCCGCGATGGATGCCGTATTCGTAGAACAGCATCTCGGCCGCGCGCTTGCCCTCGTCATAGCAGGCCCGGGGGCCGAAGGTGTTGACGAGCCCCCGGTAATCCTCGACCTGCGGCGAGGTTTCCGGATCGCCATAGACTTCCGAGGTCGAGGCCTGGAGGATCCGCGCGTCCTTCAGCCGCGCCAGTTCCAGCATGTTCTCGGCCCCCAGAACCGAGGTCTCGAAGGTGTGGATCGGGTCGAGCTCGTATTTCAGCGGCGAGGCCGGGCAGGCGAGGTTGTAGATCTCGTCGAGCGGCCCCTCGACCCGGATCGTCGCGATCACGTCATGCTTGACGAAAGTGAAGACCGGATTCGCAAGATGCTTGGCGACGTTGGCAATCCGCCCGGTCAGTAGGTTGTCGTGGCAAACCACCTCATGCCCTTCAGCCAGCAACCGACCGATAAGGTGGGAGCCGAGAAACCCGGCGCCGCCCGTCACAAGTATCCGCATCTGCGCTACCCGGTATCTGATCCCCGCACAGACTGTCCAGGGTCGTTTCTTTGAACCTTCTGCCCCAAGCGACAGCTTAAGCCGACTTTGGTCGTCATGCCTACAGCTAGTCGCATTTTCCCGATCACAAGACCCGTGATGATGTCCCATTCGTCACACAGGCCTTGGCTCGATCCCGCGGATGAGCGGCGGCACGTCTTGCTCAGACTGCCGGCGCCGTGGCCGGAACGGTGGCAAGAATGCGCGCATGGGGCCTGAACTGCCTTGCCATCGGCCGCCGCGTGCCGAAACATGTCCGGAGTCCACGGATCGGCCCGAAAGCCCGGCAATCGTCAGGTGGGCGGCCCTTCTGCGCCTGCCGATGAACGAAGCCCGCCATGTTTTGGGCTCTTTCCCCGAATACCCTCGCGGGGAAGTGATGAGGCCGCCATGATCAAGAAGTTTTTCCTACTCGTGGGACTGATGCTGATGCCCGCACCAGCGATGGCCGCCAAGGCCGGCATAGGTGCCTGGGAGAACCCGAGCTACACGATGTTGGACTGGATCGAGGACGCCCCGGCGCTCGACTGGTACTACAACTGGCGCACCGACCAGATCTGGGCGCCAGGCAGGCCCGCGCGCTCGGTCGAGTTCGTGCCGATGATCCGCAGCGCCAGGGATGTCGGCAAGAGGATCGTCTCGGACCTGCGCGTCACCACGCTGCTGGGCTTCAACGAACCGGACAATCCCGCCAGCAACGGCAGCAACCTGTCGGTGGCAAGGGCAATCGCGCTCTGGCCCCGCCTCGAAGCGCGCGGCCTGCGCCTTGGCAGCCCGGCGACGACGCAGGGGGGCACGCTGGGCCGGAATTCCTGGCAGCGGCGGTTCATGAACCAGGTCGAGGCCAGGGGCCTGCGCGTCGATTTCATGGCGGTGCACTACTACTCGACCGACGGCGATGTCGCCGCCTTCGAGGCGTGGCTCAAGGCCGTCCATGCCGAGTATCGCCGACCGATCTGGGTTACCGAATTCGCCTATATCGACTGGAACCGGCCGGGGGCCGCCAGCTACGCCGGCAATGCGGCTTTTGCCCAGGCCGCGATCCTGATGATGGAGAAGCTGCCCTTCGTCGAGCGTCACGCCTGGTTCGCGGCGAACCCTTACGAAACCTTCGGCCGCGCCCCCAGGATCAACCTTGTCGACGATGCCCTCGATCCAACGCCGGTCGGCCTGGCCTTCGACCGCGTCTTGAGTGCGATCGGCGAGAGACAGACTGCCGATCGGGGGCAGTAGTGTCTGGTCGGGCAGGCTGCTGACAGGCCGATGCGCGCCGGTCTCCTGCGGCGCAAAATCGGTAGCGCCACGGCCTGTGCGCCGGTCCCCGCCCGGGTCGCGCCCGGCCCCGGGGCGAGGGCTTGGCAAAGGCGCGGGCTTGCGTGTAAGACGGGGCCAGCATCGGCGGGAGGGCCAGGGTGAGCGACACCGACAGTTTCATCGAGGAAGTGACCGAAGAGGTCCGCCGCGATCAGCTTTTCGCCATGTTCCGCAAATATGGCTGGATCGCGGTCCTGGCCGTGGTCCTGCTGGTCGGCGGGGCGGCCTGGAAGGAATGGCAGGCGGCGCGCGTGCGCGCGGCGGCCGAGGCCTTCGGCGACTCGGTGCTGGCGGCGCAGGACGCCAACGATGCCGCCGCCCGCGAGAAGGCGCTGAGCGCGGTCGCGGCCAAGGGCGGCCAGGCCGCGGTGGTCGATCTGCTGACAGCGACGGCGGCCCAGGATGCCGGCGACAGCAAGACCGCGCTGGCCAAGCTCGACGCGGTCGCCGCCGACGATACCCTGCCGATCGCCTATCGCGACCTCGCGGTGCTGAAGAAGGTGCTGATCGCCGGCGACGAAATGCAGCCCGACGCCCGCAAGGCGGCGCTGGAACCGTTGAGCCAGCCGGGCCGGCCCTACCGGCCGCTGGCGCTGGAGCAGATCGCGCTGCTCGCGGTCGCGGCGGGTGACAGCAAGTCGGCGATCGACCAGTTCAACGAGATTCTGCAGGACTCGGACGTGACTCCGGGCTTGCGTCGCCGGGCGACGCAGATGATTGTCGCCCTCGGGGGAACACCCGAGGCGAGCTGAGCCGGGACCGGCCGGACCGGTCAAGAGCGCCAGGTCAGAGCGCAGGAAAGGGGCAGGGGCTGTGAAGCTGAATCGAAGCGTTGTCGTTCTCGCGCTGCTCGGCGCCGTCGCCGCCTGCGCGCCCAAGGAACTGATCCTGCAGGGCCAGCGCGAGGATATCCGCACCCCGCTGGACGCGCCGGCCGACGCCACCGCCAAGCCGGACGATACCGCGCCGCACAAGGTGGCGGTGCGCCTGCCGAGCCCGCGGGCCAATTCCAGCTGGCCGGCGCGCAACGGCGGCCCGTCGCACCACATCACCCAGCCCGCGCTGGGCACCGCGCTGACCCCGCTGTGGAGCGTCCAGATCGGCGCCGGCGAGGACAAGCGCCACGTGATCACCGCCGACCCGGTGGTCGCCGACGGCCGCGTCTACACGCTCGACAGCCGGGCGACCGTCGCCGCCACCTCGACCGCCGGCGCGGCCCTGTGGCACGTGGACCTGACGCCGCCGACCGACCATGCCGACGACGCCTCGGGTGGCGGGCTGGCCTATGGCGACGGGCTGCTCTTCGCCACCTCCGCCTTCGGCGAGCTGGTGGCGCTCGACCCGGCCAGCGGCAAAGTGGCCTGGCGGCAGAAATTCGACGCGCCGGTGACCAGTGCCCCGACCGTCTCGGGCAACACCGTCTATGTCACCGCCCGCGACGGCTCGGGCTGGGCGATCAACGCCAGGACCGGCAAGGTGCGCTGGCAGTTGCAGGGCGTGGCCTCGCCCGACGGCCTCGTCGGCGGCGCCTCGGTGGCGGTTGCGGGCGGTGTCGCGCTGTTCCCCTTCACCAGCGACGACATGGTCGCGACCACCGCCTCGGGCGGGCTGCGGCTGTGGAACACCACGGTGGCGGGCCGGCGGCTGGGCCTGGTCTATGCCCAGATCTCGGATATCGTCGGCGACCCGGTGATCGTCGGCCAGACCGTCTATGTCGGCAACGCGACCGGCCGGGTCGCCGCCTATGACCTGCGCTCGGGCGAGCGGAAATGGAGCGCGACCGAAGGCACGATGGGCCCGGTCTGGCCGGTCGGCAGCGCGCTCTACCTGGTCTCGGACGACGCCAAGCTGGTGCGGCTGGACGCGGCGACCGGCGCGGTGGTGTGGAAGGCCGACCTTCCCTATTACCTGCCCTACAAGAACGACAAGCGCCGGCGCGACATCTACGTCCATTACGGCCCGCTGCTGGCCGGCAACCGGCTGATCCTCGCCTCCTCCGACGGGCTGCTGCGCTTCTTCGACCCGGCCTCGGGCGAGCTGACCGGCACCAGGCAGATCGGCGGCGAAGCGGTGACCGATCCGGTGGTCGCGGGCCGAACCCTCTATGTCGTCACCGCCGACGGCAAACTTCGGGCTTTCCGTTAGGGCCGATCCGGTGTAACGGGGCGGTTTCGTCATCGCGGAGCACGTCATGTCCTTCACCCTCGCCATCGTCGGGCGCCCGAATGTGGGCAAGTCGACGCTGTTCAACCGCCTGGTCGGCCGGCGGCTGGCGCTGGTCGACGACCAGCCCGGGGTGACGCGCGATCTGCGCGAGGGCGATGCGAGGCTGGCCGACCTGCGCTTCACCGTCATCGATACCGCCGGGCTGGAAGAGGCGACCGACGACAGCCTGCAAGGCCGGATGCGGCGCCTGACCGAGCGCGCCGTCGAGATGGCCGATGTCAGCCTGTTCCTGATCGACGGCCGCGCCGGGGTGACGGCGGCCGACCAGATGTTCGCCGACATCCTGCGCCGCGGCGGCAAGCCCGTCGTGCTGGGCGTCAACAAGGCCGAGGGCAAGGCCGGCGAGGAGGGTGTGCTCGAGGCCTACGGCCTCGGCCTGGGCGAGCCGCTGCGGCTCTCGGCCGAGCATGGCGAGGGCATGGACGACCTTTACCGCGTGCTGCAGCCGCTGGCCGACGCCTTCGCCGAACGGACGGCGCAGGATGCGCCCGAGACCGACGTCGCGCTGAGTGAGGAAGAGGCCGAGGTCGGCGATGAGGCCGCCGCGCCGAAGCCGACCCGGGCGAAGCCGCTGCAGATCGCCGTCATCGGCCGGCCCAACGCCGGCAAGTCGACGCTGATCAACCGCATCCTCGGCGAGGACCGGCTGCTGACCGGCCCCGAGGCCGGCATCACCCGCGACGCGATCTCGGTGACGACCGACTGGGCCGGCACGCCGATCCGGATCTTCGACACCGCCGGCATGCGCAAGAAGGCCAAGGTGACCGACAAGGTCGAGAAGCTGTCGGTCTCGGACGGGCTGCGGGCGGTGCGCTTCGCCGAGGTCGTGGTGGTGCTGCTGGACGTGGAAATTCCCTTCGAGCAGCAGGACCTGCGGATCGCCGACTTCGCCGAGACCGAGGGCCGGGCGGTGGTGATCGCGGTCAACAAGTGGGACCTCGAAGAGGACAAGCAAGACAAGCTGCGCGAGCTCAAGGAGCGGTTCGAATACGCCCTACCGCAGCTGCGCGGCGCGCCGCTGGTGACCGTCTCGGCCAAGACCGGGCGCGGGCTCGACCGGCTGCACGGCGCGATCCTCAAGGCCTATGACGTCTGGAACCGCCGGGTGACGACGGCCAAGCTGAACCAGTGGCTGGGCGCGATGACCGAGGCCCACCCGCCGCCCGCGCCGGGCGGCCGCCGGATCAAGCTGCGCTACATGACCCAGGTCAAGACCCGGCCGCCGGGCTTCGTGGTGATGTGCTCGCATCCCGACCTGATGCCGGAAAGCTATCGCCGCTACCTGGTCAACGGGCTGCGCGACAGCTTCGACATGCCGGGGACGCCGATCCGCCTGACCCTGCGCAGCCAGGCCGACAAGAACCCCTACAAGGGCAAGAAATACTCGACCCCGTCGCGGTTGCGGAAACATACCGGCAAGGGGCCGGCGGGCGGGGCGTAGAGCTTAGGCGGGGATGCCCCGATCCGGCCGGGGAGGGGGCGCTGCCCCCGCCGCCGCTGGCGGCTCCCCCGGAGTATTTTCGCAAAGAAGAAGTCGCAAGAAGGTGCCCTGGGCTTCTTCTTTGCTGAAATGCTCACACGCCGAAGGCGGCCCGCCGCGGCGGGCTTCCCGGCGCGGTCAGGCGGTTTCGAGCGCGGCGATGATGGCGCCGAAATCGGCGGCCTTGAGCGAGGCGCCGCCGACCAGGGCGCCGTCGACATTCGAGACCGCGAAGATCTCGGCCGCGTTGGACGGTTTGACCGAGCCGCCATAGAGCAGGCGGGTGCCGTCGCCCTCGGCGCCGAAGCGCCCGGACAGGGTGGCGCGGATGAAGTCGTGGACCTCGGCGATCTCGTCCAGGGTCGGGGTGCGGCCGGTGCCGATGGCCCAGACCGGCTCGTAGGCGACGACCAGGGCGGCGGCGGTGATGCCGTCGGGCAACGAGCCGCGCAGCTGGGCGCCGATGACGTCGAGCGTGGTGCCGGCGTCGCGCTGGGCCTCGGTCTCGCCGACGCAGACCACCGCCACCAGACCGGCGCCGATCGCCGCCCCGGTCTTGCTGCGGACGATCTCGTCGGTTTCGCCATGGTCGGCGCGGCGCTCGGAATGGCCGAGGATGACGTAATCGGCGCCGGCATCGACCAGCATCGCGGCCGAGACGTCGCCGGTATGGGCGCCCGAGCCGGCCCAGTGGCAGTCCTGGCCGCCGACCGCGATGGGGCTGTCGGCGGTGGCGTCGGCCATCCGGGCCAGCAGGGTCGCCGGCGGGCAGATCAGAACGTCGCAGCCGGGCGCGCGATGCGCCGCGGCCAGCGCGTCGATCTCGGCCAGGCTGGCGCCCGTCCCGTTCATCTTCCAGTTCCCGGCAGCAAGCTTGCGGCGCTCGGTCATCCGTTCCTCCGTCCCTCGTGTCTCTATCGGGATAGCGGCAACCGGGGGCTGTCGGAAGGCCTCATCTCGCCGCATCGGCGTCTTTTGCGCTAACGGCGCTTGCGGGCGGCCTTGCGCGCCTTGTCCTTGCGCTTTTCCTCGGCGGCGGCACGGGCCGGGGGCAGGGCACGGCGGGCCCAGATCAGCGCCTCGTCGGGATCGTCGAAGGCGGCGTCGGGCAGGGTCATGAAGCTGGGCAGGCTGCGGGTCTTGCCGTCGCGGGTGATCGCGAAGGGGACGCAGCCCTCGGCCTCGAACAGCGGCCGGGTGCTGTCGTCGGTCTTGAGGTAGACGGTGTCGCGGGCAATGAGGGCGAACATCGCGTCTTCGTCGACATAGAGGCCGGCGCCGGAGAACATGCGCCGGACCGAGAACGGGCCGAGGCCCGCGAACAGGTCTTTGAGATGTTCGATCAGGGCGGGATCGACCGCCATCACATGTCGGCGAACTTGATCGACTCGCCGCAGCCGCAGGCCTCGACCACGTTGGGGTTGTTGAAGTGGAAGCCGGATTCGAGCAGCGAGGTCCGGTAGTCGATCTCGGTCCCGAACAGGAACATCTGCGCCATCGGCGCGATCATCACCCGGGCGCCGTCCTGCTCGATCACCTCGTCGTTGGGGTCGATCTCGGACACGTAATCCATGGTGTATTCCATGCCCGCGCAGCCGCCTTTCTTGACGCCGATGCGCAGGCCCTTGGCGTCCTGCTTCGCCATCAGCTTGGCGACCTGCTTGGCCGCGGCCGGGGTGAGCGTGACGGCCTGTTTGCCGGGAATGCCGAACATTTGGGTGCTCCGGGGTCAAAACCTGTGCTTTGGAGTCAACTTAGTCCCGGGGCGGCCGCTTCTCAAGGGGAGAGCGGCGGCAGCGCACCTTGCAGGGCAAGCGTGGCATAGGCGACGATCAGGGCCCAGCCGAAGCTCGCCAGCGTGCCGATGATGACATATTCCGAGGCGGCGCGGCTTTCCGAGACGGTTCCGAAGCGCAGGATCGACTTGGCGGCGATCAGGAAGCCGATGCCGGCGGGCTGGCCGACCAGGACCAGGAGGAAGATCAGCCCGCGTTCGAGCAGGCCGATGGTGAGGCCGCCGCCGGCGAGGCCCTCGGGCAGGTCCGGCGCCTGGCCGTGGCGCTTCATCAGCATGCCCACGGCGAAGCCGCCGGCGCGGGTGGCGGCGATCAGGCCGGCGATCAGCAATGCGCCATGCAGGGCGGCCAGCGGCAGCGGTGCCGGCAGGCCGGCCCAGAGTCCCGAGGCCCAGAGCCCGGGCGCCAGCGCGGCGACGGCGGCGATCGAGGCCAGGTGGGCGGCCTGGTCGAAGAGGAAGGCGGCCAGGCCGCTCTTGGTGGCGAAGATCTTGACCAGGTCGATGACCAGATGGGCGCCGGCGAGGGCGAGCACGGCGGGGGCCGCGACCTGGCCGATGGCGGCCTGCGACAGCACCAGGACGATGGCGATATGCAGCAGCAGCACCTGCGGCGCGCGCTTGTTGGCGATCATGCCGTCGGTCTGGAGCACGAAATCGGCCAGCACATGGGCAACGAGCAGGGCGGTGACGGTCTCGATCATGGCTGGTCTGTCTCCGCGAAATCGACCTCATCTTCCCAGTCGCGCAGGACCTGGCGCAAGCGCGGAGCGCCGGCGCCGGTCAGGCGGTAGCTGACCGCCTGCGGGGAGATGTCGAGCTCTGCGCCGATCTCGCTCAGGGTGGGGTTGTCTGGGTGGAGGTAAAGCGCCGCCGCCTCGGCCTGTTCCGGGGTCCAGCGGCTCATGCGCTCGTCGATCAGGGCGAGGAGGCCGCGATGCAGGCGGGTCGGAGCGAGGCCGTCGATCGCCATCCGATCGGCGCGCTTCATCGCGTCCAGTGCCCGGCCCGAGCGTTCGAAGGCGGGGCCGGCGGCGTCGGACAGATCGTCGCTGCCGGCACGGTCGAGCCGGCCGATGCCGATGGCGAGGCGGCTGTCGAGCCCGGTTTCGGAGGCCCGCAGCCGCGCCATCAGGGTGACGGCGGCGCGCAGGGCGAGGGCGGGATCGGTCAGCATCATCTGCCAGCCGTCGCCGCGGAAGCGGGTGAAGCGGGTGTCCGCGCCGTCGGCTTGCCAGGCGGAGATCTCGGCGGCGGTCGAGGCCAGCACCGCCATCGCCTGCTCGACCGCCGCCGGATCGGCCTTGGTCGAGCCGATCAGGTCTCCGGTCAGGATGGCGACGGTTCGCGGCAATTCAGGCCTCTGGACTTGATGCTGCATGTATCAAGTTTTAAGGCTTGAATTTATAAAAATCAAGCTTGAAGGCTTGATGCTACATGAAGCCGAGTTCGAGCCGGGCCTCGTCGGACATCATGTCCATGCCCCAGGGCGGATCGAAGGTCATGTGGACGTCGACCTGCTTGACCCCGGCCAGCGGCTCGACCGCCTCGGCGACCCAGCCCGGCATCTCGCCCGCCACAGGGCAGCCCGGCGCGGTCAGCGTCATCAGGATGGTGACTTCGTTCTGGTCGTTGATCTCGATCGTGTAGACGAGGCCGAGGTCGTAGATATTCACCGGGATTTCCGGGTCGTAGACCGTGCGGCAGGCCTGCACCACGCTGTCGTAGAGCGGGTGGTCGGTCGTGGACGGGCGGATCAGGGGGGCGCCCTCGATCTGTTCTGGGGACTCGGCGGTCATGACACCTCGCGCAGTTGTTGAGGGTTTATATAGGGAATAGGCCGGGCAGGTCCAGAGCCGCGGCGCAGGCGGAGAGCGGGGCAGGGGGCTGTCTGCCCCCTCTTGGCCCCGGGGGCCAATTCACCCCCGAGGATATTTTCGCTGAGAGGAAGCTGCAGAAGGGCATGAAAGGCCGGCGGGGCTTGGCTTTTGCGGAAGTTCGGGCGAGAAGCGGCGCGCGAGAAAAAGGGGACGCGGAATGAGCGGGTTCGGATTCACAATCTCGGCAACGGACGGCAAGGCGCGGACCGGGGTGATCGACACGCCGCGCGGCGCGATCCGGACGCCGGCCTTCATGCCGGTCGGCACCGCCGGCACCGTCAAGGCGATGCTGCCCGAGAGCGTGCGCGCGACCGGGGCCGATATCCTGCTGGGCAACACCTATCACCTGATGCTGCGGCCGACCGCCGAGCGCATCGACCGGCTGGGCGGGCTGCACCGGTTCATGAACTGGGAGCGGCCGATCCTGACCGATTCCGGCGGTTTCCAGGTGATGAGCCTGTCGGAACTGCGCAAGATGACCGAGGAGGGGGTGACCTTCCGCAGCCATGTCGACGGCTCGAAGCACTTCCTCAGCCCCGAGCGCAGCATGGAGATCCAGCGGCTGCTGGGCTCGGACATCGTGATGTGCTTCGACGAATGCCCGGCGCTGCCGGCGACCGAGGACCGGGTGGCCGAGAGCATGCGGCTGTCGATGCGCTGGGCGCGGCGCTCGAAGGAGGCGTTCGGCGATCGGCCGGGCCATGCGCTGTTCGGCATCCAGCAGGGCGGGGTGACGCGGGAGCTGCGCGAGGAGAGCGCCGAGGCGCTGACCGGGATCGGCTTCGACGGCTACGCGGTCGGCGGGCTGGCGGTCGGCGAGGGCCAGGAGGCGATGTTCGGCGTCCTCGACTACGCGCCGGGGATGTTGCCCGCCGACAAGCCGCGCTACCTGATGGGGGTCGGCAAGCCCGACGACATCGTCGGCGCCGTCCAGCGCGGCATCGACATGATGGATTGCGTGCTGCCGTCGCGCTCGGGGAGGACCGGGCAGCTGTTCACCCGGCGCGGGGTCGTCAACATCAAGAATGCCCGCCATGCCGACGATCCGCGCCCGCTGGACGAGCACTGCAGCTGCCCGGCTTGCCGCAGCTACAGCCGGGCCTATCTGCACCATGTCTTCCGCGCCGGCGAGATCATCAGCTCGATGCTGCTGACCTGGCACAACCTGCATTATTTCCAGGAGCTTATGGCGGGACTGCGCGGGGCGATCGCGGCGGGGCGGCTGGACGCCTTCGTCGCCGAGTTCCACGCCCGGCGGGCGGAAGGCGATATCGAGCCGTTGTGAGGCCGGGGCCGGGGCCGCGAAAAGTGGTAGAGGGAAAGTTCGGAACCTCTCCCTATGCTCCCTTGCCCCTCCGTCACGCAACCGTCATTGTGAAGGCGAGCGCCGTGTCGAGCGGTTGAACCACGGGCCCGGGCGCCCCAAATGACAGTTTCAAGACAGGGGAGCGCCATGGGCTGCCGATGACCGGGGCCAGGCACTCCTGCCAGAGAGGAACGCGAATGACCGAAACCCTGCTTCCCAGCTATCCCGTGTTGCCGCTGCGCGACATCGTGGTCTTCCCGCACATGATCGTGCCGCTCTTCGTGGGCCGCGAGAAATCGGTGCGGGCGCTGGAAGAGGTGATGGCGGACGACAAGCAGATCCTGCTGTCGAGCCAGATCGACCCTTCCGAGGACGACCCGACGACCGAGGGCATCTTCCAGGCCGGCGTGCTGGCCAATGTGCTGCAACTGCTCAAGCTGCCCGACGGCACCGTCAAGGTGCTGGTCGAGGGCCGCGCCCGGGTGCGGATCACCGAGTACCTCGAAAACGAGGACTATTTCGAGGCCCGCGCCGAGGCGCTGGAGGAGCTGCCGGGTGACCCGGATGCCGTCGCCGCGCTGACCCGTTCGGTCGGCGAGGAGTTCGAACGCTACGCCAAGATCAAGAAGAACATCCCCGAGGAGGCGCTGGCCGCCGTCTCGGAGACCCAGGAGCCGGAGCGGCTGGCCGACCTCGTCGCCGGTCACCTCGGCATCGAGGTGGCGCAGAAGCAGGAGCTGCTGGAGACCCTCGACGTCGCCGAGCGGCTGGAGAAGGTCTACGGCCTGATGCAGGGCGAGATGTCGGTGCTGCAGGTCGAGAAGAAGATCAAGACCCGCGTCAAGAGCCAGATGGAGCGGACCCAGCGCGAATACTACCTGAATGAGCAGATGAAGGCCATTCAGAAGGAGCTGGGCGACGGCGAGGACGGCCAGAACGAGGTCGCCGAGCTGGAGGAGAAGATCGCCGCGACCAAGCTGTCGAAGGAAGCCAAGGACAAGGCCGAGGCCGAGTTGAAGAAGCTCAAGTCGATGAGCCCGATGAGCGCCGAGGCGACCGTCGTGCGCAACTACCTCGACTGGATCCTGGGCGTGCCCTGGGGCGTCAAGAGCCGGGTCAAGAAGGACCTCGGCAAGGCCGAGGAGATCCTCGACAAGGACCATTACGGTCTCGAGAAGGTCAAGGAGCGGATCGTCGAATACCTCGCCGTGCAGGCGCGGTCGAAGAAGCTCAAGGGTCCGATCCTCTGCCTCGTCGGCCCGCCCGGCGTCGGCAAGACCTCGCTCGGCCGCTCGGTGGCCCGCGCCACGGGGCGCGAGTTCATCCGCATCAGCCTCGGCGGCGTGCGGGATGAGAGCGAGATCCGCGGCCACCGCCGGACCTATATCGGTTCGATGCCGGGCAAGATCATCCAGGCGCTGAAGAAGGCCAAGACGACGAACCCGCTGATCCTGCTCGACGAGATCGACAAGATGGGCCAGGACTTCCGCGGCGATCCGGCCTCGGCGCTGCTGGAGGTGCTCGACCCGGAGCAGAACAACACCTTCGTCGACCACTATCTCGAAGTGGAATACGACCTCTCGAACGTGATGTTCATCACCACGGCGAACTCCTACAACATGCCGGGGCCGCTGATGGACCGGATGGAGATCATCCCGCTGGCGGGCTATACCGAGGACGAGAAGCGCGAGATCGCCAAGCAGCACCTGCTGCCCAAGCAGGTCAAGAACCACGGGTTGAAGAAGGACGAGTTCTCGGTCACCGACGAAGCCCTGACCGAGGTCATCCGCACCTATACCCGCGAGGCCGGGGTGCGGAACCTCGAGCGCGAGATCGCCAAGCTGGCCCGCAAGGCGGTGACCCAGATCGTCAAGGGCAAGGAGAAGACCGTCGAGGTCACGCCCGACCGGCTCGAGGAGTTCCTCGGCGTCAAGCGGTTCCGCTACGGCCTGGCCGAGAAGGAGGACCAGATCGGCGTCGTCACCGGGCTGGCCTGGACCAGTGTCGGCGGTGAACTGCTGTCGATCGAGGCGCTGAAGCTGCCGGGCAAGGGCCGGATGAAGACCACCGGCAAGCTGGGCGACGTGATGAAGGAATCGATCGACGCCGCCGCGTCCTTCGTCCGTTCGATCGCGCCCGAGATCGGCGTCAAGCCGCCGAAGTTCGAGAAGGTCGACATCCATGTCCACGTGCCCGAGGGCGCGACGCCCAAGGACGGCCCCTCGGCCGGCGTGGCGATGGTGACCTCGATCGTCTCGGTGCTGACCCAGATCCCGGTGCGCAAGGACATCGCGATGACCGGCGAGGTGACGCTGCGCGGCAACGTGCTGCCGATCGGCGGTCTGAAGGAGAAGCTGATGGCGGCGCTGCGGGGCGGCATCACCACGGTGCTGATCCCGGAAGAGAACGCCAAGGACCTGCCGGAGATCCCGGACAACGTGAAGGAAGGGCTGACGATCATCCCCGTCGCCCATGTCCGCGACGTGCTCAAGAACGCGCTGGTGCGGATGCCCGAGCCGGTGGAATGGGACGAGGAGGCCGAAGAGGCCGCCGCGGCCGCCGCCGTCGCCGCGGGTTCGGAAGGCGGCGCGGCCCGGACCGCGCACTGATCCGGCCGGACAAGGAAACCAAAGGCGCGCCTCCGGGCGCGCCTTTTTCGTGCCCGCCCGTCGCGGCGGGGCGCTGGCCGCCATGGCGCGACCATGGAAAACGCGCCGGCCCTGCGCTAGGCTGGCGGGAGTTGTTGCAGCCATTCGGGGAGAGGCGCATGGCGACGCCGCCGAAGAAGACCTCCCGCGGCAAGCGGTCCTCGGCTGTTCCCGCGCCGCGCCCGTCCAGCGCCGCCGGTGCCGCCGGTGCCGCCGCGCGCGCGGCGGCCGAGCCGGCGCCGCTCGCTCCCGGCCGCGCCGGCGTCTCGCTCGAAACCCCCTCCACGGCCGCCGCGAAACCGTCCGGGCAGGAGGCGAAGCCGTTGCACCGCAAGGAGCTGTTCGGGCGGGTGATGGCGATGTCGGGGGCGAAGAAGAAGGACGTCAAGCCGATCGCCGAGGCGGTGCTGACGGTGCTGGGCGCGGCGCTGGAGGCGGGCGAGGAGCTCAACCTGCCGCCGCTGGGCAAGGTCCGGATCGCGCGCCGCAACGCCAATGGCGCGGCCGAGGTGCTGACCCTGAAACTGCGCCGGCCGACCGGGACGAAAGAAAGCGGCAAAGCCCCTCTTGCAGTGCGCGACGGGGGGCGCTAATACCGCCGCCAACGGGTGATTAGCTCAGTGGTAGAGCGCTTCGTTCACATCGAAGATGTCAGGGGTTCGAATCCCTTATCACCCACCATTTCCCCTTTCAGGCTGATCTGCAGGCTGGCGCCGGTCCGGGCGCTGCCGGGGATTCCATCGCGCTGACAGACGCGGCACGGCCACGGGCGATTCGCCGCGCGTGGTCCGTTCGCGGTGTCGTTAGGCGGCCCGGCGGGGCCGCTCAAGTCGGGCCGAGAGCCTTGACCAGGGCGGCGACCAGCCGTTGCGGCCGGTAGTTCAGGTCCGACGGCGTCAGCCCCATCCGCACCACCACCATGCCGGCCGAGGGGATGACCGTGACGGTCTGGCCGTCATGGCCCTCGAGCCAGTAGGTGTCGGCGGGCAGGCCATAGGCCTTGTCGTCGCCGGCCTTCATCTTCGGCGCCGGGCCCGCCAGCCACAGCATGCCCTTGGCGTAGACCGGGTCGGCGGCGGAGGGGCTGTGCATCATCCGCACGAAGCTGGGCGGCAGGATCTGGCGGCCGTTCCATTCGCCGTCCTGCAGCAGGAACTGGCCGAAGCGGGCCCAGTCGCGCGCGGTCGCGTAAAGGTAGGAACTGCCGACGAAGGTGCCGGCCTCGTCGGTTTCGAGCACGGCGCTGCCCATGCCGAGCGGTCCGAACAGCGCCTTGCGCGGCCAGGCGAGGGCGGCGGTCTTGTCGCCGATGGCGTTCTGCCAGATGCGCGACAGGATCACCGCGGTGCCCGAGGAATAGTGGAAGGTGCTGCCCGGCTTCGCGGCCAGCGGCTCGCCGGCGGCGAAACCGGCCATGTCGGGTTCGAGATAGAGCATCCGGGTGATGTCCGAGACATCGCCGTAATCCTCGTTGAAGCGCAGCCCGCTCGACATCGACATCAGCTGCGCGACCGTGATCTGTGCCCGCCCGTCGCCGGCCCATTGCGGCAGCAGGTGGTCCTGGTCGAGGCGCAATTTTCCGGCCTCGATCACCGTGCCGGCCAGCGCGGCGGTGACCGACTTGGTCATCGACCAGCCCAGGAGCGGTGTCCGGGCGTCGAAGCCGGCGCCGTAGCGTTCGCCGACGATGCGGCCGTCCTTGACCACCACGATTGCCCGCATGCCGGGGCCGGCGAGGCCGGCGTCGTCCAGGATCGGGGCCAGGTTGTCATGACCGGCCAGGTCCACGCCCGCGCCCTCGGGCCAGAGCACCTTGCTGGTCGACGGGCCCGGCGCCGGCGGTGCCGACTGGTCCTTCGCCCGGGCGATCCGGCCGTCGGGCACCGCGGCGCAGCCGAGGCCCGGCCGGGCGACGCTGTCCATCGGGGCGATGAAGCGCAGGAATTCCGAGCGGACGTCGCCGCTGGCGCGGTCGGTCTGGACGGTGTAGCCCTTGAGCACCGGGTTGCCGGGGGCCTGGACGTCGATGTCCAGCACCTTGGCCGGGTCGCGCCCCGAGACGAGGGCGGAGGAGCAGACGATCTTGGAGCTGTAGCCCGCGCCGACCCGCAGCAGGGTGGGGGGCGCCGCCACGGCATAGAGATAGGCCCCCGCGACGACCAGCACCACCAACCCGGCCAGGATGCCGAGCAGCTTCTTCATCAAGCGCATTGTCTCCCCCTCGCGATGACATGGCGGGCCCGTGACCTCCGCCCGGTGGAAGTCTTGGCGCAGCCCGGGGGGTGGGTAAAGAGGCTTGGCCGCAGCCCGGCGCATGACCTTGGGGAAGCCGGATGCCGCCGCCCGGCCGCGGCGGCGACCGGCGGGCGGGGTCACGAAAGGGTTATGTATCAGCGGAAATAACGGTTGCCGGGCGGGCTGACGATCTGATATGTCCGGCGAAACATAACGCTTATGAGGTCCCGATGTCCCTTGCCCGCTTCCTGCGCGGCGCCGTGCTGGCGCCGGCCCTGTTCTCTGCCGTCCTGGCCGCGCCGCTGCCGGCCGCGGCCGCCGATGTCGTGGTCTTCGCCGCCGCCTCGATGAAGAACGCGCTCGACGATTTCGCCGCCAGGTGGCAGGCCGAGACCGGCGACAAGGTGACGGTCTCCTATGCCGGGTCGGGCAAGCTGGCCCAGCAGATCCTCCAGGGCGCGCCGGCGGATGTCTATGTCTCGGCCAATGTCGGCTGGATGGACGAGGTCGAGAAGGCCGGGCTGATCGCCAGGGACGGGCGCAAGGACATCCTGGGCAACTCGCTGGTGCTGATCGCCCATGGCGCCACCACCGAGCCGGTCGATATCCACAGCGGCTTCGACCTGGCCGACCGGCTGGGCGACCACAAGCTGGCGATGGCGCTGGTCAATTCGGTGCCGGCCGGCAAATACGGCAAGGCGGCGCTGACCTCGCTGGGGATCTGGGGCGCGGTCGAACCCAAGGTGGCGCAGGCCGACAACGTGCGCGCCGCGCTGGCCCTGGTCTCGACGGGCGAGGCGCCCTATGGCATCGTCTATTCCACCGATGCAGAGGCGGACAAGGGCGTGAGCGTGGCAGGCACCTTCCCGGCGGACAGCCATCCGCCGATCATCTATCCCGCGGCGCTGCTGAAAGACGCCGCCGATCCGGCCGACCGCGCCTTCTACGACGCGTTGAGCAGCGACATGGCGGCCAAGGTCTTCAAGACCTACGGCTTCACCGTGCTGCCCCGGGGCGAATGACCGGCTGGCTGTCGCCCTCGGACTGGGAGGCGGTGCGGCTGTCGCTGCGCGTCGCCTTCTGGGCGACCGCCGTCAGCCTGCCGCTGGGCATCTTCACCGCCTATGCGCTGGCGCGCTGGGAGTTCTGGGGCAAGCAGCTGGTCAACGGCATCGTCCATCTGCCGCTGATCCTGCCGCCGGTCGTCACCGGCTACCTGCTGCTGCTGACCTTCGGCCGGCGCGGCCCGGTGGGGCATCTGCTCGAACAGTGGTTCGGCCTCGTCTTCGCCTTCCGCTGGACCGGGGCGGCGCTGGCGACCGGGATCATGGCCTTCCCGCTGATGGTGCGGGCGATCCGGCTGGCGGTCGAGGCGGTCGACCCCAGGCTGGAGCAGGCGGCGGGCACGCTGGGGGCCGGGCGGCTGTGGATCTTCGTCACCGTCACCCTGCCGCTGATCCTGCCCGGCATCCTGGTCGGCGCGGTGCTGGCCTTCGCCCGCGCGATGGGCGAGTTCGGCGCCACCATCACCTTCGTCTCGAACATCCCGGGCCAGACCCAGACCCTGCCCTCGGCGATCTACACCGTGTTGCAGGTGCCGGGCGGCGAGGGCGAGGCGATGCGGCTGGTGATCATCTCGGTTGTCGTGGCGATGACGGCGCTGGTGCTGTCGGAATGGCTCGGCCGGGCGCTGGCGCGGCGGATCGCGGGCGCATGACGCTGCAGGTCGCCTTCCGCCATCGCTTCGCCGGCTTCGATCTCGACGTAGCGTTCGAGGCGCCGCCGGGGCTGACCGCGCTGTTCGGCCGCTCGGGGTCGGGCAAGACGACGATCGTCAACGCCGTCGCCGGGCTGCTGCGCCCCGATAGCGGACGGATCGCGGCGGATGGAGCGGAACTGTTCGATTCCGACAGTGGGACATTCCTGCGACCGAACCTGAGGCGCATCGGCTATGTCTTTCAGGATGCGCGACTTTTCCCGCATTTCACGGTGCGCCAGAACCTGCTTTACGGCCGCTGGTTCGCGCCGAAAAATGAAACCGGGGCCGAGCTGGAGCAGGTCGTCGACCTGCTCGGCCTCGGGACGCTGCTGAACCGCCGCCCCGGTGCGCTGTCGGGCGGCGAGAAGCAGCGGGTGGCGCTGGGGCGGGCGATCCTGTCCAAGCCGCGGCTGCTCTTGATGGACGAGCCGCTGGCGGCGCTGGACGAGAGCCGCAAGGCCGAAATCCTGCCCTATCTCGAACGGTTGCGCGACGAGATCGGCCTGCCGATCCTCTATGTCAGCCACTCGGCGAGCGAGATCGCCCGGCTGGCGACCACCGTCGTGCTGGTCGATCACGGCCGGGTGCTGCGCGCCGGGCCGGCCGAGGAGGTGCTGTCGGACCCGGAGGCGGCGCCGGGCTTCGGACTGCGCGAGGCCGGGGCGATCCTGACCGTCAGCGTCGACGGGCACGAGGCGGACGGGCTGACCCGGCTGGCCAGCGAGGGCGGGCCGCTGTGGCTGCCGCGGATCGCGGCGGCGCCGGGCACGGTGCTGCGGGTGCGGGTGCTCGCGCAGGACGTGATGCTGGCGCTGGAGCGGCCTCAGGGCGTCTCGGCCCTCAACATCCTGCCGACCGAGGTCAGCGAGGTCCATCACGGCCACGGCCCCGGCGCGCTGGTGCAGCTGACCATGGGCAAGTCGCACCTGCTGGCCCGCGTCACGCGGCGCTCGGCCGAGGCGCTGGCGCTGGCGCCGGGCCGCCGGGTCTATGCCGTGCTCAAGGCCGTTTCGGTGGCCTCGGTCAGCATCGGCGCCGAAAGCCCGGGCGGAACCTAGCGCCGCTCCGGCCGGCCATGGCGTTTCGGCCACAGGTTGCCGGGGCCGGCCCAGTTTCTGCGCCGCGGTGGTTTCACGCCTGCGTGAGCCTTCCCATATGGCCCCTACCGGCCCGTTTTCGCGCGGGTTCGGCCCACCGGTGCGCGCCGAGGGCCGCCTTGCCATCGTCCGGCCTCGCGGATAGGGTGCGCGCCAGATTTCAGGGGCTCGGGTCGCCATGGCCGGAGCCCCAGCCATGCCACGGTGCGGGGGCCCCTGCACCGGACAACAAGAGGAACACGCATGTTCGCAACCCCCGCCTTCGCTCAGGCCGCTTCGGGCGGTGCTGGCGGCGCCGCCGCCTTCACCAGCTTCGTCCCCCTGATCCTGATCTTCGGCATCATGTATTTCATCATGATCCGGCCGCAGCAGAAGAAGATGAAGGAACACAAGTCGATGGTCGAGGCGCTGCGGCGCGGCGACCAGATCGTCACCCAGGGCGGCCTCATCGGCAAGGTGACCAAGGTCAAGGACGACAACGAGGTCGAGGTCGAGCTGGCCGAAGGCGTCAAGGTGCGCGTCGTGCGCTCGACCATCGCCCAGGTGGTGTCCAAGACCGAACCCGCCGCCTCCTGAAGCCAGGGACATTAGGCCATGCAAATCCCCCTCTGGAAGCGGGTGATGATCATCGCGATCTGTCTGATCGCGCTGGTCTTCGCCATGCCCAACCTGTTCTACTCCAGGGTCGAACTTCACAACGACGCCGTTAAGAAGATCGAGAAGACCGGGGTCACTACCCCCGATCTTCTGGCCCAGAAGGCGGGATGGCCCGACTGGCTGCCGTCGTCGATCGTCAATCTCGGGCTCGACCTGCGCGGCGGTGCCCATCTGCTGGCCGAGGTCCAGGTCAAGAACGTCTATGCCGAGCGGATGAACGCGCTCTGGCCCGAGGTTCGCGACGCGCTGCGCAAGGAGCGCGACGTGGTCGGCGGCATCCGCCGGGTGCAGGCGCCCGAGGGCGAGCTCAAGGTCCGCATCGCCAAGCCCGAGGGCATGACCAAGGCGCTGCAGACGATCCGCGGCCTGGCCCGGCCGGTGACGACCCTGACCGGCGTCGGCCAGACCGACCTGGCGATCGCCCAGGACGGCGCCGACACGATCACGGTGCAGCTCTCGGATGCCGAGAAGGCGGCGACCGACTCGCACACGATGCAGCAATCGCTCGAGATCATCCGCCGCCGGATCGACGAGGCCGGCACGCGCGAACCGACGATCCAGCGCGAGGGCACCGACCGCATCCTGATCGAGGTGCCCGGCATCGGCAGCGCCGCCGAGCTCAAGGCCCTGATCGGCACCACCGCCAAGCTGACCTTCAACCAGGTGGTCAGCCGCACCAACGACGCCCATGCCTCGACCAGTGCCGACCAGCAGCTGCTGCCGGCCTCGGACCAGAAGGGCGTCTATTACATCGTCGACCGGACCCCGGTGGTCTCGGGCGAGGAACTGACCGATGCCGAGCCGTCCTTCGACCAGAACGGCCGTCCGGCGGTGAGCTTCCGCTTCAACCCCTCGGGGGCGCGCAAGTTCGGCAATTACACCGCCAACCATGTCGGCGAGCCCTTCGCCATCGTGCTCGACAACAAGGTGATCTCGGCCCCGGTGATCCAGACCGCGATCACCGGCGGCTCGGGCATCATCACCGGCAATTTCAGCGTCGCGGAATCGACCAACCTTGCCGTGCTGCTGCGCGCCGGCGCCCTGCCGGCCAAGATGACCTTCCTCGAGGAACGGACCATCGGCCCGCAGCTGGGCGCCGACAGTATCGCGGCGGGCAAGCTGGCGGCGCTGGTCGGCTCGATCGCGGTGGTCGCCTTCATGGCGGCGAGCTACGGCATGTTCGGCTGGATCGCCAACTTCGCGCTGATCCTGAACATGGCGATGATGTTCGGCGTCCTCTCCGCCATCGGCGGTACGCTGACCCTGCCGGGCATCGCCGGTATCGTGCTGACCGTCGGCATGGCGGTCGACGCCAACGTGCTGGTCTACGAGCGTATCCGAGAGGAACTCAAGACGGCGCGCGGCCCGGCCCGGGCGATCGAGCTGGGCTATGAACGGGCGCTGTCGGCCATTCTCGACTCGAACATCACCACCTTCATGACGGCGGTGATCCTCTACATGCTGGGCTCCGGCCCGGTGCGCGGCTTCGCCATCACGCTCGGCCTCGGCATCATGACCTCGGTCTTCACCGCGATCTACGTCACGCGGCTGGTCATCGTGTTCTGGTTCGAGCGCCGCCGCCCCAAGACGATCGAGGTGTAAGATGCGTCTCAGACTTGTTCCCGACGATACCAAGATCGATTTCTTCGCCGTCGCCCGGGTGACCTTCGGCGGCTCGATGGTGCTGGTGGTCGCTTCGATCATCCTGTTCTTCGCGGTCGGGCTGAACTTCGGCATCGATTTCCGCGGCGGCACCACGATCCGCACCGAATCCAGCCAGCCGGTCGATGTCGGCGCCTATCGCAAGGCGATGTCGGGCCTGCATCTCGGCGACGTGATGATCACCGAGGTCTTCGACCCGTCCTTCGGCGAGACCAAGCATGTCGCCATGGTCCGGGTCCAGGCCCAGAAGGGCCAGGAGAGCATCACCCCGGCGACGATCAACGAGATCGAGGCGGCGCTGAAGAAAGTCGACAGCACGATCACCTTCCCGTCGATCGAGAGCGTCGGCCCCAAGGTCTCGGGAGAGCTGATCCAGACCGCGATCATCGCGGTGCTGGCATCGATCGCGGCCATCGTCTTCTACATCTGGCTACGCTTCGAGTGGCAGTTCGCGCTCGGGGCCGTGGTGGCGCTGATCCATGACGTCGCCCTCACCATCGGCATCTTCTGCGTCTTCCAGATCAAGTTCGACCTCAGCATCATCGCCGCGCTGCTGACCATCGTCGGCTATTCGATCAACGACACCGTCGTCGTCTTCGACCGGGCGCGCGAGAACCTGATCAAGTACAAGAAGATGCCGCTGCGCGACGTGCTCAACCTGTCGGCCAACGAGACGCTGAGCCGGACGGTGATGACCTCGGGCACGACGTTGATCGCGCTCATTGCCCTGCTGACGCTGGGCGGCGACGTGATCCGCGGCTTCGTCTTCGCGATCACCTGGGGCATCATCGTCGGCACCTATTCGTCGATCTATGTCGCCAAGAACATCGTGCTGATGCTGGGCGTCAAGCGCGACTGGTCCAAGCCGACCGATGGCGGCGGCAGCGGCGGCACGCAGTTCTCGAACGTCAAGGCATGACCTCCGCGCTTGCCCCGGGCCTCGATGGCGCGGGGCTGGCGCTGCTGGCCGGGGCGGCTGTGGTCGCCGGGCTGGTGCGCGGCTTCGCCGGCTTCGGATCGGCGCTGATCTTCATGCCCTTCGCCGGCATGGTCCTGCCGCCCTTTTCCGCGCTCGCCGTACTGGCGACGATGGACCTGGTCGGCCCGATCCCCAACCTGCCGCGCGCCTGGCGCGAGGGCGCGCCGAAAGAGGTGGCGTGGATGGGGCTCGGCCTGATCGCCACCCTGCCGCTGGGCTACCTGGTGCTGGCCGCGATCCCGGTCGCGGCCTTTCGCACCGCGGTGTCGCTGATCGCGCTGGCGCTGCTCGGGCTGCTGATCAGCGGCTGGCGCCACGACCTGCCGGCCAGCCGGCCGGTGCTGAGCGCGGCGGGGGCGGTGTCGGGCTTCCTCACCGGCTCGACCGGCATTGCCGGGCCGCCGGTGATCCTGTTCCTGATGGCCGGGCGGCGAACGGCGGCGGATGTCCGCGCCAACCTGCTGCTCTACCTGTTCCTAGTCGATGTCGGGACACTGGCGCTGATGGCGCTGGTGGGGCGGCTGAGCTGGAGCGCGGTGCTGGTCGGGGCGGGGCTGATCGTCCCCTTCACCCTGGCCAATATCGCCGGGGCGGCTATGTTCCGGCCCGGGCGCGAGCGGCTCTATCGCCGCATCGCCAATGTCATCATCGCGGCCTCGGCGCTGGCCGGGTTGCCGATCTGGGGAGGCTGAAATGCGGATGAAGGAAATCGACTATAGCGGCGCCGCGCCGATCGACGGCTACGGGCCGGGCTTCTTCCGGATCGGCGGCGCGGTCCACCAGGGGCCGCAGCTCGTCGATGCCAGGGGCGTCACGCCCTGGGCCGGGCTCGAGGACCGCGCGCCGCTCTTGGCGCTGGCCGGTGCGGTCGACGTGCTCTTCGTCGGCATGGGCGAAGAGATCGCCCATCTGCCGGCGCCGCTGCGCACGGCGCTGGAAGAGGCCGGCATCGGTGTCGAGGTGATGGCGACCCCGGCCGCCTGCCGCAGCTACAACGTGCTGCTGGCCGAGGGCCGCAGGATTGCCGTTGCCCTGCTGCCGGTGGGGCAGGCGGGGTAAGGAGCCTACTTGCCATTCGCGTGCTTGGTCGTGTGGGAGCTGAGTGCGCCGGAAGCCCCCTGTTCCGCCCGACGGGTACCGCCGGGCAGCGCCCGACCCGCCCCCCACCGGGGCGGGCGCTTCTGGTGAGGAAGGCGCAAAAAGCGTGCCGCCGGGGTTTTGAAGACCGTCCTGCACCGTTCACAGCCGCCCCGGACGGGTCGGGCGCTGCCCTTTGCTCTGTTGCCCGGAGCTTGCATCGGAAATCTCGCCTCTTACCCGCCTTGCTCCCGATTGTCGCAGTGCCTTCCCCAAGCCCCGGCTTTGGGTTAGGGCTGTCTGCCATGGAATTGCGCGTCACCGATCTTGCCTGCGCCCGCGGCGGCCTGCCCGTGCTGGAAGGCGTCAGCTTCACCGTCCAGCCCGGCCGCGCGCTGGTGCTGCGCGGGCCCAACGGCATCGGCAAGACGACGCTGCTGCGCACGCTGGCCGGGCTGCAGCCGCCGCTGGCCGGCTCGGTTTCGGTGCCGCCGGAATCGATGGCCTATGCCGCCCATGCCGACGGGCTCAAGGCGACGCTGACGGTGACCGAGAACCTGGGCTTCTGGGCCCGCGTCTTCGGCACCCATGACATCGAGCCGGCGCTGCAGCGGATGAACCTGTCGGGCTTGCGCGACCGGCTGGCGCAGAACCTCTCGGCCGGGCAGAAGCGGCGGCTGGGGCTGGCCCGGCTGCTGGTCACCAACCGGCCGATCTGGGTGCTGGACGAGCCGACCGTGTCGCTCGACACCGACTCGGTGGCGCTGTTCGCCGGCGTCGTCCACGACCACCTGAAGAACGGCGGCCTGGCGCTGTTCGCCACCCATATCGAGCTCGGGCTCGCTTCGGCCGACACCCTCGACCTCGCCCCGTTCAAGGCCAAGATCCCCGAAGAGGGCACCGGCACCGGCTTCGACGGCGGCTTCGACGAGGCTTTCGCATGAACGGGTGCATGAACGGGGCTTTCGCATGATCGGTCTGCTGTTGCGCGACCTTCGTCTGGCGATCCGGGCGGGAGGTGGCTTCGGCCTCGGCCTTGCCTTCTTCCTGATCGTCGTCGTGCTGGTGCCGCTGGGCGTCGGGCCAGAGGGCAAGACCCTGGCCAAGATCGCCCCGGGCATCCTCTGGGTCGCGGCGCTGCTGGCCTGCCTGCTGTCGCTCGACCGCATCTTCGCGCTGGATTACGAGGATGGCTCGCTCGACCTGCTGGCCACGGCGCCGATCCCGCTGGAAGGCGTGGTGACGATGAAGGCCGCGGCCCACTGGATCACCACCGGCCTGCCGCTGACCCTGGCCTCGCCGGTGCTGGCGCTGCTGCTCAACCTGCCCAGCGACGGCTATAGCTGGCTGATGCTCAGCCTCGCCCTCGGCACGCCGGCGCTGTCGGTCATCGGCACCTTCGGCGCGGCCCTCACCGTCGGCCTCAAGCGCGGCGGGCTGCTGCTGTCGCTGCTGGTGCTGCCGCTCTACGTGCCGACGCTGATCTTCGGCGCCGAGGCGATCCGGCGCGGCGCGCAGGGGATGGAAAACGGCACGCCGCTGCTGCTGATGGCGGCGATCACCGCCGGGTCGGTGGCGCTGTTGCCCTTCGCCTCCGCTGCGGCAATCCGCGTCAACCTGCGATAGGGTCGAGACGTGCTATTTAATTGAGCATCCCGAGAAAAGGACGTAGAGCGAGTTTCATGTCACTGTGGGAATACGCCAACCCCAAGAAGTTCATGCAGACCTCGGGCTGGCTCTTGCCCTGGGTCACCGTGCTGACGGTGGTCGCGCTGGTCGTCGGCCTGGTCTGGGGCTTCTTCTTCACACCGGACGACTACAAGCAGGGCTCGACGGTCAAGATCATCTACCTGCATGTCCCCAGCGCGATGATCGCCATCAACGCCTGGCTGATGATGCTTGTCACCTCGCTGATCTGGCTGGTCCGCCGCCACCACGTCTCGGCCCTCGCCGCCAAGGCCGCCGCGCCGGTCGGCATGACGATGACGCTGATCGCCCTTGTCACCGGTGCGATCTGGGGTGAGCCGATGTGGGGCACCTGGTGGGCCTGGGACCCGCGCCTGACCTCGTTCCTGATCCTGTTCCTGTTCTACCTCGGCTATATCGCCCTGTGGGAGGCGATCGAGGACCCGGACACCGCGGCCGACCTGACCTCGGTGCTGTGCCTCGTCGGCTCGGTCTTCGCGCTTCTGTCCCGCTACGCGGTGGATTTCTGGAACCAGGGCCTGCACCAGGGCGCCAGCCTGTCGATGGACAAGGCGCAGCACGTCGCCGACGTGTTCTACTTCCCGCTGCTGGTCTGCATCGCCGGCTTCATCCTGCTGTTCGTCATGCTGGTGCTGCTGCGGACCCGGACCGAGATTCGCGCCCGCCGGCTCAAGGCGCTGCTGGCGCGGGAAAGGATGGCGTGATGCTGCCGGATCTGGGCAAATACGAGGTCGCGGTGCTGTCGGCCTACGGCGCGGCGATCGTGCTGATCGTGGTGCTGGTGGTCTGGACGCTGATCCGCGGCGCCAAGGTGCGGCGCCAGCTCGACGAGGTCGAAAAACGCCGGGGACGCAAGAATGGCTAAACTCTCTCCGCTGATGATCCTGCCGCCGGTGATCTTCGCCGGGCTCGCGGCGATGTTCTGGGTCTCGATGGAGCGCGGCGGCGATCCCAACGCGCTGCCCTCGATGATGGTCGGGCGCGCGGCGCCGCCGGTGATCCTGACCCCGTTGGGCGACAGCCCGCCCTTCACCGATGCCACCCTGCGCGACGGCCATGCCAAGCTGCTCAACTACTGGGCCAGCTGGTGCGCCCCCTGCCGCGCCGAGGCGCCGATGCTGGACAAGATCGCGGCCTCGGGCGTGCCGATCTACGGCGTCAACTACAAGGACAAGAAGGAAGACGCGCTCGCCTTCCTGGCCGAGACCGGCTCGCCCTATGCCGCCATCGGCGCCGACCTGGCCGGCAAGATGGCGCTGAACTGGGGCGTCTACGGCGTGCCCGAGACCTATGTCATCGACGGCAAGGGCAAGGTGCTGCTGCGCTTCCCCGGCCCGATCACCGAGAGCGTCTGGACCAAGACGATCCAGCCCGCATTGCAGAAGGCGGCGGCGGAGTAGGGGGCACAGCGTCGTGCACTCTGGTGCACTCCGCGAAAATGTGCAGTGAACAACTGTTTTCCGAGGCTTCCGCCCCGGATCGCGCCCGACCCGCCCCCAGGGCGGGCGCGATCCCAAGTGCTGCCAGATGACGACGCGGTTGTTCTGGCCCCGAGCCCTCACACCCCCTCCCGACCAATTGACGCCGCGCGACGGGCAGTCCGGACAGCCGCGCCCCATATGCCCCGATGAGCAACCGCGGGCGGCGCGGGCCGCCTGCCCGAAGACGGGAGCGTGCGATGAAGACGATCGGCAATCCGCTGTCCTGGACGGCACAGGAGCTGGTGCGGGCGGGCGGCGCCCTGGCCGCCACCGAGGAGGCGCTGCATGGCGCCGGGGCGGCCCCGCCCGAGATCCGCCGGATCACCGTCGACGATCTGTTCCGGGCGCTGCGCAAGGGCTGGGAGGATTTCATCGCCACCCGCAGCGACGTCGCGGTCCTGGTCGCGATCTACCCGCTGACCGGGGCGCTGCTCTACTGGCTCGCCGGCCATGCCGACCTGCTCCATCTCTTCCTGCCGGCGCTGACCGGCTTCGCCCTGCTCGGCCCGGTCGCGGCCGTCGGCCTCTACGAGCTCAGCCGGCGGCGCGAGGCGGGCGAGCGGGCGCTGCTGACCGACGCGCTGGCGATCCACCGGGTGCCGGCCTTCGGCGCCGTGGTCACGCTGGGGCTGTTGCTGCTGGGCCTGTTCCTGACCTGGATGACCGTGGCGACGATCGTCTACGGCGCCGTCATGGGCAGCGCGGTGCCGGCCAGCCTGACCGCCTTCCTGTTCCGCATCGTCACCACGGCGGACGGGCTGTGGATGCTGACCGTCGGTGGCCTGATCGGTCTGGCCTTCGCCACCGCCGTGCTGGTGCTCAGCCTGGTCTCCTTCCCGCTGCTGCTCGACCGCGATGTCGGCCTGCCGGTGGCGATGGCGACCTCGCTGCGGGTGGCGCGACGCAACCCCGGGGCGGTGGCGCTGTGGGGGCTGATCGTCGCCGCCGGGCTGGCGCTGGGGGCGCTGCCGGCGTTGCTCGGGCTGGTGGTGGTGCTGCCGGTGCTGGGCCACGCCACCTGGCATCTCTACCGCGCCGCGGTGGTGCCGGGCTGAGCGGGCCGCCGCCGGCCAAGGGGCACCGGGACGACAGGGCCGGGCATCCGTGCTATCTTCTGCGACATTCCGCCACATATGGCGGGGGGAGGAGCAAGCGATGTCCGGAACCATCGGTAATCCGCTGTCCTGGAGCGCAGAGCGCCTGTTCGGCGCCGGCGCCCATCTGGCCCAGGCGACAGAGATATTGGGAGGCGACCGGGACGAAGCCCGGCCAAGGGTCCGCCGTATCGGCAGCGCGGACGTCTTCGGCGCGCTGCGGCAGGGGCTGGCGGATTTCGCCGCCCTGCGCACCGATGTCGTCTTCCTCTGCCTCGTCTACCCGGTGATCGGCGCGGCGCTGGTCTGGCTGGCGCTGAACCGCGACCTGCTGCCGCTGGTCTTCCCGCTGATGTCGGGCTTCGCCCTGATCGGCCCCGTCGCGGCCGTCGGCCTCTACGAGATGAGTCGCAAGCGCGAGGAGACCGGGCAGGCGGTCTGGGCCGACGCCTTCGGCGTGCTGGCCAGCCCGCGCTTCGGGGCGATCTTCATCCTCGGACTGGCGCTGTTCGGGCTGTTCCTCGTCTGGATGGTGGTGGCCGGCGGTCTCTATGCCGCGACCTTGGGGCCCGAGCCGCCGGTCTCGGCCGCGGCCTTCCTGCGCGACGTGACCACCACCGATCCGGGCCAGACCATGGTCTTCGTCGGTGTCCTGGTCGGGCTGGGCTTCGCGGCGCTGGTGCTGATGGTCAGCCTGGTGTCCTTCCCGCTGCTGCTCGACCGCGATGTCGGGCTGCCGGTCGCGGTGGTGACCTCGATCCGGGTGGCGCGCAAGAACCCCGGACCGGTGGCGCTCTGGGGCCTCATCGTTGTCGCCGGGCTGGCGGTGGGGGTGGTGACGGCGCTGCTCGGCCTCGCCATCGTGCTGCCGGTGCTGGGCCACGCCACCTGGCATTTCTACCGCCGCGCGGTGGGGTAGGGCGCCCGCAGGCTAGTGCAGGCTGGTGCGCAACCGCGCCAGTCCGGCATCCCCCGGAAAGAGGCGCAGGCCCTCGGCGATGGTGTCTCTGGCCGCGGCCGCGCGGCCGAGAGAGAGCTGGGCCCGGGCGGCCTGGACGTAGATGCGCCCGCTTTCCGCGTTTTCCGTCAGCCCCTCGCGGGCGACGGCAAGCGCGTCGCCGGGCTGGCCGCTGCGGTTCAGGGCCCTGGCCGAGAAGTAGATGGCATCGAGGTCGCCCGGCCGTTCCTCCAGCGCCCGGGCGCAATCGGGCACCGCCTGGGAGAAATGCGCCTGGTCCTGGCGCACGACGCAGCGTGACAGCCAGCCCTGCGGAACGTCGGCAAGCTTGAGCGACCGGGTCAGCAGCATTTCCGCCTGCGCCGGCTTGCGCTCCTGGCGCAGGGTCCAGGCCAGCATCCTGAGGATCTCGGCATCGCGCGGTGCCAGCGTCGCGGCCCGGCGCAGGGCGGACTCGCTTTGCGGCAGGCGGTCGAGGGCCCGCTGGGCGAGACCGATATTGAGCAGGACCTGCGCGCGGCTTGCGTCGGGCATGTCCCGGGCCGCGGCGACGGTGCAGGTTTCGAGCGCGGCTTGCGGCTCGGCCAGCGGCGCGGCGGACAGGCAGTCCTTCACCGGGTCGGCCCGGACCGGGGCGCCGAGCGCGAGCAGGGACAGAAGCGGGGCGCAGAGCGCGGTGGCTACCAGTTTCAACTCGTCCTCCCGAAGGCACAGGGGCTCAGTCTCGCCGCAAAATGAAAAAGAGGGCAACCCCCGGGGGGCGCCCTCTTCCAATTTCGCCGTGTGGCGGGACTTACGAGGCTTTCGCCAGGTTGCGCAGCACGTAGTGCAGGACGCCGCCGTTCTCGACATATTCCAGCTCGACCGCGGTATCGATCCGGCACTTGAGCTCGATCACCTTCTCGCTGCCGTCGGCATATTTGATGGTGCAGGGCACCGTGGCCTGGGGCTTGAGGTCGCCTTCCAGCCCGGCGATCGAGATTTCCTCTTCCCCGGTCAGACCCAGCGACTTGCGGGTGTCGCCGCCGGTGAACTCGAACGGGATCACGCCCATGCCGACCAGGTTCGAGCGGTGGATGCGCTCGAAGCTCTCGGCGATGACCGCCTTGACGCCCAAGAGCGCGGTGCCCTTGGCCGCCCAGTCGCGCGACGAGCCGGCGCCGTATTCGATGCCGCCGACGACGACCAGCGGGGTGCCGGCGTCCTGGTAGGCCATCGCGGCGTCGAAGATCGAGGTCTGGGTGCCGTCCGGGCCCTTGGTGTAGCCGCCCTCGACGCCGTCCAGCATCTCGTTCTTGATGCGGATATTGGCGAAGGTGCCGCGCATCATCACCTCGTGGTTGCCGCGGCGCGAGCCGTAGGAGTTGAAATCCTTCGGCGCGACCTGGCGCTCGGTCAGGTAGCGGCCGGCCGGGGTGCTGTCCTTGAACGAGCCGGCGGGCGAGATGTGGTCGGTGGTGACCATGTCGCCCAGCAGGGCCAGGACGCGGGCGCCCTTGAGGTCGGTGATCTTGCCCGGCTCCTGCGACATGCCCTGGAAGTAGGGCGGGTTCTGGACATAGGTCGAGGCGGCCGGCCAGTCATAGGTCTCGCTGTCGGTGGTCTCGACCGCCTGCCACTTCTCGTCGCCCTTGAAGACGTCGGCGTATTTCGACTGGAACGCCTCGCGGGTCACGGTCTTGTGGACCAGATCGGCGATTTCCTTGGTCGAGGGCCAGATGTCCTTGAGGTAGACCGGCTGGCCGTCCTTGCCGGTGCCCAGCGGCTCGCTGCTCAGGTCGATGTTCATGTCGCCGGCCAGCGCATAGGCCACGACCAGCGGCGGCGAGGCGAGGAAGTTCGCGCGGACGTCCGGGCTGATCCGGCCCTCGAAGTTGCGGTTGCCCGACAGCACCGAGGCGGCGACGAGGTCGTTGTCGTGGATCGACTTCGAGATCTCGGGCTGCAGCGGGCCCGAGTTGCCGATGCAGGTGGTGCAGCCATAGCCGACGAGGTTGAAGCCGATGGCGTCGAGATCCTCCTGCAGCCCGGCGGCCTCGAGATATTCCGACACGACCTGCGAGCCCGGCGCCAGCGAGGTCTTGACCCACGGCTTGCGGGTCAGGCCCAGTTCGCGCGCCTTGCGGGCGACGAGGCCGGCGCCGATCATGACATAGGGGTTCGAGGTGTTGGTGCAGGACGTGATCGAGGCGATCACGACCGAGCCGTCGCGCAGCTGGTAGTCTTCGCCCTCGACGGCACCGGTCTTGCGGCAGTCGGCCGGCGCGGTGAGCGTGTCGCCTTCCGAGGCCATGTTCGCCGCCCCGTTTTCGGCATCGACGCCGCGATAGTCGCAGACCACGTTGTAGAAGGCGCCGGCGGCCTTGGTCAGCGGCAGGTAGTCCTGCGGCCGTTTCGGACCCGAGATCGCCGGGACGATGGTGCCCATGTCGAGCTCGAGCGTCGAGCTGTAGACCGGGGCGTAATCGGCGTCGCGCCACAGGCCCTGGGCCTTGGCATAGGCCTCGACCAGCGCGATGCGGTCGGTGTCGCGGCCGCTCTGCTCGAGGTAGCGCAGGGTCTCGCCGTCGATCGGGAAGAAGCCGCAGGTGGCGCCGTATTCGGGGGCCATGTTGGCGATGGTCGCGCGGTCGGCCAGCGGCAGGTGATCGAGGCCCTCGCCGTAGAACTCGACGAACTTGCCGACGACGCCGTGCTGGCGCAGCATCTGCACCACCTTGAGCACGAGGTCGGTGGCGGTGGTGCCCTCGACCATCTCGCCGGTCAGCTTGAAGCCGACGACTTCCGGGATCAGCATCGAGATCGGCTGGCCCAGCATCGCCGCCTCGGCCTCGATGCCGCCGACGCCCCAGCCCAGCACGGCCAGGCCGTTGACCATCGTGGTGTGGCTGTCGGTGCCGACCAGGGTGTCGGGATAGGCGACTTCCTCGCCGTTCTGGTCGGTGTCGGTCCAGACCGTCTGGGCCAGGTATTCCAGGTTGACCTGGTGGCAGATACCGGTGCCCGGCGGCACGACGCGGAAGTTGTTGAACGCCTTCTGGCCCCACTTGAGGAAGGTGTAGCGCTCGATGTTACGCTCGTATTCGCGGTCGACGTTCATCTGGAAGGCGCGCGGGTTGCCGAACTCGTCGATCATCACCGAGTGGTCGATGACCAGGTCGACCGGGTTCAGCGGGTTGATCTTCTGCGCGTCGCCGCCCAGGGCGACGATGCCGTCGCGCATCGCGGCCAGGTCGACCACCGCCGGCACGCCGGTGAAGTCCTGCATCAGCACCCGGGCCGGGCGATAGGCGATCTCGCGCGGGTTCTTGCCGCCCTTCTGCGCCCATTCGGCGAAGGCCTTGATGTCGTCGACGGTGACGGTCTTGCCGTCCTCGAAGCGCAGCATGTTCTCGAGCACGACCTTGAGCGCGGCGGGCAGGCGCGAGAAATCGCCCAGCCCGGCGGCTTCGGCGGCCGGGATCGAGTAATAGGCGACGCTGGCGCCGCCGGCGCTCAGGGTCTTGCGGGTGTTCTGGCTGTCATGTCCGACAGTGACGGTCATCTCGGCCTCCTGGCTGTTGGATCGGTCGCGGGATTTGCCGTCCTCATGCCCGACGGGGCGCGGGGACGCAAGGGAGTCGCAAGCGATGTATGCAATTGTATGCCGAAAATCCAGCCCCTTTTGCAGGGGGGGGCGACGCGGCCACGACATGCTGCGTCGTATCGAGAGCACAGATACATATTGTCGCCCCGGGATCGCAAAACCTTGATTGGCGCCCGGCGGTTCCCTTCGGTAGAAGGGAAGGTGGGAAGCTTGAATTTGCAGAGACAGAATAGATGCGCCGGATGATGATCGCCGCCCTTGGCCTGGTGCTGGGGGTGGCTGGGAGCAATCTTGCCGGCACCGCACGGGCCGAAACTGCGACGCAGGGCCCCGGCGCGGTGGTGGTCGAGCTCTATACGTCGCAGGGCTGCTCGTCCTGTCCGCCGGCGGACGCGCTGTTGTCCGAACTGGCCGAGAAGCCGAACGTCATCGCCCTGGCGCTCCATGTCGACTACTGGGACTATATCGGCTGGAAGGACAATTTCGGCTCGCCGGACTACACCGCCCGGCAGAAGGCCTACGCCCGCGCCATTGGCAGCCGCACTATCTATACCCCGCAGATGATCGTCGAGGGCGTCGACCGGGTCGAGGGCTTTCGGCCGATGCAGGTCGCCGACCTGATCCATCATCACCGGGCGCAGACCTCTCCGGTCTCGCTGCAGATCCAGCGCCAGGGCGGCGTGGTGCATATCGTGGCACAGTCCGCCGAACCGCTGAGCGAGGCCGCGACGGTGCAACTGGTGCGCTACCGGCCCGAGGCGACGGTGCAGATCCGCCGCGGCGAGAATGCCGGCCGGACGCTGACCTACCACAACATCGTCACCCATTGGGAAACCCTGCGGGACTGGGACGGCCGCAGCGCCCTGTCGCTGACCGCCCCGGCCAAGGGCGAACAGCCCGTCGTCGTGATCGTCCAGCGCAAGGGCCCGGGCGAGATCCTCGCCGCCGCGCGGGTCGAGTAGGGGCGCCGCCTCCGGCCGGGCGCACAGGGGGCCGAGCCTTGCCGCTCTACCCCTGCCGCGCCGCCCGCGTCTCGCGATGCCAGACATAGAGCCCGGCGCAGACGATGACGGCGCCGCCGATGCCGGTCCAGAGATCGGGATATTCGCCGAACAGCACGATGCCCCAGAAGGTGGCGAAGAGCAGTCCGACATAGCCGAAGGGCGCGATCAGCCCGGCCTCGGCGATGGTGAAGGCGCGGATCAGGAAGAACTGGGCGGCCGCCCCGATCGCCCCCATCGCCATGAAGGGCAGGATGTCGGGCGCCGCGATCGGCTGCCAGACCGTCGGCAGGGCGATGGTGGTCAGCACGGTCCCCAGCGCGGCGGTGTAGATCAGCGAGGTCCAGGTGTTCTCGTCGCGCCCGACCAGCCGCGTCACCAGCACGTAACCGGCATAGCAGACCGCCGCCGCCAGCGGCAGCAGCGCGGCGGAGGCGAAGACGGCGCTGCCCGGCCGGATGATGATCAGCGCCCCGATCATCGCCGCCAGCACCCCGGCCAGCCGGCGCGGCCCGATCGGCTCGGACAGCACCAGCGCCGCGCCCAGGGTGATGATCACCGGGTTGGCATCCATGATCGCGGTCGCCTCGGCCAGCCCGATATGGCCCAGAGCGGTGAAGAACAGCGCCGTGGCGCCGAGTTGCAGCACCGAGCGCAGCCCCTGCAGCCAGGGGTGGCGCGTCCTCAGCAGCGGCCCCAGCCGCCGCGCCAGCACCAGCGCGACGATGACGCTCTGCCCGGTATAGCGCGCCCAGACCACCTGCAGCGTCGGGTAGCGGCCGACCAGCGACTTCGCCGTCGCGTCCATCAGGGTGAAGGTGAAGACCGCCAGTAGCATCAACAGGATGCCGCGCGTCGCCGCGGCCGGCCCCGGGGCGTTCATGGCAGGGCGCGGCCCGCCGGGCGGCGGACCTCACGGCGGACGTCACGGGGCAGGGGGCGGTGCGACAGGTTCATGGCCGGCACGCTAGGGCCAATCGCGAAGGGCGGCAATGGGCCGAAGGCGGGGCCTGTCGGCACCGGGCGGTGACGTAGCGGCAGCTCCGGGACGGCGTGTCGATGGAACAGGGCGCGCGTCAGGCGGAACCGCATACCCAAGCAGGCCCGCCATCGCGTTTCACGCGCGGGCGGTCAGGCCATGGTCACGGCACATATTCCTCCTGCCGCCAAGGCGGTGCAGGCATTTCCCTGGCTCTGTCGGTCCTCAGCTGCCGGCCTTGGGCACGCAGCTGCCCGTCGCGGAATCCCAGACCTGGCCGTCGGCGCAGCTGCGGGCATGGTCAATCCCACATTGCGCCGCCGCCAGCGCAGGGGCCAGCGCGGCGAGAACCGCGAGGATCAGCGCAATCGCTTTCATCCCGATCTCCCTTGTCTGCTGTCCTTCCAGCAAACGCCCAAATCCGATTCGCGGCAAGGGCGGAGGCGGGAAATCAAAAGGACGGAAGCCGCGGCCCCCGTCCTTGTCGCTGTGCCTGTCGGCGCCGATACGGAGGTCTCAGCCCTCGCCGAAGACCCGGCGGAAGATCGTGTCGACATGCTTGGTGTGGTAGCCGAGGTCGAATTTCTCCTCGATCTCGGCCGGGCTCAGCGCCGCGGTGACCTCGGCATCGGCCAGCAGCTCTTGCTTGAAGTCCTTGCCCTGTTCCCAGACTTTCATCGCGTTGCGCTGGACGAGGCGATAGGCGTCCTCGCGGCTCACGCCGGCCTGGGTCAGCGCCAGCAGCACCCGCTGCGACATGACGAGGCCTTTGAACTTGTTCATGTTGGCCAGCATGTTCTCGGGGTAGACCACCAGCTTCTCGATCACCCCGGCCAGACGGTTGAGCGCGAAGTCGAGATGGATGGTGGCGTCGGGGCCGATGCCGCGCTCGACCGAGCTGTGCGAGATGTCCCGCTCGTGCCACAGCGCGACGTTCTCGAGCGCCGGGGTCACCGCCGAGCGCACCAGCCGGGCCAGCCCGGTCAGGTTCTCGGTCAGCACCGGGTTGCGCTTGTGCGGCATCGCCGAGCTTCCCTTCTGGCCCTTCGAGAAGAACTCCTCGGCCTCCAGCACCTCGGTGCGCTGCATGTGGCGGATCTCGATGGCGACGTTCTCGATCGACGAGGCGATGACGCCGAGGGTGGCGAAGAACATCGCGTGGCGGTCGCGCGGGATCACCTGGGTGCTGATCGGCTCGGGCTTCAGCCCCAGCATCTTGCAGACATGCTCTTCGACGTAGGGATCGATATTGGCGAAGGTGCCGACGGCACCCGAGATCGCGCCGGTGGCGATCTCGGCCCGCGCGGCGGCCAGGCGGTGCCGGTTGCGGTCCATCTCGGCATAGAAGCGGGCGAAGGTCAGGCCCATCGTCGTCGGCTCGGCATGGATGCCGTGGCTGCGGCCGATGCGGACGGTGTCCTTGTGCTCGTAGGCGCGGGCCTTGAGCGCCGCCAGCACCTTGTCCATGTCGGCCAGCAGGATGTCGGCGGCGCGCACCAATTGCACGTTCAGCGTGGTGTCGAGCACGTCCGACGAGGTCATGCCCTGGTGGACGAAGCGGGCCTCCTCGCTGCCGATGATCTCGGCCAGGTGGGTCAGGAAGGCGATGACGTCATGCTTGGTGACGGCCTCGATCTCGTCGATCCGGTCGACGTCGAACTCGACATCCCTGGCCTTCCAGACCGCCTCGGCATTGGCCTTCGGGATCACCCCCAGTTCGGCCTGGGCATCGCAGGCATGGGCCTCGATCTCGTACCAGATGCGGAACTTGGTCTGCGGCGACCAGATGGCGACCATCTCGGGGCGGGAATAGCGCGGGATCATCGGCGGACCTTTCGGTTTGAGGGCGGGCGCGCCGTCTTCTAGACTGCGGCGGTCGCCAGAGCAAGCGACAGGGCTGCCGCAGGGGAACGATGCCGTCGATCGAGGAGTTCGAAGGCCGCTGGCGCATCGCGCGCCGGATCGACGACCGCCGCGCCGGGGCGGAAGGCCGGTTCGACGGCGAGGTCGTGATCGCTCGCGGCGGCGACGGCTGGGTCTATGACGAGACCGGCAGCCTGAGCCTCGGCGCCGGTGCCCCGCTCACCGCCACAAGGCGCTACCTGTGGCAGGCGCTGGCCGACGGCCGCATCGCCGTCAGCTTCGCCGACGGCCGTCCGTTCCATGTCTTCGATCCGTCCGCGCCCGTGCCCGAGGCCGACCATCGGTGCCAGCCGGACTTCTACCGCGTGCGCTACGACTTCACCGCCTGGCCGGACTGGGCGGCGGAATGGGAAGTGACCGGCCCGCGCAAGGACTACCGGATGGTCAGCACCTATCGCCGGGCGTGACGCCAAGGCCGGGGGCGCTGCCCCCGGACCCCCGGGATATTTGCGAGCAGAAAGTGGGCAGGGCCTTCCAGCATTTAGCTTCCCCCCAACTATCGAGCGGGGGCGCCGCGGGAGCGAGGGCGCGGCCTTGCCCGCCCCGCTGCCGAAAACCGCCCGATCGGCGGCCTCATGCCGCTTGTTGCCGCAGCGTAAGGCGGATTTCCGCCCGCGCGGGCGGGGTGCGACAGGGGCGCGATTGACAGTCTTGCGACGGCTTCGCCAGATGGTCGGACCACTCGATTGATACTCAGAATAGGTGATCTCTTGCGACGTATTGCTTCGCTTGGCGGCCTCGTGCTGGGCCTTGCGCTGGGGAGCGCCGTGCCTGCCGCCGCCGCCGGCTCGGCCACCCGCGCGACCCATGGCTGTGCCAAGACCCTGACCCGCGACATTCCCGCCCGGCCCGCCGCCGCCCCCTCCGGCAGCGCGGTGATGAACAAGCTGCTCGACCTCAGCGGCAGCAAGCGCGACGCGGCGGTGCGCGACCAGCTGCTGGCCGGCAACGTGCCCGGCTTCCTGCGCGACCTCGCTCCGGTGCGTTTCTCGGGCACCGAGCCCGATGGCAGCAAGGTCGAGGTGACGATCTGCGTCACCCCCGACTACCTTGCCGTCGGCAATGACCGCGACTTCGTCCGCGTGCCGCTGGGCCTTCCCGCCGCCGCCGAGGTCGCCGACCGCTTCGGCTTCCTGCTGCCGACGCCGAAGATGGTTGACGCGATCTACCGCCAGGCCCAGGTCCGCCTCGCCCCCAGCCCGATGCAGCCGGGCCGGATGATGACCTCGACCGCCTACCTGCTGCGCCACAACCACACCGTCCAGAGCCAGCGCGCCCGGCTGGGCGTCTCGCAGGACGAGCTGACGGCGGGCGACAAGAAGGATGTCGTGCTGTCGGCGCGGCTGCGCCGGGCGCCGGGCAAGGTGGCGATCTACGGCTGGCACCGCAGCAACGGCCGGCCGATCCAGCCGCTCAGCACCGTCCATGTCGCGCGCTATGCCGATTACAGCCACGGCATCCGGCTGGTCAGCGATACCGCCTTCGTCAACGGCAAGCCGGTGCCGCTGGCCACGGTGATGCAGGATCCCAAGCTGGCCGCGCTGATCAGTCGCGAGGGGCCGATCGCGAAACCGCGCCAATTGCTGGCCTCGCTCTACCGCTGAGCATCGCCTTTCGTGCGAGTGACCGTCGGTTCGGCGGGGGGGCGTCCACACGGGCGGGCGCGGTCTGCGGCCGTCATCGCCGGCGGAAGGATCAGTTCAGCGTCTTGCAGCAGCGGAAGCCGAGGTGGTAATTCTCGTGACTGCCCGTCGACATCACCCGTGAGCCATGCCAGAACGGCGCCCGCCAGCGGCACCAGTCGGGATGGGCGCGGTACTTGTCGAAAATGAACCAGCTGCCCTTCATCTCGGTCACGCCCAGCTTGGTGCTGCCGCGGCTGGTCATCTGGTCGGGGGCCAGCGGCAGGTTCATGTGTTCGGCGGCGTTGCCGTTGAGGTCGTAGACCCCGAGCGGGCTGTGGCAGCCGGGAAAGGCCCCGGTCGGATAGGTGTTCGAGCCGCAGCCGCGCCAGCCGCCGCCATTGCAGCCCGGGCTTTTCACGCTGTCGGCGGCGCAGACGCCGCGCTGGTAGGCCGGGCCGTAGCTCCAGCGCGCCGTCGGGGCGTATTTCGCGTTGTGGGCGGCGCGCATCCGGGCGACTGCGGTGCCGGCCGAGACGCCCTTGGCAAGGTCGAAGCGGTAGTCGGGCGGGCCGAGCACGCCCTGGCAGGCACCTTCCCATTCATGCGCGTCGCACAGCCGCTTGCCCTCGGCGGCGCAGATCTCCTCGGCCTCGCGCGCCTTCACCCAGACCACGGGGTAGGTGCAGGGGATGTCGGGGAACTCGAACTGGTCGATGCAGGCGGTGGCGTCCTGCGGTTTCTGCGTCGCCGGATCGTAGAGCGGCGCCATGTACTTGCCGCCGCAGATACGCTCGAACTGCGTATTGGCATAGCTTTGCGGCCCGCCGGGGATGCGGGCGGCGCATTGCGCCGGGGTCATCGGGTGGCGGGTGATCGCCGGGTTGCCCTGGCCCATGACGCCCGAGCGGGCGAAGATCGCCCGGATCCGGTCCATCTGGGCATCCGACAGCCGGTGGACCTTCTGCAATTGCTGGAACAGCACCTCGTTGTTCCGCTGCAGGGCGGTCTCGGCCCGCAGGGGCAGGGCGGTCAGGGCCGCCAGCGTGGCGGCGGCGATCAGGCGGATCATGGCGTTCCCTCCTTGCTGTAGAGGTAGAACAGGTCGCGGTTGTCGGGATAGCCGAGGAAGCGCGGGATGACGCCGCCGCCCCGGGTCTTCTTGTCGATCAGCGCCATGCCCGGCACCAGGTGTTCGACCTGCACCTTGCCGGCGTGGCGCAGGTAGAGCGCCAGGTAGGTGTGCTCGAGCGCGTTCATGTCGAGCAGCATGGCGTAGCGGCAGCCATAGGCCTGGAAGGTGCGGGTCATCGCCGAGGGCGTCGCGGTCGAGAAATAGGCATAGGCGAGGTAGGCGGTGCCGCCGTGGTCCAGCAGGCAGGCGCCGGCACGCAGGGTCCGCAGCTTGGCATCGGCCGAACCCGACCAGTTGCCGGCCCCCCATTGCGTCACCAGCGTGCCGGGCACGCCCTTGCCCGTCTTCGGGTCCCGCTCGATCAGCGGCACGCCGTTCTGGCGGGCGAAGCGGATCTTCGGCAGCAGCACGTCGTCGGCCTCGGTCCAGGTCTTCATCCCGATCGTGCCGTCGTCGAGGACGTAGAGCGTCGACAGCCCGGGCTGGAGCTTGGAGAAGATCACCCCGTGCTCGAGGAAGCCGTAATGGGTGCCGTGGTTGACGCCGGCATAGGGGCCCCATTTGAACGCCCCGTGGCTGCGCTTGAAGCCGGCGGTGAAGGTGGCGACGGTGCGCGGCGCGATGGCCGGGCTGACCATGCCCAAGGTTTCCAGCGGCGTCGACGAGGCGACGCCGTCGGGGCCGGGCAGGCCGCGTGGGCGGACTGCGGCGGGCGGGCGCGGCGACCAGTTCAGCCGCGGGTGATCGGTGCCCAGTTCGAAGCCGAGCGCGTAGCGCGACAGGTCGAAGGCGACCATGTAGCCCGTCGCCCGCGCCTCGACACCGTCGAGACCGTTGACCCGGCCGGGGCTCTTCAGCACCGCGCGGTCGACCGCGCCGGGCTGGAAGGCGGTGGCGTAGATGCCCTTGAGCCCGGCCGCCGGATACCATTCCCCGAGCGCCATCCGGCCGTTCGTCGTCCCGGTCAGGCCGATGTCGAGCAATGTCCCGACCTCGAGGTGATCCATCCGCGCCGGGGCCGGGCCGGCGGTCTGGCCATTGTCGCTCGCCTCGCCCTCGGCCTTGTCGAACTCGGCGAAGGCGTCCTTGTAGAAGGTCGAGCGGACGAAGCCGACGACCTGCTCGCCGCCCCAGACATTGTCGCGCAGGAAGTCGGTGACGCTTTCGAGGCTGGAGCGCGATCCCGAGGCGTGGTTGCGCAACAGCAACCGGCCACCGCAGAGCGGGGCATAGGGCAGCCGGCTGTCGCGGGCCTTTTCCAGCGCCCCGGTCCAGGGCGTGCAGCGGGTCTCGCCCTCGGCACCGCCCAGCACCAGCGCCGGGGTCGGATCGGTGCTCAGCGCCACGCTCTGGCGCCGCGGGTCGGGGTTTTCGAGGTGGTAGCTCTGCTGCGCGCGGCTGCCGTCCTTGCCGATCTGGAGCAGGAACCAGCCATTGCTGTCCGGATTGAGGTCGATGAAGCGCAGCGGCGTCCTGCCGTCGGCCAGCGTCGTCTCGGTCGTGCGCCGCCAGGGCTGCAGCGCCAGGATGCTCTTGGGCTGCACCGCCTCGTATTGCTGCCACTGCGCCTTGAGCTGCGCGTCCCGGGCGGCGTCCAGCGCCGCGGCGGGGCCGGCGAAGACGGTCAGGGCCAGGGTGGGCAGGGCCAGGGCGGGCAGGGCCAGGGCGGGCAGGGCGACCGCGGCGAGGAGCGCGCGGCGGAATCGGCGCGGCGGGCGGGGACGCGGGCGGGGGTCAGAAGACGAAACGGGCAAGGGCCAGGGCTCCCTTCTTCCAGGGTTCGCGATGGGTGACGCCGGCGCCGCGGGTGATCGTGGGGCGGTTGGCGACGTACCAGTCGTAGTTGCGGATCAGCGCCTCCTCGTTCGAGTAGCGCGGGGCATAGCCGAGCCGGGCGCTGATCTTGTCGATGCCGACGAAGCTCTCGGTCGCGGCGGTCTCGTAGATCCACTTGTAGAGCGGCGACAGCCCCAGCGACTCGAGCGCCCGCAGCGTCCAGATCGCCGGGGCCGCGGGCAGGCCGATGACATGCTTGCCGTGGCCGGCGCGGTCGAGCACCGCCTGGAACGACTGCCGCAGGGTGCCGTAGCGGCCGGCGCCGACATTGAAGACGTCGTTGACCGCGTCGCGCTCGCCGGTGGCGCAGAGCTCGACCGCCTGGCACAGGTCGGCGACGTCGAGCAGCTGGTAGAGGTTGTCGCCGCGGCCGAGCACCGGGAAGTTGTGACCGCCATAGGCGAAATCGTATAGCAGCTCGAACACGCCCAGCCGCTCGGGGCCGACGAAGGATTTCGGCCGCAGCACCGGCACGCACATCCCCTGTTCGCGGAACTGGCTGCAGACGGCCTCGGCCCGGACCTTGGCCTCGCCATAGGGGCCGACGCCGCTGATCCGGTCGCTCTCGATCAGCGGGTGATGGTCGGGGATGCCGTAGACCGCGGTCGAGGAGATGTGGACGAAGCGGTCGATGCCGGCCGCCGCGGCGCTTTCCAAGAGCCGGCGGGTGCCTTCCACCTCGACCGACAGGATCTCGTCGGGGGCGCAGAGCGGCAGGGCGGCGGCGCAATGGACGACCACGTCGACCCCCTCGAAGGCGCGGGGATGCAGGTCGCGGTCACGGATGTCGCCGCGCAGGACCGAGACGCGCGCGGCCTCGGGATAGTCGAAGGGCGCGATGTCGTAGCTGCGCACCGCGTGGCCGCGATCGAGCAGGTGCCGCACCAGGTTGATGCCCATGAAGCCGGCGCCGCCTGTAACCAGAAATTTCACGTTCCGTTCCTCGTTTCCCCGCGCGGCGATGGGGCCGCGGTCCTCCCGGGTGGTGGTGCCCACCTTACGGAATATAGGCGAAACATGCTGCAATTGCGCGGGGGGCGACATGATCCGTGTCAATCTGCCCACCCATGCCGGCCTGACCCTCCCCGGACCCTCCCCGGACCCTCCCCGGGCTCTACAGGGTCAGCAGGTCGCCCATCGGCCGGCCCTCGTGCAGGTTGACGATGGTCTGGCCCAGAAGCGGCGCCACCGACAGCACCCGCAGCCGGTCGCCCAGGGCGTCGAGCGGCACCGCGAAGGGGGCGACGCTGTCGGTGACGGTGATGCCGGCGATCGCCGGGTCGTCCAGCGCCGCGATCGCCTTCTCCGTCATCATGCCGTGGGTCGCCAGCAGGTGCACCGCCGCCGCGCCGCGTTCGCGGCAGGCCGTCGCCGCCCGCACCATGGTGCCGCCGCCGACGATCATGTCGTCTAGGATGAACACCGTCCGGCCCTCGACATCGCCGGCGAACAGCGAACCGGAGACGACGCCGCTGCTGCGCCGCTTCTCCATGAAGCCGAAATCCACCGTCCGCCCGGTCTGGGCGACCAGCGCCTCGCGCAGCAATTCGGCCCGCTTGACCCCGCCGCCATCGGGCGAGACCACGGCGACGGGCCCCTCGGGCAGCCGCGCCGCGATGTCCGCGGCGAACAGCCGCCGGGTGTCGAGATGCAGGCTGCCGCGCCGATAGGCGTTCTGGAAGGCGATCACGGTGTGGACGTCGAGCGTCACCACCATGTCGGTGCCGACCGCCTCGAACAGCTGCGCGACATAGCGCGTGGTGACCGGGTCGCGCGGCTTGGTCTGCCGGTCCTTGCGCGAATAGGCCAGGTAGGGCACCAGCGCCGTTACCCGCCGCGCCCCGTTCTCGCGGCAGGCGGCAAGGAAGAACAGGAGCCGCAGCAGCCGGTCGTTGGCCGAGTAGCCGGGCGTGCCATTGAGATTGTGCAGGACGTAGACGTCGCGGCCGCGCACGCTGACCAGCGGCCGCGTCTTGTGCTCGCCGCCCTCGAAATCGCGCTCCTCATGCGGCGCCAGCTCGATCCCGGCCGCCGCCGCGGTGGCGGCGCCCAGCCCGTCCGATCCCTTGAGTGCGAAGAACAACATGGACCCAGACTGCGCCCGCAGCCGTCCGGCGCATTGATGCAAGTCAATGCGGCCTGAAATTCCGGGCGGTTAGCCTGTGCCAGTGAAGCGGGCGGCTGCGGCGGTCTCCGCGAAGCGGGCAGCACGGGAGCCGCGGGTGCGTTTCAAGGACAAGGTGGCATTTCTGAGCGAGCCGGGGGCCTATCCCTGGCCGGTCGATGCCGTCGAGACGGTCGAGACCCATACCGCGATGGTCTTCCTGGCCGGCGACCGGGCGCTGAAGCTGAAGAAGCCGGTGCGCTTCGGCGTCATCGACTTCTCCAGCCTCGAGCGGCGGGGGCATTTCTGCCGCGAGGAGCTGCGGCTCAACCGCCAGCTGGCCGGCCATGTCTATCGCGACGTCCGGCCGCTGGTCCGGGCGCCGGATGGCGGGCTGCGACTGGACGGTGCCGGCCACGTCGTCGACTGGCTGGTCGAGATGACGCGGCTGCCGGCCGACCAGTTCCTCGACCTGCGGCTGGCTGCCGGCGGCGTCGCCGAGGCCGAGATCGAGGCGGTGATGACCCTGCTGGCCGCCTTCTACCGGGCCCGCCGGGCCGAGGCGGCGGAGGGACTGGCCGAGGCCGGCGGGCCGGGCGCCTATTGCGACCACCTGCTGCAGGAATGCGAGACCAACGCCGCCCATCTCGACGCGATGGCCGCGCATCTGGGCCCCGACTACCGGCCCGAGATTGCCGCCACCGCGACGAAGCTGATGCAGCGCCACCGCGACGAGATCGAGGCGCGGGGCCGGGCCGGTCTGATCGTCGAGGGCCATGGCGACCTGCGGCCCGAGCATGTCTGCCTCGTCTCGCCGCCGGTGATCTTCGACCGGCTCGAATTCTACCCGCCGATGCGGCGCGTCGATATCTATGACGAGGTCAACTATCTCGGCCTCGAATGCGCGATGATGGGCGGCGACTGGATCTGGCCGCGGGTGCTGGAGCTGCTGGAACGGGCCCATGGCAACCCGCCTTCGGTGGCGCTGCTGGACGCCTATGGCGCCTTCCGGGCGCTGACCCGGGCGCGGCTGTCGATCGACCACCTGCGCGACCCCAAGCCGCGCAGCCCGCAGAAATGGCCGACCCAGGCGCGACGCTACATCGCCGTCGCCGCCCGGCTGCTGCAGCCTTTCCTGTCCTGAGGCCGGGCTGGCCGCAGCCTCAGCCGCAGCGTTCGCGCAGCAGGTCGTGGCCGGAGATATTCACCAGCCCCTCGGGATCGGTCACCTCGAACCGGCCCGGGTCGTGGATCACCAGCACGCCGCGATCCTCGAGCGCGTGCAGCGCCCGGCTGAGGGTTTCCGGCCGCGTTCCCAGGTGACGGGCCAGGTCGGCGCGGCTCAGCGGCAGGCGCACCGGGATCGGGCTGCCGTCCCAGTCGGTGCCGCGCCGCGCCAGCTCCTGCCGGCACAGGATCAGCAGGAAGGAGGCGACCCGCTCGACCGCCTTGCGGCCGCCGAGCAGCAGCAGCCATTCGCGCGCCGCGTCGATCTCGTCGAGGACGTTGATCATGAACAGCCGCTCGACCTCGGGCGCGGCTTCGAGGATCTCCTCGAAACCGGCGCGCTTGAAGCACAGCACCCTTGCGTCGGTCAGCGCCTCGACCTGATAGCTGGCCTCGGGATCGAAGACCCGGCCGCAAAGCTCGCCCGGCGTCAGCAGGCCGATGATGTTGCTGCGTCCGTCCGGAAGCCGCTTGATCAGGCCCAGCGTCCCTTCGAGGACGAGGCCGACGCCTTCGGCCGGGGCCCCGTCGGCGATCATCACCGTTCCCGCCGGAGCGTCGCGCAGCTCCGAAACGGCGGCGAGCGCGCGTCGGATATCCGCTGGCAATTGCGCCAGGAGGCGGGCCAGCATCTGACCTCCGGTCGAGGCCAGCGCGGCATCCAAGGGGGGCTCGGGGGCCGTGTCTGCCATGTCGTCTCTGCGTCGTCGCAGCCTGTTCGTCGCGTGCCTGCCAAGCGTGGCCTGATCTGATGGGTTTAGCAAGGCTTCGCGCTAAGGTTGTGGTTTCTGTCTCGCGCGGGCTATGTCGAGGCAAACTCGGGTGTTATACAAAAGCAGTAGATGTCGCATCGATTCTTCTGTGGCCGCCATCGCGGCGGCCGGTGGAAGCGGCGCTGGAATGCGGGGAGAGCTCATGCACGCATGCCATTCCACCGGGGTCGGGCCCGACTGCCATCTTTGTCCGATGTGCGATACGGGGCTGTGCGTGGCGGCCGGCCCGGCCGGACGAGAGGAGCTGATGCGCAAGGGCAACCTGCAGGATTTCGCTGCCAACGCCACGGTCTGGGACGAGAGCCGCGGCCGCGGCTGTGTCGGGGTTGTGGTCTCGGGCCTGTTGCGTCTGCAGAGCTATAACCTCGATGGCCGGCGCCAGATTCTGGCGCTCTACAGCTGCGGCGACGTGATCGGCGACGGCATGCTGCCGGCCGAGGGCTGCATGCTCGAGGCGGCGACGCCGGCGCGGATCTGCCGCTTCGAGAGCAGCGCGCTCGAGCGGCTGGTGCGGGGCGGCGGGATGGCACGCGCGCTCTACCGGCTGCGCACACTCAAGCTCGACCAGTTGCGGCTGCTGACCTGGGCGCTGGCGGCGCTCGACGCGGAAGAGCGGTTCTGCGCCTTCCTCGCCGCCTCGACCCGGGTCTTGCCCTACGCGCCGCTGCCGGCCCGGGCGGGGACCGGCCGGCGGGGTGGCGTGCTGACGCTGGAATTGCCGCGGGCCGACATTGCCGACCTGCTGGGAACGACGGTGGAATCGATCAGCCGGATCAGCACCCGGCTGGACGCCGCCGGCGTGATCCGGATTCGCGATGCCCGCCATTTCGAGATTCCGGATCTCGACCGCTTGATCGAGATGGGCTGCCTCGAGAACACCTTCGACAATATCCGCTTCGCCTGCGAGGAAAGCAGGCCGCGACAGCCGGCGGACCGGAAGAACTTCGTCGCCGAAAGGCTGTCCCGGCCGAGCGCGGCAGCCGTCTATCCACGTCCGCCGAGTCTCCCGCGCCCGCCGCGCCCGCCGCGCGCGCCGCGCGCGCCGCTTCGCGCTGCGCCGGCGGCGCGGAATGACCCCCGTCAATGACCCTCTGATCCGGCGCTGCCAGAGTGGCGGCGTCCGGTCGTCCCTGCCACAGTCAAGCCGTGCGGGCGGCCGGATCGTGGCCGGCGCGCCGCTTCCAGCCGCGATGCGCCGGGCCCGTTTCCGACATGGCAGAGACAGGAGACGAGAGATGGCGAAGAGCAAATCGGAAAAGACGGATGTGAAGGTGACGCAGGCACCGGCGGGGCCGACGCCCGGGGCTCGGCCCGAGGTGCGGCCCGAGTCGCGACTGTCGCCGCTGACCAGCCTGCGCGGTGAGATCGACCGGTTGTTCGAGGATTTCGACTGGCCCGATTTCCGCCTTCCGGGCCACCGCCGGCGCGGCATCGGGCCGTTCCGACAGATCGGCGACCTGTGGTCGGACGTGCCGGCGATGGACCTGGTCGAGCGCGACGGCGAGTACGAGTTGCAGGCCGAGCTGCCCGGCGTCGCGCCGGGCGAGGTCGAGGTCAAGCTCTCCGAGGGCATGCTGACGATCAAGGGCGAGAAGTCGGCCGAACGCAGCGAGGAGAAGGAGGACTATCACCTGCGCGAGCGCAGCTATGGCAGCTTCCAGCGCAGCTTCGGCCTGCCCAGCGGCGTCGACGAGGACAAGGTGGCGGCGAAATTCGTCAATGGCGTGCTGACCGTCACCCTGCCCAAGAGCGCCGAAGCGCGCCAGAAGGAACGCAAGATCGAGGTGAAGTCTGCCTGACCGGACACCGGACCGACGGGACCGCGGACTGACCGGACCGCGGAGCCGTGCGGCAAGAGATGGCCGGGGGAAAAGAAGGGCCGGGAAGGTTTCCCTTCCCGGCCGTTTCTCGCCTGCGGTCCCTCGCGGCGCGGGCGGGCGTCAGGTCCGCGCCATTACCGCGACATCCGTGGCGAAGGCGCCTTTCTCGCCGTCCCGCTCACGGAAGCGCAGGCGATCCCCGATCTCGAGCGTTTCCCAATCGCCGCTGACCAGCGAGTCGCGCTGGAAATAGACCTCGCGGCCGTCATCGGCCCGCAAGTGGCCCCAGCCAAGCTCGTCCTCGAGCTCGACGATCTCGCCATGCAGTTCCGGCGGATGGTGTTTGACATGGACACCGCCGATGACCTCGCGCTTGGCTTTCAGCCGGCCTTCGAGGGCGGTGAAGGCCGCGTTGACGGCGCGGATGACGTCATCGGCCGCGTGACCGTGACGGACATGGCGGGCGACGTTCAGGTTGGGGCCGGGGATTTCCAGCTGCACCCGCACGTCGAAGCCACGCCCGGTGACGCGGCGCTTCTGCGGGGCGTCGATCACCACAGTGCAGCCGATGATGTTCGGATGGAACTTGTCCAGCGCCTCGATCCGCTCGTTGACGATGCTGTCGACGGCCGGCGAATGATCCATGTTGCGCCAGGTGATGATCGGATGGGTTCTCATTTCGATTCTCCCCTTAAGTCTTCGGGATGCCTTTACTTTGACCACATGGGGCGGGGCTCACCTTGACCAAAATCAAACCTGCGTGCGGGACGGAACGAAAATTGTCGGCGCCGGGTCAGGGGGCCGTTTCGCCATCGCCGGACGCCGCCTTCAGCAGGCGGGCGACCTCGTCGTCCGAGACCTGCGGGAAGCTGCGGTAATGGGCGCCGACGGCACCGAAATAGCCCGGCAGGTCGAGCGCCACGACATCGTCGACCATGGCCTTCAAGACCTCCAGCGAGTCGCGCGCCGCGACCGGCACGGCGAGCACGATCCGGGTCGCCCCGGCCGCGCGCGCGGCCCGCACCGCCGCCCGCATCGTCGCCCCGGTGGCGATGCCGTCATCGACGATGATCGCGCTACGCTCGCGCAGCTCCGGGGCAGGCCGGTCGCCGAGGTAGAGCCGGCGCCGGCGCTGCAGCTCGGCCCGTTCCGGTTCGGCCAGGGCGGCGATCTCGTCTTCGTCCAGCCCCGCCATCCGGGCGACATCGCGGTTGATCACCAGGTGTTCGCCCGCCGGCCCGGCGATCGCCGCGACCGCCAGCTCCGGCTGGCTTGGCAGGCCGACCTTGCGCACCAGAAGCAGGTCGAGCGGCAGGTGATGCCGCGCCGCCACCTCGGCCGCCACCGGCACGCCGCCGCGGGGCAGGGCCAGCACGATCGCCGGCGGCCCCTCCGGCACGCCCGCCGGCGGGTGCAGCAGCGGGGTGAGCGCCTCGGCAAGCTGGCGGCCGGCCTCTGCGCGATCGGTGAACATGACACTCCTCCCTTGTCCGCTCGTCCCCTCGGCGCGTCGCTTGCCTCACCGCTTGGCCGGATCGCTTCCGTCCCCTCCGTCGCGGACGATCCGCAGCAGCGCCTCCGACGACAGCCCGATCGGATCGACGGCCCAGGCCCGGGCCAGGCGGCGGCGCAGCAGCGGGCTCATCTCGCGCTCGAGGATATCCATCATCTCCGGCGGGGCAATGACCGCGAGCCGGTCGAAATCGGCGGCGCGGCGATGGGTGTCGAGCAGGGTGAGGACGGCATGGACGAAGGCCTCGCTGTCGCGGTCGAGCGCCGTTGCGCCGTCGCCCGGCGGGGGCATCGCGGCCCCGTCCAGGTCGAGCGCCGCGCGCAGATGGCGGTGATCTGCGCGCATCACCAGCTCGGCGCCGGACGGCGGCGCCCGGCCGTCAGCGCGCGCCCCGTCCAGACCTCTCAGGATACGCGCCCGGGACGTGTTCATCGCCAAAATCCACTGGACCTCACTTTCCATCCCGATGGACCTCTCACCCCCGAGTCCTGCCACTATGACAGCGGTGGCGCGGCGGCTCATTGACCGCCGTCAATGCGGCCGGCCGCGCCGCGCTGCAGAAAGACGAAAACCGCAAGTCTCGAAGATTTTCATTGCCTTGTAGGCAAAGGAATGCTGAAGTTTCGCCAGGGAGAGGTGATTTGTCACAACAGTTATCAGTCGCGCGACAGGAGATCGACGAGGCCGACCAGATGCGGGCCGGCTTCTACCGTCTGCTGGCGCGGTTGCTGGCGGCGCCGGCCGATGCCGAGGTGCTCGCTCTGGTCGCCGGGCTGCAGGGCGACGAGAGCGAGATGGGCGCGGCGATCGCCGATCTGGCGGCGCGGGCCGCCGACGCCACGCCCGGCTCTGCGCGCGATGAGTTCGAATTGCTGTTCAACGGGCTCGGCCGCGGGCTGCTCTTGCCATACGCCTCCTACTACCTGACCGGATTTCTGAACGAGAAGCCGCTGGCGCGGCTGCGGGCCGACATGGCGCCCCTGGGTATCGCCCGCAGCGCCGACAGCGGCGAGCCCGAGGATCACATCTCGGCGCTGATGGACATGATGGCCGGGCTGATCGAGGGCGCCTTCGGCGCGCCGCAGCCGCTGGCCGCGCAACAGGATTTCTTCGCCAAGCATATCGGGACCTGGGCACCGCATTTCTATGCCGATCTCGAGAAGCTGCCGCAGGCGGAACTCTACGCCCCGGTGGGGCGGATGGGCCGGCTGTTCATGGCGATCGAGGCCGCCGCTTTCGAGATGTAGCGGCCGTTTCCGAGTTTCCCGTGCGCCGGCGAAGACGCCCGGCCGCGCGCGGGAGGTGTCAACGGGGCGTCACGAAGAGGAGAATTCGATGGAGGAGAAGACCGAAGGCGTCCGCACGGATCGCCGGGGCTTCCTGAAATTCGCCGGTCTCGGAACCATCGCCGGAGGGGCCGCCCTGGCCACCGGCGCAACGACCGAGAGCGCCGAAGCCGCCCAGCCCGATACGGGCCAGGGCTATCGGGAAACCGCCCATATCAAGGCCTATTACGACTCCGCCCGTTTCTGAGCGGAGACTGCATTAAGGCCGCCGGCGGCTGATCCGCCGGGCGGAGTTTTTTCATACGGAGAGTAAGATGCTCAGGAAGAAGACAAATGGGGTAGCGAGAGGCCCCCGGCTGTCCTCGGCTGGTGCAGAGCTCGGAACCGCGGCGATCGACCGCCGCACGTTCCTCAAGCGTTCGGGCCTCACCCTCGGTGGGGCCGCCGCCGTCTCGACCCTGTCGGGCGGGATGGTGCAACGCGCCGAAGCTCAAACCGCCGCTGCTGCCGGTGCCCTTGAGACGAAGAAGACGGTCTGCACGCATTGCGCCGTCGGCTGCACGGTGATCGCAGAGCTCGATCACGGCGTCTGGACACGGCAAGGGGTCGGCATCGATTCTCCGTTCAGCGTCGGCGGCCATTGCGCCAAGGGCGCCGCCGTGCGCGAGCACGCCCATGGCGACCGCCGCCTGAAGCATCCGATGAAGCTGGTCGGCGGCAAGTGGCAGCGGGTCTCGTGGGAAGACGCGATCAACGAGATCGGCGACAAGATGCTCGAGGTGCGCGACAATGCCGGGCCCGATTCGGTCTACTGGCTGGGCTCGGCCAAGCATTCGAACGAGCAGGCCTACCTGATGCGCAAGTTCGCCGCCTACTGGGGCACGAACAACGTCGACCACCAGGCGCGGATCTGTCACTCGACCACGGTCGCGGGTGTTGCCAACACCTGGGGCTACGGCGCGATGACCAATTGCTTCAACGACATCCATAACAGCCGCGCGATCATCCTGTTCGGCTCGAACCCGGCCGAGGCGCACCCGGTGTCGCTGCTCCACCTGCTCAAGGCGAAGGAGGAGAACAACGCGCCGCTGATCGTCTGCGATCCGCGCTTCACCCGGACCGCGGCCCATGCCGACGAATTCGTCCGCTTCCGGCCCGGCACCGATGTCGCGCTGGTCTGGGGCATCCTGTGGCACATCTTCAAGAACGGCTGGGAGGACAAGGACTATATCCGCCGTCGCGTCTGGGGGATGGACCAGATCAAGCAGGAGGTGAGCAAGTGGACCCCCGACGAGGTCGAGCGGGTCACCGGCGCGCCGGGCTCGCAGCTCGAGCGGGTGGCGCAGACGCTGGCCAACAACCGGCCGGCGACGCTGGTCTGGTGTATGGGCGGGACCCAGCACACCAACGGCTCGTCCAACACCCGGGCCTATTCGATCCTCCAGCTCGCGCTGGGCAACATCGGCAAGGAAGGCGGCGGCGCCAACATCTTCCGCGGCCATGACAACGTCCAGGGCGCGACCGACCTTGGCGTGCTGGCCGATACCCTGCCGGGCTATTACGGCCTCTCCGCCGGCGCCTGGGCGCACTGGTCCCGGGTCTGGGAGGAGGATCTCGACTGGATGAAGGGCCGTTTCGCCACGATGAAGGGCAAGAACGGCAAGAACAAGGCGATGATGAACCAGACCGGCATCCCGGTGTCGCGCTGGATCGACGGCGTTCTCGAGGCCAAGGAGAACCTCGAACAGCCCGACAACACCAAGGTGATGGTGTTCTGGGGCCATGCGCCGAACTCGCAGACCCGTCTGCCGGAGATGCGCAAGGCGATGAGCATGCTCGACATGCTGGTGGTCGTCGATCCCTATCCGACGATGAGCGCGGTGCTGCAGGATCGCCAGGACGGCGTCTACCTGCTGCCGGCGACGACCCAGTTCGAGACCTACGGATCGGTGACGGCCTCCAACCGCTCGATCCAGTGGCGCGAGAAGGTGATCGAGCCGCTGTTCGAGTCCAAGGTCGACCACGAGATCATGTATCTTCTGGCCAAGAAGCTGGGCTTCGCCGACCGCATGTTCCGCAACATCAAGGTCGAGGGCGACATCCCGCTGGTCGAGGACGTGACCCGCGAATGGAACCGCGGCATGTGGACCATCGGCATGACCGGGCAGTCGCCCGAGCGGCTGAAGTCGCACATGAAGTACCAGCACACCTTCGACAAGACCTCGCTGCGCGCGGTCGGCGGGCCGCATGACGGCGAGTTCTACGGTCTGCCCTGGCCCTGCTGGGGGACGCCGGAGCTTGGCCATCCCGGTTCGGCGGTGCTCTACAATACCGAGATCCCGGTGGCGAAGGGCGGCATGGGCTTCCGCGCCCGCTTCGGTGTCGAGCGCAACGGCGAGAACCTGCTCGCCGAGGACAGCTATCCGGTCGGATCGGAGATCAAGGACGGCTATCCGGAGTTCACCGTCGGCATGCTGCGCGGCCTCGGCTGGGACAAGGACCTGACCGCGGAAGAGATGGCGGCGATCAAGAAGGTCGCCGGATCGGAGGACCAGGCCGCGATCGACAAGGTCAACTGGAAGGTCGACCTGTCCGGCGGCATCCAGCGGGTGGCGATCAAGCATGGCTGCGCCCCCTATGGCAACGCCAAGGCCCGCGCGGTGGTCTGGACCTTCCCCGACCCGGTGCCGCTGCACCGCGAACCGCTCTACGCGCCGAACCGGGAACTGGTGGCCGATTATCCGACCATCGCCGACAAGACCTTCTGGCGCCTGCCGACGGCCTTCGAGTCGATCCAGAAGAACGACTATTCCAAGGACTTCCCGCTGATCATGACCTCGGGGCGTCTGGTGGAATACGAGGGTGGCGGCGACGAGACCCGGTCGAATCCCTGGCTCGCCGAGCTCCAGCAGGAGATGTTCGTCGAGATCAACACCTACGATGCCAACAACCTGGGCATCCGCGACAAGGAGCAGGTCTGGCTCTACAGCCCGTCCGGCGGCAAGATCAAGGTCGCGGCGATGGTGACCGAGCGGGTGGGGCGCGGCGTCGTGTTCACGCCGTTCCACTTCGGCGGCCAGTTCGAGGGCACGGATCTGAGGGACAAGTATCCCGAAGGCTCGGACCCGATCGTGCTGGGCGAGGCCTGCAACACGGCGCAGACCTATGGCTACGACATGGTCACGCAGATGCAGGAAACGAAGACCACGCTCTGCCGGATCGAGCGGGCGTAAGGGAGGAATGACATCATGGCACGTATGAAATTCCTCTGCGACGCCGAGCGCTGCATCGAGTGCGAGGCCTGCGTCACCGCCTGCAAGAACGAGAACGAGGTGCCCTGGGGCATCAACCGGCGCCGGGTGGTCACCATCCACGACGGCCAGCCCGGGGAACGCTCGATCTCGGTCGCCTGCATGCATTGCTCGGACGCGCCCTGCATGGCGGTGTGTCCGGTCGATTGCTTCTACCACACCTCGGAAGGCATCGTCCTGCACAACAAGGACCTGTGCATCGGCTGCGGCTACTGCTTCTACGCCTGCCCCTTCGGGGCGCCGCAATACCCGCAGGCCTCGAGCTTCGGCTCGCGCGGCAAGATGGACAAGTGCACCTTCTGCGCCGGTGGCCCGGAACCCGACGGCTCGCCCGAGGAGTTCCAGAAATACGGCCGCAACCGGATCGCCGAGGGCAAGCTGCCGCTCTGCGCCGAGATGTGCTCGACCAAGGCGCTGCTGGCCGGGGACGGCGACACGATCTCGGCGATCTATCGCGAGCGGATCGTGGCGCGCGGCTTCGGCGCGGGCGCCTGGGGCTGGGGCACCGCCTACCAGGCCAAGGGCGGCTGAGCGCCGGCTGAGCCATCAGCCGATGAAAAGAGGACCGGGACGCGATTTTCGCGTCCCGGCGACGCCGGGCCTCGGTCCGGCACCTCTTGTCACATGTTTCGGGAGTGAAGCGATGTTGAGTCCGAGAGCGCCCCGTCCGGGGCGTCAGGCCCGCCATCCACGGGGACCCGCGCAGGGTCTTGTCGGGGTGCTCGCCCTGTTGGTGGCGGTCGCGCTGGGTGCGGTCGCGACGCCGGGGCTGGCCCAGACGGACGCGGCGCCGCTGCTGCCGTCCAAGATCCAGCCGGAGCTGCCGCCGCTCTTGCCGCAGAAGATGACGACCGAGCTGCCGGCCGGCACCCCGGTCGAACCGCCGTCGAGCAGCAAGTCGGTGCGGCCGCCGGCGAATGCCACGACCAATGTGCTGCCGCCGGGGCCGGACATGATCGGTGGCGTTCTGGGCAACCGCTCGGACGGCGAGATCTGGCACGACATCCGCCTCGGCGCGACCGGCTCCACCCAGGCCGACGGGCCGAGCGCCGGCAACATGATCCAGTCGCAGGGCGAGGTCTGGCGCCTGCTGCGGACCGAGCGGCTGCTGCCCTGGGGCGCGCGGCTGCTGCTGGCCATCCTGGTGTTGCTGGTGATCTTCCGGCTGGTCCGCGGCCGGATCAAGCTCAAGGGCGGGCGCACCGGCCGGGTGATCCCGCGCTTCTCGCTGGTCGAGCGGGTGGTGCACTGGTTCATGGCCGTCTTGTTCGTGCTGCTCGGCGTCACCGGGCTGATCATCCTTTTCGGCCGGCCGCTGCTGATCCCCTTGATCGGGCCCGAGGCCTTCGCGGCGCTGGCCAGCGCCTCGATGCAGGGCCACAACCTGTTCGGGCCGCTGTTCATCCTCGCGATCCTGGCGCTGTTTTTCACCTTCCTGCGCGGCAATTTCTTCCAGCTGGTCGATCTGAAATGGCTGCTCAAGGGCGGCGGCTTCCTGGGCGGGCATGTCAGCTCGCACCGCTACAATTTCGGCGAGAAGACCTGGTTCTGGTGGGCCACCGCCTGCGGCATCGCCCTGTCGCTCAGCGGACTGGTGATGCTGTTCCCCGACCATCTGCCGGGGATGTTGCAGCAGGCCGCCGCCCAGGTCCCGCCCGAGCGTCCGTTGCTGCAGCTGGCCACCCTTGTCCACGCCATCGCCGCGCTGGCGTTCATCGCCTTCGGGCTGGGCCACATGTATATCGGCACGCTCGGGATGGAGGGCGCGCTCGAGGGCATGACCCGCGGCACCGTGGACGAGACCTGGGCCAAGGAACACCATGACCTCTGGTACGAGGCCCACATGGCCGAGGCCAGCACCGACCAGTCGGCGGCTGAGGTCAAGGCCGCCGCCGGCGAAGTCTGAGGAGAGACCGATGAGCTTTCTGCAACTGACCGAAGGACCGCTGTGGTACCTGGCTTCGGCCGTCTTCGTGATCGGCGTATTGTGGCGGCTGATCGGCCTCATTCGGCTGGGCAGGCCGGTGGATCGCAGCGTCGCCCGCTCCTCGGGCTTCGGCGGCGCGCTCAAGGCGATCGCGCTGCATTCGGTGCCCCATGGCGGCAATCTCAAGCGCACGGTCTACCATTTCGTCACCGGCTATGCCTTCCACCTCGGCCTGTTCGCGCTGCTGCTCTTCGCGGCGCCGCATGTCGCCTTCATCAAAGACCGGCTGATCGGCGTCGGCTGGACGCCGATGCCGCGCTGGGGCTTCCTGATCGCGGCCGAGGCGGCCTTTGCCGGGCTGATCCTGATGTGGGTGCGGCGCAAGACCGATCCGGTGATGCGGCGCCTCAGCGATGCCGACGACCATATCGGCACCTGGCTGACCTTCATCACCATGCTGACCGGCTGCCTGGCGCTGCAGGAGGCGCATGACGGGCTGCGGGCGATCCACATGCTCTGCGTCGAGGCGCTGCTGATCTACTTCCCGTTCAGCCGCCTGATGCACGCCTTCACCTTCGTCTTCAGCCGGTCCTATACCGGCGCAACCTATGGCCGCAGAGGGGTGACGCCATGACCGACACCGCGACCAACCCGCCCGGGGCGCCCGAGACCCCCGCCAAGACGCGCGAGGTGAACACCCAGGCGGCGATCGACAAGTTCCTCGCCGTCACCGGCAGCCATGTCGCCTCCTATCTCGACGCCTGCATCCATTGCGGCCAGTGCAGCCAGGCCTGCCATTTCCACGAGGTGACGCGCGATCCGAAATACACCCCGGCGCTGAAGCTGCAGCCGATCACCCGGGTCTACAAACGCCACAAGGCGCCGCTGTCCGGCCTCAAGAAGATGTTCGGCCTGGTGCCGCCCGAGCTGACCGCCGACTACCTGATCGAGCAGCAGGAGCTGTTGTTCGACAGTTGCACCATGTGCGGCCGCTGCACCGAGGTCTGCCCGATGGGGATCGACATCGCCTCGATCGTCGGCCTGTCGCGGCAGGCGATGGTGGCGGCGGGGCTGGGCCCCGAGGACCTGATGGAGGCGGCCGAGAACTCGCGCTCCAAGGGCAGCCCGCTGGGGCTGACGCCCGAGGTGCTGTCGGACCGGATCGACTGGCTGGCCGACGACAACGAGGTCGAGATCCCGCTCGACCGCGACAAGGCGGACGTGCTGATCACGGTATCGTCGATCGAGATGATGAAATATCCCGATTCCATCGTCGCCATGGCCAAGCTGCTCAACCATGCCGGGGTCGACTGGACGATCAGCTCCAAGGGCTACGAGGCGACCAATTTCGGCGTGCTCTCGGGCAAGTCGGACGTTGCCAAGATCATGGTCGAGCGGCTGGTCGAGGCCGGCGAGGCGGTGGGCGCCAAGATGCTGGTGATCCCCGAATGCGGCCATGCCTATGGCGCGATGCGCTGGAGCGGGGCGAATATCCTCGGCCGGCCGCTGCCCTTCGAGGTTTCCCACGTCACCGAGTTCGTCGCCGGGCTGGTGCGCGACGGCAAGCTCAAGCTGAAGAAGAGCGATACCTCGGTCACCTATCACGATCCCTGCCAGGTCTCGCGCCGGGGCGGGGCGACGCAGGCGGCACGCGACATCCTCGGCGCCTTCGCCACCGATTTCCGCGAGATGGACCCGCATGGCAACCACAACTGGTGTTGCGGCGGCGGCGGCGGGGTGCAGGCGATGGGCAGCGCCGCCGAGTTGCGCCACAAGGTGTTCCAGATCAAGATCGACCAGGTCGAGGCGACCGGGGCCGAGCAGATGGTTTCGGCCTGCGCCAATTGCCGGCTGACCATGGACGAGAGCCGGACCGCGCTGGGCTGGCAACGCGAGGTGCAGAGCCTGGTCGAGGTGCTGGCCGATCAGCTGGACGAGTGACGCCCGCAGGGGGCAGGCTGCAGGAGCCGCCCGGCGGGGGGCGAAGAAGGAAACGTGAAATGAGTGAAGACGGGTTCAACATGTCGCTGCGCAAGTTCCTCAAGCAGGTCGGCGTGACCTCGCAGCAGCAGATCGAGGCGCTGGTGCGCGCGGGGGCGGCCGGCGAGGGCCCGCTGAAGCTGCGGATGCAGTTGACCGCCGAGGGCACAGAGCTGAAACATGTCGTCGAGGGCGAGATCGAGCTGCCCTGACCGTGTCCCCGGATACCCTTTCCCCGCCCGCCTTGCCGCCGCTGCTGACCGGCCATACCGTGCCCGCGGGCACGGCCCCGATGCTGATTGCCTGGGAGGGCGCGCGCGCCGGGCGGCTGGGCGCGGGCGACCTGTGCTGGTCCGATGCGACCGACGAGGCGCGCGCGGCGCTGGTGCTCGAGCCCGAGGCGCCGCTGGAGGTGGCGCTGCAGATGGGGCCGGCGATGCTGGTGGCGATCTGCGACGCGCTGGGCGCGATCGGCCCGCCCAACCTGGCGATGGGCCTGCGCTGGCCCGGGCTGGTGCTGGCCAATGGCGGCCGGGTCGGCCGGGTTGACCTTGCCGCCGCCGAGACGGCGCCCGGGGCCGTGCCCGACTTCCTGCTCGTCGGCTTCACGCTGAGCCTGACGCTGCCGCGCGAGCTGCGCGACGCCCCCGGAACGGCGGCCCATATCACGGCGCTGCACGAGGAGGGCTGCGGCGATATCGACCACAGCGCCCTGATCGGTGCCGTCGCCCGGCATTTCCTCTCGGCGCTGGATGCCTGGGAGCATGACGGCTTCGGCGCCCTCCATGCCGCGCTGACCCCGCGGCTGGACACGGTGACCGAGGCCGGCGACCGGCTGGTCGGGGTGGACGAGGCCGGCGGGGCGATCATCGGCACGGGCCAGCGCGCGCGCGGCGTGACGCTGGCGGAAGGGTTCGGCATCCGGGGAGGGGCGGCATGATCTGGAAATCGGCGGGGCTGCACCTGACCGAACGGCTCGGGAACGGCTGGCTGGCGGTCAGCCCGGATTTCCTGCGCGCCTATTACACGCGGCCCGAAATCCATCCGGTCGCGGAGAGCTGCGCCGCCGAGCACGCGCTGTTCGAGCGGCTGATGGAGACCCCGGACGCCGCCGTCACCGAGGCCGACCTGGCCGCCATCGCCGACCGCGACACGGCCGCCAACTACGCCCTCGTGCTGCGCTTCCGCGACCACCTGCTGGCGGCGGGCTCGATCGAGGCGGGCTATCGCGGCCTGTTCCTGCCCGCGGCGCCGCAGGTGCCGCCGCTGTTCATCGGCCAATTGGCGCATCTGATCATGGCCAATCTGCTGACGGGCGAGACCGACGCGGTGACGGCGCGGGCGGGCGAGCTGTTCTTCCGCGACCAGGTGGCGATGACCGACGAGGGGCAGTTGATGCTGGCCGATGCCGAGGTGGTCGAGACCAGCGCCCAGCCCGGGGCCCAGCCCGGCGCGCTGCTCGATCCCGGCCGGCCGATGCGCGAGGTGGCGTTGGACAAGCTGACGCCGCAGAACGCCGATGCCTATTGGCCGCGCGCCGACCGCTTCGATTTCGCGCTCGACTTCCGCTTTGCCGAGCCGGGACAGGACGCCTTCGCCCGGCTGATCGAACGCTGGCTGGCGCATTTCCTCGATCTGCCGGTGCGGGTCCAGCCGCTGCAATCGGTGCAGAACCAGAGCTGGCCCTGGCATGTCGGGCTGGATGCCGAGGCGACGCGGATCCTCAACGCGCTCTACCAGGGCGCGGAGCTGCCGGAAGCGGGCCAGGGCCGGATCGCGGCGCTGTTCCGGATGGAGATCGAGGCGCCCGAGCGGGTGATCGAGCGGCTGCGCGGCAAGCCGGTCTTCCTCGGCCTTGCGGTCGAGGCGGGCGGCAAGGTCCGGATGAAGCCGCAGAACCTGCTGGTGAACCTGCCGCTGGTCGAGGCGCGGCAGTAGCGCGCGCTCCTCGGCCGCGTCGCGCCCCGTCGCCATCCGGGGCGAAGCGGTGCCGAAGGCCCCGATGAGCGCAGCGCCTCACTCGTCGCTGAGGAAATCGTCGATCGACAGCCCCTTCTCGTCGGCGGCGAGGTAATCCTCGGTGGTCCGGGTGCGGCGCGGATGGGCGATGGCGAAGGGATCGGCGCCGCCCTTCGACAGTTCGGCCAGCCGGCAGGCATCGCACATCCGGATCAGCCGGGCGCTGTCCTCGTCGGCGAACATCCGGTGCTTGCCCGCCAGCGTCCGTTCCACCGCCCGCAGCATGGCGCCGGCGGCGAAGGGCTTGCCGCAGGAGATGCATTCCGCCGGCTCGTCCTCGTTCAGCGTCACCGGCCGCATCGCCGCCGGCGACAGGTTGTAGCGCGGCTGCAGCGTGATCGCGTCCTCGGGGCAGGTGGCGGCGCAGAGGCCGCATTGCACGCAGGCGCTCTCGACGAAGCGCAGCTGCGGCCGCTCGGCAGTGTCGCGCAGCGCGTCGACCGGGCAGGCGGTGACGCAGGCCAGGCACAGGGTGCAGCTGTCGGTGTCGACCGCGACCGCGCCATAGGGCGCGCTGTCGGGCAGGGCGAAGACTTCCGCCGCCGGCTTGCCAGCCTCGGCCAGCGCGGACAGGGCGCTGCGCGCCACCTCGCGCTTGCCGCCGCGCGGGGCGGGGGCGCTGCGGCTGATCTCGGGCAACTCGGGCAGGGCATGAAGCGCCGTCGCGACCGCGTCGGGATCGGTCTCCATCAGGGTGACGACGCGGTTGCCGGCCAGGCCGAACCCGGCCAGCAGCGCCTCGGTCAGCTCGGCCTCGGCCGCCAGCGCGGCGAACTCCTCGGCCTTGGCGGGATCGGCCAGCACGACCACCTGGCGGAAGCCGGCGGCAAGGGCGGCGGCGAGGACGTCATGGCCGACACCGCTGGCGGAATGCAGCTCCCACGGGATCACCCGCGCCGGCAGCCCGCGGCCGAACCGTGCCATGGCGCCGATCAGCGGCGTGCCGTGGCCGGCATCGTGCAGCAGCAGCACCGGGGCCTTGCCGCCGGCGGCAAGGTAGCTGCGCGCCAGCGTCTGGATGCGGGCGATCTGGTCGGACCGGGTCGGGTAGCTGTAGGAGATCGCCCCGGTCGGGCAATGGGCGGCGCAGTTGCCGCAGCCGCCGCAGATGCCGGGATCGACGAAGACGCCGTCGCCATCGGGGGTGATCGCCCCGGCCGGGCAATGGTCGAGGCACTTGGTGCAGCCGGTCAGGCGCGAGCGTTGATGGGCGCAGATCGCGGCGTCGTAGCCGACATAGAGCGGCTTCTCGAAGGTGCCGACGTAATCCGAGGCGTCGAGGATCGCCTCCAGCACCGCCGCCGGGTTGCCCGGATCGGCGCGGAAATAGCCGTCGCGCCCGCCGGGGCGCGGGAACAGCGCCGCGCCGCCGCTGATGTCGAAGATCACGCTGCACTGGGTGCGGGCGCCGTTGCGGGCCATGGTGAACTCGGCCGTGCCGCGCGACGAGGGCAGCAACGCGGCATAGCCGTCGACCGTCAGCTCGAACCCGCCCAGCGAGCCGGCCGCCTTGGCGACCCGGCCGCTGAAGATCGGGAAATCGAGCACCGGCGGCAGGAGAAGATCGCCCGGATCGGTCAGCAACAGCGTCACCGACAGCGTCCGGTTGAGCCGCGCCGCCGCCTCGAACGCCACCTGGCCCGCGCCGATGACGAGGCAGAGCCCGTCGCTTTCGATCTCGCGCAGGCGGGCCGGGGTGATCGGCTGCTGCGCCGCCGCGATCAGCGCCGCCATCTTCGGCACCGGCGAAGCCTTGTCCCCGGTCCAGCCCGCCGTTTCGCGGATATTGACGAAGGTGACATCGGCGCGCCCCGCCTCGCCGGCGATCTCGGCGAAAAGCGGGCTTTCCTGGGCGCAGGCGACGCAGAGCGGAGCGTCGCCCGCCAGCGCCTCCTCGAAGCTGCCGATCTCGGCCCGGCACAGGTGGCGGTGGAACGAGACGGTGTCGCCGTCGCCCAAGGCCTTGCCCAGCCCGTCGCGCCCGACCGCCATCGAGCCTTCACAATTGCACAGGAATACCCGCTTCGAACCCGTGGACATTCGATAATCCTTGTTGTCTGCTTCCAACAGCTTATTCTCCAAATCGGAGGAGGCAACAGCGATTGCCTTGAAAGTGTGAGGGAGCAGGGTGTGTCGCGGGAAATGACCATCATGCTCGGCGTGATCGCGGAGAAACGCCAGTCGATTTCGCGCTGGGCCAAGGACTACTGGATCCCGGTCGGCGTCATGCTGGCCCCGGCGGATCTGGAGGCCGGCGACGTGCTGGTCAGCGACGACCGCATGACGCGCTACTACATGGGCCGCTTCGATCTCACCTGCTATGCCGCCGATACCGAGGCCTATGTCGAGAATTTCGACAGCGGCGCGCCGGCGCTCTATGTCGTGCTGCGCCGCGATACCGAGGGCACGCATCCGCTCGACTGGTTCGTCCACCTCGTCACCGCCTCGCCGCACGAGGCGCAGGATTGCGAGGTTGGTTCGGAGGATCTCATCGAGCGGCTGCCGATGCCGCCCGAGATCGAGGCGGCGATGCTGGATTTCCTCGACAGCTATCACGTCGAGAAGAAATTCGTGAAGCGGCGCCGCGACAAGCTGGATGTCGAGGAACAGAAATTCGGCAAGCAGCCGATCTTCCTGCAGCGCAAGCGCGGCGGAGGGGGGCTGGATGGCTGACAGGGAGGGCTTTGCCGCCCGCTGGTCGCGGCGCAAGCGCGAGGTCGAGGTCGAGGCGGCGGAAGAGACGAGGGCCGTTGCGCCCGATCCGCTGGCCGAGGCCGAGGCCGAACGGGCGGCGCGGGAGGAGGAAGAGGCCAACCGGCTGGCGGCCGAGGCGGTCGACCTCGACGCGGTGGAATATGGCGACGATTTCTCGCTCTTCCTCAAGCGCGGCGTGCCCGATGCCCTGCGCCGCAAGGCGCTGCGGAAGTTCTTCACCTCCGATCCGCTGCTGGCCAATCTCGACGGGCTGAACGATTACGACGAGGATTACAACAACCCCGCGCACCTGGTTTACAAGTCGAGCTGGGACGCGGTGCGCGGTTTCCTCGGCGAGGCCGAGGAGACGGTGGAGAAAGCGGGCGAGCGGCTGGACGAGGCGGGCGAGGCGCTCGATGCGCTGACGCCCGCGGAGGAGGGGCCCGCGCCGCAGGAGGTCGAAACGGAGGCGGAGGAAGCCGGGCCGGAACATGCCGCAGAGGCGGTGCAACCGTCCGAGGAGACCCCCGAGGCGCCCGGGGAGCCGGCGCCGCGCCGGGTGTCCTTGCGCCGGCGGCTACAGGGATAGCGGAACAGCGAAGGGAGGCGTTGTGGCGATCGAGGCGAAACAGGTTCTGGAGCAGCTCAAGCGGGTCAAGGGGCCCGACCTGACCGGCAATATCGTCGATCTCGGGCTGGTCTCCGACATCGTGGTGCAGGGCGAAAAGGTGATCTTCTCGGTCACCGTGCCGACGCAGCTTGCGGCCCAGCTCGAACCGCTGCGGGCGGCGGCCGAGAAGGCGGCGACGGCGGCGCCCGGCGTGGCGCAGGCGTTGGTGACGCTGACTGCCGCCAGTGCCGAGAAGACGCCCGATCCCGCCCCCGTCCGCCCGGCGCCGAAAGAATCGCAGGCCGGCGAGGTGCCGCCGCCGATGCTCAAGCAGGCCGGGCAACGGCCGCCGCCCGGCGCCAAGGCCCCGGTGCCCGGCATCGGCGCCATCGTCGCCGTCGCCTCGGGCAAGGGCGGGGTCGGCAAGTCGACCACCTCGGTCAATATCGCGCTGGCGCTGGCGGCCAACGGCCAGCGCGTCGGCATCCTCGACGCCGATATCTACGGCCCGTCGATGCCGCGCCTGCTGCGGGTCTCGGGCCGGCCCGACGCCGGCGAGGACGGGGTGATCGAGCCGCTCGAAGCCTACGGCATCAAGGTGATGTCGATGGGCTTTCTCGTCGACGAGGAAGAGCCGATGATCTGGCGCGGGCCGATGGTGATCCAGGCCCTGACCCAGATGCTGCGCGAGGTGAACTGGGGCGAGCTCGACGTGTTGATCGTCGACATGCCGCCGGGCACCGGCGACGCCCAGCTGACCATGGCGCAGAGCGTGCCTCTGGCCGGCGCGATCATCGTCTCGACACCGCAGGACCTTGCCTTGATCGACGCTCGCAAGGGCTTGAACATGTTCCGCAAAGTCGATGTCCCGATCCTCGGCCTGGTCGAGAACATGTCGATGTTCATCTGTCCCGATTGCGGCGGCCGGCACGACATCTTCGGCCATGGCGGCGCCCGCGACGAAGCCAAGCGGATCGGCGTGCCCTTCCTTGGCGAGGTGCCGCTGGAGATGGCGATCCGGGCCAATTCCGACGGCGGCACCCCGATCGTGATCGCCGATCCCGAGGGGCCGCAGGCGACGATCTACCGCGAGATCGCCGCCAAGGTCTGGGACCGGCTGGGCGCCGAGCGGCGGATGGCGGGGAGCTGAGCCGCCGATGCAGGACTTCGCGAGCGCCTTCGGCCTGGCCTTCCACCTGATCGCGACCGGCGACGACGATCTTGTCGAGATCGTCTCGCTGTCGCTGCAGGTCAGCTTCTCGGCGCTCTTTTTCTCCTGCCTGATCGGCTTTCCGCTCGGCGCGCTGCTGGTGGTGCGGCCGTTTCCCGGCCGCGGCGTGGTCGTCGCCATCCTGAACGCGATGATGGGGCTGCCGCCGGTCGTCGTCGGCCTCTTGGTCTACCTGACACTGTCGCGGGCCGGGCCGATGGGCTGGCTCGGGCTGCTCTACAGCCCGACGGCGATGATCCTGGCCCAGACGCTGCTGATCGCCCCCATCGTCGCCGCGCTGTCGCGGCAGGTGCTGGAGGGGCTCTACAACGAATATGACGAGCAGTTCCGCTCGCTCGGCATCAGCCGCAGCGGGGCGGCGCTGGCGCTGATCGTCGACGGGCGCTACGGCCTCGTCACGGTGGCGCTGGCCGGGTTCGGCCGGGCGGTGGCCGAGGTCGGCGCCGTCATCATCGTCGGCGGCAACATCGCCCACCTGACCCGGGTGATGACCACGGCGATCGCGCTTGAGACCTCGAAGGGCGACCTGGGCATGGCGCTGGCGCTCGGCATCATCCTGATGTCGATCGCGCTGGGGGTGAACCTGGCCGCCGGCGGCTTGCGTGCGATGGCGGAGCGGCACGCCTATGCCTGAGCGCGCCATCCCCTTCGCGTCGGCCAGGCCGGCGCCGCCCACGGCCCGCTCGCGCGCCCATCCCGGGGCGCTGCGGGTCGCCGACCTGACATTGGAAACGTCTGGCAAGCGCCTGATCGGGATCGAGAAACTGGCGCTGGATCCGGCCTCTGTCAGCATCGTCATGGGGCCGAACGGCGCCGGCAAGAGCCTGTTCCTGCGCCTCGTCCACGGCCTGCTTGTCCCCAGCGCCGGCTGGGTCAGCTGGGGCGAGGTGCCCTGCGGAGAGGCCACCCGCTCGACCCAGGCGCTGGTGTTCCAGAAGCCGGTGCTGCTGCGCCGCTCGGTCGCCGGCAATATCGACTTCGTGCTGCGCGGCCGCGGCCTGACGCGGGCAGAGCGGCGGGAGCGACGCGACGCCTTGCTCGAACGGGTCGGTCTGCTGGGGCAGAGCCGCCAGCCCGCCCGGCTGCTCTCGGGCGGCGAACAGCAGCGGCTGGCGCTGGCCCGGGCGCTGGCGCTGCGGCCGCAGGTGCTGCTGCTCGACGAGCCCACCGCCAGCCTCGATCCGGCCTCGGCCCTGATGATCGAGCAAAGCGTGCAGGAGGCGAGCCGCGCCGGTACCAAGGTGATCTTCGTCACCCACGACCTCGGCCAGGCCCGGCGGCTGGCCGATGACGTCGTCTTCCTCCATCGCGGTGGGGTGGCGGAACATCGCGCAGCTCAAGAGTTTTTTTCTGGTCCGAGTTCGGAGGCGGCGCTAGCGTACCTCTCGGGTCGCATCGTTCTCTAGCGGCCGGTAATTCGTTCAGGGAGGAAACATGTCTATCCGCAAGACCATTCTCGGCGCCTTTGCCGCCGTCACGCTTGCCGCGGCCGGCGCCCATGCGCAGGACAAGTCGATCATCGTCCAGTCGACGACCTCGACCCAGAACTCGGGCCTTTACGGCTACCTGCTGCCGATCTTCAAGAAGGAGACCGGGATCACCGTCAACGTCGTCGCCGTCGGCACCGGCCAGGCGCTGAAGAACGGGGCGAATTGCGACGGCGACATGCTGATCGTCCATGCCAAGCCGGCCGAGCTCAAATTCGTCGCCGCCGGCCATGGCATCAACCGGCACGACCTGATGTATAACGACTTCGTCATCGTCGGCCCGGCCTCGGACCCGGCCGGCATCAAGGGGATGAAGGATGTCGAGGCGGCGCTGAAGCAGATCGCCGACAAGAAGGCGCTGTTCGCCTCGCGCGGCGACGATTCCGGCACCAACAAGGCCGAGATGCGGCTGTGGCAGGCGGCCAATATCGATCCCAAGCAGGGTTCGGGCGACTGGTATCGCGAGACCGGCTCGGGCATGGGGGCGACGCTGAACGCTTCCGTCGGCATGGGCGCCTACACGCTGACCGACCGCTCGACCTGGATCAGCTTCAAGAACAAGGGCGATTTCTCCATCGACGTGCAGGGCGATCCGCGGCTGTTCAACCAATATGGCGTCATGCTGGTGAACCCGAAGAAATGCCCGGCGGTGAAGCAGGACCTGGCCCAGCAGTTCGAGGACTGGCTGCTGTCGAAGCACGGCCAGGAAGTGATCGCCGGCTACCATGTCGACGGCCAGCAGCTGTTCTTCCCCAACGCCAAGATGTGAGCCGGGGGTCAGCCCCGCTCCGAACTCCCTGGTTTCGCCCGGCCACTGGCCGGGCGCTTCCGTTTCCGGCCAGTGCTAACCGTCGATGCCGAAGCCCGAGAAGGGCAGGAAGGAGACGAGGTCGCCTTCGGCCACGCCGGTGACCTCCTCGGCCGCCTCGATCAGTCCGGTCGCCTGCCGCAGCCCCGAGATCAGCCCCGAGCCGTCGCGGGCGAATTTCCGCGCCACCGGGCGGCCATCGGGCCCGGTTTCCAGCCAGCCGCGCCAGAACTCGCGCCGTCCGGTCTTCTTCTTCGCCACCGCGAAGCCGGCGGGGACCGGGAAGCGGGTGGGCTCGACGTAACTGCCGCCGCCGAGCACGGTGAGGGCGGGGCGGACATAGAGCAGGAAGCAGACGAAGGCGGCGACCGGGTTGCCGGGCAGGCCGAGGAAGACGCAATCGCCGATCTGGCCGAAGCTCATCGGCCGCCCCGGCTTGACCGCGATCTGCCACAGGTGGCGCGTGCCCAGCCGGTCGATGGCGGCGACGATATGGTCCTCTTCCCCGCGCGAGGCGCCGCCGGTGGTCAGGATCGCGTCATGGCTGCGGGCGGCCTCGGCGATGGCGGCCTCGATGGTCGCGGCGTCGTCGGGCAGGATGCCGAGATCGGTGACGGCGACGGGCAGGGTCGCCGCCAGCGCCTTGAGCATCGCCCGGTTGGAATCGAAGACCTGGCCGGGGGCGATCTGCGCCCCGGCTTCGCGCAGCTCGTCGCCATTCGACAGCACGGCGATGCGCAGCGGCCGGTGGGCCGAGACCTCGGCCAGCCCGAAGGAGGCCAGCGCCGCGATGTCCTGCGGCCGCAGCCGCGTGCCGGGGCCGAGAACGGTGCTGCCCGCCGCCACGTCCTCGCCCGCCTGGCGGACATTGGCGCCGGGCTTGAGGCCGGACGGGATCGTGACCGTGGTCCCGTCTTCCGATGCCGTGCAATCCTCCTGCATCGCCACGCTGTCGGCGCCCTTCGGCATCGGGGCGCCGGTGAAGATGCGCGCGGCGGTGCCGGCGGCCAGCGGCGGCGGCGCGGTGACGCCGGCGGCGATGCGGGCGCTGACCGGCAGGGAGCCCGGGGCCGGGGCGGCGAAGGCATAGCCGTCGACGGCGGAATTGCGGTGCAGCGGCACGTCGCGCGGCGCGGTCACCGGCGCGGCGAGCCAGCGGCCCGGCGCGGCGCCCAGCGGGACGATTTCGGGCGCGGCGACGCAGCTCAGCCGCGAGGTGAGCAGGGCGACGCAATCGGCGTGGCGCATCCGCTCGCTGTCATGCAGGAAACAGTCGTCGAGCAGTTTGCGGGCGTTCATGCCGGGGCCTCCAGCTTCAGTTCGGCGGTGATGAAATCGGCGATAGCGGCGACGTCATCGAGGGCGAAGACGGGCAGGGGGCTGTCGACCTCGTGATCGGCGGCGATCGCCCGGATGGTCGGATCGGCGGGGGCCATCGGCGTCCGGTCGCGCGCCTCGCGCCGGCGCAGTTCCAGCTTGGGCTGGCCCTCGCGCTTGAAGCCCTCGATCAGCACCAGGTCGCAGGGCGACAGCCGGGCGAGGATCTCGGCCAGCGGCGGCTCCTCTTCATCGCGCAGCTCGTGCATCAGCGCCCAGCGGCGGCCCGAGACGATGGCGACCTCGCCGGCGCCGGCGATGCGGTGGCGATGGCTGTCGGTGCCTTCGTGATCGACGTCGAAGCCGTGATGGGCGTGCTTGACCGTGGCGACGCGCAGGCCGCGGCGGGTGAACTCGGCCACCAGCGCGCAGGTCATCGTCGTCTTGCCGGAATTCTTCCAGCCGGCGATGCCGAAGACGGCGGTCATGCCCGCCCTCCCGCCAGCAGTTGCTCGGCCTCGGCGAGTTCTTCCGGCGTGTTGGCGTTGAAGAACGGGTCGGCGGGACCGTCGGGCGCGAAATCGGCCCAGGCGAGGGCGTGGCGGTCGGTGAAGGCCAGCACCTTCATCGTCTCGGTCTCTTCCAGCCAGCGGGCGAGATCGTCGCGCAGGCTGACCGGCCACAGCCCGAAAACCGGCTGGCGGCCGCCGGGCGAGCGGGACAGCACGATCGTGTCCGGCCCGGACAGCGCGGCAAGCCGCGCGACGAGGTCGCGGGGGAAGAAGGGCGTGTCGGTGGCGGCGGTGGCGAGGAGGTCGAGCCCCTGCGTCGCGGCCCAGTCGAGCCCGGTCAGGATACCGGCGAGGGGGCCGGCGAAACCGGGATGGATGTCGGCCAGCACCGGCAGGCCGAAGGCATCGTAGAGCGCCGGATCGGCATTGGCGTTGATCGCCAGCGGCCCGACCTGCGGCGCCAGCCGGTCGATGACATGGGCGATCATCGGCTTGCCGCCGAGCGTCCTGAGCCCCTTGTTGCCGCCGCCCATCCGGCGCGACAGGCCGCCGGCCAGCACCAGCCCCGCGACCTCGGATCGTGATCTCATGCCTCGTCCTTTCGCGCGCTCTTGCGGCGGTGCCTGGGCGCCTCGTCGGGCGCGGCGTCGGGGTCGCTGTCGAAGACGATGCGCTCCTGCCCGGCGAGGGCGACGAAGCGCCTGCCGCGGGCGCGGCCGATCAGCGTCAGCCCGGCCTGGCGCGCCAGTTCGACCCCCCAGGCGGTGAAGCCCGAGCGCGAGACCAGGATCGGGATGCCCATCATCACCGTCTTGATCACCATCTCCGAGGTCAGCCGGCCGGTGGTGTAGAATATCTTGTCCGCCGCCGGCACCACGTTGAGGAACATCCAGCCGGCGATCTTGTCGACGGCGTTGTGGCGGCCGACATCCTCCATGTAGACCAGCGGCCGGTCGCCCTGGCATAGCACGCAGCCATGGATCGCCCCGGCCTCGAGATAGAGGCTGGGGGCGGTGTTGATCCGGTGGGTCAGGGCGTAGAGCCAGGAGGTGCGCAGCCGGGCCTCGGACGCCAGCGCCGCGCCCTCGAAGCTCGCCATCACGTCGCCGAAGACGGTGCCCTGGGCGCAGCCCGAGGTCCGCACCTTCTTCTGCAGCTTGGCCTCGTAATCGGTTTCGCGCGTGGTCCGCACCACCACGACGTCGAGCTCCTCGTCGTGGTCGATGGCGGTGATCTCGTCGTCGGGCCGCAGCATGTTCTGGTTGAGCAGGTAGCCGACGGCCAGCAGGTCGGGATGATCGCCGATCGTCATCATGGTGACGATCTCCTGCCGGTTGAGGAACAGGGTCAGCGGCTTTTCGGTCACCACCCGGGTTGCCACCGGGGCGCCGGTCTGGTCGATGCCCGCCACCTCGGCCGAGAGCCGGGGATCGGAGGGGTCGGACCGCAGCAGGAAACCGTCGCCGGTCGGATCGGAAGAACTGGCCACGCGCGCCTCGTCTGATTGCCCGGACAGGATGCTAGGGCGCAAACCCGGTCAGGACAAGCGATGGCGTGCCCACGATGGGGCGATCAGGCGACGACGCGGCGATCAGGTGACGCGATCAGGCGACGCGATCAGGCGACGGAGCGCCGGGCCGGGCCATGCGCCGACACCTCGCTCCCGGCCCGTTTGGCAACGGCGGCTTTCGCCGTGGCCGGGACGCTTGCGGTCGCCGAGGGCGCGGGCTCCGCGCTGGGGGCGTGATCGGCCAGGTCGAGATCGATGAAGAAGGTCGTGCCCTTGCCGGGTTCGCTCTCGTAGTCGATGCTGCCGTTGAGGGCGTCCAGGATCTGGCGGGTGATGCTCATGCCGAGGCCGGCGCCGCCGATCTTGCGGGTGGCCGAGGGGTCGACCTGCGAGAAACGGCCGAAGACCACGTCCTTCGAGCCGGGCGGGATGCCCTCGCCATAGTCGCGGACCGACACCCGGGCCTTGCCGCCGTGCAGTTCCAGGGTGACGTCGACCTTGTCGCTGTCGGCCGAGAACTTGGCGGAGTTCGACAGCACGTTCGACATCACCTGGATCAAGCGGTCGTGATCGCCGCGCACCCAGACGGGCTTGCGCGGCAGGTGGGCGTTGAAGGTGACGTTGAGCGACTTGCCGTAGCTCTCGTTCGCTTCCACCGCGTCCCGGACCAGGGAGACGAGGTCGAGCGTCGTGATGTTGAACTTCATCTTCGCCGCCTCGAGCTTCTGCAGGTCGAGCAGGTCGTTGATGAGCACGGCCAGCCGGTCGCTGTTTTTGTAGGCGGTGCCGATCAGCTTGCCGACCTGGGGCGACACCTCGCCGAGGCTGCCGTTCTGGATCAGTCCCAGCGCGCCCTTGATCGAGGTCAGCGGCGTGCGCAGCTCGTGGCTGACGATCGAGACGAATTGCGACTGGACCTCGTAGGCGTGTTCGGCCCGGTCGCGCTCCTGCCGCAGCTCGGTCATCTGGGCGAGGTTGCGGTGGTAGAGCTTGAAGTAGACGCGCGAGCAGTCGACGATGAAGTAGAGCACCAGCAGCAGGGTGCCGAATTGCAGCCAGAGCTCGGAATCGAGCGGGGCGCCGGTGACCCAGAGATCGTGGGCCGGGATGTAGATCAGCGCCAGGCCGTAGATGATCAGCCGCGCCACCAGCACGCGCAGCAGCTGGTGGTTGTTCATCGCCGCGAACAGGCCGGCCGCGATCAGGAAGAACAGCGGCGCGAAGTGGTTCGAGATGCCTTCCTCGCGCGCGACGAGAATGGTGAAGAGCGACACCGCCATCGCGCTGAAGACCGAACTCAGCGTCAGCAGGTTGAGGTAGTACTTCTCCTGCTCGACATTGCCGGCCCCGCCGGCCTCGTGCCAGCGGATCACCGACTTGGCGAGCACGAGGTCGAACAGCTCGGTCGCAAGGGCGGCGAGGTAGCAGGTGATGGCAAGCTGGGTGTTGTAGAAGTAGCCCGCGAGCACGGCGGCGCCGACGAACATCGCCTGGCGCTGCCAGAACAGCACGAGGCTGCTCTGGACAAAGTCCCTCATTTTCTGGGCGAGATTGCTCATCTCAGGTCGCCTTCCGCGTCTGTCCCACCTAGCGTCGCCCGAGGGCTGCCTCGTCCATGGCTGTATTGCATCGAAACCGCACCTTACCCTTACGCATCGGCAAAGGCGCCCAATACAACCTCTGCATTACATTGCCCTTCATTAAGGAAGGTTGAAACGGTGTAACTGGGGCGAAATCTGGTCATTAGTATGAATTCGTGACGCGGAAAAGGCGAACGGAAAGTAAGGATGCAATCTGGCGGCGATGCGGATCGTTTCAGGCCGGTCCGGCCGGCCAGCGCGCCACCGCGCCCCCGTGACCGACGACAGCGCGCCGCGTCGCGACAATCCCGTTTGCGTGCTGACGGCCCCCCGCGCCGGGACCTCGTGTCAATACCAATCTGCCCCGAGGTGCGTTTCTCAAGAATGCCTCTTATGGGCCTGACGTAGCGGCAGCAATGTCGATTCGGCGCCTCCGCCGCCGCGGTCATCTCATTGTGACAGCAATGATGATACGAATCGATTGTGGCCGAAATGTGACTGCGCGCCGCATCCGGTCGAATCGCGCCGCTTAGCGGAAACTTGCGAAATTAAGTGGAAATTCCGGCAAATAGGCGCTTGTTCTCCCGGGTGGCGCCTTTGCGGCGCGGCATTTCTGGGATGCAATGGCCACAATCTGGCCATAACCTGCCGCATTCTCGACATAATCCTTCACTTTGCGCCGAAAATATGTTTGCAATCAGGGGTAGGTGGACGCGACGTGGTGCGAGTTGGCGTGACGTGCTCTGTGGTCTCGGGTGGCGAAGAAGAGCCCGGCAAGGGGTGGCCGTCTCCGGGGCGTTTCGGCTGGGATCGTGTGTGGCGTTTCGTGCGTGTTGCGTTCATCGGCTTCGGACCCGCGGGTTCGAGGTGTCGCAGGTATTGATCGAGCAGAGTATCGCAAGGTGCCGAGGTTGCCGGCCGGGTCGGGATTCCCGATCCGCGTGAGGAGGGGCCGGGCATGGGCGGCGGGCGAACTGTTCCACAGGTAGCGGGCCAACGAATGGAAACGACGACACTATCTTTTCAGAACATGCACACGCATGGAGAACTCTTCACCAATCTGCTGCGGGCGCGGCGGGAGAGCTTCATCGTCCAGAACCGCTGGGACCTGCCCGAGGCGGACGGGATGGAATTCGATCAGTACGACACGCCGGCAAGCCGCTGGATCGCGGTGCACGAGTTCGGCGAGGTGTTGGCCGGGATCCGGCTGACCCCGACCACGGCCCGGGTCGGGATGTATTCCTACATGATCCGCGACGCGCAGCGGGGGCTGTTGCCCTCGATCCCCAGCAACCTGCTCGACTTCGAGGCCCCGGTCGAGCCGCATATCTGGGAAAGCTCGCGCGTGTTCGTCTCCCGCAACGTGCCCGCCAAGCTGCGGATGAAGGTCCAGCACGACCTGATGACCGAGATGATCAACGCCGCGCGCAAGCTCGGGGCGACGCAGATCCTCGGGCTGGTGCCGGCGGTCTGGTCGCGCTGGATCAAGCGGCTGGGGCTGGACGCCGAGCCGGCGGGCCCGGTGCTGAATATCGACGGCAGTGAATCCCAGGTGGCGCTGATGCACCTGTCCACCAACCTGCACTGAGCGGCGGGGCGGAAGCGGAATGCGGGGCGGGCAGGGGCCCGCCCTTTTTCTTTGTCCCGATGTCGAGGCGGGCCGGCTTTTCTCGAGCGTCTCGCGGAGTTTCGACAAGAGCAGCCATGGCCCGGAACCAAGGGCGAAGCCCGCCGGGCCGCACCCTGCCTCCCTGTCACGCCGCACCCGTCACGCCGCAGGCGTGCTTCCAGAGCGACGGGAGGGCGCGGCCCTCTGTCGTGTAGTGTTCGAAATTTGTCCAGATCCGCGCGATCTGCGGACAGGCCCGCTGCATGGGGCCGCGAGGTCCGGCGCTGCGGCTCAGCCCAGCAGTCGGGCCACCCGTTGCAGGGCCAGTTCGTAGCCCTGGGTGCCGCAGCCGACGACGATGCCGTCGGCCCGCTGCGAGACATAGGAATGGTGGCGGAACGCCTCGCGCTGGTGGACGTTCGAGATATGGACCTCGATCACCGGCCCCTCGAAGGTGTTGAGCGCGTCGAGGATCGCCACCGAGGTATGGGTGAAGGCCGCCGGGTTGATGACGATCGCCCGCGCCGTCTCGCGCGCGTCGTGGATCCAGTCGATCAGCTCGTATTCGCGGTTCGACTGGCGGAAGGCGAGGTCGAAGCCCAGTTCCGCGGCCAGCGTCCGGCAGGCGGCCTCGACATCGGCCAGCGTCTCTGCGCCGTAGATCTCGGGCTGGCGCTGGCCCAGCAGGTTCAGGTTGGGCCCGTTGAGGACCAGGATCGTGCCGCTGCTCATGCCGGTCTCCCCCGGGGCTGTGGCGCGCCGCGTCAGCGTCGCGCGCTCAGGCTGTTATTGGCGCCGACCACCACGATCCGGTGCAGCTTGGACAGCGTCAGGTCGGTGACGAAGGCGGCGGCGGTGACCTCGCGCGAGGCCTTGGTCGAAACCCGGGTCTGCTCGCGCGGGGGCGAGAGCCGGAACTGGTAGGTCAGCACGCCGTCCTTGGGTTCGCCGTCATTCTCGGCCACCAGCGAGACATCCCACCAGCCCTGGGTCGGCGGCAGGCCGGTGGCGCGGACGATGGCGCCGCCGGGCATGCGCTCGACCTTCAGCGCGGTGACGCGGTCGACCAGCGCGCGGTTGTCCTCGGTGGCGGTCGGATAGCCGCCCTTGGGGGTCAGCGTCTCGGCCTTCTTCTCGTGCGGGCCGAACCAGGTGAGGGGGTTGAGCCGGGACGACCCCGACCCGCCGCCGCAGGCGCTGACGAAGAGAGCCGCGCTCAGGGCGGCAACCAGCGATTTTCTCATGCCCGATCCTCATCCTTCATCGCCCTTGGGTAGCCCAAAGCGGTCGCTTTGAAAAGCCGCTCGTCGGCCTGCCGGGGCGGGGTGGGCTGCGGGCTGGACCTTTGCCGCCCCGCGCCTTAGGTGGAAGGGGAAAGGAGACGCCGATGGCCACGCCCGCATTCGAAGAGATCGCCGAAACCTTCGAGTTTCTCGACGACTGGGAGGACCGCTACCGCCACGTGATCGAGCTGGGGCGCGAGATGCCGCCGCTGGACGAGGCGTTCCGGGTGCCCGCGACCAAGGTCGACGGCTGCGCCAGCCAGGTCTGGATCCTGCCGCGGATCGAGGGCGAGGGGCCGCAGGCCAGTTTCGACTTCCAGGGCGAGAGCGACGCGATGATCGTGCGCGGCCTGATCGCCGTGCTGCACGCGCTCTATTCCGGGCTGACGGTGGAAGAGGTCGGCATGGTCGACGCGGCGGCCGAGCTGGGCCGGCTGGGGCTCAACGACCACCTGTCCTCGCAACGCTCGAACGGGCTGCGGGCGATGGTGCAGCGGATCCGCGACGTCGCCGCCCAGACCGCCGCGGCGGCCTGAAGCGGCAGGTTGAGGCGCGGCCGGAGCGGGGCGCTTTGGAGCAGCAGCTGGCGTGGCGCGCACGCGGCGCCGATGGCGCCAGGCCGCTCAGAGCTCCTCGCGCCAGGGCGGGTTGGCGCCGGCGCGGGCAACCGTGACGGCCGCCACCGTGGCGCCGAAGGCCAGCGCGTCGCGCGCCGGCTCTTCCGCCAGCTCTGCCAGCGCCGCCTTGCCCAGCAGCCCCAATTCCGACAGCTTCGCCAGCACCCCGGCATTGAACGTGTCGCCGGCGCCGACCGTATCGACGACGGTGGCCCGGGCCGAGGCCACCTCGACCTGCGCGCCGAAGGGCAGCAGCGCCACGGCCCCCTTGGCGCCGCGGGTCAGGATCGCCACGGACGGCCCCGCGGCCTGCAGCCGGGCCAGCTTGTCCGTCAGCGGTGCGTCGCCGGGATAGAGCCAGTCGAGATCCTCGTCCGAGACCTTGACGATATCGGCCAGCGCGATCATCCGTGCCAGCCGCGCCCGGTAGCGCTCGGCGTCGCGGACGAAGCCGGCGCGGATATTGGGGTCGAGCATCACCGCCCGATCGCCGCCGCGCGCCGCCAGCGCCGCGTAGGTGTCGGCGGCAGGCTCGGAAATCAGGCTGATGCCGCCGAAGAACAGGGCGCTGACGTCCTCGGGCAGGGCGGGCAGCTCGGTCTCGGCGATCATTCGCCCGGCGGTGTTCTCGTCATAGAAGGTATAGCGCGCCTGGCCCTCGGTCAGCTCGACGAAGGCCAGCGTCGTCGGCCGGTCGCTGGTGATCGCCAGCGCGGTCGAGACCCCGGAGGCCGCCAGGGTCTCTGCCAGTTGTCGGCCGAAAAGGTCGGTCGAGAGCCCGGTCAACAGCCCGGCGGGCGCGCCGAGGCGGCCGAGCGCGATGGCGGTGTTGAACACGGCGCCGCCGGAATGCGGCACGAAGCCGGTCGCGCCGCCGTCGCAGGGGCGGGGGATCATGTCGATCAGGGATTCGCCGCAGCACAGGATCATCGCGGGCCTTTCTCAGGATAGCAGGCAGCTCTGGTCGAGCAGGAAACGGTCGGAGAGCGGCAGGCTGGCGGCGCCGAGGGCGCGGGCGTCGCTGCCGATGGTGCCGGGACGCAGCCGCGGCAGGTCGATGCCGGGCACGATCAGCGCCGCCAGCCGCCGGCCGGTGGCCTCGACCAGCCGGGCGCGCAGCTCGGGCGGCAGCCAGCCGTCGATGACCGCGGCCTCGAAGTCGATCACGCTGGCCGAGGCGGCGATGGCATGGGCGAGCCCGGTCGCCGCGCCCTCGATCCAGTCGGACAGCACCGGCTCGGGCAGGTCCCAGCCCTGCGGCATCTCCCACATCGCCTCGGTGCTGCCGCCCGCCGCCTGCACCGCCTTGTCGAGCACCGACAGCGAGGCGACGTCGACCAGCTGGCGCAGCCGTCCGCTGCCGGTGCCGACCGGCATCGAGCCCAGGGCGCCGGCATTGCCGCTGCGCCCGGTACAGAGGGTGCGGTTCAGCACCACGCCGCCGCCGATGAAGAAGCCGACGAAGAAATAGAGGAAATCGCGGAGGTCCTCGGTCGCGCCGAAGACCAGCTCGGCGCCGCAGGCAGCCGAGGCGTCGTTCTGCAGGTAGACAGGGAAGTCGCATTGGCCGGCGATCTCGGCCCGGATGTCGCGGTCGCGCCAGGCGGCCATGTCGGCCTCCTGCACCCCAAGCGGCCGGGCCCAGTCCCAGAGTCGGAACGGGATCGCGATGCCGAGCCCGGCGATGCGGGCCTGTTCGGTCGGGGTCAACTGGTCGCGCAGCTGGCCGATGGCGTCGTGGGCGAAGCGCACCACGCCGTCCGGGGTGGGGTAGCGATGGGTCAGGTGGACCCGGCTCAGCACCTTGCCGAGGAAATCGGTGAGGATCAGGTCGAGGCTGCGCCGGCCGACCTTGAGGCCGAAGAAGAAGGCGCCGGAGCGGGCCAACCGCATCGGCACCTGGGGCTGGCCGACCTTGCCGCGCACCGGCTCGCATTTCTCGAGCACCCCGTCGGCCTCGAGCGCGCGCATGATGACCGAGACGGTCTGGGCCGACAGGCCGCTGATCCGCGCGATCTCGGCCTTCGACAGCGGGCCGTTCTGGCGGATCAGGGTCAGCACCAGGCGCTCGTTCTGGGCCCGCAGCCCGCTCTGGGGGCTGCCGCGCAGGGCCTCGCCGGCCGCGCTCAGGGTCGCGCTCTGGTTTCGCATCGGGCTCCGTCTCGTCGTGGGGTCCTGGGTGACTTATTCCAAAACCTGCCGGTTTTCGAGGGGGTGTGTCAATAATAAATCAAAGTGAGTTATTTATTGACAGCCGGGGGCGATTCGGTTTGTGTTGGCCGGAAGGAAGGCGCCCGAGGGGCCGGCGGCGGCCGGCTAGGCGGGCGGAGTGCGACTGATCGGCTTGAATGGGAGGAGCTATCGATGACCGGATTTCGCAGCAGTTTGAAATGGGCGGGGCTGGCGGCGGCCGGTGCGCTGATGGCGGGCACGGCGGCCCAGGCGGGCATCGGCGCCTGCCTGATCACCAAGACCGACACCAACCCGTTCTTCGTCAAGATGAAGGAGGGGGCCGAGAAGGCGGCCAAGGCCGACGGCATCGACCTGCAGACCTTCGCCGGCAAGATCGACGGCGACGTCCAGACCCAGATCGCCGCGGTCGAGACCTGCATCGCCTCGGGCGCCAAGGGCATCCTGATCACGCCGTCCGACAGCCGGGCGCTGGCGCCGGTGGTGACCAAGGCGCGCAAGGCCGGCCTGCTGGTGATCGCGCTCGACACCCCGTTCGAGCCGGCCGACACCGCCGATGCCACCTTCGCCACCGACAACTTCAAGGCCGGCGAGCTGATCGGCCAATGGGCCAAGGAGAAGATGGGCGACAAGGCGAAATCGGCCAAGATCGCCTTCCTCGACCTCAACCCGTCGCAGGTCTCGGTCGACTACCTGCGCGACCAGGGCTTCATGAAGGGCTTCGGCATCGACGTGAAGGATCCCAAGAAGATCGGCGACGAGACCGACCCGCGCATCGTCGGCCATGACGTCACCAACGGCAATGAAGAGGGCGGCCGGACCGCGATGGAGAACCTGCTCCAGAAGGACCCGGGCATCAATCTCGTCTATACCATCAACGAACCCGCCGCCGCCGGTGCCTACGAGGCGCTCAAGGCCGTCGGGCTGGCGAAGCAGGCGACCATCGTCTCGATCGACGGCGGCTGCCCCGGGGTCGAGAACGTCAAGGAAGGCATCATCGGCGCCACCTCGATGCAGTTCCCGCTGCTGATGGCCTCGAAGGGTATCGCGGCGATCAAGGACTGGGCCGAGAACGGCAAGAAGCCGGAAAACACCCCCGGCCTCGACTTCTACAATACCGGGGTCAAGCTGATCACCGACCAGCCCGAGAAGGGCCTCAAGTCGGAATCGGCCGAGAAGGGCCTGAAGGAGTGCTGGGGCTGAGGCCGTAGTTTTCCGGGGCCCGGTTGCGGCCGGGCCCTGCCCACGGGGCGGCTGTCCCGTGACGCTGCCGAACTGCCGCCCGCGGGCGGAGATGTGCTAGGCTGATATCCCAGCAGAAGCGGAGACCCGGTCATGACCGACGCGGCAACCCCAACCCGGAAGCGGCAGGACTACGAGGCGACGCTCGACCAGAGCGATGCCAGCGTCGCCGCCTTCGAACATGGCCACAAGAGCCTGATGGAGAAGGTCCAGTCGGCCCTGCACGGCAACCCGACCATGGTGCCGGTGATCGTGCTGCTGGCCAGCATCGGCGTCTTCGGCCTCCTTGCCGGGGGCAAGTTCTTCTCGCCCTTCAACCTGTCGCTGATCCTGCAGCAGGTCTCGATCATCGGCATCCTCGCCGCGGCCCAGAGCCTCGTCATCCTGACCGCCGGCATCGACCTGTCGGTGGCCGCGATCATGGTGCTGATGTCGGTGATTGCCGGGACATTGGCGGTGGATGTCGGCGTGCCGGCGCCGCTGGCCATCGGGATCAGCCTTGGCGGCGGTGTCGCCGCCGGGCTGATGAACGGTTTTCTGGTGACGCGGATCAAGCTGCCGCCCTTCATCGTCACGCTGGGGACGTGGAACATCTTCTTCGCCCTCAACCTGTGGCTTTCCGGCGCCCAGTCGATCCGCAGCCAGGATATCGACGCCAAGGCGCCGCTGCTCAAGTTCTTCGGCACGACGATGGCCTTCGGCAGCGCCCGCATCACCTATGGCGCGGTGCTGATGGTCGTGGTCTTCGTCGTGCTGTGGTACCTGCTCAACAAGACCGCCTGGGGCCGCCACGTCTATGCCGTCGGCGACGACAAGGAGGCCGCCGAGCTGGCCGGCATCCGCGCCGACCACACCCTGCTGTCGGTCTACGGCGCCGCCGGGCTGGTCTGCGCCATCGGCGCCTGGGCTTCGATCGGCCGGGTCGGCTCGGTTTCGCCGCAGAGCTTCTACGAGGCCAACCTGCATTCCATCACCGCCGTGGTGATCGGCGGCATCTCGCTCTTCGGCGGCCGCGGCTCGATCCTCGGTGCGCTGTTCGGGGCGCTGATCGTCGGCGTCTTCCAGTCCGGGCTGCGCCTCGTCGGCGTCGACGTGCTGTGGCAGGTCTTCGCCATCGGCTGGCTCATCATTCTCGCGGTCGCCATCGACCAGTGGATCAGAAAGGTTTCGGCATGACCCAGGCGTCCCAGGCAGCGGAACCCGTTCTCAAGGCGCGCGGGCTGGTCAAGCGCTACGGCAAGGTGACCGCCCTCGACCGCGCCGATTTCGACCTCTACCCGGGCGAGATCCTCGCCGTGATCGGCGATAACGGCGCCGGCAAGTCCTCGCTGATCAAGGCGCTGTCGGGCGCGGTCACGGTCGACGAGGGCGAGATGTATCTCGACGGCAAGCCGTTCCGCTTCACCTCGCCGCTCGAGGCGCGGGCGGCGGGGATCGAGACGGTCTACCAGAACCTCGCCCTGTCGCCGGCGCTGTCGATCGCCGACAACATGTTCATCGGCCGCGAGATCCGGCGCAAGGGGCCGATGGGCAAGTGGCTGCGGCTGCTCGACCACAAGGAGATGCAGCGCATCGCGCGCGAGAAGCTCAACGATCTCGGGCTGATGACGATCCAGAACATCAACCAGGCGGTCGAGACCCTGTCGGGCGGCCAGCGCCAGGGCGTCGCCGTGGCAAGGGCCGCCGCCTTCGGCTCGCGCGTGGTCATCCTCGACGAGCCGACGGCGGCGCTGGGGGTGAAGGAATCGCGCAAGGTGCTCGAGCTGATCCAGGACGTCCGGGCGCGGGGGCTGCCGATCGTGCTGATCTCGCACAACATGCCCCATGTCTTCGAGATCGCCGACCGCATCCATGTTCACCGGCTGGGCCGGCGGCTGTGCACGATCCGGCCCGACGACTACACCATGTCGGACGCCGTCGCTTTCATGACCGGGGCGACGGAGCCGCCGCCGGAGACCGTGGCGGCGTAGCTGTCGGATCTCGGGCGCGACACTGTCCCTCTGTTCCGCCCGGCGATTGCTGTTCTTTGCGCCGGCCTCAGCTCTGCCAGTCGGGCTTGCGCTTTTCGATGAAGGCGGTGATGCCCTCGTCGGTGTCGCGCCACAGCATGTTCTCGACCATCACCGCCGCCGTGTGCTCATAGGCCTGGGCCAGCGGCATCTCGATCTGGTCGTAGAAGGCGCGCTTGCCGATCTTGACCGCCGCGCCCAGCTTGCCGGCCACCGTCTCGGCCAGCTCCAGCGCCGCGTTGTCGAGGTCGTCATGCGGCACGGAACGGTTGATCAGCCCGATCCGCTCGGCCTTGTCGGTGTCGATGAACTGGCCCGTGGTCAGCATCTCGAAAGCCTGCTTGCGCGGCACGTTGCGCGACAGCGCCACCATCGGGGTCGAGCAGAACAGCCCGATATTCACCCCGTTGACGCCGAAGCGCGTGCCCTCGGCCGCCACCGCCATGTCGCAGGAGGCCACCAGCTGGCAGCCGGCCGCCGTGGCGATGCCATGCGGCGCGGCGATCACCGGCTGGGGCAGGCGCGGGATCATCTGCATGACCGAGGCGCAGCGGGCGAAGAGATCGGCGAAATAGGCCCGGCCGTGATCCTCGGCCTGGCGCCCGGCCTGCATCTCCTTGAGATCGTGGCCGGCGCAGAACGCCTTGCCCGCGCCCTTCAGCACCACCGCCTTGACGCTCCGGTCCTCTTCCAGCGCCGCGAAGGCGTCCTTCAGCGCCGCCAGCATCGCGTCCGACAGCGCGTTGAGCGCGCCGGGGCGGTTCATCGTCAGGGTCGCCACCGCGCCCCGATCCTCGCGCAGCAGGATTTCGTCCGTCATCTTGCCATTCCTCCTCTTTGGCGGAACTGTAGGGCGCGACGGGCAAGGGGGGAAGAGGATGACGAAACCGGCCGGCAATGTGATGGGCGTCGAGGCGCTGACGGAGTTCCTGGCAGAGGCGTTTCCGCAGGTCTGCGACGACTTCACGGTCGAGGAGGTGGCGCCGATGCGGCTGCGGGTGCGGCTCAACGTGGCCGAGCGTCACCTGCGGCCGGGCGGCACCGTTTCGGGGCCGTCGATGTTCTCGCTCGCCGATGTCGCCGTCTACCTGGTGATCCTGTCGATGATCGGGCCCAAGGCGCTGGCGGTGACGACCAATTGCTCGATGGATTTCATGCGCAAGCCGGCGGCGGCGACCGACCTGATCGCCGAGACCCGGTTGCTCAAGCTCGGCCGGGTGCTGGCGGTGGGCGACGTGCTGATCTATTCCGACGGGCTCGAGGCGCCGGTGGCGCGGGCGACGATGACCTACTCGATCCCGCCGAAATAGGGCGGGGATGAGGAAAGGAGGGCGGCGCCCGGTCCGGCGGGGTGGGCCGCCGAGCCGCGATCACGCGATTGCCAGAGCGCGACGTCGCATTCGGCCCCCATCGCAGCGCGATTGAACAAGTCCCGCCGGCCGGAATCGCGATGGTGCGCCGCATTCCCCGATCCAGCGGAGGGCTTGCCAGTGACACCGGACCACAGCGTTCTGTTCGACCGCGGCCCGCTCGGCGCCGGCACGCTGTTCGCGCGCCCGCGCGGCATCGTCCGGGCCGATACGCCCGAGGAGGTCGCCCCCGCCTTCGCCGCGCTCGAGCGGGCGCGGGCGCAGGGGCTATGGGCGGCGGGCTATGCCAGCTACGAACTCGGCCATGTCCTGACCGAGCGGCTGCGGCCGCTGCTGCCCGAGGACCGGCCCGAGCCGCTGCTGCTGTTCGGCCTGTTCGACGGGCCGCGCCCGGCGGCCGACCACCTCGCCCGCACCGGGCATCTCGCCCGCAGTGCCGAGGCCGGGCGGCTGGAGCCGGACTGGGATTTCGGCCGCTACCGCGCCGCCTTCGACAAGGCCCACGCCTTTATCGGCGCCGGCGACTGCTACCAGGTCAACCTGACCTTCCCGCTGCGCGGCCGGTTCGATGGGCCGCCGCTCGGCCTTTACCACGCCCTGCGCGCCGGTCAGCCGGTCGGCCATGGCGCCTTTGTCGATCTGGGCGGGCCGGTGCTGCTGTCGCGCTCGCCCGAGCTGTTCTTCCGCGTCGACCTGATGGGGCGGATCGAGACGAGGCCGATGAAGGGCACCCAGCCGCGCAGCGCCGATCCGGCCGAGGACGCGGCGCGGCGGGTGTTCCTGGCCCGGGACGAGAAGAACCGGGCCGAGAACCTGATGATCGTCGACCTGCTGCGCAACGATCTCGCGCGGGTGTCGCGACCGGGCAGCGTCAAGGTGCCCGAGCTGTTCACCGTCGAGAGCTATGCCACGGTGCACCAGATGGTGTCGCGCATCACCGCCGATCTGGCCGGGCCGCAGCCGATCGCCCGGCTGTTCGAGGCGCTGTTCCCCTGCGGCTCGATCACCGGGGCGCCGAAAATCCGGGCGATGGAGATCATCGCCGAACTGGAGGACAGCCCGCGCGGCGCCTATTGCGGCGCGATCGGCTGGATGGCGCCGGGCGGGGCGATGGAGTTCAGCGTCGCGATCCGGACGCTGGTGGCGAAAGACGGCGCGCTGCGGCTCAATGTCGGCGGCGGCGTCGTCCACGACAGCACCGCGGCATCGGAATACGAGGAGGCATTGTGGAAGAGCCGTTTCGCAAGCTTGGTCCCCGCGCACTGAGAGGCGTCGAGATCATCGAGACCCTGGGCTATGCCCCCGGGACCGGCCCGGCGCGGGTCGAGAGGCATCTCGACCGCATGCAGTGCAGCGCGCGGGCCCTCGGGTTTCGCTTCGACCGGGCGGCGGCGCGGGCGCGGCTGGCCGGGGTTTCTGGCCCGGCGCCGCTGCGGCTGCGGCTGACGCTGGCGGCGGACGGGGGGCTGGCGCTGACCACGACGCCGCTCGGGCCGGCGCCGCGGCGCTGGCGGATCGCGCTGTCGGAGACCCGGCTCGACGCCGCCGACCCCTGGCTGCGCCACAAGACGACGCGGCGGGCGCTTTACGACCGGGTGCGGATGGAGATGCCGGAGGGTGTCGACGAGGTCGTCTTCGCCAATCGCGACGGGGCGCTGTGCGAGGGCACGATCACCAGTCTTTTCGTCGAACGCGACGGTCGGCTGCTGACGCCGCCGCTGTCGGCCGGGCTGTTGCCGGGCGTCCTGCGGGCCGAGCTGATCGAACAGGGCAGGGCGGTCGAGGCGCCGCTGACGCCGGGCGACCTGAGCGGCCCGCTTTTCGTCGGCAATGCCCTGCGCGGGCTGATCCCGGCCGAACTGCTCCGGTCGCCGGCCGGGGCGGCGCTCAGCCCTTCTTGCCGAGCTTGAACTTGCCCTCGATCCGGGCGCCGTTCTCGATCACCAGCGACTCGTAGGTCACCTGCGCAGTGGCCCTGGCCGTCGAGCGCAGGGTGAAGCCGACGCAGGAGGCCGAGCCGTCCAGCGTGCCCATCACCTCGACCGTCTCGGCCCGGACCTTGCCGGTCACGGTGCCGTCGGAGCCGATCACCAGCTTGCCGGCCTCGATGTCGCCCTTGACCTCGCCCAGCACCTCGATGGTGCCGCTGGACTTGAGATTGCCAGTGATCTGCAGGTCCTGCGACAGCCGCGAGCGGCCGCGCCCGCCGTCCTCTGTCCCGTGCGAGGTGGTTTCGCCGCTCTTCGTCAGCATCGCGTGTCTCCTGTGCTGGCCGCGCCGGCCGGGTGCCCGTGTCGGGGGACGTCGCCGGTGCCTCTAGCGCGGATTTAGACGCGAAAGCCGGTGGCGGGGTCAAGCCCTCGCGCCCGGGCGCGGGAATTTCGGCCGCGCCCTGCCGTCCTGTCGCCCCGCGCCGGCAGGGCGCATCGGCCGGGGAGGGGCGGCCTTACGTCGCCGGGGCTTCCCCCGCGTCGCGCTTGTGCCTAACACTTGGGGCCAGACCGCGCCGAGCGGCCCATTGCCTGACAGGAAAGACCCGAATGAAAAGCGATCCCTTCTTCCACCCGGTCTCCGGCTTCGACCTGCCGCGTTTCGCCGGCGTGCCGACCTTCATGCGCCTGCCCCATGTCGGGCTCGACGACGCGCGGCTGACGCAGGTCGATGTCGGCCTGATCGGCACGCCCTGGGACAGCGGCACCACCAACCGCCCCGGCCCGCGCCACGGGCCGCGGCAGCTGCGCGACGCCTCGACCATGATCCGGGCCGAGAACGGCGCCACCGGCGTCCGGCCCTTCGAGATGGTCCATTGCGCCGATCTCGGCGACGTGCCGCCCAACCCGGCCGACCTGCAGGACAGCATGACCCGGATCACCGACTTCTACCGCCGGGTGATCCGCGCCGGGGTGATCCCGCTGACCGCCGGCGGCGACCATCTCTGCTCCCTGCCGATCCTGCGCGCGGTGGCCGAGGAGGACGGGCCGGTCGGCATGATCCATTTCGACAGCCATACCGACCTGTTCCACAGCTATTTCGGCGGCACCATGTATACCCATGGCACACCCTTCCGCCGCGCCGTCGAGGAAGAGCTGCTCGACCCGAAGAAAGTGGTGCAGATCGGCATCCGCGGCACCACCTACGACCGCGAGGACCGCGATTTCGCCGACAGCGTCGGCATCCGCATCATCCCGATCGAGGAATTCCACGCCCGCGGCCCCGAGGACGTGATGGCCGAGGCGCGCGAGATCGTCGGCGCCGCCCCGACCTATGTCAGCTACGACATCGACTTCGTCGACCCGGCCTTCGCCCCCGGCACCGGCACGCCCGAGATCGGCGGTCCGAACAGCTGGCAGGCGCTGCTCGTGGCCCGGCTGCTCAAGGGGGTGAACATCGTCGGCGCCGACCTCGTCGAGGTCTCGCCGCCCTTCGACAATTCCGGCGGCACCGCCTATCTCGGGGTCTCGATCATGTTCGAGATCCTGTGCAACGTCGCCGGGATGCTGGCCGAGCGCCACGGGTGACCGACCTCATCGTCACCAATGCCCGGGTCCTGACCATGGAGCCGGGCCGGCCCCGCGCCGAGGCGGTGGCGGTGAGCGGCGGCCGCATCACCGCCGTCGGCAGCCGCGCCACCATCGAGGCGCTGGCCGGGCCGCAGACGCGGATCGTCGAGGCCGGCGGGCGGACGCTGCTGCCCGGCTTCGTCGAAAGCCACCTCCACCTGCTGATCGGCGGCATGGAACTGGCCCATCTCCAGCTTGGCGGTGTCGCGGGCCATGACGCCATCGCCCGCGCCTTCCGCAGCTTCGCCGAGGCCCATCCCGACCGGCCGCTGCTGATGGCGCAGGGCGGCGACTATGCCATGCTCGGCCGGCCGATGACGCGCCACGACCTCGACGCGGTCATCGCCGACCGGCCGGTCGCCATCGGCGCCCACGATCACCACACCGTCTGGGCCAATACCGCCGCGCTCAGGGCCGCCGGGCTGCTGCACGGGGCGCAGACGCCGCATGGCCACGAGGTGGTGATGGGCGCGGACGGCACCGCGACCGGCGAGCTGCGCGAGTTCGAGGCTTTCGCGCCGGTGATCGCGCTCGGCGGCGAGGCGCGGCTCAGTCTCGGCATCGCCACCGGGGGCGAGCCTGACCCGTGGCCCGACGACGCCGCCCGGGCCATCGACCGCGCCAAGGCGGCGCGCGGCCTGGCCCATTGCGCGGCCCACGGCATCACCTCGATGGTGAACATGGACGGCAACCGTTACACGCTCGAGCTCCTGCGCGGGCTGCAGCGCGAAGGTGGGCTGACCGCGCGGGTCAAGGTGCCGTTCCACTTCAAGCCGCACATGGAGCTGTCGGAACTGGAACGCGCCGCGGCGATGACCCGGGATTTCGACGACGACTGGCTGAGCTGCAATTTCGTCAAGATGTTCATGGATGGCGTCATCGACAGCGGCACCGCCTACATGCTCAACGACTATCCCGACCGGCCCGGCCATCGCGGTGAACCTCTCTTCGCGCCGGACCGCTTCGCCGAGATCGCGACCGAGGTCGACCGCCGCGGCATGCAGATCGCCGTCCACGCCATCGGCGACGGCGCGGTGCGGACCACCATCGACGGCTACGAGGCGGCGCGCCGGGCCAACGGTGCGCGCGACAGCCGCCATCGCATCGAGCATATCGAACTGATCGACCGGGCCGATGTTCCCCGGCTGGGGGCGCTGGGCATCGTCGCCTCGGTCCAGCCCTCGCATCCGCCCGGGGCGATGGCGTTCGGGCTGCGGCCGACAATGGACCGGATCGGTCGGGCCCGCTGGCGCGACGCTTACCTGACCCGGACCCTGGCCGAGGCCGGCGCGCCGGTCGCCTTCGCCTCGGACTGGCCGGTCACCGATGTCTCGGTGCTGCGTCATGCTGCCGGCGGTGCTGGCCGCCTATACCAGCACCGGCGCCTGGGCCGCCCATGCCGAGCACCGCGTCGGCCGCATCGCGCCGGGGCTGCTGGCCGATCTCGTGCTGCTGGGCGGCGATATCGAGACGGCGGCGCCCGAGACCATCGGCGCCATGGGCATCGCGCTGACCATCTGTAGCGGTGCCGTCACCCATCGGGGCGCCGGATTCGCGGCCTGAGACGGGATCGGGGCGGCCGAGTCGGGCCGTCCCAGGGTTTTTTCGCGGAATCGCACCGGAATCGGCCCGGCCGGGCCCGGTGACCCGGCCCCGATTCCGGGGTGACTCGGCCTCGCAGAGGCCAAATCCGGACTTATCAACAGGTTATCCACAGGCTGAACGCCCGCGCGGGCGTTTCCGACGGCCGGGGCAGGGGGCCGGATTCACACTCTGCCCGATAAAAAGTCCAATAAATGCAGGGCCTGACAAAAAAACGTCACGTTGAACGATTTTTCCCCTTGCAGCCCCCCGGCCTGATCCGTAAATACCGCCTCAC
>NZ_JBHRSK010000011.1:0-152516 GCF_042643245.1 Acidimangrovimonas pyrenivorans
GCGCCCGCAGCAAGGCCCGGGGGTGCGCGACGCCGGTCATGCCCCGCCCCCGCTCGAGGCGCGCACGATCAGCTCGACCGGGGCGCGGGTCTCGGCCGGCGGGCGGGTGTCCTCTTCCAGCCAGCGCAGCATGTTCGCCGCCGTGTCGCGGGCGAAATCGGCGATATGGCAGCGCACCGAGCTGAGCTGCGGCCAGACCTGGGCGCATTCCTCGATATCGTCGAAGCCGACCAGGCGGAAGGCGCTGCCAACCGGCCGGCCGAGCTCGGCGAAGCCGCTCATCATGCCCAGCGCGACGAGGTCGTTGAAGCAGATCGCGGCGTCGATCTCCGGGTGGTCGCGGGTCAGCGCCACGGCGGCCTCGCGCCCGAAGCCGCGCGAGTTGCGGCCGTGCAGGGCGAAAGGGGCCTGCCCCGCCTCTTCCATCACGGCGAGATAGCCCGACATCCGCTCGCGCGTGATCGGCGTGCCCTCGAAACCGCCGACGAAGGCGATGCGGCGGGCGCCGGCCGCGATCAGATGCGCCGCCGCCAGCCGGCCGCCGCGGGCATAATCGAAGGAGGCGAAGGGAAACAGGTCGGTGCGGCTGTCGCATCGGCGCAGCACCTGCAGCGCCGGCAGGCCGGCACGGGCGATGGTCTCGAAGGTGGCGTCCTCCTCGCCATAGGCCGGCGAGATGACGATGCCCGAGACGCCGTGCTCGATCATCGAGCCGACCACCTGGGCCTGCAGCCCGGGATCCTCGTCGGTATTGGCGATCACGGTGGCATAGCCGCGGGCCGAAAACGCCATCTGCGCCGAGGTCGCGAATTCGGTGAAGAACGGGTTGCGCAGGTCGTTGATCACCAGCCCGATCAGCCCGACATTGGACGAACGCATGTTGGCGGCGGCACGGTTGTAGACATAGCCGATCTCGGCCATCGCCTTGCGCACCAGCTCGCGCGTCTCGGGCTTGACCAGCGGGCTGTCCTGCAACACCAGCGAGACGGTGGATTTCGACACCCCCGCCTGTCGCGCCACGTCGATGATCGTCGGCCTGCGTGCCACCTGTCACCCCTGCTCGATGCCGTGCATTTCCAGAAGCAGCCGCATCCGCTTCTCCGCCAGCTCCGGCTCCTGCAGCAACCGGGCCGCATCGGCGAGGCGGTAGATCGACGCATAATGGGTGATGTCGCGGCTGGATTGGAAGCCCGCCGGCATGATGAAATGGCTCTGCGCCCCGTTGAGCCAGGCGAGGAAGGTGATGCCGGCCTTGTAGAACCGGGTCGGCGCCCGGAAGATCTCGCGGCTGAGCGGCACGGTGGGGGCGAGCAGGGCGTGATAGCTGGCGCTGTCGCCCTCGGCCAGCGCCTCGAGCGCCTGGGCGGCGGCGGGGGCGATGGCGGCGAAGATGCCGAGCAGCGCGTGGGAATGGTGGTGGCCGTCGCCCTCGATCAGCGCGGCATAGTTGAAATCGTCGCCGGTATAGAGGCGGACGCCCTCGGGCAGCCGGGCGCGGAAGGCCTCCTCATGGGCCTGATCGAGCAGCGAGATCTTGATGCCGTCCACCTTGCCTGCATGGGCCTCGATCAGGTCCAGCACGGTGTCGGAGGCCTGCGCGACATCGGTCGAGCCCCAATAGCCTTTCAGCGCCGGGTCGAACATGTCGCCGAGCCAGTGCAGGATGACCGGCTGCGCCGCTTGCTCGAGCAACTGGCCATAGACCTCCAGATAGGTCTCGGCGCCCGCGCCGATGGCAGGGAAGGCGCGGCTGGCCATCACGATCAATTGCCCGCCGGCGGCCTCGATCGCCGCCATCTGCTCTTCATAGGCGGCGCGGATCGCGGCGGCATCGCGCAGGTCTTCCAGCGCGACGTGGTCGGTGCCGGCCCCGCAGGCGACGCGCGGGCGCAGCGGGTGGGCGCGGGCGGCCACCATGGTGCGCTCGATCAGCTCCTTCGCCGTCGCCCAGTCCACCCCCATGCCGCGCTGCGCGGTGTCCATCGCCTCGGCAAGGCCAAGGCCCTGATCCCAGAGCCCCTGGCGGAAGGCCAGCGTCGCCTCCCAGTCGATCGCCGGGCGGGTATCCCACGGGTTGCGCTCGGCAATCGGGTCCGAGACGACATGGGCGGCGGCAAAGGCGGTGCGGGTCAGCGGCACCCTGGGTGCGCGCGGCACCAGCGGTTCGCCGGTCAGGCGGTAGGGTTCGAGGCGGCGGTCTTCGGTCGGCAGGATCAGCATGGCAATCTTCCGGCTAGGGGGTCAGTCAGGGTCGGCGACGGGCAGGTCGAAGACGAGGATGCCGTCTAGCCCGCCTTGCGCGGCCTCGACCAGCGCGGCGCCGACGCGGCGGTGATCGGGATGGGCTTGGTAGGCGGCCAGAACGTCCCAGTCGGCGAGATCGACGGTGAAGCCGTGCATGTAGCCGCGCTCGATCTGCTCGGGGCTCTCGCTGCGGCCCGAGGCGATGGCGAGGACGCCGGGCAGGACATCCTTGATGCCATGCAGGTCGGCGAAGATGGCGGCGATACGGTCCTCGCTGATCTCGGGCCGGAAGCGGACCAGGACGATATGGCGGATCATTGCGCGCCTCCATGGTCTGCGCGGATCATGTCGGCGGCCTTCTCGGCGATCATGATCGTGGTGGCGTTGGTATTGGCCGAGACCAGTCGCGGCATCACCGAGGCGTCGACGATGCGCAGCCCGTCGAGCCCACGCAGCCGCAGCCGGACATCGACGACCGAAGCCTCGTCGGCGCCCATCCGGCAGGTGCCGGCCGGGTGGTGGTCGGTCTTGGCGTTGGCGCAGGCGTAGTTGAAGTAATCCTCGTCGGTCCGCACCTCCGGCCCCGGCAGGCGTTCGGCCATGACGAAGGGCTTGAGCGCATCCTGCCGCAGGATCTCCTGCGCCAGCTTCAGCCCCCGGATCGACATCTCGCGGTCATGCGGGTCTTCCCAGTAATTCGGGTCGATCAGCGGCGCGGCGCTGGGATCGGCGCTGGCCAGCCGCACCGTGCCGCGCGAACGCGGCCGCAGGTAGGCCGAGTTCAGCGTCACCCCGCCATGCGGCATCCGGGCGACGCCGGATTCGATGCCCGAGCCGAGACCGAGATGGAACTGGATGTCGGGCGAGCGCGCGTCGGGGTCGGCATACCAGAAGCCGCCGGTCTCGAACAGGCTCGAGGCGACCGGGCCGGAACGCGTCAGCAGGTATTGCAGCCCGGCGATGGCCGACCAATGCGGCTTGGCATAGCGGTCATAGGTGTGGTTGCCGGTGCATTCGGAAATCGTGAACAGGTCGATATGGTCCTGCAGGTTGGCGCCGACCTCGGGCTGGTCGAGCACCGGCGCGATGCCAAGCGCCTGCAATTCGTCGGCCGGGCCGATGCCCGAGAGCTGCAACAGCCGCGGCGAGCCGATGGCGCCGGAGGACAGGATCACCTCGCTGCTCGCCCGGACAATGCCCTCGCCCGCCAGTTCGGCACCGACGGCGCGACCGTTCTCGACCACGATGCGCGCGACCTGCACCCCGGTACGCACGGTCAGGTTCGGCCGCCCGCGCGCCGGACCGAGATAGGCGATCGAGGTCGAGGAGCGGCGCACGTTGCGCTGGGTGAGCTGGTAATAGCCGACGCCGTCCTGGGTCTCGCCGGCCATGTCCTGGTTGCGCGGGATGCCGAGCTGGCCGGCGGCGGCGAAATAGGCCTCGCAGATCGGCAGCGGCGCGCGCGGCTGCGAGACCCCCAGCGGCCCGCCCTTGCCGTGGTAGCGGTTGTCGTAGCTGTCGTTGTCCTCGGCCTTGCGGAAATAGGGCAGCACGTCCTCGTAGCCCCAGCCCTCGCAGCCCAGCTGGCGCCACTCGTCATAATCGAGCGCGTTGCCGCGGGTGTAGATCTGGGCGTTGATCGACGAGCCGCCGCCAATGACCTTGGCCTGGGTGAAGCGGATCTGCATCCCCTTCATGTGGCGCTGCGGCACGGTGTGCCAGCCCCAGCTGCCGATGCCCTTGGTCATCTTCGCGAAGCCCGCCGGCAGGTGGTAGAACGGGTGCCGGTCGCGCCCCCCGGCCTCGAGCAGCAGCACCCTGGCCGCGGGGTCTTCCGACAGCCGGGCGGCCAGGACGCAGCCCGCCGAGCCGCCGCCGATGATGATGAAATCGTAATCCATGGTCTGCCCTCAAAGCCGCGGGATCGACAGGCCGCCATCGACCGGGATCGCCGCCCCGGTGGCGAAGGCCATCTCGCCGCGTGCGATCGGCACGACGATCGAGCCGATGTCACCCGGCTGGCCCCAGCGGGCGGCAGGCACCAGCCCGCCCTCGATCCGTGCGGTGTATTTGTCCTTCACGCCGGCGGTCATGTCGGTCTCGATGATGCCGGGGCGCAGTTCGAAGACGCCGATGCCGGCCGGCGCCAGCCGCAGCGCGAAGAGCTGCGCCATCATCGCCGCCCCGGCCTTCGAGATGCAGTATTCGCCGCGCTCGGGGCTGGCCATGGCGGCGCTGACCGAGGTGACGAAGCTGATCGAGCGGTAGGCGCCATCTTCCGCCGCCTCCATCCGCCGCGCCACCTCCTGCGCCAGGAAGAAGGCGCCGCGCAGGTTGACGCCGAGGACGAAATCGAAGCTGTCGGGCTGCAGCGCCAAGAGGTCGCCGCGCACCTTGGCCGGCACCCCGGCGTTGGAGACATAGGTCGTCACCGGCCCGAGATCGGCCTCGACCGCGTCGAGCAGGGTGGCGGCGCCGTCGATCTCCGTCAGGTCGTGGCGGTAGTAGCGGGCGTCGGGGCCCAGCCGGGCCAGAGCGGCGCCGACCTCGGCGCTGTCGGGCGCCGAGCGCGAGGCCAGCGCGACGCGGTAGCCGGCGGCTGCCAGGGCTTCGGCGATGCCGAGGCCGATGCCGCGCTGGCCGCCGGTGATCAGGGCTGTTCCGCTCATGCGGCAAACTCCGTCTTTGCGATATGGTCGGCGGCGCGCAGCGACAGCGCCGCGATGGTGAGGGCGGGATTGACCGCCGCCGAGGTCGGCAGGACCGAGGCGTCGGCGATGAACAGGTTGGGGTGATCGTGGCTGCGGCCGTACGTGTCGGTGACGCTGCGGGCCGGGTCGTCGCCCATCCGCGCGGTGCCGCATTGATGCGACGGCGTGCGCCGGTCGAAGGGGCGCGAGACGACGACCGGATAGCCGGCCCGGCGCAGCACCTGTTTCAGCCGCCGCACCAGCGTCTCATGCGCCGCCCAGTTCGAGCGTTTCCAGTCGAGCACGATCTTGCCGTCGCGCAGGGTCACGCGGCTGTCCGGGTCGGGCAGGTCCTCGCTCATCGCGTAGAGATCGACCGAGCGGCGGGCGATCCAGCCGGCGAGCGGTTTGGGGAGCGACGACTGCGAGGCGAGGATGGTGCCGGAGATCTTGCCCAAGAGCTGGATATTGCCCAGCGGCTCGCCGCCCGGCCCGCCGGCGCTGTAGAAATCGTTCACCATCAGGGTCTTCTGGTAGACCGACGGGTTGCGGCGCAGCGGGTGCAGGGCGAGCACGGCCGAGCAGTTGTGGTTCATGAAGTTGCGCCCGACCTGGTCGGAGCCGTTGGCAAGGCCCGCCGGATGCTCCGGCCCGGCCGAGCGCAACAGCAGCGCGGCGCTGTTCACTGCGCCGGCCGCCAACACGATGAGCGGCGCCGAGACCGTCTCGGCCCGGCCCGCGCGGAAGAACTCGACCGCCGCGATCCGGCCGTCGGCGCCGACACGCAGCCGGTGGACGCAGGCGCCGGTGAGCAGGGTGACGTTGGGATGTTTCAGCGCCGTGGCCAGACCGATGCTCTCGGCATCCTTCTTGGCCGGGGTGGTGCCGGGAAAGGCGTCCCAGGGCGTGCGCTGATGCGCCAGCCAGCGGTCGATATCGACGCCCAGCGGCAGCGTCGCCGGATGCAGCCCCTGCCGCGCCAGCCGGCGGCGCAGATCGGCGATGGCGGGCTCGTCGGGCACCGGGGCGAAGCGATAGGTGCCGGAATGGCGCGGCTCGCTCGGGTCCTCGCCCAGCTTGCCGCGGACCTCGTAGAGTTCCTCGGCCTGCTGATACCACGGTTCGAGCGTGTCGTAGGAAACCGGCCAGCCCGGGCTCTGTCCGCCGAGATGGGCGCGCGGGCTGAAATCCTCGGCCCGGTAGCGGATCAGTGCGGCGCCGTAGAACTTGGTGTTACCGCCGGGATGGTAGTAGTTGCCTGGGTTGAAGGGGTGCCCCTGCCCGTCGAGCCATTCCTCCCGGGGCCGGTAATGGCCGCGGGCGAAGATCGCCGCGTCGTCGGCGGCCTCGGGACCGGGCCGCAGCGGCGCCCCGCGTTCGAGGATCAGGATGCGCCGCCCGGTCGGCGCAAGCCGCGCCGCCAGGGTCGCCCCGCCCATGCCGGAGCCGATGATGAGGATATCCGGGGAGGTCATGCCGGGATGCGGTCCTCGGTCCTGGGATCGAAGGCCACCGCCTTGTCCATGTCGACCGCGAAATCGAAGATCTGGCCGGCCCGCACCTCGGCATCGGCCCGCATCCGGGCGATGGCATCGCCGCCCGACAGCGTCGTGGTGACGAAGGTGTCCGAGCCGGCCGGCTCGGTGACGTTGACCCGGTTGGTCAGCGACTGGATGTTGGAGGACTTGCGGTCGGCGCCGTCCGGATCGGTGATCGCCTCGGGCCGGATGCCGAGGATGATCTCGCGCCCGGCCCATTCCGCCATGTTGGCCTGGCTGAAGCGCAACCGGCGAGCGGTGCCGTCGGCATCCGTCACCTCGGCATGGGGCGCGCCGTCCGCCATCACCACCTTCGCCGGCATGATGTTCATCGCCGGGCTGCCCATGAAGGTGGCGACGAAGATGTTGGCCGGCGTGTCGTAGATTTCCTTCGGCGTGCCGAGCTGCTGGACATAGCCCTTGTTCATCACCGCGATCCGGGTCGAGAGCGTCATCGCCTCGATCTGGTCATGGGTGACGTAGACGATGGTGGTGCCGAGGTTCTGGTGCAGCTTCTTGATCTCGGTCCGCATGTCGACGCGCAGCTTGGCGTCGAGGTTCGACAGCGGCTCGTCGAACAGGAAGACGTCGGGGTTGCGCACCAGCGCCCGGCCCATCGCCACCCGCTGGCGCTGGCCGCCGGAAAGCTGGCCCGGCTTGCGGTCGAGCAGCTGCTCGATCTGCAGCATCGCCGCCACCTTCTTCATTGCCGCCTCGCGCTCGGGCTTGGGCGTGCCGTGCATCTCCAGCCCGAAGGTGATGTTCTGCCCCACCGTCATGTTGGGGTAGAGCGCGTAGCTCTGGAAAACCATGGCGATGTTGCGCTTGGACGGATGGACGCCGTTCATAGTGCTGCCGCGGATCGCGATCTCGCCCGAGGAGATACCCTCGAGCCCGGCGATCATGTTCAGCAGCGTGGACTTGCCGCAGCCCGAGGGGCCGACGAGGACGAGGAACTCGCCCTCCTGCACCGAGATGTCGATCTTGTGCAGGACTTCGACCGCGCCGTAGGACTTGGTGACGTTGGAGATATCGAGAAAGCCCATCGGATTATCCTTTCACCGAGCCGGCCATCAGACCGCGCACGAAGTAGCGGCCCGCGACGATGTAGACGAGGAGGGTGGGAAGCGCGGCGAGGATCGCGCCGGCGAAGTGGACGTTGTAGGCCTTCACGCCGGTCGAGCTCTGCACCAGGTTGTTCAGCGCCACGGTCATCGGCTGGCTGGCCTGGCCCGAGAAAGACGAGCCGAACAGGAAGTCGTTCCAGATATTGGTGAACTGCCAGATCACCGAGACGACGATGATCGGCGCCGAGGACGGCAGCAGGATGCGCCAGAAGATGCGGAAGAAGCCGGCGCCGTCGATCTGGGCGGCGCGCACCAGTTCGGTCGGGAAGGCGGCGTAGTAGTTGCGGAAGTAGAGCGTGGTGAAGCCGATGCCGTAGACGATGTGGACCAGGATCAGCCCCGGGACCGAGCCGGCGAGGCCCAGCATCCCCAGCACCCGCGCCATCGGGATCAGCACGATCTGGAACGGGATGAAGCAGGCGAACAGCATCAGTCCGAACAGGATCGAGCTGCCCTTGAAGCGCCACTTGGTCAGCACGTAGCCGTTCAGCGCCCCGACCAGGGTCGAGATCGTCACGGCGGGCACGACCATCTCGATCGAGTTGAGGAAATAGGGCCGCAGGCCGGTCGGCTGAACGCCGATCTGGGCGCTCGACCAGGCCTCGAGCCACGGCTTGATGGTCCAGACCTTGGGCAGTGCCATCATGTTGCCGCCGGTGATCTCGCTCAGCGGCTTGACCGAGTTGATCAGCATGACGAAGAGCGGCAGCAGGTAGAAGGCGGCGAAGACGATCAGGGTGACATAGATCAGCTTGCGGGTGAAACCGCCGGTGCGGATCGCGATTTCCTGGGAGGCGGAAGACATCACTTCGGCTCCTTCAGTTCGGCGTAGAGATAGGGGACCATGATCGCGGCGATGGTCATCAGCATGATCACCGCCGAGGCGGCGCCGACGCCCATCTCGTTGCGGGTGAAGGTGTAGGAATACATGAAGGTCGCCGGCAGCTCGGTCGCCCGGCCGGGCCCGCCGCCGGTCAGGGCGACGACGAGGTCGTAGGACTTGACGGCAAGGTGGGCGAGGATGACGAAGGCCGACAGGAAGGCGGGCCGCAGCTGCGGGATGATGATCCGGCGGTAGAGGTTCCAGTTCGAGGCGCCGTCGATCTGGGCGGCCTTGAGGATCTCGTTGTCGATGCCGCGCAGACCGGCGAGGAACATCGCCATGACGAAGCCAGAGGTCTGCCAGACCGCCGCCAGCACCACGGTGTAGATCGCGTACTGGCTGGTCTTGATCCAGTTGAAGTGGAAGCTGGTCCAGCCCCACAGGTGCATCGTGTGCTCGATGCCGATGCCCGGATCGAGCAGCCATTTCCACGCCGTGCCGGTGACGATGAAGCTCAGCGCCATCGGGTAGAGGTAGATCGGCCGCAGCATCCCCTCGCCGCGGATCTTCTGGTCGAGGAAGATGGCGAGGCCGAGGCCGATGGCGATGCAGATCGCGATGTAGAGCGAGGCGAAGATCGCCAGGTTCTTGACCGCGATGGTCCAGGTCGGCAGCTGGAACAGCCGCCAGTAATTGTGCCACCCGACCAGGTCGTAGGACGGCAGGATCGTGCTGTTGGTGAACGACAGGTAGACCGTGAAGACGATGAAGCCGTAGACGAAGACCAGGGTCGAGGCCAGCGAGGGCGCCAGCACCAGTTTCGGCAGCCAGGTCTGCAGACGGGTCCGAAAATCCACGGCGGGAGCGGAGGCCATCGCGCGTCCTTTCCTCTTGGCTAGGGTGGGATGGGGAGCCGGTCGGTCCGGCTCTCCCCTGCCTTGGCGGCGGGGCCGGCCCGGGGGTCCGGGCCGGCCGGTTCAGGTTACTGGGCCAGGGCCACGGCGCTGACCAGTTCCTTGGCGGCCTGTTCCGCGCCATAGTCGCCATTGAAGTTCGCGGTCACGACGTCGTAGATCGCGTTCTTCACCGCCGCCTTGTTGGCGTGGCCATGGGCCATCGACCCCAGCAGCGTGCCGTTCTTCGAGGCTTCCTGCAGTTGCTTCATCGCCATCTTGCCGCAGGCGTCGAAGGCGGTGTCCGGCACGTCCATCCGGGCCGGGACCGAGCCCTTGACCACGTTGAAGGACGACTGGAACGACGGCGACATCACCGCCTTGGCCATCTCGTCCTGGGCGTGCTGGGCGTCCTTGCCGACCTTGAACATCACGAACTGGTCCGAGTTGAAGGTGACGTCGCCCTGGGTGCCCGGGGTGCGGAAGCACATGAAGTCCTCGCCCGGCTTCTGGCCGGCGCGCAGGAATTCGCCCTTGGCCCAGTCGCCCATCATCTGGAAGGCGGCGTCGCCCTTGATCACCATCGCGGTGGCCAGGTTCCAGTCGCGGCCCGAGAAGTTCGGATCGACGAAGCCGTGCAGCTGTTCCATCCGCTTGAAGGCCTCGACCATCTGCGGTCCGCCCAGCGCCTTGGGATCGAGGTCGATGAAGGCCTTCTTGTAGAAGTCCGGCCCGCCGACCGAGAGCACGACAGCGTCGAACATCGTCGCTTCCTGCCAGGGCTGGCCGCCGACGGCGAGCGCGGTCTTGCCGGCGTCCTTGACCTTCTGCATGGCGGCGATGAACTCGTCCCAGGTCTTGGGCTGGGCGATGCCGAGGCTGTCGAGAAGCTTCTTGTTGCCCCAGACCCAGTTGGTCGAGTGGACGTCGACCGGCACCGCGATCCAGTGGCCGTCGTATTTCGAGAATTTCTTCAGCGCGTCCGGCACCACGGCGTCCCAGTTGCCGGCCTTGGCGACGTTGTCGAGGTTGGCGACGACGCCGAGCTTGGCCCAGTCCTGGATGTCGTAGCCCAGCATCTGCACGGCGGTCGGCGGGTTGCCGGCGGTGACCCGGGCGCGCAGCACGGTCATGGCGCTGCCGCCGCCGCCACCGGCGACCGGCATGTCCTTCCAGCCGATGCCCTCGGCCTGCAGGTCCTTCTTCAGCACGTTGAGCGCCGCGGCCTCGCCGCCCGAGGTCCACCAGTGCAGCACCTCGACGCTCTCGGCCGAGGCCATGCCGGCGGTCAGTGCCAGCACCGCCGCGGCGGTCGTCAGCTTGCCTTTAAGTCCACGCATTCGGTTCTCCTCCCATTATCGCGTAGGTTATTCCACTCTCCCGGGTGGGGCGCCAGTCAGTCGGCGGCGACCCAGGCTTGCCGTGTGCGGCCGATCCGCATCTGCACGGTCTTCACCTCCAGGAACTCCTCGATCCCGTAGCGGCCGAGCTCGCGCCCCGAACCGCTTTCCTTGACACCGCCGAAGGGCAGCTCGGCGAAGCCGTCCATCCAGGTGTTGGTCCAGACCGTCCCGGCCTGCACCCGACGCGAGAATTCCAGGCAGGTGTGGACGCTGTCGCTCCACACCCCGGCCGACAGGCCGTAGGCGGCGCCGTTGGCCAGCGCCAGCGCCTCGTCCATGGTCCGGAAGGTCAGCACCGAGAGCACCGGGCCGAAGACCTCCTCGCGGGCGATGGCCATGTCGGGGGTGACGCCGGAGACCACGGTCGGCTGGTAGAACCGGCCCGGCAGGCCCGGCACCTCCATCTCGCCGCCGCCGAGCTGAACCTCGGCCCCGGCGCTGGCGGCGTCCTTGACGTAGCCGTCGATCTTGGCCTGATGGGCGTCCGAGATGATGGCGCCGACCTTGGTCGCCTCGTCGAGCGGGTCGCCGAAGGGCACCCGGCGCGACAGCTCCACGACGCGCGAAACGAGGTCCCTGGCGATGTCCTCGTGAACGATGATCCGGCTGCCGGAGTTGCAGCATTCGCCGGCGTTGAAATAGACGCCGAAGGTGATCGCGTCGGCCGCCTGGTCGAGATCGGCATCGGGGAACACCACCTGCGGGTTCTTGCCGCCCAGCTCCAGCGCCACCTTCTTCAGCGTGCCCGAGGCGGCGGCGGTGATCGCCTTGCCGACCCCGGTCGAGCCGGTGAAGGTCACCATGTCGACCGCCGTGTGCTCGGACATCAGCGCGCCGACCGGGTCGCCGTAACCCAGCACGATATTGACGACGCCGGCCGGCAGCCCGGCCTCGATCAGCATCTCGCCCAGCATCACGGTGGTCGAGGGCGTCAGCTCGGACGGCTTGACGACGCAGGTGCAGCCGGCGGCCAGCGCGAAGGGCAGCTTCTGGCTGACGATCAGGAAGGGGAAGTTCCACGGCGTGATGATCGAGACGACGCCGATCGGCTCCTTCAGCACCAGCCCGAGCATGTCGGCGCCGAGACTGTTGTGGCTGTCGCCGTGCAGGGTGCGGGCCAGCGCGGCGGCGTAGCGCCAGATGTCGGCGGCGCCCTCGATCTCGGCCCGGGCCTGGGCGATCGGCTTGCCGCTTTCCAGCACCTCGATCCGGGCGATTTCCTCGCGCCGGGCGTCGATCAGGTCGGCGACCTTGAGCAGCAGCGTCGCGCGGTCCTTGCCCGAGCTCCGGCTCCAGCACCCGGCGTCGAAGGCGCGGCGGGCGGCGGCGATGGCCGCCTCGGTCTCGTCCGCCCCGGCCAGCGCCGAACGGCTGACCAGAACGCCGTGGGAGGGAGAGCGGCGTTCGAAGGTGCGGCCGTCGGCGCTGTCCTGCCAGGTGCCGTCGATCAGGTGGCGACCGGTGAAGGGCGCGTCGACCGCGGCAGTGCCGGCAGAGGGGATCAGGGTGAATTCGGTCATGTCAGGTTCCGGGGAATTCGGGTTTGCGTTTTTCCAGGAAGGCGGCGACGCCCTCGGCACGGTCGTCGCTGGCGGCGATCATGCCGCTGCCCAGCGCCTCGACCATCGCCCCGCGGTCCTCGCCGACCGCGGCATGGATCATGTATTTGGCCACCTCGGTGGCGCGCGGGCTGGTCTTGGCCAGCCGTGCCGCGATCTCTTCGGCCACCTCGCGCGGGGTTTCCGAGACCTCGGCGACGAAGCCCAGCGCGTGGGCGCGCTCGGCCCCGATGCGACGGCCGAACAGGGCCATCTCCTTCAGCACCGGCTCGGGGATCAGCCGCGCCAGCCGCTGGGTGCCCGACCAGCCCGGCACGATGCCGACCCCGGCCTCGGGCAGCGCCAGCGTCGCCTTCGGCGCCATCACCCGCAGGTCGCAGGCCGCCGCCAGTTCGAGCCCGCCGCCGAAGGCGTGGCCCTGCAGCACGGCGATGGTCGGCTTGGACAGCCGCGCCAGCCGGTCGAAGATGCGGTGGCCGTCACGGACCCAGTGGCGCGAAAACTCCGCCGGGCTGAGCCCGCCCCAGGCGCCGATATCGGCGCCGGTGCAGAAGGCCTTGGGCCCCTCGGCGGTGACCAGCACGGCGCGGACTTCCGGCCGGTTGTCGATCAGGTCGCAATGCCCCTCGAGCTGGCGCAGCATCGCCACCGTGAAGGCGTTCATCTTGGCCGGGTTGTCGAGCCGCAACTCGGCCAGCGGGCCGTTGAGATGGAGGTGCAGCTGGCTCATAGCGTCAATGCCATCGGTTCGGGCGACAGCAGCGCCAGCGGCATCGTCCTGGCATCGGGCGCGACCGTCACCCGGCCTTCGGAGGCGGCGACGATGTCGCGCTCGGGGTCGATGCCGGGCATGATCTCGGTGGCGACGAGGCCGTTCTCCGTCAGCCGCATCACGCAACGCTCGGTGACGTAGAGGACGTCCTGCCCGGTCGCCAGCGCCCGCGCGCCCGAGAAGGTGACGTGTTCGACCTGCGCGACCATCTTGGTGAACTTGCCCGGCTTCTCGACCCGCAGACCGTCCGCGCTCAGCGCGATCTGCGCCCCGGCCTCGAACCAGCCCGAGAAGACGATCTTGCGCGCATGGGCGGTGATGTCGACGAAGCCGCCGCAGCCGGCCGTGAGATAGGGTTTCTTGCCCAGCTTCGAGACATTGACGTTGCCCTCGGTATCGACCTCGAGGAAGGACAGGAACGAAACGTCGAAGCCGCCGCCCTGGAAATAGGTGAACTGGTTCGGCGACGGCATGAAGGCGTCGGCGTTGGAGGCGCAGCCGAAGGCGAAACCGGTCAAGGGCATGCCGCCCACCGCCCCCTGCTCGATGGCCCAGGTGACGGCCTGGCCGTGGCCTTCCTCGAGCAGCACGCGCGGGACGATGGCCGAGATGCCGAAGCCGAGGTTGGCCGACTGGCCGTCGCGCAGTTCCATCGCGGCGCGGCGGGCGATGACCTTCTCGACCGAATGCTCGGCGAGGCTGAAGCTGTCCCAGGGCCGCAGGATTTCGCCCGAGATCGCGGGATCGTAGAGCGTCTCGGTGGTCTGCTTCTGCTCGGGGTCGAGGACGATCAGGTCGACGAGATGGCCCGGCACCCGCACGTCATGCGGCCGCAGCGATCCGGCGGCGGTGACGCGCTTGACCTGGGCGATGACCAGCCCGCCATGATTGCGGGTGGCGATGGCCTGGTCGAGCCCGCCGAGATAGGCGCCCTCGTGCTCGTAGGTCAGGTTGCCGCGCTCGTCGGCGGTGGTGGCGCGCAGGATGCAGACATCGGGCACGATGTTGGGGAAATGCAGCCAGGTGTCGCCGTCGAGCTCCTGCCGGCGGACGATGGGCCGGGCGGCGGCGCGGTCGTTCATCGCGCAGCCCTCGCGGACCGGATCGACGAAGGTCTCGAGCCCGACCTTGGTGAACACCCCCGGCCGGCGCGCGGCGACGTCGCGATGCATGTCGAACAGGATGCCCGAGGGCACGTTGTAGGCGGCGACCCGGTCCTCGACGACCATCTTCCAGATTTCGGGCATCGGCAGGCTCGACGGGCCCGAGGGGTAGGAGCCGGCGATGACCGTCTCGAGCAGCCCGTCGCGGGCGATGTGGTCGATGCCCTTGATGCCGTACATGTCGCCGGCCGCGATCGGGTGCAGCGTGGTCAGCCCGCGCGGATGGCCCTCGGCCGCGAAGCGGTCGCCCAGCGCCTCCAGCACCTTGTCGGGGCAGCCGAGGCCCGAGGAGGAGGACACGGTGACGACCGCGCCGTCCTCGATGCGGGCGACGGCCTCGGCCGGAGTGACGAGTTTCGACACCATCTCAGGCCCCTTCGTAATTCACGGCGACACGGCGGCCCTCGGCCGCGGCCGTGCGCACCGCATCGGCGACGGCGAGCGACTTGACCCCGTCCCAGCCATCGGCGGCCGGACGGCCCTGCCCGGCGGCGGCGGCAACGAACCGGGCGACGCCGCGGGCGTAGAGATCGTGGGCGTCGAACGGCACCGCTTCGCGCCCGGCCCCGGTGACCAGCTCGACCTCGCCCAGCGGGCGCTGGGTCATCACCCCGCGGGCGAAGATCGAGCCCTCGGTGCCGTGGGCCTCGATGCCGGAGCCGGCGAAGCGGTGGGTGAAGCTCTCATGGGCGAAGACCATCGCGCCGGAGGGCATGGTCCAGACCGACATCACCGAATCCTCGACCCCCTCGCCCAGCCCCGAGGCGCCGGCGATGGCGGTGACTTCGGCCGGATCCTCGCCGAGGTGGAAGCGCACGGTGTCGGCGTCGTGGACGGTGATGTCGGGGATCACCCCGCCGCCGGCCGCCGCGTCGTTGATGCGCCAGCCCTGCAGGTGGGGCGGCAGGTAGACGGCGTGATGGACGCGCAGCGACAGCACCCGGCCGATACGACCCGAGGCGATCAGGTCGCGGATCGCCAGATGGCTGCCGGCATTGCGCAGGTGGTGGTTGGTGGCGAAGGTGACCCCCGCCGCCTCGGCCGCCTGCACCATCTCGCGGGCATCGGCGACGGTCATGGCGAGGGGTTTCTCGCACAGCACGTGCTTGCCGGCGGCGATGGCGGCCAGCGCCTGCGCCCTGTGCTTCTCGTTGGTCGAGGAAATGTAGACGCTGTCGATGGCCGGATCGGCCAGCATCGCCTCAAGATCGGTGCCGTGACTGGCGATGCCGTGCTCGGCCGCGTAACCGGCGGCATGATCGGCCGAGCCGCTGACGACCCAGCTCACCTGCCCCGCGGAGACCGAGCGGAAGGCCGCAATCATGTGCTGTGCCGCAATGGTGCTTGCGCCTATCAGGCCCCAGTTCATGTACCCCTCCCGAATCTCAGTTTAGATCGTTCCAAATCTACTATTGGAACATTCCAAATAGGTCAATACCTGCATTCGGCGTGATTTCTGGGAAGTTTTGTCGCGACGGGCCCGAGCCCGCCCAATAGGGCAACGCACAACGCCGGGCACAAGCCCGGCGCTCTCACTTGTCCGTGATGCCTCGGGAGGTCAGCCGTTGTCGCCGCGCAGCGCGCGCCTGGCGACTTCGCAGTAATACTGCACGCCGACCGGCAGGATCTCGTCGTTGAAGACATAGTTCGGGCTGTGCAGGTTGCGCCCGCCCTCGGCGCTGCCATTGCCCAGCCAGATATAGCTGCCCGGCTTCTGCTCGAGCATGAAGGCGAAATCCTCGGCCGCCATGCTCGGGGTCAGGCCGCCCTCGACCGTGCCCGCGCCGGCGACGGCCTCGGCGGCCGAGCGGGCCAGCGCGGTGGCGGCAGCGGTGTTGATCGTCGCCGGGTAGCGGCGCTGGTAGTCGAAGGCGGCGCTGGCGTGATAGGCGGCGGCGATATGTTCGGCGCGGTGGCCCATCTCGGCCTCGCAGAGGTCGCGGGTCTCGGGCCGCAGGGTCCGGACGGTGCCGCGGATCACCAACTGCTCGGGGATGACGTTCAGCGTGTCGCCGGCATGGATCTGGGTGATGCTGATGACGGCGGCGTCGGTCGGCTCGACCGAGCGGCTGACGATGTTCTGCCAGGCGGTCTGGACCTGTGCCGCCACGGTGATCGGGTCGATGCCCTGATGCGGCATGGCGGCGTGGGCGCCCTTGCCGGTCAGGCGCAGCTCGAACGTGTCGAGCGCCGCCATCACCGGGCCGTCGCGCAGGGCGAATTGCCCCGCCGGCAGGCCGGGCCAGTTGTGCAGCCCGAAAACCTGGTCGACCGGGAAACGCTCGAACAGCCCCTCCTCGACCATCACCCGCGCGCCGCCCTCGTTCTCCTCGGCCGGCTGGAAGATGAAGACCACGGTGCCGTCGCCCGGCGGGTTGGCCGCCATGTGGCGGGCGGCGCCCAGCAGCATCGTGGTGTGACCGTCATGGCCGCAGGCATGCATCTTGCCGGGGATCTGCGAAGCGTAGTCGAGCCCGGTCGTCTCGGTGACGTCGAGCGCGTCGATATCGGCGCGCAGCCCGACCGACCGCCCCGCGCCGTTGCGCAACACGCCGACAACGCCGGTGCCACCGCCCAGCCCCTCGTGCACCTCCAGCCCCATCGCCTTCATCTCGCGGGCGATGAAGGCGGCGGTGCGGTGTTCCTGGAAGGCGGTTTCGGGATGGGCGTGCAGATCGTGCCGCCACCCGATCAGTTGCGATTGCATGGCGAGGATGGCGTCGTCGATCTGCATGTTGGTCACCCGAAACAATAGGCCGCGAGGAGACCGAGGGCGAAGCCGGAGATCAGCCAGGCCACCCGGTCGATGAGGGGAATATGCCCGCCGTGAGCGGCAATGGCCACCCGGGCTGCGCCCGCGGTCGGAGCAGCCCCAGCCGGAGCCGCCGCTGCCGGCGCCTCGCCGGTCAGCACCTTGGCGAAGCCGGCGAAGAAATCGTCCGCCGTCTTGCGCGCCACGCCCTGGATCAGCCGGCCGCCGACGCTGGCCAGCTTGCCGCCGATATCGACATCGGCCTCGTAGCGCAGCCGGGTGCCGCTGCCCTCGGGCGCCAGCGTGATCCGCGCCGCGCCCTTGGCGAAGCCGGCCGGGCCGCCCTGGCCACGGCCGCGCAGGGTGTAGGAGGTGGGCGGATCGAGGTCCGCCAGCTCGACCTTGCCCTTGAAGGTCGCCGAAACCGGCCCGACCCGCGCCGTCACCGAGGCGGTGAACTCGTTGTCGCCGGTGCGCTCCATCGCGCTGCAGCCGGGGATCGAGCGACGCAGCACCTCGGGGTCGTTGAGCCCTTCCCAGACCTTTTCGGGCGCGGCCGGAACCAGGTAGTCGCCCTCGAAGCGCATCAGGCCGCCTCCCCCGTCGCGGTCAGCCCGCAATAGACGCGGAACAGCGCCTGGGTGCCTTCCTCGCCGTAGCCGCCGTCGACCAGCTTCTGGTACAGGCTGCGGGCCAGCGCCAGGCCCGGCAGGTCGAGCCCCATGCGCTCGGCCTCGGATAGCGCGATCGACATGTCCTTGACGAAATGGTGGACGAAGAAGCCCGGCGCGTAATCGCGCGCGGCGATCTTCGGGCCGAGGCCATTGAGCAGGAACGACGCCGCCGCGCCGGTGCCGACGACCTCGATCACCTTGGCCGGATCCAGCCCCGCCGCCTCGGCATAGGACAGGCTTTCCGAGACCGCGAGCATGGTCGAGGCGATGGCGATCTGGTTCGCCATCTTGGTGTGCTGGCCGGCGCCGGCCGGGCCCATCAGCGCGATCCGCGCGCCCATCGTCTCGAAGACCGGCAGCACGCTGTCGAAGGTCTCGGCCGCACCGCCGACCATGATCGCCAGCTTGCCGTCGCGCGCGCCGATATCGCCGCCCGAGACCGGCGCGTCGAGCGCGGCCAGCCCCTTCCCGGCCGCCGCCGCGGCGATGCGCTGGGCCAGCTCGGGGCTGGACGTGGTCATGTCGACCAACACGGTGCCCGGCCTGGCGTTGGCGATGATGCCATTGTCGCCGAAATAGACCTCTTCGACATCTGCCGGGTAGCCGACGATGGTGATGACGACGTCGCAGGCGGCGGCCAGCGCGCCCGGGTTCTCGGCCAGCACGGCGCCCTGCTCGACCAGCGGCGCGGCCTTGGCGGCGGTGCGGTTGTAGACCTGCAGCGGGTAGCCGGCGGCGAGGATGTGGCCGGCCATGTGCCGCCCCATGATGCCGAGGCCGATGAAGCCGATGGTGCTCTTGGCGGTCATTGGTCGCTGTCCTTTACTTGGTGTTCGGTGTCTTGCCGCGCAGGGCGGCGCGCAGGGATTGCGGGCTGATCGGCATCTGCTCGACCACCACGCCGAAGGGCGAAAGCGCGTCGCTGACGGCGCTGGCGATGACGCCGATCGCCCCCATCACCCCGCCTTCCGACATCCCCTTGATGCCCGCCGGGGTGGTCCGGTTGGGCGTGTTCATGGCGACGATCTCGAGGTTCGGCAGCTCGCAGGCGGTCGCCACCATGTAATCGGCCAGCGTCGCGGTCAGGTTCTGCCCGGTCTCGTCATAGACCACCTGCTCCAGCAGCGCGCCGCTCAGCCCCATCGCCACCGCGCCCTGCTGCTGGCCGCGCACCACCACCGGGTTGAGCACGGTGCCGCAATCCTCGGCGACGACATAGCGGTCGATCCGCACCCGGCCGGTGGCAACGTCCACCTCGACCTCGCAGGCATGGGTGGCGTTGGAATAGGTCATCGGCGGCGGGTCGTAGGCCAGCGAGACGTCGAGCCCCGGCGTCATCCCCTCGGGCAGCGCCGTCGGGTCGAGATAGGCGCGGCGGGCGACGTCCGGAAGCGTGAGGCCAGTCGCCTGCCAGACGCCTTCCAGCTGACGCTCGACCCGGCCGTTCCTCAGCCGCAGGCCCTGCGGGTCGTTGAGGTTGAGCATGCCGGCGGCGATGGCCAGCACCTTCTCCTGCGCCTTCCGGGCGCAGAGGTAGAGCGTGCCGCCCCCCGCCGTCGCCCCGCGGCCGCCGCGGCTGCCCATGCCGTAGGGCGCGATGTCGGTATGGCCCATGTGCAGCCGCACGTCCTCGGGCGTCACGCCGAGCCCGTCGGCCACCGCCTGCGACAGCGGCGACTCGTAGCCCTGGCCGGTGCCCATCAGCCCGACCGAGGCGTTGACCGCCCCGCTCGGCTCGATCCGCACCCAGGCGGCCTCGTGGCCCGAGCCGGGAATGCCGGCGGCCTTGTAGAAGCCCGAACCGTAGGTGGTCGATTCGACCACGGTGGAGATGCCGAGGCCGAGATAGCGGCCCTTGGCGCGCGCCTCTTCCTGCCGGGCGCGGAAATCCGCGACATCCATCGCCGCCGCCGCGCCTTCCAGCGTCTCCAGCGGGGTGATGTCGGCCAGCACCTCGCCGGTCGGCATGGTGTGGGGCAGGTCGGCCTGCGTCAGGGCGTTGACCCGGCGGACGTCGAGCGGGTCGAGGCCCAGCTCGCGGGCGACGGCCTCGATGGTGCCATCCATCACCCAGCTGGTAATCGCCATCGGCGCCCGCATCGGGCCGTTGCCGCATTTGTTGGTCAGGGCGACCTTCACCTCGAAGGCGTAATCGGCGATCCGGTAGGGCCCGGTCAGGATCATCGCCACCACCCGCGCCATGTAGTTGGCGGGGTAGAAGCAATAGGCGCCGAAATCCTCGGTCAGGTCGAGCTCCAGCCCGAGGATGCGGCCGTCGGCATCCACCGAGGCCCGCGTCGCGCAATGGTATTCGCGGGCATGGCTGGCGGCGGTCAGGTTCTCCATCCGGTCCTCGCGCCAGCGCACCGGGCGGCAGAGATGGCGCGATAGGGCGGCGACGGTCAGTTCCTCGCGGTAGAGCGCGATCTTCTGGCCGAATCCGCCGCCGACATCGGGGCTGATCACCGTCACCTGGCTCTCGGCCAGCCGCAGCCGCGCGGCCAGCTGGCTGCGCAGCGGATGCGGCACCTGGTTGCCGATCTGCATCGTCAGATGTTCGCGGCCGGCGTCCCAGTCGGCAAGGCAGCCGCGGGTTTCCAGCGGCACATGGGTATGTCGGTGCAGGTTGAACCGCGCCTCGACCACGCGATGCGCTTCCTGCCGCCGCCGGGCAACGTCGCCGGCGCTGAAGCTCTGCTGCGAGACGAGGTTCGAGCTCAGATCGTCGTCGACCAAGGGCGCGCCCTCGGCCAGCGCCGAGGCAGTGTCGGCGACGGCGGGCAAAACGTCATACTCGACCTCGACCAGTTCGGCGGCGTCCTCGGCGACATAACGGTCCTCGGCCACGACACAGGCGACAAGGTCGCCATGGAAGCGCACCGTGTCGACCGGCAACGTCGTCATCTCGACCGGCTGCAGCCCCTCGATCGGCGGCGCCAGGCGCAGGTTTGTCGTCCATTCCGCCAGATCGCGGCCGGTATAGACACCGGTGACGCCGGGCAGCGCGCGCGCCGCCTCGGTATCGATCGAGACGATCCGGGCATGGGCATGCGGCGAGCGGACGAAGCAGACATGCAGCGCCCCCGCCACCACGATGTCGTCGAGGTAGCGACCGCGGCCGGTCAGCAGCCGGCGGTCCTCCTTGCGCGGCAGCGGCCGGCCGATATGGGTGAAGCTCTCGCTCATGCCGCCCCCTCCCCGCGCATCGCGGCCGCGGCCTTGAGGATGGCGGCGACGATGTTCTGGTAGCCGGTGCAGCGGCACAGGTTGCCCGACAGCACGTCGCGGACCTCGGCCTCGGTCGGGTCCGGGTTCTCCTTCAGATAGGCCTCGAAGGTGACCAGGATGCCCGGGGTGCAGAAGCCGCATTGCAGCCCGTGCTCCTCGTGCAGCGCCTGTTGCAGCGGCGACAGCTCGGGGCCCTGCCCGACCGCCTCGATGGTGGTGACCTCGTGGCCCTCCATCTGCACCGCGTAGGTCAGGCAGGAGCGCGCCGGGGCACCGTCGATCATCACCGTGCAGGCGCCGCAGACGCCGTGTTCGCAGCCGACATGGGTGCCGGTGAGCAAGAGGTCCTCGCGCAGCACGTCCGACAGCAGCCGCTGCGGCCGGACGCGAAGCTCGTGCGTGGTGCCGTTGACGGTCAGGCTGACCGCGATCTTGCCGTCGCTCATGCCGCCACCGCCGTCTTTGCCGAAGTGAAGGCCGCGGCCAGCGCGTCGGCGGCCAGCGACCGCACCAGCTCGCGCCGGAACTCGGCCGGGATCAGCGGATCGTCCTCGGGCGCGACGGCCCGGGCGACGGCCTCGGCGGTGGCGCAGACCCAGTTGCGGTCGGGCCGCGTGCCGGGCACCGAGCGCTCGATCTCGGGCAGCCGCAGCGGCACCGCGCCGACGCCGCCGATCCCCAGTTGCAGCCGGTCGATCCGGCCGCCGCCGTCCAGCACCAGCATGGCGGCGACGCTGGCGATGGCGAAGTCGCCGTGGCGGCGGCTGAACAGCTCGAAGCCCCAGCCGGCACCGGCCGGGGGAACGGGGAAGCGCAGCGCCGTCACCATCTCGTCCGCGGCCAGGTCGACGGTCATGATCGATTGCAGGAACCCGGAGGCCGGCAAGACCCGCTGCCCCCGGACCGAGCGGATCACCACCTCGGCGCCGGTTGTCACCGCCACCAGCGGTAGTTGCGCCGCCGGATCGGCATGGACGACGCTGCCGCCCAGCGTGCCGCGCTGGCGGATCGCGTAATGGCCGATCGAGCGCGCGGCATGGCCGAGCAGCGGCAGCGTCGCCGCGATCTCGGGCGCATGGGCCAGCCGGTGATGGCGGGTCAGCGCGCCGATCTCGAGCATGGCGCCGTCGCGGCGGATGTAGTCGAGCTCGATCAGGTCGTTGAGATCGACGACATGGGCCGGCCGCGCCAGCCGCATGTTCAGCATCGGCCCGAGGCTCTGGCCGCCCGCCAGCGGCTTGGCCTCCGCGCGGTACTGGTCAAGCAGGCCGAGCGCCGCGTCGAGCGTGGCCGGCCGGTGATAGCTAAAGGGGGCTGGTTTCATGCGTCCCGCCTCAGGCGACCAGCGAGGCGCCGGTCTCGGCGTCGAACAGGTGCAGCCGGTTGAGGTCGACTGTCAGCGAGACGTTGTCGCCGTTGCGGTGCCGCAGGTCCTTGCCGACGCGGAAGAACAGCTCGTCGCCGCCCAGCTGCATGCCGAGATACTGGTCCGAGCCGACCGGCAGCACCGAATTGACCGTGCCGTGCAGCACCTGGCCCTCGGAGCCCTCGCCAAGCTCGCTGACATCCTCGGCGCGGATGCCCAGCCGGACCGAGCGGCGCCCGGCGGCGGCCACCTTCCGCGCCGTCTCCTCGGGCAGGCGCAGCATCCCCTCGCGGTGGCGGAACAGTGCCTCGGCCGGGCCGGAGACCTCGATTTCGCCGTCGATATAGTTGATCGGCGGGCTGCCGAGGAAGGAGGCGACGAAGGTGTTGGCGGGCCGCTCGTAGATGTCGTCGGGGGTGCCGATCTGCTGCACCACGCCGTCGCGCATCACCACGATGCGGTCGGCCAGGGTCAGCGCTTCGGCCTGGTCGTGGGTGACGTAGACGAAGGTGGTCTGCATCGCCTGGTGCAGCTGCTTGATCTCGGCCCGCATCGAGATCCGCAGCGCGGCGTCGAGGTTCGACAGCGGCTCGTCCATCAGGAACACCGCCGGATCGCGCACCATCGCCCGGCCCAGCGCCACCCGCTGGCGCTGGCCGCCCGACAATTGCCCCGGCCGGCGGTCGAGCAGGTGCTCGATCTCGAGCCGCCGGGCGGCGTCGCGCACCCGGCGCTCGATCTCGGGCTTGGGCTGCTTGCGCATGTGCAGGCCGAAGGCGATGTTGTCGAACACCGTCTTGTGCGGGTAGAGCGCGTAGCTCTGGAACACCATCGCCACGTCGCGCTTGTGCGGCGGCATGTAGTTGACCATCTGGTCGTCGAACATCAGCGCGCCGTCGCTGACCTCTTCCAGCCCGGCGATCATGTTCAGCGTCGTCGACTTGCCGCAGCCCGACGGGCCCAGCAGGACGATGAATTCCTTGTGCTGGATGTCCAGGTTCAGGTCCTTCACCGCGTGGAACCCGTTGCTGTATTTCTTGTTGACGTTCTCGAAACGGATGCGGGCCAAGGGGCTTCTCCTTTGTCAGCCTTTGACGGCGCCGGCGGTCAGGCCGGAAACGATGTAGCGTTCGAAGACGATGGCGACGATCACCGGCGGCACGATCGCCAGCACCCCGGCCGCGTTCAGGAACGAGAAGCTGACCGTGAAGTCCGAGGTGAAGGCCGCCAACAGGATCGGCAACGTCTGCGAGGCCGAGGTCTGGGTGAACATCAGCGCCAGCAGGAACTCGTTCCAGCTGGTCAGGAAGGTGAACAGCACCACCGCCACCAGCGACGGCAGCGACAACGGCAGGAACACCCGGATCAGCGCCTGGAAGCGCGAGCAGCCGTCGACGCGGGCCGCCTTGTCGAGCTCGTCCGGCAGGCCCTCGAAATACTGCACCAGGATGAAGACGGTGAAGGGCACGGTGACGGCGAGATAGGTGATGACCAGCGAGGAGATCGTGTCGAGCAGGCCCAGCTTGCGGATCACCAGGAAGAACGGCACCACCAGCGCGATATCGGGGATCACCCGGGTGATGAGGATGAAGTAGACCGAGGCATCGCGGCCCCAGAACCGGATCTTGGCCATGGCATAGGCCGCCGGCACCCCGACCAGCAGGTTGAGGATCACCACCAGCGTCGCCACCAGCACGCTGTTCCACATCGCCTTGGGCAGGTCCTTGGCGGTCGAGGGGATGAAGCCCCCCGCCGCCGGGTCGGTGCCGCTGCGGGTCTCGTAGGTGACTTCCTTGTCCCCGGTCGCGCCGAAGATGGCGTCGAAATTGTGCAGCGTCGGCTTGTCGGGGATCCAGTGCGGCGGGACCGAGACGATCTCGGCCTCGGTCTGGAAGGCCGAGGAGACCAGCCAGGAGACCGGCGCCAGCACGTAGATCGCCAGCACGATCGCGCTGACGAAGATCACCAGCCGCTGGGCCAGCCGGCCCATGATCTGGCGCCGGCGGTAGTCGACGGCGGGTGCGGACGGCGGAGCGGGGAATGCTTGATCGGACATCTCAGACCTTCCGTCCCAGGGTGCGGATGAAGAGGTAGGACAAGGCGAAGGTGACCAGCGCCAGCACGTAGGACATCGCCGCGCCCGAGCCGAAGGACAGGCTGCGGAAGGTCTCGACATAGATATGCCAGGACAGCACGTGGCTGGCGTCGCCGGGTCCGCCCTCGGTGAGGATGAAGAACAGGTCGAAATGGCGGATCGCCATCATCGTCTCGTAGATCATCACCAGCAGGAAGCCGGGCTTCATCGACGGCAGCGTGACATGGACGAAGCGTTGCCAGACAGTGGCGCCGTCGACCCGCGCGGCCTGGTAGAGGTCGGCCGGGATCGATTTCAGCGTCACCAGCAGCAGGATGGTGGCCAGCGGCACCTCCTTCCAGACGAAGGCATTGGCGATCAGCATCAGCGTCTTGTCCTGGTCGCCGAGCCAGATCATGTACTTGTCGATGAAGTCGAGCTGGTAGAGCAGCCCGTTCAGCGCGCCGTAGCCGGAATCGTAGATCCATTTCCACATCAGCGCGTTGGCGACATACGGGATCGCCCAGGGCACCAGGATGATGGTGCTGAGGATGCGCCGGCCGCGGAAGTTCTGGTTCAGCAGCAATGACACCAGCAGCGCGATCACCGCGATCGCCGAAACCGAGACCACGGCGAAGACCACCGTGCGCAGGACCGAGGTCCAGAACAGGTCATTGGTCAACAGGTCGGTGTAATTGTCGAACCAGACGAAGGGCTGCCGGTTGGGCCGGGTCAGCTTGATCCGGAAGAAGCTGAGATAGAAGGAATAGAGCACCGGGAAGACGGCGACCGCCATCAGCACCGTCATCACCGGCGCGATCAGCAGCAGCGCGCTGCGTTCCTCGTATCCGAACCGTTGCCACAAGGTGCGCCGGTGCGGCCCGGTCGTGCCTGCCATATACGCCAAGGATGTTCCCGCCTTCCAGAATGCCCAGCCCGCTCGGGGCGAAAAAGGAAATGCCGGCGCGGAGGGAGCGTCCGCGCCGGCACTCGGGACTTAGTAGCTGTCTTTCAGCTCGTCCCAGGTTTCCGCCGCCTTGCCGAGAGCGGCGGAAACATCCGCATTGCCGAGGATCGCCGACTGCCAGGCGGCGCCGTTGGTCTCGTTCCATTCGCCGAACCAGGGCGTGACGACGTCCTTCTTCTGCGCCAGCGCCTGCTGCGCCTTGATGATCTCGACATCGCCGTACTTGCCGTAGGCGGCCTGGATCTCGGGATCGTCGAACAGCGGCTTGACGCCGAAGCCCGCGCCGATGTCGAGGAACAAGAGCTTCTGGAACTTGTATGCGCCGTCCGCCTTGCCGCCGAACCACTCGATCAGCTTGGCGGTGTTCTCGGCGCGCTGCTTGTCCTTGGCAGCCTGGGCCGACATGCCGTGGAAGCGCATCCAGCCGACGGTGGCATGATCGCCCTTCGGCCCCTTCGGCATCAGCGCCTGCTTGACGTTGCCGGCGATCTGCGACTGGGCCGGATCGTTCAGCATCCGCAGCCGGTACTTGGCGACCATGGCGAAGGCGTGGTTGCCCGAGGCGAAGGCCTTGAGGCCCGACAGCTCGCCGGTCTCGACGCAGCCGGGCGAGACGATCTTGTGCTTGCTGACCGCGTCGACGACCCATTGCAGCGCCTCGACCGCGCCGCCGTCTGCGTTCTGCATGATCGCCTTGCCGCCCTCGTCGGTGAAGCGGCCGCCATGCGAGTAGACCAGCGCCGACATGAACTCGATCAGCCAGCTTTCCTGCGCCATCGCCAGCATCATCGGGTAGTCCGAGATGCCCTTCTCCTTCATCGCCAGCGACTGCTCGACGACCTCTTCCCAGGTGCTGGGCGGGGCGTCGAAGCCGGCGGCCTTCACCTTCTCCTCGTCATAGAGGAAGGCCATGAAGTCGGTGTAGTAGGTCAGGCCGTACTGACGCCCGTTATAGGTCATCGAGTCGGTGCAGAACTTCTCGGCCTCGGCATTGTATTTCATCAGCGAGTCGAACCCGTCGACCGGGGCGATCCAGCCGGCCTCGGCCCATTCCGGCAGCCAGGAATCCGAGACCCACATCATGTCGAGCGGCGCGCCGCCGACGAATTTCGCCACCATGCCCTCGCGATACTGGGCCCAGGGCGCGTTGCCGTAGTTGACCGGAATCCCGGTCTCCTTGGTGAAGGCGCTCAGGTGGCTCTGCACCGTGTCGACCGCGGCCGACCAGGTCTGCATGTTGATCGCACCGCTTTGCGCCAGGGCCATCCGTGCCGGCACCAGCGAAAGCGCGCCCGCCGCGGCCGAGCCGCGCAGGAAGTCGCGCCGCCCGAGGTGATATTTGCCGTTCGACATCCCGATTATCCTCTCCGTTGGTCGATCCTGTCTTCTGTTTTTGCCGGGCAGCCCCGCCCGGCGGACAAGACCGCTGACAGTGCGACGGTAACGGCGAGTTTATTTGTCGTCAACTGACGACTTGTTACATGCGGCAAATGCGCAGAAACGCTGAAATCCCAAGCAGGATGGCGGCCCGGACGCCCACCGCCTGAGCACAGTCCGCAGCGGCAGGAGCTCAGTCGGCAGCGATGTAGGGGGCGAGCATGGCGTCGAATCCGGCCAGGAACATGCGCACATGCATCTCGACCACCCGCTCCTCCGGCAGGGTATGGCTGGCGCGGTAGAGATGGCGGCGGATGGCGTAGTGCGAGATCGCGCCATGCAGGGTCCAGCCCATCTCGTGCAGCGCCGGCTTGTCGTCGGGCAGGATCACGCCGCGCTCATGCGCGGCCTCGGACATGATCAGCTCGAGCAGCTGGGTGATGATGCTCGAAATGTAGTCCGGCGCCATCGCGGATTCCGACAGCGAGGCATACATGAACAATCTCAACCACTTGCGGCTGAGCGTGTTGCGCAGGTAATCGGTGTAGAAGACCGTCAGGCGCTCTTCCACGCTGCGGCTGCGATCGCCCAGCTCGGCGAACCAGACACCCTTGAAGGCCCCCAGGATCTCCTCGCGATAGACCTCGGCCAGCAGGTCCTCCTTGGTCGGGAAGAAACGGTAGAGCAGGCGCTGCGAGATGCCGCATTCCTCGGCCAGGCGGCGGGTCTGGGCGGTCAGGCCGTAATCGGCGAAGAACTCCGAGGCGGTGGCGAGAATCTGCGCCCGGCGCTCGGCATGCGGCATCCGCGACGGGGTGCCGCCCCGCTCCTTCTCCGCCGCCGCGGCCCTCTTCGACCCGCGCAACGCGTCCGATTTCGCCTTCATTCCGTCCACCTTTCCCCGGGCCCGCCCGCTTCGTCCGCCGCAGCCGGGCCACGCAAATAGACACCATAGGGCAGGCAATGGGAAGGCGCGAGCCATTTTTGTCGTCATCCGACGACTTCCTGTTGCCGAGTAACGGCGTCGTGACTACGATCCACCGCAACCCCGCGCCCGGCGCAGGGTGTTTCCACAGCACGCAATGGACAGTGAGACCCCATGATCTTCGAAAAACGGACCTACCGCGTCTCCGCCGGCAAGGCGGCGGAATTCCTCAAGCTCTACGAGGCCGAGGGGCTTGGCATCATCACCAAATACGCCCGGCTGGTCGGCTGCTGGACGACCGAGAGCGGGCCGCTGAACTCGATCGTCTTCCTCTGGGGCTACGACTCCTTCGCCCACCGCTGCGAACAGCGGGCGAAGCTGGGCGCCGATGCCGACTGGCAGGGCTTCGTGCCCAAGATCCTGCCCTACCTGGAATACCAGGAAAGCGTCTTCCTGACCCCGGCGGCCTTCTCGCCGATCAAGTAGGGCGCATGGCGCGACCGGATGTGCGACCCGGTCGCGCCCGTCGTCAGGCCGCCGGCCGCACCAGCCGCTCGCCCACCGTCGCCTCGGCGATGTCGTTGGGGCTGAGGTCGGCCTCGGCGGCGCGGGTCAGGATGCGGTCGAGCGTCGTCTCCACCGCCGCCAGCTTCTGGTCGACATAGCCGGCGCGGTCCGAGATGCGCAGGATCTCGGTCGCGACGTTGATGATGCCGCCGGCATTGGCGACGAAATCCGGGGCATAGAGGATGCCGCGGGCGTGCAGCCGGGCCCCGTCCGCCGCCGTCGCCAGCTGGTTGTTGGCGCCGCCGGCCACCGCGGCGACGCGCAGCTCCGGGATCGTCTTCTCGTTCAGGATCGCGCCGATGGCGCAGGGAGCGAGGATATCGGCCTCGACGGCCAGGATCGCCTCGGGCGCCACCGCCTCGGCGCCGAAGGCCTCGCGCGCCGCCGTCACCCGGGCGGCGTCCGTATCGGCCACCACCAGCCGGGCGCCGGCCTCGTGCAGCATCCGCGCCAGATGGACGCCGACATGGCCCAATCCTTGCAGCGACACGGTCCGGCCGGTCAGGTCGTCCGAGCCGAAGCGATGCCTTGCGGTGATCCGGATCGCCGAGAAAATCCCGCGCGCGGTGATCGGCGAGGGATCGCCGCTGGCATATTCCCCATGGGGAAGGCCGGCGACATAGGCGGTTTCGCCCGCCACCACGGCCATGTCCTCGGGCGACATGCCCATGTCCTCGGCGGTCCAGTAGCGGCCGCCGAGGCTGTCGATCGCCCGGCCGAAGGCGGCCAGCATCTCGGGGCTCTTCCGGGCCGGGTCGCCCAGGATCACCGACTTGCCACCGCCCAGCGGCAGGTCGGCCGCCGCGTTCTTGTAGCTCATGCCGCGCGACAGCCGCAGCGCGTCCTCCAGCGCCGCCGCCTCGTCGGCATAGGGCCGCATCCGCAGCCCGCCCGCCGCCGGCCCCAGCGCCGTGGAATGGACCGCGACAAAGCCGGTCAGCCCGACCGACGGCTCCTCGACCCGGACGACGGTCTCGTGCTCCGGCGCCATTACTTCCGTGATTTTCATCTGCGCATCTCCCTGCAATTCGCGCGTTGCTCCTCCCGCCGGGAAATTCGCACGGCCGGGCGAGGCAAACTCGCCAAACTTGCCTAATGAAAGCAGCCCATATAGCGTGACTGGCTAAAATCCGTGACTGAAATAGAGAAAATACCCATGGACGCCATAGACCGCAGAATCGTCGCCGCGCTTCAGCGCGACGGGCGCATCGCCAATACCGAGCTGGCCGAGCGGGTCGGCCTCTCTCCCACCCCCTGCGCAAGGCGGGTGGCCCGGCTGGAGGCCGAGGGCGTCATCACCGGCTACGGCGCCCGGATCGACCCGGTGAAGCTGGGCCTGCCGGTCTCGATCTTCGTCTCGGTCGAGCTGGAGCGGCAGGACCGCAGCGCCATCACCGCCTTCGAGAAGGCGGTCAGCACCTTCGCCGAGGTGATGGAATGCTACCTGATGACCGGCTCGCGCGATGTGCTGCTGCGGGTGGTGGCGGCGGATCTGACCGCCTTCGACCATTTCCTCGAGGACCGGCTGATGCAGGTGCCCGGCATCCGCAACATCCGCTCGAACTTCGCCCTGCGCACCATGCTGCAGCGCCAGGTGCTGCCGGATCACCCGGGCGGGACCTGACGTCGCGCCGGCAGGCGGGGGCGCAGTTGACAGCCCCGGGAGCGCGCTGAATGATCCGCCCGGAGGAGACGGGAGGACATTCACGACATGGCGAAGGACCAAAGCGCGGCCTGGCAGCCGCCGGCCGATCTGGCCGCGAACAGCAAGATGGCGGCGTTCATCGACTGGCTGCGCGAGACGCGCGGGCGCACGTTCCCCGGCTATGCCGCGCTGTGGGACTGGTCGGTGAACGACCCGGATGCCTTCTGGCAGGCGCTTTGGGACTATTACGACATCCGGTCCCCCAGCCCGCACAGCGCCGTGCTGGCCAAGGCCGAGATGCCCGGCGCGGTCTGGTTCCCCGGCGCCCGGGTCAACTATGCCGCGCAGGTGATGCGCCATGTCCGCCCCGGCCGCTGCGCCATCCGCCACCAGGCCGAGGACGGCACCCTGACCGACTTGAGCTGGGAGGCGTTGCAGGCCCGCGTCGCCAGCCTTGCCGCCCGGCTGCGGGCGATGGGGATCGCTCAGGGTGACCGCGTCACCGGCTATCTGCCGAACACGCCCGACACCATCGTCGCCTTCCTGGCCACGGCCAGCCTGGGGGCGATCTGGTCGCTCTGCGCCCCGGACATGGGCGCGCCGACGGTGCTGGAACGCTTCCGCCAGATCGCGCCGAAGGCGATCTTCACCGCCTCGGGCTATGCCTTCAACGGCAAGCACTATGACCGCAGCGGCGAGGTGCAGGCGCTGCTCGACGGGCTGGAGACGCTCGAGCACTGGATCACGCTGGACGCGGCCGAGGGCGTGACGCCCGGCACGGTCGCCCGCCACGACTGGGCCGGGCTGATCGGCGACGACGTCGCCTTCGAGGCGCCGCCGGTGCCCTTCGACCATCCGCTCTGGGTGGTCTATTCCTCGGGCACCACCGGCAGCCCGAAGCCGATCGTCCACGGCCATGGCGGCATCATCCTGGAGAACCTCAAGCTTCTGAACCTGCATGTCGATGTCGGGCCCGAGGACGTCTATTGCTGGTTCACCTCGACCGGCTGGATCATGTGGAACGCGCAGGTCGGCGGGCTGCTGACGGGCGCGACCGTGGCGCTGGCCGAGGGCGCGCCGAACTATCCCGATGCCGGCCGGCTGTGGCGCTTCATCGAGCAAGCCGGGGTCACCGCCTTCGGCGCCGGCGCGGCGTGGTATGCCGGCGGCATGAAACTCGGGGTCTCGCCGCACAAGGAGGCCGACCTGAGCCGGCTGCGGATGCTGGGCTCGACCGGCTCGCCGCTGTCGCCCGAGGCCTATGAGTGGATCTACGCGAACGTCCGCCCCGACATCTGGATCGCGCCGATCGCCGGCGGCACCGATTTCGCCGGCGCCTTCCTGGCCGGCAACCCGATGCTGCCGGTGCGGGTGGGCGAGATGCAGTGCCGCGCGCTCGGCGCCAAGGTCGAGGCCTATGACGACGACGGCAAGCCAGTGATCGGCGAGGTCGGCGAGCTGGTCTGCTCGGCGCCGATGCCGTCGATGCCGCTGTTCTTCTGGGGCGACGAGGGCGGCGAACGGCTGTTCTCGAGCTATTTCGACACCTTCCCCGGCGTCTGGCGCCACGGCGACTGGGTCAAGATCACCGAGGACGGGGCGGCGATCATCTACGGCCGCTCGGACGCCACCATCAACCGCCACGGCGTCCGCATGGGCACCGCCGAGATCTACCGCGTGGTCGAGGACCTGGCCGAGGTCGCCGACAGCCTCGTCGTCGACCTCGAATATCTCGGCCGGCCGTCCTGCATGATCCTGTTCCTCAAGCTGGCCGAGGGGGCCGAGCTCGACGATGCCCTCAAGGCCCGGATCGTGGCCGATCTCAAGGCGCGGGTGTCGCCGCGCCACGTCCCCGACCGGATCGTGATGGCGCCGGAAATTCCCTACACCCTGACCGGCAAGAAGATGGAAGTGCCGATCAAGAAGCGGCTGCTGGGCCACCCGATGGCCAAGGTCGCCACCGCCGACGCGATGGCCAATCCCGGCAGCCTGCCCTGGTATGACGGCTACGCCACGGCCTGGCTGGAGGGCTAGGCGCGGCGCCGGGGGCTGCGCCGCTTGAAGCCGCCACGTCAACCAAGCGGGACGCGAGACGCGCGGCGTCTGCCCGTGGGGAGGCGCGCCAACACCTGATCGGCTCACTTTATGGTGCCATATCCCTTTTCTGCCGAAGGTCAGCGCGCGGCCCCCAAAGCGCCTCCCCGTCACGCCAAAGGCGTGCCGACGATACGCGGCGCAGCTCTGGTGCGACGGGACGGGCAGGCGCTGCGCGGCGGCTACGCCTTGATTCCGCGCCATCAACGCACGGCAACCGGAGCCCGCTGGAGCCGCCAGGACTACAGGCCCCGACACCTGCCTTGAAGCCCTGCCGCCCTCCATTGCCAACGCCCCCTTGATCGGAATCAATGTTGACGGCGGGGCGCTCGGGCACAACCTTCTGAGGGAACGCGGGAGAGTGTCGATGGTATCCGAGAACGACGAAACGCGGGGACTGCCCGCCGAGGTGTTGCGCACGGCCTGCGACCCGGCGCAGTTCTCCTTCCGCTCGACCGAGGAGCTGGAGACGCTCGACCACCTGATCGGGCAGGAGCGCGCGGTCGACGCGATCCGCCTCGCCGTCGAGATGCCGCATCGCGACTTCAACCTCTTCGTCCTCGGCCCCTCGGGGCTGGGCCGGCACTGGGCGGTCGACGTGCTCACCAAGGAGCGCGCCAAGGGCATGCCGGTGCCCGACGACTGGGCCTATGTCAACAATTTCGACGCCCCCGACCGGCCCCGCGCCCTGCGCCTGCCGCCGGGCATGGCGCAGAAGCTGAAACTGGCGATGCAGGGGCTGGTCGACGACCTCGCCGCCGAGATCCCGGCGCTGTTCGAATCCGACGAATACCAGAGCCAGCGCCACGCGCTGGACGAGGAATACGGCCAGCGCCAGGAAAGCGCGATGGCCGATTTCGCCGACAAGGCCAAGGCCGAGAACGTCGCCCTGCTGCGCACGCCGATGGGCTTCATGCTGGCCGCGATCCGCGACGGCCAGATCGTCAAGCCGGACGTCTACAACACCCTGTCCGAGAACGAGCAGGCCGAGATCGACGAAAAGATCGCCCGCCTGCAGGAGGAGCTGGGCGCGATCCTGCGCGAGGCGCCGAAGCTGGACAAGGAACTGCGCGGCAAGGTCACGGAACTGAACAAGGGCATGGCCGAACGCGCGGTCTCGGCCCATATCGACGACCTGCTGCCCGAGTTCGACGATTGCGAGTCGATCCAGAGCTACCTGGCCGAAGTGCGCCAGGACATGATCGCCAATGCCGAACTGTTCCTGGCCAAGCCACAGCAGAACGGCAATAGCGCCTTTCCCGAGGCGATCCGCAAATACCACCGCGAGCCGCAATTCGACCGCTACGTCGTCAATGTCATGGTGACGCGCGACGGCGATGCCGCCGAGGGCGCGCCGCTGGTCGCCGAGGAACTGCCGACGCTCGACCACCTGACCGGCCGGATCGAGCATGCCTCGCAGATGGGCACCCTGATCACCAATTTCACCATGATCAAGCCCGGCGCCCTGCACCGCGCCAATGGTGGCTTCCTGGTGCTTGACGCCCGGAGGGTGCTGAGCGAACCCTATGCCTGGGACGCGCTCAAACGCTGCCTGACCCACCGCTCGATCACCATCACCTCACTGGCCGAGCGGCTCAGCCTGGTCTCGACCACCTCGCTGCAGCCCGACCCGATCCCGCTCGACATCCGCGTCGTGTTGATCGGCGACCGGCGGCTGCACATGCTGCTGACGCTGCTCGACCCCGATTTCGCCGACCTGTTCAAGCTGCAGGCCGATTTCGAGGACGAGGTCGACCGCAGCCCCGAGAACATGGAGCTGCTGGCGCGGCTGGTCGCCACCCAGGCCCGGCGCGACGGCCTGCGTCCCCTGTCGGCCGGCGGCGTCGCGCGGCTGCTGGACGAGGCGGTGCGTCTGGCCGAGGACAGCAAGAAACTGTCGCTGCATCTGGGCGACCTGACCGACCTGCTGCGCGAGGCCGCCCATTACGCCGACCAGAACGGCAACGGCCTGATCGAGGCCGCCGACATCGACCGCGCCGTGCGCGAGAGCGACCGCCGCTCGGCCCGGATCCGCGACCGGATGCAGGAACAGATCGGCCGCCGGACGATCCTGATCGACACCGAGGGCGAGAAGGTCGGCCAGGTCAACGGCCTGTCGGTGATCAGCCTCGGCAAATACCGCTTCGGCCGGCCGTCGCGGATCACCGCGCGGACCCGGATGGGCTCGGGCAAGCTGGTCGATATCGAGCGCGAGGTCGAACTGGGCGGGCCCTTGCATTCCAAGGGCGTGCTGATCCTGTCGGGCTACCTGACCTCGACCTATGCGCTCGACGTGCCGTTCTCGCTCCATGCCAGCCTGGTCTTCGAGCAGAGCTATGGCGGGGTGGACGGCGACAGCGCCTCCTCGGCCGAGCTCTACGCCCTGCTCTCGGCCCTGTCCGGGGTGCCGATCAAGCAAGGCTTCGCCGTCACCGGCTCGGTCAACCAGCTGGGCGAGGTGCAGGCGATCGGCGGCATCAACGAGAAGATCGAGGGCTTCTACGACGCCTGCGCCGCGCGCGGCCTGACTGGCGCTCAGGGCGTGCTGATGCCGAAGGCGAATGTCGACCACCTGATGGTCCGGCCCGATATCGTCGAAGCCGCCGAGGCCGGCAAGTTCCGCATCCTGCCGGTCGAGAGCATCGACCAGGGCATCGCCTTGCTCACCGGCCGGGCGGCCGGCACGCGCGGGGCCGACGGCGCCTTCCCGGCCGACAGCATCAACGGGCGGGTCGAGGCCCAGCTGCGCGCCTTCGCCGACCTGCGCCGCGCCTACATGCGCAAGGCCGGCGAGAACGGCGGCAATGGAGGGGGAGAGGAGAAATGACCCGCGCCCCGCGCCAGCGGCAACGCATCCTGATCGGCGCCGGCAGCTTCGCCGATGCCGAAAGCGCGCTGCAACTGGCCGAGCGGATCGCCGGGCCGCTGGCCTCTGACCTGGGCGGGGTGATGATCGAGGATCGCCGGCTTGCCGAGCTGCTCGGCCAGCCCGGCTATCGCATCGTCACCGCCGCCGGCACGCTTGCCCCCGCCCCCAGCCGGCCCGAACTGCAACGGCTGGTCGCCGCCCAGGCCCGCGCCTTCGAGGCCGGGCTGGCCCGGCTGGCCGCCGCCCGGGCGCTGCACTGGTCCTTCGAGCGCCGCGCCGGCGAGCTGGTCAGCAGCCTCTGCGCCGCCGCCCATGGCTGGGACCTGCTGGTCGTCGGCCATCGCGCCCTGCACCGCCGCCTCGGCCCGGTCGTGCTGCTGAGCCCGCCGGCAGCCTCTGCGGCCCCGGCGCTGGCCGAAACGGTCGCCACCGCGCTGCACAGCCATGTCGTCGCGCTCGATGCCCCGGCCCCGGACAGCCCCGGCGCCGAGGCGGCGCTGCTCGACGCGGTGTCGCGCCGCCATGCCGCCGCCGTGGTGCTCGACCTCGGCACCGGCCCGCTGCATGGCGAGGAACAGCTGCGCCACCTGATCGAGGCCGCCCGCTGCCCGGTTCTGGTGCTGGGGGTCGACCGGCCGGAAGCCACAGGGGCCGCACCGGCCGGAAACCCGCCGAACGGCGCCGGCTGAGCCCTTGCCCCGCCGCGCCGGGCCTGCCAGACCTGCGCCCGAGCCCGGCAGACAAGGAGACCCCGATGGCCAAGGCAATTCACAGCATGATCCGCGTCCTCGACGAGGCGCGCTCGGTCGCGTTCTACGAAACGGCCTTCGGCCTCAAGGTCGTCGACCGGCTGCCGTTCGAGAGTTTCACCCTGCTCTACCTCGCCAATGACGAAAGCACCTTCGAGCTGGAACTGACCGTCAATGCCGGCCGGGCCGAGCCCTACGAGCTGGGCGATGGCTACGGCCACCTCGCGGTGTCGGTCGAGGATCTCGCCGCCGAGCATGCCCGGCTGACCGAAGCCGGGCTCGCACCGCGCCAGATCGTCGAATTCGCCCCGGCCGGCGCGGTGATCGCGCGGTTCTTCTTCATCGCCGACCCGGACGGCTACCAGATCGAGGTGCTGCAACGCGGCGGGCGGTACCTGTAGGCTGCAGGCCAGCGTTCGACGCCCCCTCGCGCAGTTTGCCCTGCAGATCGGGCGACTCTCCACCGGCGTCCTTTCGCCGCCTGCCCTTCCGCCTCCCCCTTGCCGCCCCGGCCGATCCAACGCAGGATCGCCATTGCGTGAACAGCGAGGGTCATCATGGGCTGGCAGGATTATCTCGACCGCGAACAGGACCGGTTCGTCGCCGAACTCAAGGACTTCGTCCGCATCCCCTCGGTCTCGGCCAAGCCCGAGAACGCGGGCGACGTCGCCGCCGCCGCCGACTGGGTGGCGGCGCGGCTGACGAAGGCGGGGATGGAACATGCCGAGGTCATCCCCTCGGCCGGGCACCCGGTGGTCTATGCCGACTGGCTCCATGCCGGGGCGGACAAGCCGACGGTGCTGATCTACGGCCATTTCGACGTCCAGCCGGCCGAACCGCTGGAGCTGTGGACCTCGCCGCCCTTCGAGCCGCAGGTCCGCGACGACCGGCTCTACGGCCGCGGCGCCTCGGACGACAAGGGCGGCATGTTCATCCCGATCCTCGCCGCCGAGGCGCTGCTGGCCGAGACCGGCGCCCTGCCGGTCAACGTCAAGTTCTTCTTCGAGGGCCAGGAGGAGATCGGCTCGCCCGACCTGCCGCCTGTCGTCGAAGCCAATGCCGAGCGGCTCAAGGCCGACACGATCTTCTCGTCCGACGGGCTGCAATGGCGCGAGGACATGCCGCAGATCGTGCTGGCGCTGAAGGGGCTGGTATCGCTCGAGATCACCGTCACCGGGCCACGCGGCGACCTGCATTCCGGGCTCCATGGTGGCGGCATCGCCAACCCGGCGCAGGCGCTGTCGCACATCCTCGCCTCGCTGAAGTCGCTGGACGGGATGATCGCGGTCGAGGGCTTCTACGACGACGTCCTGCCGCTGAGCGCCGCCGACCGCGCCGCCATCGCCCGCGTGCCCTATGACGAGGCCGCCTACCTGGCCGAGACCGGCGCCCCGGCGCCGTTCGGCGAACCGGGCTATTCCACGCGCGAACGGCTCTGGGCCCGGCCGACGCTGGACATCAACGGGCTGACCAGCGGCTGGCAGGGGGCGGGCACCAAGACCGTGCTGCCCTCCAAGGCCAGCGCCAAGATCACCTGCCGGCTGGTCGCCAACCAGTCGCCGGAGCGGATCTTCGAGCGGATCAGGGCCCATGTCGAGGCACATACCCCGGCCGGCGTCAGCGTCGAGGTGGCCCGCCTGCCCGGCCGCGCCGATCCCTTCCTCGTGCCCGCCGGCCACAACGCCACCGCCGCGGCGGCGCAGGTGCTGGAAGAGGTCTACGGCAAAGCCCCCTACCAGACCCGCGCCGGGGGCTCGATCCCGGTGATGACGACGCTGCTGGAGACGCTCGGCGTCCACGCGGTGATGTTCGGCTTCTCCCATGACGACGAGAACCTGCACGCGCCGGACGAGTTCTTCCGCCTCTCCGCCTTCCGCCGCGGCCAGACCGCCTATGCGAAGCTGCTGGAAAAGCTCGGCGGGGCCTGAGCGGTGGACAGGCTGTCGGTGATGCGCGCCTTCTGCCGGATCGTCGAGCGCGAGAGCTTCGCCCGGGCGGCCGAGGATCTGGGCGTCTCGCCGGCGCTGCTCAGCCGCGAGGTCAAGCTGCTCGAGGACAGCCTCGGCTGCACCCTGCTCAGCCGCACCACCCGCAGCATGTCGCTGACCGGGCACGGCCGGCTTTACTACAGCGAGGCCCAGCGCGTGCTGGCCGAGATCGCGGCGCTGGAGGACAGCGTCCGTGCCGGTGCCGCCACCCCGCGCGGCCCCCTGCGGATCAACGTGCCGCATTCCTTCGGCACCACGGCGCTGAGCCCGCTCTTGCCGCGTTTCATGGCCGAGTTCCCGGAGATCGCGCTGGACCTGAGTTTCGAGGACCGCGTCGTCGACATGATCGAGGGCGGCTACGACCTGTCGATCCGGATCCGGCCCTGGCTGCCCGATTCCAACCTCACCGCCCGCGCCATCGCCCCGGTGCGTCAGCGCCTCTACGCTTCGCCCGCCTATCTGGAGCGCCACGGCACCCCGGAAACGCCGGACGACCTGACCGGCCATGCCCAGATCAGCTTCCAGCTTTCCGAGGATGCCGACAGCTGGACCCTGACCGGTCCGGAAGGCGCGGCGCGGGTGCCGCTGCGGCCGAAGCTGCGGCTGGGCAGCAGCCTGGTGCTGCGCGACCTGCTGATCGCCGGGCAGGGCATCGGCTCGCTGCCCGATTTCATCGCCGACGCGCCCGAGGCCGAAGGGCTGCTGCAATGCGTCCTGCCCGGGCACGAGCTCGCCCGGCGCCACGTCTATGCCGTCACCGCCAACCGGCTCGGCGCCGACGCCAAGACCCTCGCCTTCGTCGAGTTCCTGCGCGCCGCCCTGCGCCGGGAGTGACATTCTTCAACCCGCGTAAAGAATGACTTGCCGCCGCGCCGGTTAATCTGGGCGCCGCTTCGCCGCATCTTCCGGGCCAACCCAATCCAGCCCCAGGAGGAAGCCATGACCCGGGTTCTCGTTCTCTACTATTCCAGCTACGGCCATGTCCGCAGCCTTGCCGAGGCCTCGGCCGAGGGCGCGCGCAGCGTCGCCGGCACCACGGTCGACATCCGCCGCGTGCCCGAGACCGTGCCGCAGGCGATCCGCGAGGCCGCCGGCTATGCCCCGGACGACACGGCCGAGGCCAAGGTCTCGGAGCTGCCGGATTACGATGCGATCCTCTTCGGCACGCCGACGCGCTTCGGCAACATGGCGGCGCAGATGAAGCAGTTCCTCGACATGGCCGGCGGGCTCTGGGCGCGGAACGCGCTGGTCGGCAAGGTCGGCGCCGTCTTCACCTCGACCGGTTCGCAGCATGGCGGGCACGAGGCGGCGGTGCTGTCGACCCAGGTGCCGCTGCAGCATTTCGGCATGTTGATTGCCGGCCTGCCCTACACCTTCGCCGCCCAGATGGAGAAGGGCACGGTGCTGGGCGGCTCGCCCTATGGCGCCGGCACCATCGCCGGGGCGGACGGCTCGTTGCAACCGACCGAGATCGACCTCGCCGGCGCCCGCTTCCAGGGCCGCCACGTCGCCGAGATCGCCCGCCGGCTGGCGCTGAGCCCGGCCGATCAGCGCGAGGTGGCATGATGGCCGTGACCGTCGATTTCTTCCATGACGTGGTCTGCGGCTGGTGTTTCAACATCTCGCCGCGGCTGCGGCTGCTGGCCGCCGAATTCGCGCTCGACATCCGCCACCATTGCTTCGTGCTGCAGGACAGCCCGGCGCAGATGGCGGCGGTGTTCGGCTCGCTGCCCCGGTCCAAGCAGGTGATCCTCGCCCATTGGGCCGCCTGCCGCGACGCCAGCGAGCGGCCCGAGGCCTTCAACATCGACGCCATGCGCGATGCGCCGTTCGACTATCCCCACGGCTTGCCCGGCGCGCTGGCCTGCAAGGCGGCCGAGCGGCTGGAGGGCCAGGACGGCCACTGGCGGATGTTCGATGCCGTCCAGCGCGCCCATATCACCGCGGCGCGCAACGTCGCCGATCCCGAGCTGCTGGTGGAGCTGGCGGCCGAGGCCGGCTTCGACCGCGTCGCCTTCCGCACCGCCCAGGCCGACCCGGCGACCCGCGCCCTTGTCGAAGCCGACCGAAGGCTGGCCCGCCAGTTGCAGGTCAGCTCGGTCCCCACCGTGATCCTGCGCGACAGCGGCCACCGGCTGGTCAACGCCCCGCTGGCCGAGTTGCGTGCCCAGCTCACCGCCGCGCTGCCGGAACTGCGCGCATCCTGAACCGACCGGAGGCTCCCATGGCCCGTCCCGCCGACATCCTCAGCACTGCCCTCGCCCCCGCTATCTGGGGCAGCACCTATTACGTTACCACCCAGTTCCTGCCGCCCGGCCACCCGGTGACGCTGGCGGCGCTGCGGGCGCTGCCGGCCGGGCTGCTCCTGCTGCTCGTCGTGCGGCGGCTGCCGGGGCGCGACTGGCTCGGCCGCCTCCTCGTGCTGGGGGCGCTCAACTTCGCGGTGTTCTGGGCGCTGCTCTTCGTCGCCGCCTACCGCCTGCCCGGCGGCGTCGCCGCGACGCTGGGCGCGACCCAGGCGCTGATCGTGATCGGGCTGTCGCGCGGGTTGCTGGGCATGCCGGTCCGCCCGGCCCCGGTGCTGGCGGCGCTGGCCGGGGTCGCGGGCGTCGGGCTGATGGTGCTCGGCCCCTCGGCCGCGCTCGACCCGGTCGGGCTGGCGGCCGGCATCGGCGGCGCGGCGTCGATGGCCGCCGGCACGGTGCTGAGCCGCAAGTGGCAGCCGCCGGTGCCGCCGCTGACCTTCACCGCCTGGCAGCTGACCGCCGGCGGACTGCTGCTGGCACCGCTGGCGCTGGTCACCGAACCGCCGCTCGCCGCCCTGAGCCCCCGCGCCCTCGGCGGCATCCTCTACCTCACCCTGATCGGCGCCGCCGCGACCTATTTCCTCTGGTTTCGCGGCCTTGCCCGGCTGGCCCCCTCGGCCGCCGCCATGCTCGGGATGATGAGCCCGCTGACGGCGATGCTGCTGGGCTGGCTCCTGCTCGGCCAGAGCCTGACCCCGGTGCAGCTGGCCGGCGCGGCGGTGGTTCTGGGCTCGGTCTGGCTGGGGCAAAGGCGGGGGCCCCGGCCCGGCGGAGCCCTGCCGAAAGCTGCAACACAAGCCGCGTAGCCGTGTTGCAGGGGTTCACATCGCCGCTCCGAGGGTTATCTGTGGAGCAGAAATCCCCCGGTCGGAGGCCCGCAAACCATGAAGACATTCGCGCTCGCCGCCGCGCTCAGCCTCGCGGCCTTCGCCACGCAGGCCGCCGCCCTGCCGCCCTTGACGAGCGACAACCATGTCATGGGCCAGCTGGTCGCCGCCCGCGTCGCCGACCGCATCCGCCATGCCTGCCCGACCATCTCGGGCCGCCTCGTCACCGCCTTCTTCAAGGCCGAGGCGCTGAAGAGCTACGCGCTGAACAAGGGCTATAGCGGGGACGAGATCAAGGCCTTCCTCAAGGACCCGGCGGCGAAGAAGCTGGTCAAGGACGGCGCCGAGCATTACCTGGCCAAGAACGGCGCCAAGGACGGCCAGCCCAGGAGCTTCTGCAAGCTCGGCGAGGCCGAGATCGCCTCGAACTCCCTGATCGGATCGCTGCTGCGCGCCCATTGAGCGACCGCACAGAACCGAAACCGCAGCCGCCGCGCCCGCCCGGGCGCGGCGTTTTGCTGTCCGGCAACGGGCCATGGCCGCGCACGATCGCGTGATTGCCCAAAACATCCATATTGATGTTTGACATATCACTTCTACTGATATTAACGTGCATCTCGACAGGTAGAATCGGCAGACCACATGATCACATCCGCACAGATGCGCGCCGCGCGGGCCCTGCTCGGGATCGACCAGAAGACGCTGGCCCAGCGCGCCGGGGTCTCGGTCCCCACCATCCAGCGGATGGAGGCCAGCGGCGGCAATGTGCGCGGCGTGGTCGACAGCCTGATCAAGGTCGTCGACGCGCTGAACGCCTCAGGCGTCGAGCTGATCGGCGATGGCGCCCAGAGCCTGTCGGGAGGCCGCGGCGTGCGGTTGATGGAAGCGGCGGCCCGGCCCGAAACCGGCGGGACCGGAAAGGAGGGCGATGCTGACTGAGCTGGCCGCGCTGTGCGTTGCCGCGCTGCTGACCCTGTCGGCGGCGGCTGTCGTGCTGCCTGCAAACCCGCGCAGCTCGGCCCTGCTCTACGGCGCCACCAGCCTGCCCAGCCTCGGCGCCGCCCTGATCGGCCTCGCCCAGCTCGCCGGCGGCCAAGCTTCCGGCCTCGTCCTGCCCCTCGGCCTGCCCTGGCTCGGCGCCCATCTTCGGCTCGACGCTCTTGCCGCCTTCTTCCTGCTCGTCATCGGTATCGGCGGGGCGGCGGCCAGCCTCTATGCCATCGGTTACGGCCGTGACGAGCCCGAGCCGGGCCGGACCCTGCCGTTCTTTCCCGGCTTCATCGGCGCGATGCTGCTGGTGGTGCTGGCCGACGACGCGTTCACCTTCCTGATGTCTTGGGAGGTGATGTCGCTTCTGTCCTGGGCGCTGGTGCTGACCCGGCACCGCGAGGACCAGACCCGCTCGGCCGCGACGCTCTACCTGACCATGGCCGCCGCCGGCACGATGTCGCTGCTGCTTGCCTTCGGCCTGCTGGCCGGCTCGGGCGCCTATGCCTTCGAGACGATCCGCGCCACGCCGCATTCGCCCCTGATCGCCACCGCGATCCTCGGGCTGATGCTGGTCGGCGCCGGCTCGAAGGCCGGGCTGGCGCCGCTGCACCTGTGGCTACCCGAGGCCCATCCCGCCGCCCCCAGCCACGTCTCCGCGCTGATGAGCGGGGTGATGACCAAGGTCGCGGTCTACGGCTTCCTGCGCGTCGTCTTCGACCTCGCCGGGCCGCTGCCGTGGTGGGCCAGCGCCGCCGTCATCCTGATCGGCGCCGGCACCGCCGTGCTCGGCATCCTCAACGCCCTGATGGCGGACGACAGCAAGCGGGCGCTGGCCTATTCGACGATCGAGAATATCGGCGTCATCTTCGCCGCCCTCGGCCTGGCGCTGGCCTTCCGCGCCAACGGCATGGAGGCGGCGGCCGCGCTGGCGCTGAGCGCGGCCTTGTTCCACATCTTCAACCACATGGCCTTCAAGAGCCTGCTGTTCATGGGCGCCGGCGCGGTGCTGCACGCCACGGGCACGCGGGCGCTGGACCGGCTCGGCGGGCTGATCCACCGGATGCCGGTCACCAGCGCGCTGACGCTGATCGGCGTCACCGCGATCTCGGCCCTGCCGCCGCTGAACGGCTTCGCCTCGGAATGGCTGGTGTTCCAGTCGGTGCTGAAAAGCCCCGACCTGCCGCAGCCCGTGCTGCAGATCATCGTCCCGGCCGCCGGCGGCTTGCTGGCGCTGGCCGCCGCGCTGGCCGCCGCCGCCTTCGTCCGGCTCTACGGCCTCGCCTTTCTCGGCCGGCCGCGCAGCCCCGAGGCCGAGACCGCGCATGAGGTCGACCGCTTCATGCTGACCGCGATGGGCGCGCTGGCGGCGCTCTGCGTGATCGCCGGCATCGTGCCGGCGCTGGTGCTCGACCGGCTCGCCCCGGCGGCGGAGCTGCTGACAACCGCCCGGCTGCCGCTGCAATCCGGCCAGCCCTGGCTGACCCTGGTGCCGATCGCCGAGGCGCGCAGCACCTACAACCCGCTCTTGGTCTTCGCCTTCATCGCCGTCACCGGCTGGGCCGCCGCCTGGGCCGCCCACCGCTTCGGCTCCCGCGCGCTGCGCCGCGGCCCGGCCTGGGATTGCGGCTTCCCCAATGCCGACCCGGCGACGCAATACGGCGCCGGCAGCTTCGCCCAGCCGCTGCGCCGGGTGCTGGGCCCGGTGCTGCTGCGCGCCAGCGAGGAGGTCGAGATGCCGCCACCCGGCGACAGCCGCCCGGCGCGCCACCGTGTCACCAGCCATGACGTAATCCGCGAAACCCTCTACCAGCCGCTCACCGCAGCGGTCTGGCGCATCGCCACCGTCGCCAACCGGCTGCAATTCCTCACCATCCGCCGCTATCTCAGCCTCGTCATGGGGGCGCTGGTCGGCCTGCTTCTGGTGCTGGCGCTATGGCAATGATCGCGAATCTCGCCATCCAGGGGCTGCAGATGCTGCTGGTCGTCGCCCTGGCGCCGGGGCTGGTCGGGCTGGTGCGCAAGGTGAAGGCGCGGCTGATGCGGCGGCGCGGGGCCTCGGTGCTGCAGCCCTATCGCGACATCGCCCGGCTGCTGCGCAAGGAGGTGGTGCTGGCCGAGAACGCCTCGTGGCTGTTCCGCGCCGCCCCCTACCTGATCTTCGCCGCGACCTGGGTCGCCGCCGCGCTGGTGCCGACCTTCGCCACCGGGCTGCAATTCAGCTGGACCGCCGACCTGATCGCCCTCGTCGCCCTGCTCGGCAGCGCCCGCTTCTTCCTCGCGCTGGCGGGGATGGATGTCGGCACCCCCTTCGGCGGGTTGGGGTCGAGCCGCGAGATGATGATCGCGGCGATGGCCGAGCCGGCGATGCTGCTGACCGTCTTCGCCGTGGCGCTGGTGGCGGGCTCGACCCAGCTCTCGACCGTGGTGCAGGTGATGGCGACGGGGGTCGGCCTGCGGGTCTCGCTCGGCATGGCACTGATCGCGCTGATCATCGTGGCGCTGGCCGAGAACGCCCGGATCCCGGTCGACAATCCCGCGACCCACCTCGAGCTGACCATGGTGCACGAGGCGATGGTGCTGGAATATTCCGGCCGCCACCTGGCGATGATCGAGATCGCGGCGGCGCTGAAGCTGCTGCTCTACGTCTCGCTGATCGCCTGCGTCTTCCTGCCCTGGGGCATCGCGCAGGAGGGCGACGGCGGGATGGCGCTGCTGACCGGCCTCGCGCTCTACCTCGTCAAGCTCGCCGGCGGCGGCGTCGCCCTCGCCGTCTTCGAGACCTCGATCGCCAAGATGCGCGTCTTCCGGGTGCCCGACTACCTGGGCGCCGCGCTGATGCTGGGGCTGCTGGGCACGCTGCTGCTGTTCGTTTCGAGGAACCTGTAGATGGAAGCCCTGCACCCGACCAACGGCATCGCCTTCGACCTCGCCCATCTGCTGGCCGGCGGGCTGGTGCTGGTCAGCTTCATGATGATCTACCAGGACCGGCTCTACGCCCTGCTCAACACCTTCGCGCTGCAGGCGCTGGTGCTGACCGGCGCGGTCGCCTGGCAGGCCCATGTCCAGGGCGCCGAGCACCTCTACCTCACCGCCGCCATCGCCCTGATCTTCAAGGCGATCATCATCCCCGGCGCGCTGCACCGCATCGTCCAGCGGCTCGGCATCCACCGCGAGGTCGAGCAGGTGGTCGGCACCGGGCTGACCATGCTGGCGGGCATGGGGCTGGTCGCCCTGTCCATCGTGCTGATGCTCGGGCTGACCCCGGGCGCCGACGCCTTCGCGCGCGAGGACCTGGCCTTCGCCCTCTCGGTCATCCTGCTGGGTCTTCTGATGATGGTGACGCGGCGCAACGCGGTCAGCCAGGTGGTCGGCTTCATGTCGCTGGAAAACGGGCTGATCCTCGCCGCCGCCGGCGCCAAGGGGATGCCGCTGGTGGTCGAGATCACCGTCGCGTTCTCGATCCTGATCGCCTTCATCGTCATCGGCGTCTTCCTGTTCCGCATCCGCGAACGCTTCGACACCGTCGATCTCGGCGCGCTCGACAGTTTCCGGGGAGAGCGGCGATGACCCCCGTCCTGCTGACCCTCGCCATACCGCTGCTGGCCGCCGGCCTGCTGGCGCTGCTGCCGGGCTACCGGCTGGGCGCCCGGCTCAACGTGCTGGCCAGCCTGCTGACCTTCGCCGCCGCCGCCGCGCTCTTCGTGCTGCCGCGGCCCGCGGCCGGCGATTACCTGCTGGTCGACGACCTCAACATCGTCTTCCTGGTGCTCAACTGCTTCGTCGGCCTGACCGCGGCCCTGTTCTCGGCCAGCTATATCGGCCACGAGATCGAGACCGGCAAGCTGACGCCGACATATCTGCGCTTCTACCACGCCATGTACCAGCTGATGATGTTCGGCATGAACCTCGCGCTGGCCTCGAACAATATCGGCCTGATGTGGGTGGCGATCGAGCTGGCGACGCTGACCACGGTGCTGATGGTCGGCATCTACCGCACCCACGAGGCGCTGGAAGCGGCGTGGAAATACTTCATCCTCGGCTCGGTCGGCATCGCGCTGGCGCTGTTCGGCACCATCCTCGTCTATATCGCGGCCCAGCCGGTGCTGGGCGCCGGCACGCCGGCGATGGTCTGGACCAAGCTCGTCGGCGCGGCGTCGCGCTTCGATCCGGCGCTGCTCAACCTCGCCTTCGTCTTCCTGCTGCTGGGCTACGGCACCAAGGTCGGCCTCGCGCCGCTGCACGCCTGGCTGCCCGACGCCCATGCCGAGGGGCCGACGCCGATTTCCGCCGTGCTGTCGGGGCTCTTGCTCAACGTCGCGCTCTATGCCGTGCTGCGCTTCAAGATGCTGATGGCGGCCCAGCCCGAGGCCCTCGCCCCCGGCCCGCTGATGGTCGGCATGGGACTGCTGTCGCTGATCTTCGCCGCCTTCATGCTCTACCGCCGGCGCGATATCAAACGGCTGTTCGCCTATTCCTCGATCGAGCATATGGGGATCATCACCTTCGCCTTCGGCATGGGCGGGCCGCTGGCCAATTTCGCCGGCCTCTTGCACATGGTGATGCACAGCCTGACCAAGTCGGCGATCTTCTTCTCGGTCGGCCATGTCGCCCAGATCAAGGGCAGCCAGAAGATCGAGGAGATCAAGGGCCTGAGCCAGAGCCACCCCGCCCTCGGCTGGGGCCTCGCCCTTGGCGTGCTGGCGATCGCCGGGATGCCGCCCTTCGGCGTCTTTCTCAGCGAATTCCTCGTCGTCACCACCACCTTCGCCCGCGCGCCGCTGCTGGCGGCGCTGCTGGTGCTGGGGCTGCTGGTCGCCTTCGGCGCGCTGCTCATCCGCCTGACCGGCTTCGTCTTCGGCGAACCGACGGGCAGCACCCAGCCGGCCAAGGCTTCGCTGGCGCCGCTCTACCTGCACATGGCGCTGGTGCTGCTGGCCGGGCTGCATCTGCCGGGCGCGGTGGTGGAATGGTTCCAGGCCGTCGCGCGGCTGCTGGGGTAGGATCATGGCACTCACCGGTCTCATCGACACCTCCGCACAGGCCGCCCGCTCGGGCCCGATGCCGCGCCACGACGTGACGCGCGCGCAATGGACGGCTGTCGCCGAAGCCCTCGGCCGCGGCGAGGCGACGCTGCTCGGCCTCTGGGCCCACGAGCAGACCGTCTTCATGGCGCTGAATGCGCCGGGCACCCACTGGCTCGGCCTGCTGGCGCTGGAAACCGACGGGACCTTCCCCTCGGTCGGCCTGCACCACGCCCCGGCCCAGCGCCTCGAACGGGCGATCCGCGACCTGCACGGGCTGGCGCCCGAGGGCGCGCCCGACAGCCGGCCCTGGCTCGACCATGGCCGCTGGGGGATCGGCCAGCCGCTCGCCGCGCCCGGCCCGGCGCGCGAACCGGGCTACGATTTCCTCCCGGTCGAGGGCGAGAGCCTGCACCAGGTGCCGGTCGGCCCGGTCCATGCCGGCGTCATCGAGCCCGGCCATTTCCGCTTCACCGCCCAGGGCGAGACGGTGGTGCGGCTGGAAGAGCGGCTGGGCTATGTCCACAAGGGGATCGAGGGGCTGATGGCCGGCGCCAGCCCGGGCCGCGGCGCCGAGCTGGCGGCCCGGACCTCGGGCGACAGCACCGTCGCCTATGGCTGGGCCTATGCCCAGGCGGTCGAGGCGGCACTGGCCGTCGAGGTGCCTCCGCGGGCGGTGATGCTGCGGGCGCTGATGGCCGAACTGGAACGGCTGGCCAACCACCTCGGCGATATCGGCGCGATCTGCAACGACGCCGCCTTCGCGATGATGCTGGCCCATTGCGGCGCATTGCGCGAGCAGGTGCTGCGCGCGGCACAGGCCGCCTTCGGCCACCGCTTCATGCGCGACCTGATCCAACCCGGCGGCGTCAGCCGCGACCTGACGCCCGACGGCGCCGCCGCCCTGCGGAGCACGCTGGACGGGATCGCCCGCCGCTTCCCGCGCCTGGTCGAGCTTTATGACAGCACCGCCTCGCTGCTCGACCGCACCGTCGGCACCGGCCGGCTGTCGCCCGCGCTCGCCGCCCGCTTCGGCGCCGGCGGCCATGTCGGCCGCGCCTCGGGCCGCGCCTTCGACGCCCGTCGCGCCCTGCCCTACGGCCCCTATGACCGGCTGGAGTTCTCGGTCCCCTGCCGCGAAGACGGCGACGTCAACGCCCGGATCTGGATCCGGATCGAGGAGGTGAAGCAGTCGCTGGCCTTGCTGGACCAGATCCTCGCCGCCCTGCCCGACGGCCCGCTGCCCGACAGTCCGTTGGCCGCGGCCCTGCCCGAACCGGGCGAGCCGCGCGAAGGGCTGGGGCTGGCCGAGGGCTTCCGCGGCGACATCCTGGTCTGGCTGGCGCTGAACGCCGACGGCAGCATCGCCCGCTGCCACCTGCGCGATCCGTCCTGGTTCCAGTGGCCGCTGATGGAGGCGGCGATCGAGGGCAACATCATCGCCGACTTCCCGCTGATCAACAAATCCTTCAACTGTTCCTATTCGGGGCATGACCTGTGATGCGACGTTTCCTGCTCGAAGGCCTGCTGCGAAAGCCCCTCACCGAACCGGCGGACACCCTGCCCGGCACCGCGGAAATCGACACGCTCGGCGCCGACCTGGCCGCCGCGGCCAAGCGCAAGCTGGGCCGCAGCCTGGCGATCCGCGCCGTCGATGCCGGCTCGTGCAACGGCTGCGAGCTGGAAATCCACGCCCTGTCGAACGCCTATTACGACTTGGAGCGCTTCGGGCTGCACATCGTCGCCTCGCCGCGCCATGCCGACGTGCTGCTGGTCACCGGGCCGGTGACGAAGACCATGGAGGAGGCACTGCGGCGGACCTACGAGGCGATGCCGGCGCCGAAATGGGTGGTGGCGGCGGGCGATTGCGCCCGCGACGGCGGCTGCTTCGCCGGCAGCTACGCGGTGATGGGCGGCGTCGGCAAGGTGCTGCCGGTCGACCTGGTGATCCCCGGCTGCCCGCCGACGCCGGCCGACCTGCTGCGCGGATTGCTGAAGGTGCTGGAGGCGGCGGGACGAAACGGAGCTTCCTAGCTGCGACGCAAGCAGGGCGAGCGCCGGCCCGTGGGGGGACGCGCGCGACCTTCGAACGGCGGCGCTTGATCCCCGCCACACCCTTCTTCCGAATGAGCGTTGCGCGCGGATGGCCAAAGCGCCAGCCCGTCACGCCAAAGGCGTGCCGGTGATGCGCGGCGCACCTCCGGTGCGACGGGACGGGCCGGCACTCGCCCTGCGCGGTTCCCGCGCGCACCCGGCCGTTTCAGCATCCCCTATGCACACGCCGCCACGACCCCGCAGTGGCGACGCGGCCTGCCAATCGCCCCTATTCTGCGCTGCGACCCCTCGCTCTGGAAATCCACCCCGTTTCGGGGCACAACAGCCGCGCGACAGACGGAGCTTACCCATGCGGCTACTCGTTGGCCTCGGCAATCCCGGCGCGAAATACGCGCGCAACCGGCACAATATCGGCTTCATGGCCCTCGACCGGATCGCCGAGGACCACGGCTTCACGCCGTGGCGCAGCCGCTTTCAGGGGCTGGTCTCGGAGGGCCGGCTGGGGAGTGAGAAGGTCGTCCTGCTCAAGCCGCAGACCTTCATGAACCTGTCGGGCCAGTCGGTCGGCGAGGCGATGCGCTTCTACAAGCTGACCCCCAACGACATCACCGTCTTCCATGACGAACTCGACCTCGCCCCGGGCAAGTGCCGGGTCAAGCAGGGCGGCGGCCATGCCGGGCATAACGGGCTGCGCTCGATCCATGCCCATATCGGCGCCGAGTACGGCCGGGTGCGGCTGGGCATCGGCCATCCCGGCCACAAGGACCGGGTCGCGGGCTACGTGCTGCACGATTTCGCCAGGGCCGACGACGACTGGCTCGACGACCTGCTGCGCGGCATTTCCGACGGCGCCGCGGCGCTGGCCGCGGGCGACAGCCAGAAATTCATGAACGCGGTCAGCCTGCGCACCGCGCCGCCACGCTCCTCGGGCGGCAAGGCCGAGGCGAAAGGCGACAAGCCGGGCGCCAAACCCGCGGGGAAGGCCGCGAAGCCGGCCGCGGAGCCCGAACCCGACAGCCGCAGCGCGCTGCAGAAACTGGCGGACAAGTTCAAGTGACGGCCCCGGTTTCCCTGCCCGAGGCCTTCCGCCTGCAGGCCAGGGCCTGCGCCGGGCTCGGCTCGCCCTTCATGGCGCGACTGCTGCCGCTGCTGGCCGACCGCCTGCATCCCGGCACGGCGCTGACCGACCGGCTGTTCGGCTGGCCCCGCGACCTCACCGCGCGCGGCGACGCGGTGCCGCTGCGGCTGGCCGGCGGGCTGCACGCGCTGGTGCTGTCGGGGCAGGACGATGCCCTCGCCGCCGCCTATGCCGACTGGGCGCGCCTGAGCGACGACGCCCTCGTCGGGGCCGTGCTCGAGGCGATGGCCCGGCACCAGGCCTTCCTGCTGGACTGGCTCGACAACGCGCCGCAGACCAACGAGGTCCGCCGCGCCGCCGCCCTGATCGCCGCCGGCCACTGGCTGGCCGACCGCTTCGGCCTGCCGCTGGTGCTGTCGGAACTGGGCGCCAGCGCCGGGCTCAACCTGCTCTGGGACCGCTATGCGCTGGAGATCGACGGCCACCGCTACGGCCCGGACGCCCCGGTGCTGACCCTGACGCCGGACTGGGACGGGCCGCTGCCGCCGCAAACCGCGCCCGAGGTCACCGAACGTCGCGGGGTCGATCTCAACCCGCTCGCCCCGGGCGCCGACCGGCTGCGGCTGCTGGCCTATCTCTGGGCCGACCAGTCCGACCGCCTCGCCCGCACCGCCGCCGCGCTGGACGCCGCCGCGCAGCGGCCGCCGCCGGTCGATCGCGGCGATGCCGCCGGCTGGGCCGAGGCGCGGCTGGCCGAACCGCGGCCGGGGGCGCTGCACCTCGTCTATCACACCATCGCGGCACAGTATTTCCCGGCCGAGACCCGCGCCCGCCTCGCCGCCGCGCTGCAGGCGGCCGGCGCCCGGGCGACGCCGGAGGCACCGCTGGCCCATCTGGCGATGGAGGCCGACGAGGCGACGCCGGGGGCGGGCCTGACGCTGCAAACCTGGCCCGGCGGCAGGACCCACGCCCTCGGCCGCGTCGATTTCCACGGCCGCTGGCTGCGCTGGACGCCGCCGGCCGGAGAGTAGCTCCCGGCCGCGCCAGCCGGCGCCAGGGAGCCGCCGAAACGCCTTGCGCGCTGGGATTTTGGGTCAACCGATATGTCCCATTGACCCTGACGCCCGGGGCCGCTACCCCTTCAGGACCTGCCGCCACAACGGCTTCCTGGCGTGGCGGTCTAACCCCAATGGAGCACTTTTCATGTCGCGCAAGAACTATGTCTTCACCTCCGAGTCCGTGTCGGAGGGCCATCCCGACAAGGTCTGTGACCGCATTTCCGACGCCATCCTCGACGCTTTCCTCAGCGAAGAGGCGCATGCCCGCGTCGCCTGCGAGACCTTTGCCACCTCGGGCATGGTCGTCATCGGCGGCGAGGTCGGCCTGTCCGACCAGGAACGTCTGCGCGACTACATGGGTCGCATCAGCCAGATCGCCCGCGACTGCATCAAGGATATCGGCTACGAGCAGGAGAAGTTCCACTGGAACACCTGCCACGTGCTGAACTTCCTGCACGAGCAATCGGCGCATATCGCCCAGGGCGTCGACCGTGACGGCGCCGGCGACCAGGGCATCATGTTCGGCCATGCCGTCGACGAGACGCCCGAGCTGATGCCGGCGCCGATCCAGTATTCGCACAAGATCCTGCGCCGGCTGGCCGAGGCCCGCAAATCGGGCGCCGAGCCGACCTTGCGCCCCGACGCCAAGAGCCAGCTGACCGTGCGCTACGAGGACGGCGAGCCGGTCGAGGTGACCTCGATCGTGCTCTCGACCCAGCATTCCGACGAGGCCCAGACCTCGGACGACATCCGCGCCATCGTCGAGCCCTACATCCGCGAGGTCCTGCCCTCGGGCTGGATCTCGGAAAAGACCGAATGGTGGATCAACCCGACCGGCACCTTCGTCATCGGCGGCCCGGACGGCGATGCCGGCCTGACCGGGCGCAAGATCATCGTCGACACCTATGGCGGTGCCGCGCCGCATGGCGGCGGTGCCTTCTCGGGCAAGGACCCGACCAAGGTCGACCGCTCGGCCGCCTATGCCGCCCGCTACCTCGCCAAGAACGTCGTCGCCGCCGGGCTCGCCCGCCGCTGCACCCTGCAGCTTTCCTATGCCATCGGCGTCGCCAAGCCGCTGTCGATCTATGTCGACACCCACGGCACCAGCGAGGTCGAGGAAGAGGCGATCGAGCGCGCCATCGGCCGGGTGATGGACCTGACCCCGCGCGGCATCCGCACCCATCTCGGCCTCAACCGGCCGATCTACGAGCGCACCGCGGCCTATGGCCATTTCGGCCGCGCGCCCGAGGATGACGGCGGCTTCTCCTGGGAGAAGACCGATCTCGCCGCCGAACTGAAGAACGCGGTGTAAGCGATGGCGAAAACCGACGTCTCCGGGCTCACCCAGCTGGGCCGAGCGGTCGAGACCCCGGACAGTCCGGAAACGGCGGTGCTTGAAAAGGTGCCGGCCGGCAACCGTGGCGACAATTACGTCGTGCGCTTCACCGCGCCCGAATTCACCTCGCTCTGCCCGATGACCGGCCAGCCCGACTTCGCCCATATCGTCATCGACTACATCCCCGGCGACTGGCTGGTGGAGTCGAAGTCGCTCAAGCTCTACCTGACCTCGTTCCGCAACCACGGCGCCTTCCACGAGGATTGCTCGATGGCGATCGCGAAACGGCTGGTCGAGCTGCTGTCGCCGGTCTGGCTGCGCATCGGCGCCTACTGGTATCCGCGCGGCGGCATCCCGATCGACGTCTTCTGGCAGACCGGCGCCCCGCCCGAGGGGGCGTGGATCCCCGACCAGGGCGTGCCGCCCTATCGCGGGCGCGGGTGAGGCGACGAGGGCAAAGACGACTCGCCGTCACTTTGCACTTGTTCTTCGGAAACGAGGATCGCGCCCGCCCTGGGGGGCGGGCCGGCCCGATCCGGGGCTGACGCCCCGGCAAACGCCTGAACTGTGCCGCGCTTTGCGAGCCCCGCCTTGACGCCACGCCGCCCGGCGGTCTAGACCCCCTGCGCCTTCAGCACAGATTGCCGACATGACCGACGAGCACAGCAAGACGCCCCAGCGCCCGTGGCGCAACTTCTACGGCCGCCGCCACGGCAAGACCCTGCGCGACAGCCAGCGCGAGTATCTTTCCGAGGATCTGGCCGCGCTGTCGCCCGGCCCGGTGGATTTCGACGCCAACCCCGAGCGCACACCGCTCGACCTTGACGCCCTGTTCGGCGGCAAGCCGGTCTGGCTCGAGGTCGGCTTCGGCGGCGGCGAGCACATGGTGCACATGGCCGCCCTCAACCCGCAGGTCGGGATCATCGGCTGCGAGCCCTTCATCAACGGCGTCGCCATGCTGCTGGGCAAGATCCGTGCCGCCGGGGTCGAGAATGTCGCCGTCCATCCCGGCGATGTCCGCGACCTGTTCGACGTCCTGCCCGACGGCTCGATCTCGAAGGCGTTCCTGCTCTATCCCGACCCCTGGCCCAAGGCGCGCCACCACCGCCGCCGCTTCGTCACGCCCGAGCATCTCGACCCGCTCGCCCGAGTGATGAAGGAAGGGGCCGAGTTCCGCGTCGCCACCGACATTCCCGATTACGTCCGCCAGACGCTGGAAGAGGTGCCGCCGGCCGGTTTCGACCTGGTCGCGGAAAGCGGCACCGCCTGGGACGACTGGCTCTCGACCCGCTACGAGCAGAAGGCGCTGCGCGAGGGCCGGGTGCCGCATTACCTGACCTTCCGCCGGACGGCAGCCGCGCCCCGGGGCTGACCGGCCCGCGCACGCGATGGACGCCCCGCCACGGCTGCGCTATCAGGCAGTCAGACCAGCGAAGGAGCGCCCGATGTCCGGCCATGACACCCCGATCCCGATGACCGCGCGCCGCTCCGGCCCGCTGAGCGGCGTGGCCGAGATCCCCGGCGACAAGTCGATCAGCCACCGCGCCCTGATCCTCGGCGCCCTCACCGTCGGCGAGACGAGGATCACCGGGTTGCTGGAAGGCGAGGACGTGCTCGACACCGCCAAGGCGATGCGCGCCTTCGGCGCCGAGGTCGAACGCACCGGCGACGGCGCCTGGTCGGTCCACGGCGTCGGCACCGGCGGCTTCGCCGAACCGGCCGACATCATCGACTGCGGCAATTCCGGCACCGGCGTGCGGCTGATCATGGGCGCGATGGCGACTTCGCCGATCACCGCCACCTTCACCGGCGACGCGAGCTTGCGCAAACGGCCGATGGGCCGGATCACCGATCCGCTCGCCCTGTTCGGTGCCCGCGCCTATGGCCGCTCGGGCGGCCGGCTGCCGATGACCGTGGTCGGCGCCGCCGCCCCGGTACCGGTGCGCTATGCCACCCCGGTGCCCTCGGCCCAGGTGAAATCGGCGGTGCTGCTGGCCGGGCTCAACGCCCCGGGCCAGACCGTGGTGATCGAGCGCGAGGCGACCCGCGACCATTCCGAGCGCATGCTGCGCGGCTTCGGCGCCGAGCTGACGGTCGAGGACAGCCCCGAGGGCCGCGTCATCACCCTGACCGGCCGGCCCGAGCTCACTCCGCAGACCGTCGCCGTGCCGCGCGACCCGTCCTCGGCCGCCTTCCCGGTCTGCGCCGCGCTGATCACCGAAGGCTCCGAGATCACCGTGCCCGGCGTCAGCCAGAACCCGACCCGCAACGGCCTCTACACCACGCTGGTCGAGATGGGCGCCGACATCGGTTTCGAGAACCCGCGCGAGGAGGGCGGCGAGCCGGTGGCCGACCTGCGCGTGCGCTTCACCGGCACGCTGAAAGGCGTCGAGGTGCCGCCCGAGCGCGCCGCCTCGATGATCGACGAATACCCGGTGCTGTCGGTCGTCGCCGCCTGCGCCGAAGGCACCACGGTGATGCGCGGGGTCAAGGAGCTGCGGGTCAAGGAAAGCGACCGGATCGACGCCATGGCGCGCGGGCTGGAAGCCTGCGGCGTCACCGTCGAGGAGACCGAGGACAGCATGACCGTCCACGGCATGGGCGCCGGCAATGTCCCCGGCGGCGCCACCTGCGCCAGCCATCTCGACCACCGCATCGCGATGTCCTTCCTCGTCCTCGGCCTGGCGGCGCAGAAACCGGTCAGCGTCGATGACGGCGCCCCGATCGCCACCTCCTTCCCGGTCTTCGAGCCGCTGATGGCCGCGCTCGGCGCCCCGATCGCGCGCGTCAACCAATGACCCGCGCCCGCGCCGCCTATGCCGCGTTCTTCGCCGCGACGGCGGCGCTCTACGGCGCGATGGTCGGCTGGTCCCTGCCCCGCATCGCCGCGGCGGCGGGCGGGCGGATGCCCTTCGACATGCGTCCCGCGGGCTATACCTACGACGACGCGCGCGCCTTGCTCGCCGCGCTCGACGGGGTGACGACCGAATTCTACCTCGACGTCCAGCAGCGGCTGGACCTCTTCTACCCCGGCATGCTGGCGCTGGCGCTCGGGATCGCCTTGTGGCACCTGACCCGGCGCTGGCCGCTCTGGCTGCGGCTCGCCGGGCTGGCGCTCTGCGCGGCCACCGCCGGCTTCGACTGGCTTGAGAACGCCCGCGTGGCCGAGATGCTGCGCGGCGGGGCCGAAGCCCTGACGCCGGAGATGGCCGCCGCCGCCAGCCGGGCGACGGTGGTGAAATCGGCGCTCGGCGCGACGGCAATGACGCTCGTGCTGGCGCTGGCGCTGATACGGCTGGGACAATGGCTGCGCGCGAGGCGGAAGGGCTAGGCCCGTGGCGGGTCGGGAACGCTCCGCGGGGCGTATTTTCGCAAAGAAGAAATGCGCTTCTTCTTTGTCCAAATACTCCCGCCGGAGGCGTCCCGGCAGCGCCGCGAACGGAACGGAAGGATGAGGCGATGATCTTCACGGTGGCGATCGACGGGCCGGCGGCGGCGGGCAAGGGCACCATCAGCCGCGCGGTGGCGGCGCATTTCGGCTTTGCCCATCTCGATACCGGGCTGCTCTACCGGGCCGTCGGCGCCAAGGGCGGCGACGCGGTGGCGGCGGCGCGGGCGCTGGCGCCCGCCGACCTGGAGCGCGGCGACCTGCGCAGCGCCGAGGCCGGGGCGGCGGCGAGCCGGGTGGCGGCGATCCCCGAGGTGCGGCAGGCGCTGGTCGATTTCCAGCGCGATTTCGCCCGGGCCGAGGGCGGCGCGGTGCTGGACGGCCGCGACATCGGCACCGTCATCTGCCCGGAGGCCGAGGTGAAGCTCTTCGTCACCGCCTCCGACGAAGTCCGCGCCCATCGCCGCTGGCTCGAACTGCGCGACAGTGGCGAAGCGGTCGGCGAGGCCGAGGTGCTGGCGCAGTTGCGGGAGCGCGACCGGCGCGACAGCGAGCGGGCGGCGGCGCCGATGAAACCGGCCGCGGACGCGGTGCTGCTGGACACCTCGGAATTGAGCATCGACGCGGCGGTGGCGAAGGCGATAGGCTATGTCGAAATGAAACTGGAACGGTAGTGACGGTGTCGTCCTCGGTCGCTGAGGCAACAGGATTCGCGATTGCCGAGATCCGGCGTATCCTCGAACCGCGCGGGGTGGTGGACGGACCATTCCACGCGTTCAAGGCAGGGCATATGCCGGACAAGGGCCCCGCCTGGTACTCGGCCAACGTGTTCAACGGCCTTGACGATGCCGAGATTGACGAGCTGGAAGCAGAACTTGACTTCCCGATCCCGGAACAGACAGAGGCGCATATTCCTGCCCCATTGCGCGCGTTTCTTCGCGTCACCAACGGGTTGGAGTGTCACGCCCTTTCCATCTATGGCGATGCGGCAAAGATCGAACACGCCGTGGCCGCTCCAATAAGCTTGCGCTACGGACAGTATCCGACCGAACGCGCACCAGATATTCCAAGGACCTGGTTCGGTTTCGGCGCGATCAATGGCCCCTGGGCATCTCAGGGGCTGCTCTACCTGACCGAAGCGGAAGAAGTCGTGCTTGCCCATCGCGACACCGGGCAAGTCGGGGCTCGCTGGCACGATCTTTCGGATTTCCTCGTTTCGGAGATCCCGCGACAGTTGGCGGTTCACGATCCTGATGGCGATCTCCGGGCGGGATGCGCCGTGTTGCCCGGGGAAACATCCGACTGGGAGGAAATCGCGCGGAGAGCCGATGCGGACCGGTCGGCCGAAACGACCGTCACGACAAGAATGAAGCGATGGTGGAAGAAAATGCTGTCGGGCGACACACCGCCTCGGGGGTGAGTTTCAGAGTGGCCGCGGCATCGCAGCCAGCCGTCCCCGCCCCACCCGCAAGCGGCCGAAAGCCCTTGCGGGATTGGGGCAGAGGGCTTATAGACCCGGCAGTCAACAAGGCGGCACGCCATATAAGAAGCAACTGGGGCAGGGTCGGATAGTCACGCCGGCCCTTTCTGTTTGTTGGCTGTGCCGTCCCACGGGCGATCAACGAAGACCGGCGGAGCCAACCGTCTGGCCAGTGAAAGCGTTAGATAAAGGAAACCGAGACCACATGGCTCAAAACGCATCGATGGAGGAATTCGAGGCCCTCCTTAACGAAAGCCTCGAGATCGACACGCCGAACGAAGGTTCGGTGGTCAAGGGCAAGGTCATCGCCATCGAGGCGGGCCAGGCCATCATCGACGTCGGCTACAAGATGGAAGGCCGCGTCGATCTGAAAGAATTCGCCAGCCCGGGCGAGGCGCCCGAAATCGCCGTCGGCGACGAGGTCGAGGTCTATCTCGACCGGGTCGAGAACGCCCGTGGCGAGGCCGTCATCAGCCGTGACAAGGCCCGCCGCGAAGAGGCCTGGGACCGTCTGGAAAAAGCCTATGCCGACGAGCAGCGCGTCGAAGGCGCGATCTTCGGCCGCGTCAAGGGCGGCTTCACCGTCGACCTCGGCGGTGCCGTGGCCTTCCTGCCCGGCAGCCAAGTCGACGTCCGCCCGGTGCGCGATGCCGGCCCGCTGATGGGCCTCAAGCAGCCGTTCCAGATCCTGAAGATGGATCGCCGCCGCGGCAACATCGTGGTCTCGCGCCGCGCCATCCTCGAAGAGTCCCGCGCCGAGCAGCGCGCCGAGGTCATCGCCGCGCTGCACGAGGGCCAGACCGTCGAGGGCGTGGTCAAGAACATCACCGAATACGGCGCCTTCGTCGATCTCGGCGGTGTCGACGGCCTGCTGCACGTCACCGACATGGCGTGGCGCCGGGTCAACCACCCGTCGGAAATCCTGTCGATCGGCGAGACCGTCAAGGTTCAGGTCATCAAGATCAACAAGGAAACCCACCGCATCAGCCTCGGCATGAAGCAGCTGCAGGCCGACCCGTGGGATTCGGTGCAGGCCAACTACCCGCTGGGCTCGGTCCACAAGGGCCGCGTGACCAACATCACCGACTACGGCGCCTTCGTCGAGCTGGAGCCGGGTGTCGAGGGGCTGGTCCACGTCTCCGAGATGTCCTGGACCAAGAAGAACGTCCATCCCGGCAAGATCGTCTCGACCAGCCAGGAAGTCGACGTCATGGTGCTCGAGATCGATCCGGCCAAGCGCCGCGTCTCGCTGGGTCTCAAGCAGACCATGCGCAACCCGTGGGAAGTCTTTGCCGAAACCCACCCGGTCGGCACCGAGATCGAGGGCGAGGTCAAGAACATCACCGAGTTCGGTCTGTTCGTCGGCCTCGACAACGACATCGACGGCATGGTCCACCTGTCCGACCTGAGCTGGGAACAGCGCGGCGAGGAAGCGATCCAGAACTACCGCAAGGGCGACATGGTCAAGGCCGTCGTCACCGAGGTGGACACCGACAAGGAGCGCATCTCGCTGTCGATCAAGGCGCTCGGCGACGACGCCTTCAGCGATGCCGTCGACGGCGTCAAGCGCGGCTCGATCATCACCGTCACCGTGACGGCGATCGAGGATGGCGGGATCGAGGTGGAATACAACGGCATGAAGTCGTTCATCCGCCGCTCGGACCTGTCGCGCGACCGTTCGGAGCAGCGCCCCGAGCGCTTCCAGGTCGGCGACCATGTCGACGTCCGCGTCACCAATGTCGACGCCAAGACCCGCCGTCTGGGCCTGTCGATCAAGGCGCGCGAGATCGCCGAAGAGAAGGAAGCCGTGGAACAGTACGGCTCGTCCGACTCGGGCGCCTCGCTGGGCGACATCCTCGGCGCCGCGCTCAAGGGCGACAAGGGCTGAGCCCAGCCCCGGCACGCAGACCTACGAACGGCCCCGCCCCGCGCGGGGCCGTTTGCTTTTGAGATGGCGCAGAGCCTTGGCGATCGGCTTCCTGGTCCGCTTCCTGGTCCGCGGCGGCTTCCCCTCCTGGCACGCCGTGTTGGCACAGCGGGCGCGCCGCGGGCGAAGGTGCGCGTCGCGGGGTCGGCCGGCAACCGCGGGCACGACAGAGGGTCGTGCCATGTCCGAACCGTGCCGGCAGTCCGGTGCCCCGCCGCCTTTCCCAGCGCCGCACCCCGGTGCCGACGCCCTCCCCCGCCGCGCGCCCACCTCCGCCCCTCGCCGCGGGCTGTCGAGCGTCCGAATCACCCGCGCGCGCGGCGCGGCTGCGGCGGCGCAGCATCCCGGCCGCGACCCTCCGCCGCGGCCCGCGGCCCCTCCGCGTCGGCGGGCATTGGCTCAACTCAAGGGGAAATCCCCGTCATTCCAATGGCTTTCTGTTTGTGCGACGGGCAATTGTCCCTATAGTCACCCCATAAACATGTGGCGCGCAGCCGGCCGACCACAGGGGGGATTTGCTGTATGATCCGTTCGGAACTGATTCAGAAGATTGCCGATGAAAACCCGCACCTGTATCAGCGAGATGTCGAGAAGATCGTCAACACGATCTTCGAAGAAATCATCGAGGCCCTGTCGCGCGGCGACCGGGTCGAATTGAGGGGCTTCGGCGCCTTCTCGGTGAAGAAGCGGGATGCCCGAGTCGGGCGCAACCCACGCACCGGAGAGGCGGTCGAGGTCGAGGAAAAGGCCGTCCCGTTCTTCAAGACCGGCAAGCTGCTGCGAGACCGGCTGAACGGCAAGTAACCGGAGCCGAACCATGCGCATCCTTCGCTACCTGCTGCTCGCGCTGATCGCGGTGGCCCTGCTGATCGTCGCCAGTGCCAATCGCGGCATGGTGACGCTGAACCTGCTGCCGGGCGAGCTGACCACCTATATCGGCCGCAACTGGACGATCCAGCTGCCGCTGTTCCTGGTCGTGCTGGGCGGGGTTGCCGCCGGGCTGGTGCTGGGCTTCGGCTGGGAATGGCTGCGCGAGCACAAGTACCGGGCGACGGCGGCGAAGAGCACGCGCGAGGCCAGCAAGCTGCAGCGCGAGGTCGCCAAGCTGAAGACGGCGCCCGAGGACGACGTCTTGGCGATCCTCGAGGACAAGCGCAAGGCGAGCTGAGCCGGGCGGCGGCCGAAGGGCGTGCCTCCGGCGCGGCCGATTTTCCTGTTTGAGAAGGGCCGGCAGGGCCCGGGATGGATGCGATGGCACGGGATATCCGGGTCAAGATTTGCGGGCTGCGCGATGCCGCGGCGATCGAGGCGGCGGCGCAGGCGGGGGCGGCCTATCTGGGCTTCGTCTTCTTCGCCAAGTCGCCGCGCCACCTGAGCATCGCCGAGGCCCGCACGCTCACCCGGCAGGTGCCCGAGGGGCTGGCCAAGGTGGCACTGACGGTCAATGCGACGGATGCGGAACTGGAGGCGATCCTCGCCGAGGTGCCGCTCGACATGCTCCAGCTCCACGGCAAGGAGAGCCCGGAGCGGGTGGCCGAAGTGCGCGCGAAATTCGGCCTGCCGGTGATGAAGGCGGTCGGCGTCGCCGATGAGGCCGACCTGCCGCAACTGGCGGAATACGGCCGCGTCGCCGATCAGCTTCTCGTCGACGCCAAGCCGCCGAAGGATGCCACCCTGCCCGGCGGCAACGGCCTGACTTTCGACTGGCGGCTGATCGCCGGGCGGCGCTGGCCGGTGCCGTGGATGCTGGCCGGCGGGCTGACGCCCGAGAATGTCGCCACCGCGATCCAGCTCACCGGGGCGCGGCAGGTCGATGTCTCTTCCGGCGTCGAGAGCGCGCCGGGCGTCAAGGACCCGGCCAGGATCGCGGCCTTCCTCAAGGCGGCGATGGCATGAGCCTGACCTTCCGCAGCGCCACCCGGGACGACGTGCCGGCAATCGTGGCGCTCTTGGCCGACGACCCTCTCGGCGCCCAGCGCGAGACCGGCGGGATGGCAGACTATCTTGCCGCCTTCGACCGGATCGCGGCCGACGCCAACAGCCAGCTCGTCGTCGGCGAGCAGGACGGCCGCGTCGTCGCCACCTATCACCTCAACATCCTGCACGGGCTGTCGCTGCGCGCCGCCAGCCGCGCCCAGGTCGAAAGCGTCCGCGTCGCCGCCGATCTGCGCAGCCGCGGCGTCGGCGCGGCGCTGATGGCGGATGCCGAGGCGCGGGCCCGCGCCGCCGGCTGCCGCCTGATCCAGCTGACCACGCATAAAAGCCGCGGCCGGGCGCATGCATTCTATGACCGGCTCGGCTTTACCGCTTCGCATATAGGCTATAAACGCAGTCTGGACCCTGAGGGAGAGCACTGACATGGCCGACGACCTGATCAACAGCTTCATGTCCGGCCCGGACGAGAGAGGCCGGTTCGGCATTTTCGGCGGGCGTTTCGTCTCGGAAACGCTGATGCCGCTGATCCTCGGTCTCGAAGCCGAATACGAGAAGGCCAAGACCGATCCGACCTTCTGGGCCGAGATGGACGACCTGTGGAAGCACTATGTCGGCCGGCCCTCGCCGCTCTACTTCGCCTCGCGGCTGACCGAGCATCTCGGCGGCGCCAAGATCTATCTCAAGCGCGACGAGCTCAACCATACCGGCGCGCACAAGATCAACAACGTGCTGGGCCAGATCATCCTCGCCCGCCGCATGGGCAAGACCCGGATCATCGCCGAAACCGGCGCCGGCCAGCATGGCGTGGCGACGGCGACGGTCTGCGCCAAGTTCGGCCTGAAATGCGTCGTCTACATGGGCGCCCATGACGTCGAGCGCCAGGCGCCCAACGTCTTCCGCATGAAGCTTCTGGGTGCCGAGGTGGTGCCGGTGACGTCGGGCCGCGGCACGCTGAAGGACGCGATGAACGACGCGCTGCGCGACTGGGTCACCAATGTCCGCGACACCTTCTACTGCATCGGCACCGTCGCCGGCCCGCATCCCTACCCGGCCATGGTCCGCGACTTCCAGTCGATCATCGGCAAGGAAGTGCGCTGGCAGCTGGCCGAGCAGGAAGGCGAAGGCCGCCTGCCCGACACCGTCATCGCCGCGATCGGCGGCGGCTCGAACGCGATGGGGCTGTTCTACCCGTTCCTCGACGACAAGGAGGTCCGGATCATCGGCGTCGAGGCCGGCGGCAAGGGCGTCGACGAGAAGATGCAGCACTGTGCCTCGCTGACCGGCGGCCGGCCCGGCGTGCTGCACGGCAACCGCACCTACCTGCTGCAGGACGAGGACGGCCAGATTCTCGAGGGCTTCAGCATCTCGGCCGGGCTCGATTATCCCGGCATCGGGCCCGAGCACAGCTGGCTGCACGATACCGGCCGGGCCGAATATGTCGCCATCACCGATGTCGAGGCGCTGGAGGCGTTCCAGCTGAGCTGCAAGCTCGAGGGAATCATCCCCGCGCTCGAGCCCAGCCATGCCCTGGCCCATGTGATGAAGATCGCGCCCGAGCTGCCCTCGGACCATATCATCGTGATGAACATGTGCGGCCGCGGCGACAAGGACATCTTCACCGTCGCCAAGCATCTCGGCGTCGAGATGAACGGCTGAACCGTCGGCCCTGGACCTGTTGCAGAGCATACCATCGCCCGGCCTTCGTGCCGGGCGATGGCGTTTTTTTGGCCCCCCAACACGGAGGCGTCCCGCAACACGCCCCGTCACGCCCGCGTGAGGCCAGGGCGCCATAAACTCAGGTTTATGGACCTCTGCCGAGGGTTTAGCGCATTCCGGCTAAACCCGGTGCGGATAGAGAACCGGCCGGCGAAGGGTCAATTTCGGCTCACCGGGCGGCGCAGAGGGCGCTGCCGTAAATGGGAGAGACCCGATGAAAAAGATGATCCTTGCCGCCACCGCCCTGACCGCGCTCGGCTCCATGGCCGTTGCCAGCACCGGCGACGGGCTGCAGCTCCGCAGCCAGACCCGGGCCACGCTCGGCACGCAATATGCCCAGAACGACAGCACCCAGCAGCAGCTCCAGACCCAGACCCGGACGCGCACCCGCACCAACGACGACAACGCCCAGGGCACGGCGACCCGCAGCCGCAACGGCGACAGCGCCTCCGGCGCCGATGACAGCACCGACACCAGCGCGGACACGAGCGGCGACTCCGAGGGCGGCGACAGCGGGCACGGCAGCGGCGGCGACAGCGGTGCCGGCGACGCGGGCGGCCATGGCGGCGATGCCGGCGGGGATGGCGGCGCCGGTGGCGAAGGGGGTGAAGGTGGCGACGGCGGCCACGACTGAACCATTTGCCACAGGCCTCTCGGCGGCCCCGGCCCTTGCGCCGGGGTCGTCCCGACCAGATATAGCCCAGGATATGACCCCCGGGCCCGGCAGCAGACAGGAGGGCAAGCGATGCAGCGCAGAGAATTCGTGACCGCCCTGGCGGCGACGCTCCTGATCGCGCCGATGGCGCGGGCGGATGCGATGACCGACAGCGTCGAGCGCCAGCTCCGCGCCCAGGGCTTCACCAAGATGCATGTCACCCGCACCTGGCTGGGCCGCACCCGCATCGTCGCCACCAGCAAGACCCAGACCCGCGAGATCATCATCAATCCGCGCACCGGCGAGATCCTGCGCGACTACTGGCAGCCGCTTGCGACCAGCGGTCAGGTTTCTGCCAGCGACGAGATTCTAGATTCGCGTCCCAACAGCACCGGCGGAGAGGCAGAGGGCGTGTCCGACGCCTCCTCCGGCAGCAGCGACGGAGGCAGCAGCAGTGACGGCGGCGGGGACAGTGGCGGCGACAGCGGCTCGAGTGGCGGCGACCATGGGGGCGACGGCAGCGGTAGCGGCGGCGATGGCGGCGGCGACGGAGGAGATGGCGGCGATGGCGGCAGTGACTGAGCGGCGGACCCCCGGCCGAACGGAACCCACCGGGGTGGCACGATGACGAATTTCCACATCGTGGCGGTGATCCTCGCGGTGCAGGCTTTCTGCGCCTTCTTTTTCGTCTCGGACATCGTGCTGACCGTTCTCGGGCTGCGGGCCCACCCGATCAGCTGGCAGAACAAGGAACTGCTCGAAATGGGCGCCGCGCTCGGCCTCATTCTCGGGCTGGTGCTGGGGGCGGTGGCGCTGTGGCGCTCGCTCCAGCGCACCGCCAAGGTCGAGGGCCAGCTGCGCGCCGCCTCCGGCGCCTTCATGGAACTGCTCGAGGAACGCTTCGGCGACTGGGGCCTGACCCCGGCCGAGCGCGATGTCGCCCTGTTCGCGATCAAGGGCTTCTCGACCCAGGAAATCGCCGGCATCCGCAGCACCTCGGAAGGCACCGTCAAGGCCCAGACCAACGCGATCTACCGCAAGGCCGGGGTCAGCGGCCGGCCGCAACTTCTCAGCCTGTTCATCGAGGACCTTATGGCCGAGGCGCTGGTCGACCGCGCCCCGGCGGCGGCGGCACTCGCGGCCCTGCCCGTCGGCCGCGAAAATCAGCGACCGACGGCGTAGCGTTCCAGCACCTCGAGCGGGACGATGTCCAGCGTCCGCTTGTGGGTGGCGGCAAGGTTCACCTGCGGCGCCGCCCCCTCTTCATGCGCCTGCAGGAAGCGCACCGCGCAGAGGCACCACTGGTCGCCGGGCTTGAGACCGGCGAAGTTGTGCTCGGGCCGCGGCGTCGACAGGTCGTTGCCGAGGTATTTCGACAGGGCGAGGAACTCGGCGGTCATCACCGCGCAGACGGTGTGGCGGCCGTAATCGAGCTTGCCGGTATCGCAGCAGCCGTTGCGGTAGAAGCCGGTCATCGGGTCGGTCGAGCAGGTCTCCAGCTTCCCGCCCAGCACGTTCAACGACGGTTCCATCATCGACATCTCCCTCCCCTGTCGGCCTTCTGTCGGCCGGCGCCAGTATTGCCGCGACGGGACGCATTGTCATGTCACGGCGTGGGGAATTTGTGGCGCGCCCTAGGCCGCCGGTCCGCCCCGCCGCCGCGCGCCGATCGCCACCGCCGCCAGCCCGGCGAGCAGCAGCCCCAGCACCGGCCCGTCGCCCCAGCGGGCATAGGGCGGCGCCGGCAGCGATCCCGGCACGGTCACGTCGAGATACCCCTTGCTGTTGAGCGGCAGCGTCTTCAGCAGCCGCCCCTTGGCGTCGATCACCCCGGACACCCCGGTGTTGGCGGCGCGCAGCAGCGGCACCCCCTCCTCGATCGCCCGCAGCCGCGCCTGGGCGAGGTGCTGGTAAGGGCCGGCGAGATTGCCGAACCAGCCGTCATTGGTGACCTGCAACATCCAGTCCGGCCGCGACGGCGCCGCCCGGATATCCTGCGGAAACACCGCCTCGTAGCAGATCAGCGGCAGGACATGGCCAAGACGGCCGAGGGCGAGCACCGCCGCGCCGGGACCGGGTGAATAGCCGTTGCCCTGCTGCGCCGCGAAGGCGGTGATGCCGAAATACTTCCCCAGGAAATCGCCCAGCGGCATGTACTCGCCGAAGGGCACCAGGTGATGCTTGTCATAGACATCCTCGACATCGCCCCTCGTATCCAGCACGGCAAGGCTGTTATAGGCGCGCCGGCCCGAAACCCTCTGGATGCCCAGCGCCACCGGCACGCCCTGCGCCGCCGCCGCGATCATCTGCAGCCCGATGCCGGGATTGTTGAGCAGGAACGGCGCCGAGGTCTCGGGCCAGACGATCAGGTCGGGGCGCCGGCCGTCCTTGCCCGGGGCGGCGGTGTAGCGCAACTGGCGGTCGAAGAAGACGCGCTGCATGTCCGGGCGCCATTTCAGCGCCTGTTCGGCGTCGGGCTGGACCAGCCGTACCGTGATCGGCTGCGGCCGCGGCGGCACCGGCTGGTCGAGGCGCCAGAGGCCGAAGCCGCCGGCCATGCCCAGCAGCAGCGCCGAAAGCAGGATGCCCCGGCCGCGCGGCACGGCGAAGGGCAAGGCGGCGGCCAGCGTCGTCATCAGCGACAGGCCGACGGGGCCGAGGAAGATGTCGGCCTGCGCCGGCCAGGTCCCGACCCAGATATGGCCGACCAGGGCCCAGGGAAAGCCGGTGAAGACATAGGTGCGCAGCAGGTCGGTGGCGGCGAGGCCGAGGGCGAACCCCAGCGCCCGGCTCGGCAGGCCGCGGCCCAGCGCGGCGCCGATGCCGGCGGCCAGGGCCCAGAACAGGGCCATGCCGAAGGCCATGAACAGCAGCGCGAAGGGCGCCATCCAGCCGTCGCGGCCGGGATCGACCATGAACGGATCGACGATCCAGAACATCGCCGCGCCGAACTGCCCGGCCCCGGCGAGCCAGCCCAGCCAGACCGCGCGGGCGACGGAGCGTTCGCGCGCGATGACGAAGGTCAGCCCCGACAAGGCCACCAGCGCCAATCCCCACCAGCCCAGCGGCGCCTGACCGGTGGCGATCAGCGCCCCCAGCGCCATGGCGCCGAGCAGTGCCCGCCCCCCGGGCCGTGCCGGAGCTTTCAGAACCCGGGGGAGCCGCACCTTCAGCCGCTCACCGCTGCGCTGTCGCGACTCGGGGAGGACGACGCCTTGCTCGCCGCGGCCGGGGCCGTGCCCGGCAGCCGCACCCGCAGCCGCTTGATCCGGCGCGGATCGGCATCGACGACCTCGAACTCGACGCCGCTTTCGTGGCGAATGACCTCGCCGCGCGCCGGCACCCGGCCGATCAGCAGGAAGACCAGGCCGCCCAGCGTGTCGACCTCCTCCTCGTCCTCCTCGGTCGGGGCGAGGCTGTGGCCGATCTCGGCCTCGAACTCGTCGAGCGGCGCGCGCGCCTGGACCAGGTAGACGCCCGGCTTCTCGGCGGTCCAGAAGCCGTCATTGGCCTCGTCATGCTCGTCCTCGATCTCGCCGATCACGGTCTCGATCAGGTCCTCGATGGTCACCAGCCCGTCGACACCGCCATATTCGTCGATCACCAGCGCCATGTGGACGCGTTCCTTCTGCATCTTCTGCAGCAGCACCCCGACCGGCATCGACGGCGGCGCGAACAGCACCGGGCGGATCAGCTTGCGCAGCGAGAACCGGCCGCCGGGCGCGCCGAAACCGTAGGTCAGCGCCAGGTCCTTGAGCATCACCAGCCCGAGCGGCTTGTCGAGCGTGTCCTTGTAGACCGGCAGGCGGGAATAGCCATGCTCGCGGAACACCTCGACCAGTTCCTCGCGGTGGATGTCGACCGGCACGGCGGCGATCTCGGCCTTGGGAATGGCGACGTCGTCGACCCGCAGCCGGCGCAGGTTGCTCAACCCGAACGAGTTGGCGGCGGCGGCGCCGTTGACCGGCCGCGGCTCGGCCGTCTCGGAAGCGGTATCGCTGTCAGGGGAAAACGCACTGAACAGCCGGCCGAAAAAGCCCTGCTGCTCGCTCATTTCGGGGTCTCGCGCGCGCTGCGCTGCGTTAGACCCTTCGCTGCTGCTGTCCATCTGTCCTTTCCAAACAAGCGGGCAGAATGGCCCGCACTTTCACGAATATGGGTCCGCAACCCCCAGGCTTGCAAGTATTCGCGTCTCAAGCCCTTCCATCAAAGCCGCATCGCCATCGCGAATGTGATCGTAACCCAACAAATGCAAGGTTCCGTGAACCACCAGATGGGTGACATGGGCGCCCATGGTCTTGCCCTGGTCCCCGGCCTCGCGCTGGCAGGTCTGCCAGGAGATGGCGATGTCGCCCAACTCCTCCGGATCCTCCGGGCTGCCCTCGTCGGGAAGCGCCGGCGCCGCGCCCTCGTCCCGGGCGGAAAGATCCTCGGCCGGCCAGCTGAGCACGTTGGTCGGCGTCGCCTTGTCGCGGAAATCGGCGTTGAGCACGGCGATGCGGGCGTCGTCGCAGCCCAGCAGCGACAGCTCGTAGCCCGCCGGGTCGAGCCCCAGCGCCTCCAGCGTCGCCCGCGCGGCGCGTTCGGCCACCGGGCCCAGGCCGAACCTGTCCCAGCGCCCGTCCTCGATCACAGTGTCAACCAGCGGCCTCATCGTCGCGCTCATACGCCTCGATGATCCGGGCGACAAGCGGGTGGCGCACGACATCTCGGGAAGTGAAGTAGTTGAAGCTCACGCCCTTGACCTTGCCGAGGATGCGTTCCGCCTCGGCCAGGCCGCTGGGCATGCCGCGCGGCAGGTCGACCTGGGTCCGGTCGCCGGTGATCACCATGCGGCTGCCCTCGCCCAGTCGGGTGAGGAACATCTTCATCTGCATCGAGGACGCGTTCTGCGCCTCATCCAGCACCACGAAGGCGTTCGACAGGGTGCGGCCGCGCATGAAGGCCAGCGGCGCGATCTCGATCTGCTTCTCTTCCATCAGCTTCTGCAGCTGCTTGCCCGGCAGGAAATCGTTCAGCGCGTCATAGAGCGGCTGCATGTAGGGATCGACCTTCTCCTTCATGTCGCCGGGCAGGAAGCCCAGCCGCTCGCCCGCCTCGACGGCGGGGCGGGACAGGATGATCCGGTCGACATGGCCGCCGATCAGCATCGAGACGCCGACGGCGACGGCGAGGTAGGTCTTGCCGGTGCCGGCCGGGCCGATGCCGAAACCGAGTTCGTTGGCGTAGAGCGCCTTGACATAGGCCTTCTGCGCTTCGGTGCGCGGCTCGATGATCTTCTTGCGGGTGCGGATCTCGACCTTGCCGCCCTGGAACATTTCCAGCTGGTCGGCCGGCTCGCCGCCGCGGCCCGGGGTCTCGAAGATCGGGTCGCCCATCCGGATCGCGCCGTCGATATCGCCCGCGTCGATCTGCCGCCCGGCCTCGAGCCGGGCATAGAGACCGCGCAGCACCACCGCCGCCTGACTGCGCGCCGCCCCCGGGCCGATCACGGCGAGCTGGTTGCCGCGCCGGATGATCTGGACGCCAAGCTGGTGCTCGACCTGGGCCAGGTTGCGGTCGAACTCACCGCAGAGGCCGATCAGCAGGCGATTGTCGGGGAATTCCAGAAGCGTCTCCTGGACGTCTTCCGGGACGGGCGGGGGTGTCAGCGCGCTGATGCCCAATAACGACTCCTGTGCAAGAGGTCACATGAATATGGTGGCAATCGAAAGGGGTTTGCGCAAGCTCTGGTGCAAAAATTTCAATAAAGTGAAACGAAGCGGCCGCGGATTGCGCATCCGCGGCCGCCTGCTGCCCATCTCCCGGGCCTAGCGCGTATAGGTGATCTTCTCGCCCGGCTTGACCGGATCGCGGATGTCGCCGCCGGCCTTGAACGGCCCGGTGGCCACGTTCGGCGGGGCGATGCCCGAGCAGACCGGCTTGCCGTATTTGTCCAGCCGGGCCGAGAGATAGCCCTCGACGCCGTCGTCGATGATCCAGTGGTCGCAGCCGGTCGGGTCGACCCAGATCCCGGCCTTGAGCTGGGTCAGCGACTTGACCCCGATCGGGCCGCGGTCGACGCCCTTGTTCTTCGGCGTCGCCTCTAGATCGGCACAGGCGCCGAGTGCCAGCGGCAGCAGCAGCAGGGCCGTGAGTTTGACAATGTTCATCTCGCAGCCCCCCTCAGCGGATGCATTCGATTTCGACGCGCCGGTTCAGGCGCATGCCCGCGGCCGTCTTGTTCGAGGCGATCGGCATCCGTTCGCCATACCAGCGCACCGAGGCGACCCGGGCGCCGACCGAGCGCGCGACCTTGGCCACCGACTCGGCCCGGCGCTTGGACAGGTCCATGTTGTAGGCGTCGCTGGCGCGGCTGTCGGTATGGCCGTTGATGGCATAGGAGAACGCCCCGGCATGGGTGAAGAAATAGCGCAGCTTGCGCTTGCCCTCGGCGCTGATCGACGCCTTGTCGGTGGCGAAGAGCTGATCGGAATTCATCACCGCGCAGGTCTTGCCACGGTGGCAGATCGGCTTGCCGTCGCGGTCGAGGCGGATGTCCATGTAGCCCTCGGCACCGTCATCCATCGCCCAGTGCTCGCAGCCGTCCGGGTCGATCCAGATCGTCGGCTGGTAAATCTCGCCCGTCCGCGTTTCCGGCTTGGCCGCCTGCGAGACCGTGCCCTTCGGCACCGATCCGGTCGCAGTGCCGGGCGTGCCGCCAGCCGCCGCCGCCCCGGCCGAAATGGTCATTGCCAGCATGGCCGCGGCTGCGCCGCCCATGCCGGCCCGAATGATCTTGGAATACATCGCTCCCTAGCCCCCTGCCAGAACCCATCGGGGCTCGCGATATCGCCCCTTCAGGAAAAGGTCACACACTCTATATGTTTGAGTCTAGCAAATTTTGGGGATCTGTGAAGGGCGAATCCCCAAATATTGTGTCTCACGGATCAACAGTGTACCCGCGACTCCGGAACTGTCCGCGCCGCGACGACGCGGCCCCGCCGCGCCTCAGCCGTCCACCCAGTCCCCGGCGAGCGAGTTCGGTGCCGAGCCCGTGATTCTGACCCGGCCGATCACGCCGGGTCGCGCCGCCGGGTGGCGGACGTGAACCGCATGGAGATGCTCGGATTTCCCGACCATCTGCCCCTCGAGCCGGCCCGGCTTCTCGAACAGGACCGAGACCTCGCGGCCGACCATGTCATCCTGAACCTGCCGCTGCTGCTGCGTCAACAGCGCCTGCAGCCGTTGCAGCCTTTCATCCGCCACCTCGGCCGCCACCGCCGCTTTCTCCGCCGCCGGGGTGCCCGGCCGGGCCGAATACTTGAACGAATAGGCCATGCCGTAGCCCACCGCCTCGACCAGCTGCATCGTTGCCTCGAAATCTTCGTCGGTCTCGCCCGGGAAGCCGACGATGAAATCCGAGGTCAGGACCAGGTCGGGCCGGGCGGCGCGGATGCGCTCGACCAGCCGCAGGTATTGCTCGGCGGTATGCTTGCGGTTCATCGCCTTGAGGATGCGGTCGCTGCCCGACTGCACCGGCAGATGCAGGTAGGGCATCAGCTCGGGCAGCTCGCCATGGGCGGCGATCAATTCGTCATCCATGTCGTTGGGATGCGAGGTGGTGTAGCGGATGCGGTCGAGCCCGTCGATCTTGGCCAGTTCGCGCGCCAGCCGGCCCAGGCCCCAGTCGCCGCCTTCCCCGGCGCCGTGATAGGCGTTGACGTTCTGACCCAGCAGGGTGATCTCGCGCACGCCGCGCTCGACCAGGTCGCGGGCCTCGGCCAGCACCCGGTCGACCGGCCGGCTGACCTCGGCGCCGCGGGTATAGGGCACGACGCAGAAGGCGCAGAACTTGTCGCAGCCCTCCTGCACGGTCAGGAAGGCGGTCGGCCCGCGCGCCGCCTTGGGCCGCCGGGCGAGGTGGTCGAACTTGTCCTCGAGCGGGAAATCGGTGTCGACCGTCTTCTCGCCGGCCTCGGCGGCCTTCGTCATCTCGGGCAGGCGGTGATAGCTCTGCGGCCCGACCACCAGGTCGACCAGCGGCATCCGGCGCAGGATCTCCGCGCCCTCGGCCTGGGCGACGCAGCCGGCGACGCCGATCTTGAGCTCGGGCTTGGCCTCCTTCAAGGGACGCAGCCGCCCGAGATCGGAATAGACCTTCTCGGCCGCCTTCTCGCGGATGTGACAGGTGTTGAGCAGCACCATGTCGGCCTCGTCGGCCTGCTCGGTCGTGACGTAGCCCTGCGCGCCCAGCGCCTCTGCCATGCGCTCGCTGTCATAGACGTTCATCTGGCAGCCGTAGGTCTTGATGAAGAGCTTCTTCGGCGCCGTGTCGTGATCGGCCATCGGTCCAAGCCTCGTGGTGATGCAAGCCGCGTTCCTATCCAAACTGGCGCCCGACCGCAACGCTTGCAATGCCGCGCCGGCTGGCGGATTCTGCGCGCGGGGCAAGAACAGGCAGGGCCACGGTGACCTACGACGGATTGAGCGATTTCCTGGCCAGGGGGCGCGATGCGCTGGCCGCGGGGCCGGTGGCGATGATCTTCGCCGAGGACCGGGTCGAGGTGAGCAGCACCGTGCGCCACCATCTCGACGCCGGCTTCCGCTCGGTGCTGGTCTTCACCGCGCCGGGCGTCGATTTCGCCCTCCACCTGTCGGACGGCGTCTACCGCATCCGCTACGACCTGCACCGCGAGGGCGCGGTGCCCGCGGCGGTCAACCGGATCATCGCCGCGGCGCCGGGGCTGTGGATGTATTACTGCTACAACGCCGAATACCTGTTCCACCCCTTCTGCGAGACCCGCAACATCCGCGAGATGCTGGCCTTCCACGCCGAAGAGCGCCGCGACGCGGTGCTGACCTATGTCATCGACCTCTATGCCGGCGACCTGTCGCGCCATCCCGACGCGGTCGACCTCGACGCCGCCCTGCTCGACCGCACCGGCTATTACGCCCTCGCCCGCGCCGACGCCCGCGGCCAGCCCAAGGAGCGCCAGCTGGATTTCTTCGGCGGGCTGCGCTGGCGCTTCGAGGAACACATCCCGAAAACGCGGCGCAAGATCGACCGGATCGCGCTGTTCCGGGCCAAGCCGGGGCTGCAGCTGCGCGACGACCACACCTTCAACGACGAGGAATACAACACCTATTCCTGCCCCTGGCACCACAACATCACCGCCGCCATCGTCTCGTTCCGCACCGCCAAGGCGCTGAAGAGCAACCCCGGATCGACCTTCGACATCCCCAGCTTCAAGTGGCGCAACTCGGTACCCTTCGCCTGGCACTCGCAGCAGTTGATGGACCTGGGGCTGATGGAGCCGGGGCAGTGGTTCTGAGGTGAAGCCGGCAAGGGGGCGCTGCCCCCGGAGTATTTGCGCAAAGGTGAAATGGAGGGGCGCCGCCTGTCTTTCATCGTCACGAAAATGTCCCGGGTTCGCCAACCCTGCGCCATTGGTCCGGGCGAACTGGCGACGGGGCAGCGCCCCTGGCCTGCATCCGGATCAAGAATGGGAAGCGGTCAGACCCGCTTGAGCCGGATCACCACGTTGACATGGGCGATCTCGGTGCCCTCGGGCGCCTCGGGCAGGCCGGTGATCCGCAGCTCGTCGGCCGGCGCGTCGCTCAGCCGGTTGTCGTCTTCCCAGTAGAAATGGGGATGGTCGTCGGTGCGGGTGTCGAAATGGCTCTTGTTGCCGTCGACGGTGATCTCGGCCATCAGCCCGACATCGCAGAAGGCGCGCAGGGTGTTGTAGACCGTCGCCAGCGACACCTTCTCTCCCGCCGCGCGGGCGGCGGCGTACAGGCTTTCGGCGGTGACGTGGCGATTCTGGCCGTCGCCGATCAGCAACGCCGCCAGCGACAGGCGCTGACGGGTCGGGCGCAGGCCGGCCTGCGCCAGCCATTTCGCGCCGCGCGCGGTGGCGATCGGGGTCATCCGCTAGCTCTCCCTTTCCTGATCCGGCAATATAGGAGGCCGGGCGGGGTGTTTTCAAATAGAAATCACCGTCGAAACGCCCCGACGGGCCGGCCGCGCCCCATCCGGCGCCCTTGCTTGCTTGCATGCGCTCGGTTGCGGGTGGTAGAGGGACGGGATGTATCCATAACGGGGGCAAGGCCGAATGGCGGAATATCCGACGAGCTTCGACAAGGAGCAGCTGCTGAAATGCGCGCGGGGCGAATTGTTCGGCCCGGGCAATGCCCAGCTGCCCCTGCCGCCGATGCTGATGATGGACCGCATCACCGATATCTCGGCCGATCGCGGCGCCCATGGCAAGGGTCATGTGGTGGCCGAGTTCGACATCACCCCGGATCTGTGGTTCTTCGAATGCCACTTTCCCGGTAACCCGGTCATGCCCGGCTGCCTCGGCCTCGACGGCCTGTGGCAGCTGACCGGCTTCAACCTCGGCTGGCGCGGCTGGCAGGGCCAGGGCTTCGCGCTCGGCGTCGGCGAGGTCAAGCTGCAGGGCATGGTGCGGCCGGACCGCACGATGATCACCTATTACGTCGACTTCACGCGCGTCATCGACCGCAAGCTGAAGATGGGCGTGGCGGACGGCCGCGTCGAGGCCGACGGCGAGGTGATATATCAGGTCAAGGACATGAAGGTCGGCCTGGCCGTCGCCGGCTGACCCCGCGAACATCACGAGGAGAGCAACCATGCGCCGTGTCGTCGTCACCGGGATCGGCATTGTCTCGCCGATCGGAAACAACGCTGCCGAGGTCGAGGCCAGCCTGCGCGCCGGTCGCTCGGGGATCATCTTCGCCGAGGACTATGCCGAGCACGGCTTCCGCAGCCAGGTGAAGGGCCAGCCCCAGATCAAGGTCGAGGACCATATCGACAAGCGCAACCTGCGCTTCATGGGGCCGGGTGCGGCCTACAACTTCATCGCCATGGAGCAGGCGATCGCCGATGCCGGGCTCGAGGAGAGCGACGTCTCGAACGAGCGCAGCGGCCTGGTGATGGGCTCGGGCGGACCGTCGACCTCGAACTTCTTCCTCGCCCATAACACGGTGATCGAGAAGGGCTCGCCCAAGCGGATGGGCCCGTTCATGGTCACCCGCTGCATGAGCTCGACCAACTCGGCCTGCCTGGCGACGCCGTTCAAGATCAAGGGCGTCAACTACTCGATCACCTCGGCCTGCTCGACCAGCGCCCATTGCATCGGCAACGGGGTCGAGCAGATCCAGATGGGCAAGCAGGACATCGTCTTCGCCGGCGGCGGCGAAGAACTGGACTGGACCCTGTCCTGCCTGTTCGACGCCATGGGCGCGATGAGCTCGAAATACAACGACACGCCTCAGACCGCCTCGCGCCCCTACGACGCCACCCGCGACGGCTTCGTCATCGCCGGCGGCGGCGGCGTGGTGGTGCTGGAAGAACTCGAGCACGCCAAGGCGCGCGGCGCCAAGATCTATGCCGAGGTGACGGGCTACGGCGCCACCTCGGACGGCTATGACATGGTCCAGCCCTCGGGCGAGGGCGGCGAGCGGGCGATGCGCGTCGCGCTGGCGACCCTGCCGGAAGGCCGCAGCATCGACTACATCAACGCCCACGGCACCTCGACCCCGGTCGGCGATATCGGCGAGGTGGAAGCGGTGCGGAACATCTTCGGCGAGGGCAACACGCCGCCGATCTCTTCGACCAAGTCGCTGACCGGCCACAGCCTGGGCGCCACCGGCGTGCACGAGGCGATCTATTCGCTGATCATGATGCAGGGCAACTTCATCGCCGCCTCGGCCAACGTGACCGAGCTCGATCCGAAGCTGAAGCCCGAAGAGATCGCCACCACCCTGCGCGAAGGGGTGGAACTGGATTCGGTCCTGTCGAACAGCTTCGGCTTCGGCGGCACCAACGCGTCGCTGATCTTCAGCCGCTTTGACGAATAAGCAGAAGCAAGCAAGGGGTTCGACATGGCCGAACTGATGAAGGGCAAACGCGGGCTGATCATGGGCGTCGCCAACGATCGCTCGATCGCCTGGGGCATTGCCCGCGCCATGGCCGCCGAAGGGGCGGAGCTGGCCTTCTCCTATCAGGGCGAGGCGTTCGGCAAGCGGGTCGAACCGCTGGCGCAGAGCCTGGGCTCGTCGCTCCTGGTCGATGTCGACGTCATGGACGACGATTCGCTCGACGCCGCGTTCGAGCGGCTCAAGAACGAATGGGGCACACTCGACTTCCTCGTCCACGCCATCGCCTATTCGGACAAGAACGAGCTGACCGGCCGCTTCACCGACACCTCGCGCGAGAACTTCAAGAACTCGCTCTGCATCTCCTGCTATTCCTTCATCGACGTCTCGCGCCGCGCCGCCGCGCTGATGCCGAACGGCGGCACGCTGCTGACCCTGACCTACCAGGGCTCGAACCGGGTGACGCCGTTCTACAACGTCATGGGCGTGGCCAAGGCGGCGCTGGAAAGCTCGGTGCGCTATCTCGCCAACGACCTCGGCCCCGACGGCATCCGCGTCAACGCGATCTCGCCGGGCCCGATGAAGACGCTGGCCGGCGCCGCGATCGGCGGCGCGCGCAAGACCTTCCGCCACACCGAGGCCAATGCGCCGCTGCGCGCCAATGCCACGCTCGAGGCGGTCGGCGGCACCGCGGTCTACCTCGCCTCGGATTACGGCGCCTGCACCACGGGCGAGATCGTCCGGGTCGACAGCGGCTATCACGTGCTGGGCATGCCGCAATCGGAGAACCTGTAAGGGGCGCCAAGACGGCGTCCCTCCGGGCTGTGATAGCGGGCCGCTTCCCTATGCGCCCTGCGGACGAAGCGGGTTTTGGGCCTGACGCGACAGAGGGCCGCGCCCTCCCTCGGGTGGGCGCTCGCGGCGTTCGCGGTCGGCACTTTGTCCCGAAAGCCCCGAACGCCCTCTGAACCGCGCAAGACATCGCCAAGGCGCCTTCCCAAGGGAGAGGGAGGGCGCGCAACGGCGGGCTTGCGCCCTTGATTCCGGGCCAGGGACGCTCTTGTCGAAGCTCCCTGCAGGGGTCAACGTCGGTTTGCGCCCTCGCCCGGCTACTCCTTCTCCCGCAACGCCGCGCGCTGCTCCTCGACGCGCCTCTGGAACGCGCGCTCGTCGCCGAAATCGACGAAATGCGGGTAATGCCTATGCGGCTCGGCCAGCCGCCGGGCATGCTTGATCGGGCACCAATAGGCCTCGGTCCGCGCCGCCACCTCGCGCACCCAGGCGATGACGCCGTTGGCATAGCCGCAATAGATGCAGTTCAGCTTCTGCAGCCCGTTGAGATAGGCGAGGCTCTGGCGGTCGATCACGACGTAATCGCGCCGCGGCACCTTGGGGATACCGTAGACCGGGAAACAGATGGCCTGGTAGAGCACGACGAAAAGGTCGAGCAGCGCGAAGGGCACGATCAGGGCATAGATCACCGGCGCGGTCAGCACGACCAGCGGCCGGGTGCGCGCCAGGAAGCTGGAGAGCTTCTCGCGCGCCGCGCGGTGACGGGCGCGGACCTCGGCCTCGAACACCACCCGGCCGCGCTCGACCCGGTAGCGGAACTCGCGCCGCTTGTCTTCGATTTCGGCCTCGAGCGCGTCCTGCATCTCGCGGACACGCTCGGCCAGCCGGTCAAGGGGGGAGGTCATCGGCCGCTCCGTGCTGTTGAGCGGTCAGAACAACACGAAGCGGCCCGTCAGCCAAGGGTGATCGCCGGAGCGACCGGATGGCGCGGCTCAGACGATCTCGACCAGCGCGAAGGCGAAGGTCAGGTCGCGGCCGGCAAGCGGGTGGTTGGCGTCCAGCACCACCGCCTCTTCGGTCACCTCGACCACGGTCACCGGCATTTTCTGGCCCTCGGGGGTGGTCAGTTCGAGCACGGTGCCGAGATCGAGCGGCAGGTTCTCGGGCACCTGGCTGCGCGGCACGGCCTGGCGGGCGTTCGGATCGGCCTCGCCATAGGCCTCGGCGGCAGCGACGGTCACGGTCTTTTCCTCGCCCGCGGTCATGCCGGGCAGCGCGCGGTCGAGACCGGGGATGATCTGGCCGGCACCGACGGTGAATTCGAGCGGGTCGCGGCCCTCGGAACTGTCGAAGACCGTCCCGTCGGCCAGGGTGCCGGTATAATGGATGCGCACGGTGTCGCCGGGTTTGACCTGGGTCATCGCCTCTCACTTTCGGTTATCTTGGGGGAGTTTCCGAGGCTGCGCCCTTCTTCGCGCAGGTACTCTGGGTGAGCGCCAAGCCTGACGCGCCCGCGCGCGGATGTAAACCCCCGCGCCGCCGCCGCGCCGGGCCTTTTCGCGACGTCCGCGCTGTGCCACTGTGCGGCCGGGAGGACAAACCATGAGCATCACCACCTGCGTCTTCGACGCCTACGGCACCCTGTTCGACGTTGCCGCCGCCGCCCGCCAGGCCGCGGCCGAGCCCGAGAACGCGGCGCTTGTCGATATCTGGCCCAAGCTGGCCGAGGACTGGCGCCGCAAGCAGCTGGAATACAGCTGGCTGCGGGCGATCACCGGGGTGCATGCCGATTTCTGGCAGGTCACCGGCGACGGGCTCGACTGGGCGATGGAGGCTGCCGGGCTGGACGACAAGCGGCTGCGCGAACGGCTGATGGCGCTTTATGCCGAGCTGCAGGCCTATGACGAAGTGCCGGAAATGCTGACGACGCTGAAGGCCGAGGGCTTCGCCACCGCGATCCTGTCGAACGGCGCCCCGGGGATGCTCAAGGCGGCGGTCGACTCGGCCGGGATCGGCGACGTCCTCGACGACGTGCTGTCGGTCGAAAGCTGCGGCGTGTTCAAGCCCAACCGCAAGGTCTACGACCTCGTCGGCAAGCGCTTCCGCACCAAGCCGGAAGAGGTGCTCTTCGTCTCGTCGAACGGATGGGACGCGGCCGCCGCCGCCGGCTACGGCTTCGCCACCGCCTGGGTCAACCGCTCCGGCCAGCCGATCGACCAGCTACCGTGGACGCCCGACACCATCCTGCCCGACCTGACCACGATCCCGGACCTCGCCGCCAAGCTATGACCGCGTATTTCACCGCCGATGACGGCGCCCGCCTCGCCTATGCCGACGACCAGATCGGCAGCGGCGGCCCCACCCTGCTCTGCCTCTCCGGCCTGACCCGGACGATGGGCGATTTCGACTACCTCAGGCCGCATCTGTCGCCCTGCCGCCTGATCCGGATGGATTACCGCGGCCGCGGCGCCTCCGCCTTCACCGGGGCCGAGAGCTACACGGTGCCGCGCGAGGCGCAGGACGCGCTTAACCTGCTCGACCATCTCGGCGTCGCACGGACGGCAATCCTGGGCACCTCGCGCGGCGGCATCCTCGCCATGTTCCTCGCCGCCACCGCCAAGGACCGGCTGACCGGGATTTGCCTCAACGATGTCGGCCCGGTGGTCGAACGCAAGGCGCTGGAGCGCATCTTCACCTATGTCGGCCGCAACCCCGGCGCCAAGTCGCTGGCCCAGCTCGCCGCCGCCATGCCCTCGAGCCTGCCCGATTTCGCCAACGTCCCGGCCAGCCGCTGGCAGGAAGAGGTGAGCCTGCATTACCGCGAGACGCCCGACGGGCTGCGCATCACCTACGATCCGGCGCTGCGCGACGCCGTCGCCGCGGCGATGGAAGGCCCCGACCCCGATCTCTGGCCGCTGTTCGACGCCGCCGAGGGCCTGCCGCTCGCCCTCCTCCGCGGCGCCAATTCCGACCTGCTGTCGCCCGAGACCGTGGCCGAGATGCGCCGTCGCCGGCCCGACATGCTGTTCGCCGAAGTCCCCGATCGCGGCCATGTCCCGTTCCTCGACGAACCGGAGTCGCTCGGGCTGATCCGCGCCTTCCTGGACAGGCTGGGCGCCTGACAGCCCGACGCCTGCACCGCGGACGGACCGAGGACGCTCCGCGGGGGATATTTGAGTGAAGATGAAAGCAGGCCGCCCTTTCATCTTCACGACAAATATCCCCGCCGGAGGCTCCCGTCCCCTCCGCCTTCGCACCGTCGGGAATGGCGCGCGACCTCAGAATTCCGTCCAGACCGCCAGCTTGAGATCGGCGTCGTGGCCGCCAATAATGGTCATCCCCGGCGAGATCGCCAGCCGGGCGTGGCGGCCGAGGCGGCGGATCAGGCCGGGGACGAGGCGCAGCTTGCGCGGCGCGCCGGGATAGGCGTCGGCGCGGACCTGCAGCATCGCCGCCCAGCGGTCCGAGGGCTTGACGCCGAGCGTGACCTCGATCTTGGGCGCGATCTGCCAGGTGGCGGGCCAGAGCTCTGCCTGCAGCTCGACCTGTTCCCAGCCCGGCCAGGGCAGCCGCCCGGCGCCGAAACCGCGGCCCCAGGCAAGGGCCGGGCGCAGGATGGTCACCGTGCCGCCGCCCGGCACTCGGCGCCGGCCCAGCGCCAGCCCCCAGCGCAGCTTGTCCCGGCCGCTGCTCCACGGCGCCATGCGATAGGCGCCGACGAAGACGTCGCCGCCGCCGGAAGCGCCGAGTTCCGATTCCAGGCCGAGCGTCCAGCCGTCCTTCAGCCCGTATTCGAGGAACAGCTCGCCGCGCGCCTCCACGCCACGACTGTCGCGCCAGCCGGTCACGGCGGTCGAGAGGAAGAAATGCCCCGGCGCGCGTGGCCAGGCGCCGGCACGGGCCGGCGCAGCGCCCCCGGTCGCGGCGCATGCCAGCGCCGCGCAAACCAGCACAGCCCCCCTGCCGGACATCGCCGCCTCCTTTCCGGCCAAACCTGCCGGCAGCGTCCTTAAGGACCGGTTAACCGCCCGGGCCGGCGCCAAGGGGACTGTTCCGCCGCCCGCGCCCGCGCTAGATCGGAAGCTGCCGCCACAGGGAGCCCACCATGACCGACATTTCGATGATCGACGCCGCCGCCGCCCGCCTGAAGGGCCATGCCCGGCGCACGCCGCTGCTCTCTTCGCCCTTCCTCGACGAGATCGCCGGGCGCCGGGTGCTGGTGAAGGCGGAATGCCTGCAGCATACCGGCTCGTTCAAGTTCCGCGGCGGCTGGTCGGCGGTCTCGGCGCTGGCGCCGGAGGTGCGGGCGCGCGGCGTCATCGCCTATTCCAGCGGCAACCACGCCCAGGGCGTTGCCTATGCCGCCCGGCAACACGGGGTGCCGGCCGTCATCATCATGCCGTCCGACGCGCCCAGGCTGAAGGTCGACAACACCCGGACCCTGGGCGCCGAAGTCGTGCTCTACGACCGCGCCAACGAGAGCCGCGAGGCGATCGGGGCGCGGCTGGCCGAAGAACGCGGGCTGACCCTGATCAGGCCCTATGACGAGCCGCAGGTGATCGCCGGCCAGGGCACCTGCGGGCTGGAGATCGCCGAACAGGCCGCCGAGCAGGGCGTGACCGGGGGCACGGTGCTGGTGCCCTGCGGTGGTGGCGGGCTGACCTCGGGCATCGCGCTAGCGCTGGAGGCGCGGGCGCCGGGGCTGAAGGTGCGGCCCTGCGAGCCGGAGGGCTTCGACGACACGGCACGGTCGCTGGCGGCGGGCGAGATCCTGCGCAACCCGCGCATGGCGGGCTCGCTCTGCGACGCGATCGTCACGCCGGAGCCGGGCCAGCTCACCTTTCCGATCCTGTCGCGGCTCTGTGGCCCGGGGCTGGCGGTCAGCGACGACGAGGCGCTGCGGGCGATGGCGCTGGCCTTCCTGCGGCTGAAGATCGTCATCGAGCCGGGCGGCGCCGTGGCACTGGCGGCGGCGCTGTTCCGGCCCGACCAGTTGCAGGGCGACACGGTGATCGCGGTGGCGACCGGCGGCAATGTCGACGCCGATCTCTACCGCACGGCGCTGGAGCGGTTCGGGACGCCGTGACGCCTCCCCGTAGCGCCTCTAACGCTGGCGCAGATGCGCCAGCGCGCGCTGCCAGCCGCCGGGGCCGACGAGGAAGGACAGGGCGAAGCCGGTGAAGAAGCCGGCGAGGTCGGCGATCCAGTCGGGGCGGCTGCCGAAGAAGACGCCGAAGATCAGCTGGATCCCCATCAGGAAGCCGATCAGCGAGAAGGCGCCATACTGGTTCTGCCCGGTCTCGCCCAGCCTGGTCCATAGCAGGAAAGTGAACGCCCCGATCAGCCCGTAATCGGCCGGGTAGCCGCCGAACAGCCATTGCGACGGCCCCGCCAGCAACCCGAAGGCCAGCGCGCCGACGATCGCCGAGCAAAAGAAGATCGCCAGCACCGCCAGCGGCCGGAACACCTCGCCGACGAACTTGCCCAGCGCCAGCAGGAAGACCGCGACGAAGACCGCATGGGTCACGCTGCCATGGACGAAGGGATAGGTGACGAAGCGCAGCAGCAGGGCCGGCGGGAAGGTGCCATTCTCGATCATCCATTGCAGGAAGGACGAGTTGAAGCCGAACCACTGCACCGCCTCGTTGCGCCAGCCGATGGCCGCCGGCCCGCCGGCGATGCCCGAGGCGCCGAGGCCGAACACCACCTCCATCGCCACGATCGGCAGCACCAGCAGCCACACCACCCAGGGCAGCGGATTGAACGGCGGGGCGTTGTGATCGTGATGCATGGGAACTCCTTGTGCCCGCGCCGGGCGGCCTTCGGTTGACGGTCGGCGGCCCCGGAGATAAGCGAGGATGCCGGAAATTTCCAGACGGAGTATCACCGATGACCGATGCGGTCCAAACGCCTCGCGTCGACCCGCGCTTCACGCCGCGGGTGTTCTCGGGCATCCAGCCCTCGGGCGGGCTGACCCTTGGCAACTATCTCGGCGCGCTCAAGCGTTTCGCCGAGATGCAGGGCGACGGGTTCGAGACGATCTACTGCCTTGTCGACCTGCATGCGATCACCGTCTGGCAAGAGCCGGAAAAGCTGCGCCACCAGACCCGCGAGGCCGCTGCCGCCTTCATGGCCTCCGGCGTCGACCCGAGCCGCTCGATCCTGTTCAACCAGAGCCAGGTCTCGGCCCATTCCGAGCTGGCCTGGGTGTTCAACTGCGTCGCCCGCATGGGCTGGATGGGCCGGATGACGCAGTGGAAGGACAAGACGGCCGGCAAGAATGCCGAGAACGCCTCGCTCGGCCTCTTCGCCTACCCGTCGCTGATGGCCGCCGACATCCTGGTCTACCACGCCACCCATGTGCCGGTGGGCGAGGACCAGAAGCAGCACCTTGAACTGACCCGCGACATCGCGGCCAAGTTCAACCACGACTACGGCACCGATTTCTTCCCGATCACCGAGCCGGTGATCGAGGGCACGGCGACGCGGGTGATGAGCCTGCGCGACGGCTCGAAGAAGATGTCGAAATCGGACCCGTCGGACATGAGCCGGATCAACCTGACCGACGACGCCGATACCATCGCCCAGAAGATCCGCAAGGCGCGCACCGATCCCGAGGTGCTGCCCGACACGCCCGACGGGCTGGCCGAGCGGCCCGAGGCGCGCAACCTGGTCAACATCTTCGCCGCCCTCTCCGGCAGCTCGGTCGAGGAAGTGCTCGCGGACTATGCCGGCCAGGGCTTCGGCGCCTTCAAGCCGGCGCTGGCCGAGCTGGCGGTCGAGAAGCTGGCGCCGATCTCGGGCGAGATGACCCGGCTGATGAGCGACCCGGCCGAGATCGACCGCATCCTCGGCGACGGCGCCGACAAGGCCGAGGCGATCGCCCAGCCGATCCTCGACAAGACGCTCGAGATCACCGGCATGATCCGCTCGCGCCGGCGCTAGGGGATGGTCAGGGCGCTCGCACGGGTTGCCCTGACGCTCGTCCTGCTGGCCTCGCTGACAGGGCTGGTCTGGACGGCCCGCGATGTGCTGCGCACCCCGGCGCTGCAGCCGCTGGTGGCGCGCAGCGCCGAGGGTATCCGCGCTGCCTCGAACCTGATGATGGCGGCCGAGGCGACGCCGGAGAACGTCACCGCACGGCTGCGCACCCTGCTGGCCGAGACGCCCCGCAACTGGCTGGCGATCGCGGCGGTCGAGGGTGTCGCCGAACGCCGCGCCATCGCCCTGCCAGCCGATCTGGCCGCCGCCCGCCAGGCGGCCTGGGACGAAGATCACAGCTGGAGCGCCACGGCCGGCAAATGCGCCGCCTGCGCCATCGACGCCGCGAGTTGCGAGCTTTCCGCCGTGCTGATCTGCCAGGCGCCGATGGTGCTGACCCCGCTGGGCGACATCGCCGGGGTCGGCAGCGAGAGCTGGCACTATCTTACCGGAGCGCAGGTCGACCGGCTCAATCTCGGCCTGTCGCTGGCCGGGCTGGGGGCGACGGCGCTGGTGCTGGTCAGCGGCGGCTCCTCGGTCTCGGTCAAGCTGGGCGCCGGGACGCTGCGGCTGGCGCATCGCATGGGGCTGGTGAGCGAACGGCTGGGCCGCTTCGTGCTGCACAGCGTCGAGGCCGGGATCGACTGGGCCCGCCTGCCCGCCGCCCGCGGCCGCGACGACCTGATCGCGCTGGTCGACCCGCGGGTCCTGCGCCCGCTGGCCGAGACGCTGGACGATCTCGGCCGGATCGGCGCCAGGCTGAGCCCGACCGAAACCCTGCACCTGCTGCGCTATATCGACGGCCCCGCCGATGCCCGCCGCATGGCCCGGGCCAGCGAGGCGCTGGGGGAAAGGACCGTCGGCCGGCTCGAACTGCTCGGCAAGAGCCGCTTCCTGCGCGCGACGCTGCGCTTCTCGGCCCATGCCCTGGGCCTGATCGCCGGGCTCTTCGGCCTGATCTGGGCCGGCGGCACCCTGATCGCCCATGCCCTCGGCCACGCCGCCCTGCGCCGGCAGCGGCGCTGGGCCCGCGCCCGGCAGCGGACCTAGGATGGAGACGCGCTGGGGGCGCTGCCCCCGCCCGTTCCGGCCCCCCCCCCGGGATATTTCCGCTCAGGTGAAGGCAGAAGCGCATCCTGCATTTCACCTTTGCGAAAAATACTCCGGGGGAGTCGCCCCTGGGCGACGGGGGCAGCGCCCCCCTGGGCGAACGGCCTGCCAGCCGCGGCGCCCTCAGATCACCTGTACCGGCGTGCCGATCCCGACCTCTCGGAACAGGGCCGCCACCTCGGCATTGCTCAGCCCGTAGCAGCCCAGCCCGCCGTGCAGCGCGGCGCCCGGCTCCTCCGGTGCGCCGTGAATGCGGTAGCCGCGCCAGCCGAGGCAGAGCGCGTGGCTGCCGAAGGGGTTGTCCGGTCCGGCGCTGACCCGGCGCGGCAGGGCCGGGTCGGCGGCGAACATCGCCGGGGTCGGGCGCCAGGTCGGCCCGACCAGCTTGCGCACCACCTCGGTCCGGCCGCGCCGGCGCAGGTCGGCCGCCTGCGGCAGGCGGCAGGGAAACTCGTGATAGCCGACGCCGTCGGCGGCCCAGAAATGCAGCCGGCCGCCGCGGCTGTCGATCAGGATCGCGCCCGCCGAGAGAGTCGCGAAATGGGCCGGCCAGTCGCCGGGCCCCCATGTCGTCGCGCGGCCGCGCAACGGCAACGCCAGCGCCGCGACGCCGCTTGCGATCAGGCCCAGGACTCCACGGCGTTTCACCTTGTCATCATCCATCTCAGCCTCCTTTCGGCGCGTTCCGGTCTTGCCGCGCCGACGGCAGGGTCCGCCCGCCCCGGCCTCCGCTCAAGTCACGAAGCGGGGACGCGGCAAGCCCTCGCCCAGACGCGCGCGCGGCAGGGCGGCAGGGCGGCAGCGGTTTTGTCATCAAACCGACGCGAAACCGTCACCAACCGGATTCCTCGCGCCCCCAGTCTGCCCCCTGGGGCGTCCGCCCCCGCGCGGCCCGGGCCCTGTCCCGTTTCCCCCGGCAGGTGCCTCCCCCCGGCGTTCTGCCGCCGCTCGTGCCGCGCCACGGTCCCGCTTTCCCCGGCCCGGACCGTCCCTGCCCCCGGCCCCGTGCCGGGGGCAGTTTCGCCGGCACCTTTCGCGGCGGACATCTTTGTCGCATCCCCTGCGCGCAGCGCATGGCAGCCCCGCTCTGGACCCTGCCCGGGCTTGGTGCTTAACTCCGCGCCGCAAGCACACGGAGGACGGCAATGGCAACGGGCAGCAACATCCGCACCTATTTCGAGGGCAGCTGGCACGAGGGCGACGTGCCGGTGATGCGCGCGGCCGATCACGGCAGCTGGCTCGGCACCACCGTCTTCGACGGCGCCCGCCAGGTCGACGGGCTGACCCCGGATCTCGACCTGCACTGCGCCCGCGTCAACCGCTCGGCCGCCGCGCTGATGATCACGCCGACGGTCGAGGCCGACCGCATGGTCGAGATCGTGCGCGAGGGGCTGGCGCTTTATCCCAAGGGCACGCCGGTCTATATCCGGCCGATGTACTGGGCGCTGGACGGCGATGCCAGCGGCATCGTCCCGCGCGCCGAGGGCAGCGGATTCGCCATCTGCCTCGAGGAAATCCCGATGGCCGCGCCGGATGCCGCCGTCACCCTGACCACGACGCAGTTCCGCCGCCCGGTGCTGGCTGACAATGTCGTGAACGCCAAGGCCGGCTGCCTCTATCCCAACAACGCCCGGATGCTGGTCGAGGCCCGGTCGAAAGGCTATGGCAACGCCCTGGTCGCCGACGCGATGGGCAATGTCGCCGAGAGTGCGACGGCGAACGTGTTCATGGTCAGGGACGGCGCGGTCTTCACCCCGATCCCGAACGGCACCTTCCTCGCCGGCATCACCCGCGCCCGCCATATCAAGAACCTGCGCGCCGACGGGCTCGAGGTGCACGAGACGGTGCTGACCTTCGACGACTTCCGCAAGGCCGACGAGGTCTTCCTGACCGGCAACATGTCGAAGGTCACCCCGGTGAGCGAATTCGACGGCACCTCCTACCAGATCGGCCCCGTCGCCCGCCGCGCGCGCGAGCTCTACTGGGACTGGGCCCGGACCGACGCGGGCGCCGCGTGATCCGCGCTTGCCAGCAGCGCCCGGCTTCGGCAATGATCCAGCGGCAAGGAGTTCAGTAGATGCGCAAGTTTCTCGTCGTCCTCGACGACAGCCGCGAATGCCTCAACGCAATGCGCTTCGCCGCGCTGCGGGCGGCCCATACCGATGCCGGCGTCCAGATCCTCTCGGTGATCCCGCCCGAGGAGTTCCAGCACTGGATGGGCGTGGGCGAGGTGATGCGGGCCGAGGCGCGCGAGCGGATCGAGGCCCATTTCGAGGTCTTCGCCAAGTGGATGCGCACCCGCCAGAACGTCGAGCCCGAGCTGGTGATCCGCGAGGGCGAGCCGGTCAACGAGATCCTGGGCCAGATCAAGGACGACCCCGAGATCGGCGTGCTGGTGCTGGGCGCCGGCACCGACAAGAGCGGTCCGGGCAAGCTGGTGACGGCGCTGTCGCGCTCCTCCGGCACCTTGCCGATCCCGATCACCATCGTGCCTGGCGAGATGTCGAAGGAACGGCTCGAGGCGATCACCTGAACGCCGGGGGGCCAGCCCCCCGGTCTCCCCCCCCGCCCCCGGAATATTTCCGCAAAGGAGAAGCGCGGGAACGGGAGGCGCCTTTCAGTTCTTCTTTGTCCGAATACTCCCGCCGGGGGCGTCGGCGCGCCAGCGGCGCGCATCTTAGAACCATTCCAAATCTTGACTTCACGGGCGCCCGGGCGCATATCCGAGCGTAACAGTCGGAGATAGCCATGTTCATCCAGACCGAATCCACGCCGAACCCCGCGACGCTGAAATTCCTGCCCGGTCAGGCCGTGCTCGACAGCGGCACCGCCGATTTCCCCAGCGCCGACACGGCCGGCGACTCGCCGCTGGCCCAGCGGCTGTTCGCGGTCGAGGGCGTGACCGGCGTCTTCTTCGGCCCGGACTTCGTCACCGTCACCAAGGCGGGCGAGCTGTCCTGGGACCACCTCAAGCCCGCCGTGCTGGGCGCGATCATGGAACATTACCAGTCCGGCCAGCCGGCCGTGACCAGTGCCGAGGGCGCCGGCGGCCACCAGGACCATGACGACGGCCCGGACAGCGAGATCGTCGCCCAGATCAAGGAACTGCTCGACACGAGGGTCCGCCCGGCGGTGGCCCAGGACGGCGGCGACATCACCTTCCACGGCTACGACCGCGGCATCGTCTACCTGCACATGCAGGGCGCCTGCGCCGGCTGCCCGTCCTCGACCCTGACCCTGAAGATGGGCATCGAGAACCTGCTGCGGCACTACATCCCGGAAGTGATCGAGGTGCGCCCGGTTGCCGCCTGAGCCCCTGATCCTGAGCTTCGATACATCGGCCGCGCGTTGCGCGGCCGCTTTGCTGTCGGGCGACCGGCTACTGGCCGAACGCAGCGAGGACATGGAGCGCGGCCAGGCCGAGCGGCTGATGCCGCTGCTGGAAGAGCTGCTGGCAGAGGCCGGCGCCGGCTGGCGCGATCTGGCGGCGATCGGCGTCGGCATCGGCCCGGGCAATTTCACCGGCATCCGGATCGCCGTCGCCGCCGCCCGCGGGCTGGCGCTGGCGCTTGCTGTCCCGGCGATCGGCGTCAACGGTTTCGAGGCGCTGGCGCTGGGGCAGGACGGCCCGGTGCTGTGCAGCCTCGACGGCCGCCGCGGGCGCTGCTGGATCGCCCCGCCCGACCAGCTCGACCTGGCGGAACTGACCACGCCGGAAGAGCTGGCCGGCGCGCTGCCGGTCGCGTTCCTCGAGCGCGACGTGATCGGCCACCGCGCCGAGGAGATCGCGGCCCTGACCGGCGGCCGGGCCCTGCCTCCCGCCGCCCCGCTGGCCGAGGCCATCGCCCGGATTGCCGCCGCCCGCCGCGCCACGCCACAGCAGCGCCCGGCGCCGCTCTACCTGCGCAGCGCCGATGCCGCGCCGCCTTCCGATCCGCCGCCGGCGATCCTGCCGTGAGCGGCCCGCCCGAGACCCCGGACGCCCTCGCCGCCCTCCATGCCCGCTGCTTCACCACCCCGCGGCCCTGGAGCGCCGACGAATTCGCCTCGCTGCTGTCCCTGCCCGGCTGCTTCCTGCTGACCGGGACCGGGGGCTTCCTGCTCGGCCGGGCGATCGCCGGCGAGGCCGAACTGCTGACCCTCGCCGTCGCGCCGGAGACCCGGCGCCGGGGGCTGGGCCGGACCCTGCTGGCCCGCTTCGAGGCCGAGGCCGCCGCCCGTGGTGCCGAGAACGCCTTTCTCGAGGTCGCCGCCGACAATGCCCCGGCCCGCGCCCTCTACGAAACCGCCGGCTGGCGACAGACCGGGCGCCGCAAGAACTACTACCGCGGGGCGGCTCGAGCAGTCGACGCCCTGCTCTACGCCAAGGCGATGGACAGGTGACGTAGGGGCAGGATAACTTTTTTACCTTTCGGTCAGGAATCCGGTGCTGCACCGGCAAAAACGCTATTGACCCCTCTTGCACGCTGCGGCCTTATTCGGCATGGGCCGACACAGAGCGGCGAGATGTCACAGGGGGGCAGACCCGGCTCGGGATGCCTCGCATCATGTAACCGGGAGTAATCCAAATGACCCTGATGAAGAAGATCGCGGGCGCGGCGGTGACGCTGGCGCTGACGGCGGGCGTTGCCGTGGCCGAGCCGGCCATCATCTACGACCTCGGCGGCAAATACGACAAGTCGTTCAACGAAGCCGCCTTCCACGGTGCCGAACGCTGGGCCAAGGAAACCGGCAAGAAATACCGCGAGCTAGAAATGCAGTCGGAAGCCCAGCGCGAGCAGGCGCTGCGCCGGCTGGCCGAATCGGGCGCCAACCCGGTGGTGATGACCGGCTTCGCCTTCGGCGACGTGCTCAACAAGGTCGCGCCGGACTATCCCGACACCAAGTTCGCGATCATCGACATGGTGGTGAACCAGCCCAACGTCGAGTCGATCGTCTTCACCGAGGAGCAGGGCAGCTACCTGGTCGGCATGATGGCGGCGATGGCCTCGAAGACCGGCACCGTCGGCTTCGTCGGCGGCATGGACATCCCGCTGATCCGCAAGTTCGCCTGCGGCTACGTCCAGGGCGTCAAGGCGGTGAACCCCGACGCCAAGGTGATCCAGAACATGACCGGCACCACCCCGGCGGCCTGGAACGACCCGGTGAAGGGCGGTGAGCTGGCCAAGGCGCAGATCAGCCAGGGCGCCGACGTCATCTATGCCGCCGCCGGCGGCACCGGCATCGGCGTGCTGCAGGCCGCGGCCGACGCCAACATCCTGTCGATCGGCGTCGACAGCAACCAGAACTACCTGCATCCGGGCCAGGTCCTGACCTCGATGACCAAGCGCGTCGACAACGCCGTCTACGCCGCCTTCTCGGCCGGCCCGAACCTCGAGCCCGGCGTCAAGGTGATGGACCTCAAGGCCGGCGGCGTCGCCCCGGCGATGGACGACAACAACGCCAAGCTGGTCACGCCCGAGATGAAGAAGGCGGTCGACGAGGCCACCAAGAAGATCGAGGACGGCGAGATCAAGGTCCACGACTACATGACCGACAATTCCTGCCCGGTGAAGTAAGACCCGATGGGCATGGATGACAAACAGGGGCGGCAGGCGACTGCCGCTCCCGCAGGTGCTCCCGCAGCGATCGAGCTGCGGGGCATTTCGAAAGCGTTCGGGCCTGTCCAGGCCAACAAGGACATCTCGATCCGGGTCGCCAAGGGCTCGATCCACGGCATCGTGGGCGAGAACGGCGCCGGCAAGTCGACGCTGATGTCGATCCTCTACGGCTTCTACAAGGCCGATGCGGGCGAGATCATCGTCAACGGCCGCCCGACCCAGATCCCCGACAGCCAGGCGGCCATCAAGGCCGGCATCGGCATGGTCTTCCAGCATTTCAAGCTGGTCCAGAATTTCTCGGTCCTCGAAAACGTCATCCTCGGCGTCGAGGACGGCCCGCGGCTCGGTCCGTCGCTGTCAAAGGCGCGCAAGACGTTGACCCAGCTGGCCGACGAATACGAATTGCATGTCGACCCCGACGCGATGATCGAGAACCTCTCGGTCGGCCACCAGCAGCGGGTCGAGATCCTCAAGGCGCTCTACCGCCAGGCCGACATCCTGATCCTCGACGAGCCGACCGGGGTGCTGACCCCGGCCGAGGCCGACCAGCTGTTCCGCATCCTCGGCCGGCTGCGCGAAGAGGGCAAGACGATCATCCTGATCACCCACAAGCTGCGCGAGATCATGGAGATCACCGACACCGTCAGCGTCATGCGCCGCGGCGAGATGACGGCGACGGTCAAGACCGCCGAGACCAGCCCCGAGCAACTGGCCGAGCTGATGGTCGGCCGCAAGGTGCTGCTGCGGGTCGAGAAGACCCCGGCCAAGCCCGGCCTCACCGTGCTCGAGGTGCAGGACCTGCGCGTCACCGACGACAAGGGGGTCGAGCGGCTCAAGGGCGTGTCCTTCGACGTCCGCGCGGGCGAGATCGTCGGCATCGCCGGGGTCGCCGGCAACGGCCAGTCCGAGCTGCTCGACGTGCTCGGCGGCACCCTGGGCGGCGAGGGCATCATCCGCCTCAACGGCAAGGAAATCGACGTCACCGGCTTCCGCTCGGACGGCCAGACCCGCCGCGACCAGGGCATTTCCCACGTCCCGGAAGACCGCCAGCGGCTGGGTCTGATCATGGATTTCGCGGCCTGGGAGAACATGGCCTTCGGCTATCACCACGATCCGGCCTACCAGATGAACGGCCTGCTGATGGACAACCGCGCCATCCTCAGGGACGCCCAGTCGAAGATGGAACGCTTCGATGTCCGCCCGCCCAACGCCAAGCTGGCGGCCAAGAACTTCTCGGGCGGCAACCAGCAGAAGATCGTGCTGGCGCGCGAGATCGAGCGCAATCCCGACCTGCTGCTGGTCGGCCAGCCGACCCGCGGCGTCGATATCGGCGCCATCGAGTTCATCCACCAGCAGATCCTGCGGCTGCGCGACGCCGGCAAGGCGATCCTGCTGGTCTCGGTCGAGCTGGACGAGATCATGAGCCTGTCGGACCGCATCGCGGTGATGTTCGACGGCCAGATCATGGGCGAGCGCCTGCCCGAGGAAACCAACGAAAAGGAACTGGGGATGCTGATGGCCGGCATGGACAGCTCCTCTGAAGGGGAGGCCGCCTGATGGACCGCATGCCGCGTTGGGCCGACGCCCTGCTGGTGCCGCTGATCAGCATCGTCATCGCCTTCGTCATCTCGGGCCTCGTCATCATGGCGATCGGCCAGGACCCGGTGCAGGCCATGAAGATCATGGTCACCGGGGCGCTGGGGTCGAGCTATGGCTGGGGCTACACGCTCTACTACACCACCAACTTCATCTTCACCGGTCTCGGCTTCGCCGTCGCCTTCCATGCCAGCCTGTTCAATATCGGCGGCGAGGGCCAGGCGACGCTGGGCGGCCTCGGCGTGGCCCTGGTCTGCCTGATGGTGCCCTGGCCGCATTGGTCGATCGCCTTGCTGGCCGCCTCGGTCGGCGCGGCGCTGTTCGGCGCGGCCTGGGCGGCGATCCCCGCCTGGCTGCAGGCCAAGCGCGGCAGCCATGTCGTCATCACCACCATCATGTTCAACTTCATCGGCGCCTCGCTGCTCAACTACCTGCTGGTCAACGTGCTGCGCCCGGTCGGCTCGATGGACCCGGCCTCGGCCAACTTCCCCAAGGCGACGCAGCTGCCGCAGCTGAACGAGATCCTGGCGACTGTCGGCATTCCCTTCGCCAAGCACACCCCGGCCAACGTCACCTTCTTCGTCGCCATCGGCGCCTGCGTCGCGGTCTGGCTGCTGATCTGGCACACCCGCCTCGGCTACCAGATCCGGGCCTTCGGCAAGTCGGAACCGGCGGCGCGCTATGCCGGCATCAACCCGGTCAGGATCACCATGTACGCGATGCTGATCTCGGGCGCGCTCGGCGGCATGATGGCGATCAACAACGTCATGGGCGAGGCCGGGCGCCTGGTGCTGAATGCGCCCGAGGGCGCCGGCTTCATCGGCATCGCCGTCGCCCTGATGGGCCGAAACCACCCGTTCGGCGTCTTCCTCGCCGCACTGCTGTTCGGCTTTCTCTACCAGGGCGGGGCCGAGCTGGCGCTGTGGTCGAACGTCCCGCGCGAGCTGATCACCGTGATCCAGGCGCTGGTGATCCTGTTCACCGGGGCGCTGGACAACATGGTGCGGATGCCGATCGAGAGCCTGTTCCTGAAATTCGGCCGGGGGCGTGGCTGATGGACTACCAGACGATCATCGAGATCCTCGACAGCACCGTGCGGCTGGCGACACCGCTCTTGCTGGCCTGCCTGGCCGGCCTGTTCTCGGAACGCTCGGGCGTGTTCGACATCGGCCTCGAAGGCAAGATGCTGGTCGCGGCCTTCATGTCGGGCGCGGTCGCCGCCGTCACCGGCGACGCCTGGCTCGGCCTTGCCGCCGGGATCGCCGCGGCGCTGGTGTTGGCGCTGATCCACGGAGTGGCCTCGATCACCTTCCGCGGCGACCAGCTCATTTCCGGCGTGGCGATCAACTTCCTCGCCTCGGGCATCACCGTGCTGGTGGCGCAGAGCTGGTTCCACCAGGGCGGCCGCACCCCGGCGCTGATGGGCGGCGGCCGGTTCCAGAGCATCGCCCTGCCCGGCGCCGAGGCGATCGGGAAAATCCCCGTCATCGGGCCGATCTACCAGAACCTGCTGTCGGGCCATACCATCCTGGTCTACCTGGCGCTGGCCTGCGTGCCGCTGACCTACTGGGCGCTCTACAAGACCCGGTTCGGGCTGCGGCTGCGCGCGGTCGGCGAGAACCCGGCCGCCGTCGATACCGCCGGCGTCTCGGTGATCCGGATGCGCTTCACCGCGGTGCTGATCTGCGGCGTCCTCTGCGGCATCGCCGGCTCCTACCTGTCGACCTCGCTCTCGGCCGGCTTCGTCAAGGAGATGACCGCGGGGCGCGGCTATATCGCGCTGGCGGCGCTGATCTTCTCGAAATGGCGGCCGTGGTACGCGCTCGGGTCGACGATGCTGTTCGGCCTGCTCGAGGCGATCTCGAACCGCTACCAGAACATCGACCTGGGTGCCTTCGTCCTGCCGGTGCAGTTCATGCAGGCCCTGCCCTACATCCTGACGGTGATCATCCTCGCCGGCTTCGTCGGCAAGGCGATCCCGCCACGCGCCGGAGGCACGCCCTATGTCAAGGAACGCTGAGGACCTCGCCCGGACGATCCGCGCCCGCGCCGGAGAGGCGCCGGTGCGGCTGGGCCTGATCCTCGGCTCCGGCCTCGGCCACCTGGCCGGGGCGGTGGACGGCACCGCCATTCCCTATGACGATCTGCCCGGCTTTCCCCATGCCGGCGTCTCGGGCCACAATCCGCAGCTGGTGATCGGCGATCTGGAGGGCGTGCGGGTCGCCGTCTTCGGCGGCCGGTCGCATTACTACGAATCGGGTCGGGCCGACGCCATGCGGCTGCCGCTGGAGGCGCTGCGCGAACTCGGCGCCGAGAGCTTGCTCCTGACCAACGCGGCCGGCTCGCTGCGGCCCGACATCCCGCCCGGGGCGCTGATGCTGCTGTCGGATCATATCAATTTTTCGGGATTGAATCCGCTGATCGGCGAGCCGTCGGACGCCCGTTTCGTGCCGATGACCGACGCCCACGATCCCGAGATCCGCGCCGGCCTGCGCGCCGCGGCGGCGGCGGAAGGGCTCGAACTGGCCGAGGGCGTCTATGCCTGGTACTCGGGCCCGTCCTTCGAAACCCCCGCCGAAATCCGCGCAATTCGCACGCTGGGGGCCGATACCGTAGGGATGTCGACGGTTCCCGAGGTCATCCTGGCCCGCTTCCTCGGCCTGCGCGTCGCGGCGATTTCCACCATTACCAACATGGCCGCCGGGCTCAGCGACGAATCCATCAGCCACGAACATACCAAGCAGATGGCCCCGCTGGGGGCCGCGAAACTCGACCGCATCCTCCGACGATACCTGCGCAGCCTGACGTGAATGCCACATATTCACGGATGCAAAGATTTGACAGCTTTGAACATCCGAGTCATGTGGACCCCACCATCCAGCTCCGCGAGGGCGCCGCCATGCAGATCTACCTTCCCATTGCCGAGGTTTCCGTCAACGCCTTCCTGTTGTTCGGTATCGGCGGGATCGTCGGGCTCCTGTCCGGCATGTTCGGCGTCGGCGGTGGTTTCCTGATCACCCCGGCGCTCTTCTTCATCGGCATCCCGCCGCCGATTGCCGTGGCCACCGGCGCGACCCAGGTCGTCGCCTCCTCGGTCTCCTCGGTGCTGGTGCACTTGCGACGGCGCACCGTCGACTTCCGCATGGGCATCGTGATGCTGCTGGGCGGCTTCACCGGCTCGACCATCGGTATCTACGTCTTCGAGCTGATGAAGAAGCTGGGGCAGATCGACCTCTTCGTCCAGCTGTCCTACGTCATCTTCATGGGCCTGATCGGCACGCTGATGTTCCAGGAGAGCTTCCGCGCCATCCGCCGCGCCCGCAAGCAGGCCTCGGACGCGGCGCCCGCCCCGCCGAAGCGGCGCCATCACAGCTCGGTCCAGAAATGGCCGCTGAAGATGAAGTTCCGCACCTCGGGCCTCTATATCTCGATCATCCCGCCGCTGGGCATCGGCGTCCTGGTCGGCTTCCTGTCGGCGGCGATGGGCGTCGGCGGCGGCTTCATCATCGTCCCGGCGATGATCTACCTGCTGGGCATGAACACCAAGGTCGTGGTCGGCACCTCGCTGTTCCAGATCATCTTCGTCACCGCCTATTCGGTCATGGCCCACGCCATCACCAGCCAGTCGGTCGACCTGGCGCTGGCCGTGCTCTTGATCGTCGGCGGCGTGGTCGGGGCCCAGATCGGCACCAGCATCGGCCTCAAGCTCAAGGCCGAGCAGATGCGCATCCTGCTGGCGCTGCTGGTCCTCGCGGTCTGCGTCAAGATCGGCCTCGACATGCTGCTGACCCCGGCCGACGTGTTCTCGATCGCTCCGGTGGGCCGCTCATGATCCGCCGTTTCCTGATCCCCGCCGTCACCGTCGCGGCCCTCGCCGGCGCCCTTCTCGGCGCTGCCCCCGCCCGGGCGGAACAGCTCGTCTCGGGGCTGAGCAAGGACCGCGTCGCGATCACCGCCAATTTCAACGGCTCCGACATCCTCGTCTTCGGCGCGGTCAAGCGCGATCGGCCGATACCGCCCGGCCCGCCGCTCGACGTCATCATGACGCTGCAGGGCCCGTCGCAGCCGCTGATCGTGCGCAAGAAGGAACGCAAGTTCGGCATCTGGGTCAACTCCGAGGCCGTGACCATCTCCGGCGCGCCGAGCTTCTACGCCATCGCCACCTCGGCGCCGCTGGCCAAGTCGCTCTCGGCCACCGACGACCTGCGCTACCGGATCACCATCCCCAAGGCGATCCGCGCCGTCGGCACCGCCAGCGAGGCGCCGGACGCGCCCCGCTTCACCGACGCGCTGATCCGCCTGCGCGAGAAGAACGGGCTCTACAAGCTGAACGAGGGCAGCGTCGACTTCCAGGCCGCGACCCTGTTCAATACCTCGATCGCCCTGCCTTCGAACCTGACCGAGGGCGCCTACAAGCTGCGCATCTTCCTGACCCGTGGCGGCACGGTGCTCGACAGTTCCGACAGCGTGATCGAGGTTCGGCGCGAGGGGCTGGAGCGCTGGCTTTACCGGCTGTCGAAGGACCAGCCGCTGGCCTATGGCGTGCTGTCGCTGTTCATCGCCATCGCGGCGGGCTGGCTCGCCTCCACCGCCTTCCGCATCGCCAAGTCGCGGATGTAACCCGGACCGCGGCGGGACCGGCGCCTAGCTGCCCGCCCCGGTGCCCGTCTCGGGGCCCGCCTCGGCGCCCGTCTCGCCGCGGGTCTTCAATTCGCCGGCATCGAGCTTGAGCCGCGTCTCGAACGCCTTCGAGATATGCGTCCGCAGGGTCTCGCCCGCCGCCTCGGGATCATGGGCGGCGATGGCGGCGACGATCGCGTCATGCTCGGCCAGCGCGTCCTCGTCGCGGCCCTCGGCGGCAAAGGAGGTCGTGGCCAGCAGCGCCATGGTCCGGTGCACCAGGTCGATCTGCTGGACCAGGAAACGATTGTGCGACGCCAGGTGGATCTGCTTGTGGAAGCGCCGGTTGGCGCGGCTCAGCGCCTCGGGATCGCCCAGCAGCTTGCGGTCCTGCCGGGCCATGTCCTGCAGCACCCTGATTTCCTCGTCCGTCGCGTGGCGCGCCGCCAGCCGGGCCGCCAGCGCCTCGAGCTCGGTGCGGACGACGTAAAGCTCGGCCAGCTGGTTGTGGTCGAGCGAGGCGACGATCAGGCTGCGGCCGTCGCGCGACAGCATCGACTGGGTCTCGAGCCGCTGCAACGCCTCGCGGATCGGCGTGCGCGAGACGCCGAAACGCTCGGCCAGCTCCGATTCCACCAACCTGTCGCCAGGCCGGTAGACACCCGTATCGATCGCCTCGAGGATCAGCGAATAGGCATCCTTCTGCGCCGGCTTGATTTCCTGCATGTCCCGCTCCGTTCAACTGGCGCACCGTAGCCCCGGCTTCGCCCGACAATCAAGCCTCCCCACCCTTGCGGCCGGCCCTGCGCGCCCCTACCTTCCCGCCATGGTCGCCACACACTTCTCCCATGTCCGCGCCTGGGTCTTCGACCTGGACAACACGCTCTACCCGCCGCAGGCGCGTCTGTTCGACCAGATCGAGAAACGGATGACCGCCTGGGTGATGCAGGAACTGGACGTCGACCGGGCCGAGGCCGACCGGCTGCGGCGCGAGTACTGGGCGACCTACGGCACCACGCTGGCCGGGCTGATGCAGGTGCACGGCGTCGATCCCGGCCCCTATCTCGACGATGTCCACGACATCTCGCTCGACCATCTCGAGCCCGATGCCGCGCTCGCCGCCCATATCCGCGCCCTGCCGGGCCAGCGCATCGTCTATACCAACGGCTGCGCCCCCTATGCCGAGCGGGTGCTGGCCGCCCGAGGCCTCGCCGGCCTGTTCGACGCGGTCTACGGCGTCGAGCATGCCGACTACCGCCCCAAGCCCGAGCGCGCCGCCTTCGAGACCATCTTCGCCCGGGCCGGCATCGACGCCGCCCGCGCCGCGATGTTCGAGGACGATGCCCGCAACCTGGCCGCGCCGCACGCGATGGGGATGCGCACGGTCCATGTCGCCCCCGAGCCACAGCCGGCGCCGCATATCCACCATCACACCGCCGACCTGCGCGATTTTCTGTCGCAGTTAACAGGTTAACCGCACCGATACGCGGCACGATGCCGCACTGCGGCATCCTGCGCAGTTTGTTCTGGATCAAGGCACGCTAGGACGAGGGTTCCATTCGAACAGGAGTCCTGCCCATGTCGGCCACCGCCACCGCCATCCTCAAACGGTCTTTCTTCATGATCCCGGTCCTCGGCTGGATCGCCCGCGACATCGCCACCAAGGGCGAAGAGAATTTCTGGTACGCGCTGGTGGTCTTCCTGACCGCCGTGACGCTGGCGACGATGACCTACGGCCCGATGGCGCTGACCATGACCGCCCTGGTCGCGGTGCCGATCATGTTCGTCATCCTGATCCGCATCACCCTGGGCTGACCGGGCCGGGAAAGACCCCGCGCGCCTCCTTCTTCTTTGCGAAAGTACTCTCGGGGGGCGCGGGGGGCAGACAGCCCCCCGCCCTTTCCATCATCGTCCACGGTCCGGGCCAATGGCCATGGCCGACGCTTCGCCGCTTTCCCTCCCCCGTCGCCCGCACTAAGTTGCGGGCACGCAAGGGAGGACCCCATGGAGCGGATTTCCACCGATGTTCTGATTTCGGGCGGCGGCGTCGCCGGGCTCACGGCTGCCGCGGCCTTCGGCGCGGCCGGCTTCGACGTGATCTGCGTCGATCCCGCCCCGCCGATCACCTCGGATGCCGATGCCGGCGCCGACCTGCGCACCACCGCCTTCCTGCAGCCCTCGATCCCGGTGCTCGAGGCCGCCGGGCTGTGGCAGCGGCTCGAACCCCATGCCGCGCCGCTGCAGATCATGCGCATCGTCGATGCCGGCGGCGAGCTGCCCGAGCCCCGCATCGTCAAGGATTTCGACGCTTCCGACATCTCCGACGATCCCTTCGGCTGGAACCTGCCGAACTGGCTGCTGCGGCGCGAGATGGTGGCGCGGCTGGACGAGATGGAAAACGTCGCGTTCCGCCCCGGCACCGCGACCCGCGCGGTCCTGACCCGCGAGGCCGAGGCGCTGGTGACGCTGTCGGATGACAGCCAGGTCTCGGCTCGGCTGCTGGTCGCCGCGGACGGCCGCAACTCTCCGGTGCGCGAGGCGCTGGGGATCGATGTCCGGACGATCCGCTACGGCCAGAAGGCGCTGGCCTTCGCGGTCACCCACCCGATCCCGCACATGAACGTCTCGACCGAGATCCATCGCTCGGGCGGCCCCTTCACCCTGGTGCCGCTGCCCGACCGCGACGGGCTGCCCTGCTCCGCCATCGTCTGGATGGAGCGCGGGCCCGAGGTGCTGCACCTGGCCGCCCTGCCCGAGGCCGAGTTCGAGGCGGCGATGTCCGAGCGTTCCTGCCACCTGTTCGGGCCGCTGACCCTGGCCAGCCGGCGCACGGTCTGGCCGATCATCAGCCAGTATGCCCACAGCATGTGGGGCCAGCGCACGGCGCTGATTGCCGAGGCCGCCCATGTCGTGCCGCCGATCGGCGCCCAGGGGCTGAACATGAGCCTCGCCGACCTGCGCGTGCTGCTGGAACTGGCGCAGGCCGATCCGTCAAACATGGGTAGCGCCAAGATGCTGGAAACCTACCACCGCCGCCGCCATGCCGAGGTGCTGGCCCGGGTGACGGGGATCGACGCGCTCAACCGCGCCTCGATGCTGGGCGCGCGCGGGTTGCGCGACCTGCGCGCGACGGCGCTCAACGCGCTCTACTCGGTCGCCCCGGTGCGCAAGACGCTGATGCGCGCCGGGCTCGGCGTTCACTGAGCCGTCCTCGTTCCTCTTCGAGCGCGCGTCGGTCCGTGCCGAGGCGCGCCGAAGGCGGTGACGGGGGCCTCAGAGCACCTCGTCGACCACCGCTTTCAGCCGTCCCAGCGTGCCCTCGACGTCATAGAGCTTGTCGAGCCCGAACAGCCCGATCCGGAAGGTCCGGAAGCCCTCGGGCTCGTCGCATTGCAGCGGCACGCCGGCGGCGATCTGCATCCCCTTCTCGGCAAATTTCCGGCCGTTCTGGATCTCGGGATCGTCGGTATAGCTGACCACCACGCCCGGCGCACCGAAACCCTCGGCGGCGACCGAGCGCACGCCCTTGGCCGCCAGCATCGCCCGCACCCCGTCGCCCAGCGCCCATTGCGCCTCTTTCAGCCGCTTGAAGCCGTAATCGCGGGTCTCGGCCATGGTGTCGCGGAAGGCGGCCAGCGCGTCGGTCGGCATGGTGGCGTGATAGGCATGGCCGCCGCCCTCGTAGGTCTCCATGATCGACAGCCACTTTTTCAGGTCGAGCGCGAAGCTCGACGAGGTGGTGCCGTCGATCCGCGCCCGCGCCCGGTCGGACAGCATCACCAGCCCGGCCGAGGGCGAGGACGACCAGCCCTTCTGCGGCGCCGAGATCAGCACGTCGACGCCCACCGCCTGCATGTCGACCCAGACGCAGCCCGAGGCGATGCAGTCGAGCACGAACAGCCCGCCGACATCATGCGTCGCCTGGGCCAGCGCCTTGAGGTAATCGTCGGGCAGGATCAGCCCCGCCGCCGTCTCGACATGCGGCGCGAAGACGACGTCGGGCTTGGCATCGTGGATCTTGGCGACGACATCGGCGATCGGCGCCGGGGCGAAGGGCGCCTGCGGTTCGTTGCCCGCCGGCCGCGCCTTCATTACCGTGGTCTCGGCCGCGAAGCCGCCCATCTCGAGGATCTGGCTCCAGCGGTAGGAGAAGAAACCGTTGCGCACCACCAGCGCGTGGCGGCCGCTGGCGAATTGCCGCGCCACCGATTCCATGCCGTAGGTGCCGCCGCCCGGCACCAGCGCCACCGAGCCGGCGTTGTAGACCTTTTTCAGCATCGAGGAGATGTCGCGCATCACCTGCTGGAACTTCGCCGACATGTGGTTCAGCGACCGGTCGGTGAAGACGACCGAGAATTCCTGCAGACCGTCCGGATCGACATCGGGGCGCAGCGCGGGCATGGCTTCTCTCCTCAGCTAGCTTTGCCAAGGTGATAGCCCGCCCGCCGCCTCCGGGCCAGCCTTTCATTTTCCGTCCCGAAATATGCTCGGGGAGCCCGGAACCGGCGGGGCGGCGCCCCCTAGCCGATCGGCCCCGGCAGCCGCTCCTCGGACAGCAGCACGTTGGCATCCACCTGGCCCAGCCCCGGCAGGGTCATGATCCGCCGCCGCAGCACGCGCTCGAAATCGCTCAGGTCGCGCGCCACCACCCGCAGCCGGTAGTCGTAGGCGCCGAGAATGTATTGCACCGTCTGGACCTCGGGGATCGCCGTCACCGCGCGCTCGAAATCCTCCAGGCTCACCTTGCCCTTGGTCGCCAGCTTGACGCCCAGGAACACGGTCACCGAAAAGCCCAGTGCCTCGCGGTCGACGACGACCCGCCGGGCCCGGATCGCGCCGCCCTCGGTCAGCCGCTTCAGCCGGCGCCAGGCGGCGGGCTGCGACAGGCCCAGCCGGCGGCCCAGCTCGCCGGCGCTCAGCGTGGCGTCCCCGACCAGCGCCCGCAGCATCGCCCGATCGATATCGTCGAGCGCGATCATAGCGGCAGCGCCTCGCTGGCCTTGATCGAGGTGACATGCATCAGCGCCTCGATATCGGCGATATGCGGCAGGGCGAGGATGCGGTCGCGATAGACCTCCTGGTAATGGGCCATGTCGCGGGCGACGAGGTTGAGCCGCAGGTCGACCTGGCCGAGGAAGGTCTGGATCTCGATCACCTCGGGCACCAGCCGCGCGGCGGCGATGAACTCCTCGAAGGCGCGCGGCTGGGTCTTGTCGAGGGTAAGCCGCAGCGAGACCTCGACCTCGTAGCCCAGCGCACGCCAGTCCAGCACCGCCTGCTGGCCCTTGAGGATGCCGCGGTCGCGCAGCTTCTCCAGCCGCCGCCAGCAGGTCGCCGCGGTGACCCCGGCGCGGGCCGCCAGATCGGCCGTCGACAGCTCGGGCTCGGCCATCAGCTGGCGCAGGATACGCCGGTCGGTATCGTCAATGCGCATGATTATCTCGATATTCGCCAGTTTGGGAAATGATAATTTCCATAAACTTGGATTACAGTCAAATTATGCACGGGGATTACGGCGGAAACCCGTATGCTCGATGTCATCAAGACAGCCAGACCGAGAGAGGAACTCCGATGCGCGTCTATTACGATCGCGATTGCGACATCAACCTGATCAAGGACAAGAAGGTGGCGATCCTGGGCTACGGCTCGCAGGGCCACGCCCACGCCCTGAACCTGCGCGACTCGGGCGCCAAGAACGTGGCCGTGGCGCTGCGTGAAGGCTCGCCCTCGGCGGCCAAGGCCGAGGCCGAGGGGCTCAAGGTGATGGGCATCGCCGAGGCCGCCGCCTGGTGCGACCTGATCATGTTCACCATGCCCGACGAGCTGCAGGCCGAGACCTACAAGAAATACGTCCACGACAACCTGCGCGAAGGCTCGGCGATCGCCTTCGCCCACGGCCTCAACGTCCATTTCGGCCTGATCGAGCCGAAGCCGGGCATCGACGTCATCATGATGGCACCGAAGGGCCCGGGCCACACCGTGCGCGGCGAATACGTCAAGGGCGGCGGCGTGCCCTGCCTGGTGGCGGTGCATAACGACGCCAGCGGCAAGGCGATGGAAATCGGCCTGTCCTACTGCTCGGCCATCGGCGGCGGCCGCTCGGGCATCATCGAAACCAACTTCCGCCAGGAATGCGAAACCGACCTGTTCGGCGAGCAGGCGGTGCTCTGCGGCGGCCTGGTCGAGCTGATCCGGATGGGCTTCGAGACCCTGGTCGAGGCTGGCTACGAGCCGGAGATGGCCTATTTCGAGTGCCTGCACGAGGTGAAGCTGATCGTCGACCTGATCTACGAGGGCGGCATCGCCAACATGAACTACTCGATCTCGAACACCGCCGAATACGGCGAATATGTCTCGGGCCCGCGCATCCTGCCCTACGACGAGACCAAGGCCCGGATGAAGGAAGTCCTGCGCGACATCCAGACCGGCAAGTTCGTGCGCGACTTCATGCAGGAGAACGCGGTCGGCCAGCCCTTCTTCAAGGCCACCCGCCGCCTGAACGACGAACACCAGATCGAGCAGGTCGGCGAGAAGCTGCGCGCGATGATGCCGTGGATCTCGGCCGGCAAGCTGGTCGACAAGGCGAAGAACTGAGCTTCCCCCGTCAGAGGCCGGTACGCCGGCTCTGGCCGACTACGGGCGCCCCTCGGGGCGCCCTTTTTTCGTTGAGGGGCGGGGCAGTCGGGAACGACAGTTCGTCGCCTCGTTCGCATGCATAAATTTTCCCTCTGGCCCTTGCCTGTCCCCGGCGCTAACGCTTGCGCCATGACGCGGACGAGCAACCTGACCGACTGGGCCCTGCTGACCCTGCTGGGGATGATCTGGGGCGCCTCCTTCATGGGGGTGAAGCTGGCGCTGACCGGCTTCGGCCCGGCCCAGATCGCCGCCATCCGCATCGCCCTCGGCGCCGCTGCCCTGACCGTGCTGGCCTATGCGCTCGGCGTCGGGCTGCCGGCGCTGAAGGAGCGCAAGCTCTGGCTGCATTGCATCGGCATGGGGCTGTTTTCCAACGCCTTTCCCTTCCTGCTGCTGGCCTGGGCGCAGCAATCGGTGACCTCGGGCTTTGCCGGCATCACCATGGCGGTGGTGCCGCTCTTGGTGCTGCCGCTGGCCCATGTCTTCGTGCCGGGTGAGCAGATGACCCTGCGCAAGGGGATCGGCTTCCTCGTCGGCTTTGCCGGCGTCGCCACCCTGATCGGCCCCGAGGCCTTCGCCTCCTCGGGTGCCGAGACCGAGACGCTGGCCCGCCTCGCCTGCCTCGGCGCCACCGCCTGCTATGCCACCGGCTCGATCATCACCCGGCGGGCGCCGCAATCGAACCAGATCAGCTTCGGCGCCGCCGCGCTCTTGGTCGCCACCGCCGTCATCGCCCCGGTGGCCCTGATCGGCGAGCCGATGCCGGCCGCCCCCGGCGCCACCGCCCTTGGCGCGGCGCTTTACCTCGGTCTGTTCCCGACCGCGCTGGCCACCCTGATCCTGGTCCGGATCATCAAGTCCTCGGGCCCGTCCTTCCTGTCGCAGGTCAATTACCAGGTGCCGATCTGGTCGGTGCTGTTCGGCACCCTGCTGCTGCAGGAACAACTGCCGCCCGCCTTCCTCGGCGCCCTCGCGCTGATCCTCGGCGGCCTCGCCATCAGCCGCGCCCCGGCCTGGCGGCGCCGGCCCTGAGCCGCAGCCGGGAAAACCCCGGACCACCCCGGCTTTCTTTCTGCTCGCAAATATCCTCGGGGGGTGAATTCGCGCCGTGGCGCGAAGAGGGGGCAGAAGGCCCCCTCGGCGCCGCCGCCGTCAGCCTTCGGCCTCGACCGCGGCGACGATGCTATCGACCAGCTCGGTCATCAGGGCCTCGTTCTCGCATTCGGCCATCACCCGGATCAGCGGCTCCGTGCCCGACTTGCGGATCAGCAGTCGCCCCGAACCGCTCAGCCGCCCCTCGGCTTCGGTGATCGCCGCCTGCACCGGCGCGGCCTTGAGCGGCTCGGCCCCGAGCTCGTAGCGCACGTTCTTGAGCAGCTGCGGCACGCGCTCGAACTGCCGGACCAGCGCGCTGGCCTTCTGCCCGGTCCGCGCCATCTCGGCCAGGAACTGCAGCCCGGCGATCAGCCCGTCGCCGGTGGTGGCGTAGTCGGTCATCACGATATGGCCCGACTGCTCGCCGCCCAGGTTCCAGCCGCCGCGGCGCATCGCCTCGACGACATAGCGGTCGCCGACCGGCGTCCGTTCGAGCCGCAGCCCGCGCTCTTGCAGAAACCGTTCCAGCCCGAGGTTCGACATCACCGTCGCCACCAGCGTGCCGCCGTTCAGCCGGTCGTCCTCGGCCCAGCGCGCCGCCAGCAGCGCCATCAGCTGGTCGCCATCGGCCACCGCGCCGGTCTCGTCGAGGATGATCACCCGGTCGGCGTCGCCGTCGAGGCAGATGCCGACATCGGCGCCGTGGGCGACCACGGCCTCGGCCGCCGTCGCCGGCTGGGTCGAGCCGCAATTCTGGTTGATGTTGTAGCCGTTAGGCGAGACGCCGACCGGGACCACGTCGGCCCCCAGTTCCCACAGCGCCTCGGGCGCGGCGCGGTAGGCGGCGCCGTTGGCGCAATCGACCACGACCTTGAGCCCGTCCAGCCGCAGCCCGGCCGGGAAGGTGGTCTTGGCGAATTCCAGGTAGCGGCCGCGGCCGTCGTCGATGCGCCGTGCCCGGCCGATATTCTCGGGCCTGGCCGGCACGATCTCGCCCGCGAGGATTGCCTCGATCTCGGCCTCGGCGGCGTCGGACAGCTTGAAACCGTCCGGGCCGAAGAACTTGATGCCGTTGTCGCGATGCGGGTTGTGGCTGGCCGAGATCATCACCCCCAGATCGGCGCGCATCGAGCGGGTCAGGAAGCCGACCGCCGGCGTCGGCACCGGCCCCAGCAGCAGCACGTTCATGCCGGTCGAGGTCAGCCCCGCGGTCAGCGCGTTCTCCAGCATGTAGCCCGACAGCCGGGTATCCTTGCCGATCACCACCCGGTGGACGCCGCCGTTCTCGCGCCGGAAATAGCGCCCCGCCGCCGCCCCCAGCCGCAGGGCCAGCTCGGCCGTCATCGGGTACTTGTTGGCCTCGCCGCGAACGCCGTCGGTTCCGAACAGTTTCCGTACCATGCTCGCCTACCCTTTCTCGCTCAAGGTCACTGCCTGCCACAGGCGCAGCGCCTGGGCGGTTTCCGCCACGTCGTGGACGCGCAGGATCTGCACCCCCTGCGCCACCCCGGCCAGCGCCACGGCGATCGAGCCCGGCGCACGGTCTTCGGCCAGCTCGGCGCCGCCGATGGTGCCGATGAATTTCTTCCGCGACACGCCCAGCAGGATGGCACAGCCCAGCCCGTGAAACAGTGACAGACGGCACAGAAGCGCCAGGTTGTGGGCCTGGGTCTTGCCGAAGCCGATGCCGGGATCGACGACGATCCGCGCCCGGTCAATCCCCGCCGCCTCGGCCCGCGCCACCCGCGCCTCGAGATGGTCGTAGACATCCAGCAGCACGTCATCATAGCGCGGATCGGCCTGCATCGTCTCGGGCCGGCCCTGGGCATGCATCAGGCAGACCGGCGCGCCACTCGCCGCCACCGTCCCGGCCATGCCGGGGTCGAAGTCGAAGCCCGAGACGTCGTTGACCAGGTCGGCGCCGGCCTCGAGCGCCGCCTGCGCCACCGCCGCCTTGCGCGTGTCGATGGAAATCGCGCCGCTGTCGCCGCCCGCCCGCAGCGCCGCGATCACCGGCGCGGTACGGGCGGTCTCCTCCGCCACCGCCACCTCGGCCGCGCCCGGCCGCGTGCTCTCGCCGCCGATATCGAGGATCTCCGCCCCGGCCGCGCGCATCGCCCTTGCATGGGCCAGCGCCGTCTCCGGCGCATCGAAGCGACCGCCGTCGGAGAAACTGTCGGGGGTGACGTTGAGGATGCCCATGATCCGCGGCGCGTCCATCGCCAGCCCGCAGACCGGCGCGCGCGGCGCCGTCAGCCGCTGCCGGACCTCGGCGGGCAGATCCTGCGCCGCGATCAGCCGGGGGGCCTGCCCGCGCGCGATCACCTCGACCCGGTCGAACCAGCACCAGCCCCCCGCCAGCGGCAACGCCCCCTCGGGCCGGGCCGCATCGGTCATCGCGATCGGTCGGAAATACTGCATCCTGCCGCTGCCGGCTCCCCTCGCGCGGGCAAGGTCGCCGCCGCGCTTTCATCTTCAAATAAATATCCCCGCCGGAGGCCGCCTCGGGCATCGCCCGCGCCCCCGGCCGGAAGGCTGGGCACGGGATTAGGCCCGCCCCGGCCGCTTGGCAAGCCTCAGCCGGCCAACCGCTCAACCGGCACGCGACTTCCCGCCGGAACCGAAACATCGCCGTGAACGATCAGCCGCTCGGCGGCCAGCAGCTCGGCCAGCCACAGCGCCAGCGCCACCGCGTTGTCGGCTGGCGCGCCGGGACCGTCGACCGCGTCCAGCACCAGCTTGGACGGCGCCCAGACGATCGTCTGGCCGTGGTTCATCGCCCAGTCGATCTCGGTCCGGCTGGCCACCACCACGCAACGCGGGTCGCGGCCGGCCAGCACCCAGGCGTTCTGCTCGATCGCCAAGAGGTCGATCCGGCGCTGCGCCGGCTTGACCTGCGAGACCGGGCGCGGGCCTTCGGGCAGGCCGACGGCCAGGATCAGCGGCCGGCCGCCGGCCTCCCACTGGTCGAGCCGCGCCGACAGGTCGGGCGCCGCGATCGCGGCATTGTCGAGATAGACCACCAGCGGGTGCAGCGCCGCTTCGCTGCCGTCATCCTGAACCGCGCGCAGTGGCACCGCGGCGCGCGAGCGCACGATCTCGACCCCGAGCGCGCCGGGGCCACGGTCGAGCTTCTCGATCCGGACGAAGACCCGCATCGCCTGCGGCTCGGCCAGGATGCGCTCGGCCACCCGCTCGGCCAGGGTTTCGAGCAGGTTGAGCCGCTCGGCCGCCAGCTCGGCCGCGATCGCCTCGGTGATCTTGTCATAGGACAGGATGCGGTCGACATCGTCGTCGAGCGGCGCCGGATGCGGCCGGATCTCGACCACGACGTTGAAGCAGACCCGCTGCGTGACTCCGCGCTCGGCCTGGAAGGCGCCGATCTCGACCTCGACGACATGGTCGCGCAGGCTGATGCGGTCGCGCGGATCGGCGCTGGCGGTGGCCTCGGCCCGGGCTTCCGGGTGGGCGAAGGCGAGGCGGATATCGGTGGTCATGGCAGCTCCGGGGCAGTCGGGGGCGGGAATCGCGCCCGACCCTAGCGCCTGCACTCAACTCTAAGCGCCCGAAGGCGTCACGCCGCGACCCGCAAGCGACCCCGGGCCGGGCATGCCCGTCAATTCGCGGCGACCTGCGTCGGCTTGGGCTCGGGCCGGCGGTAGAAGACATGGGCGCCGATGATGGCCGTGCGGGTGAACCGGCGCGACCAGCGCGGATGGACCGAGCGGGTGTGGAAATAGGTCGCCCCGTCGGTCACCTTGCGCGGCGCGCCGTCCAGCAGCAGCCGGGCGATCTTGCCGGCCTGTTCGTAGGCGGCGGGTTCGTGCACCACCTCGGGCCGGCCGTCACAGGTGAAGGAGAACTGGCAGGCGTTGCGACGCCCGGTTCCCTGGTTGACCACGGCGCAGACATTGTCGGGGAAGCGGGCAGAGTCGACGCGGTTGAGGATCACCTCGCCGACCGCGAATTCGCCTTTCACGGATTCGCCGCGCGCCTCGAAATACAGCGCCTCGGCCAGGCAGCTCCACTGTTCGCCGCCCTTGGCCTTGGGCAGGGAGGCGAGCCAGGATTCGCTGTACTTGATGTGGTCGGGGTCGGCGATCTCGCCGGCCTTGCGGGTCTGCCGCGGCGGCGGCGCCAAAAGTTGCTCGAGCCGGTCGGGCGAGATCGCGGTGAAGGCGGTCCGCTCCTGCCCCAGAAGCAGCGACAGCCGGGTGTCGACCGACGCCGTCGGATCGTTCGACTGGCTGACCGACACGTCGGCAACAGCCGCTGTGCTCAGGGCCACCAGCAACACCGCGCTGCGTGCCCATGCCATAACCATGCGCATGATATCCGTTCCCGGCCTCGTTTCACCGGCCGCGCCCCCAGGCAACAACCAGCGGCTGCTCTAGCCGAATTCCCAAGAAAGGTCTACCCCTGCGTCATTTTTGCAACATCTCGACGCCCTTCCCGAAGATGGAATCAGCCCATTCCAGGACCGGAATCAGCGCGAGAGACGGCACCCGTTTCGGCGTAAGATGCTGTAATAAAAGTGTTACCTATCCTGCCGCCGTTCCTTCAGCGCCAGATGAGCGGCGGCCAGCCGAGCCACCGGCACCCGGAAGGGCGAGCAGGAAACATAGTCGAATCCGGCCGAGCGGCAGAAGGCGATAGATTCGGGATTCCCGGCATGTTCGCCGCAGATCGACAGGGTGAGATTCGGCCGCACCTTGCGACCGCGCTCGACCCCCATCATCAACAGCTCGCCAACCCCCTCGACATCGAGGACATGGAACGGGTCCTCGGGGAAGACGCCCTGCTGGACATAGGCGTTCATGAAGCGGCCGGCATCGTCGCGCGACAGCCCGTAGGTCATCTGGGTCAGATCGTTGGTGCCGAAGGAGAGGAAGGCGGAATGCTGGGCGATCTCGCCCGCCCGCAGCGCCGCGCGCGGGGTCTCGACCATGACGCCGAGCCGGTAGTCGAAGCCCAGCCCGACCTCGGTCCGCACCGCCGCCGCGACGGCGTCGATCCGGGTCTTGACCATCTCGACCTCGCGCTTGGCCGAGACCAGCGGGATCATGATCTCGGGCACCACCGTTTCGCCCTTGCGGCCGACCTCGATCGTGGCTTCGAAGATGGCGCGGGCCTGCATCTCGTAGATTTCCGGCACGGTGATCCCCAGCCGCACGCCGCGCATGCCCAGCATCGGGTTGAACTCGCTCAGTGCCTCGACCCGGCGGGTGACGTCGGAGAGCGGCTTGTCCAGCGCCTCGGCCAGTTCGCGCATGCCCTCGCGGCTGTGGGGCAGGAATTCGTGCAGCGGCGGGTCGAACAGCCGGATGCAGACCGGCAGGCCGGCCATGATCTCGAACAGGCGGACGAAATCCTCGCGCTGCATCGGTAGCAGCCGGTCGAGCGCGGCGGCCCGGTCCTTGGCGCTGTCGGCGAAGATCATCTCGCGCATCACCGTCAGCCGGCCTTCCTCGAAGAACATGTGCTCGGTCCGGCACAGGCCGATGCCCTCGGCGGCGAACATCCGCGCGGTGGTGGCGTCGGCCGGGGTGTCGGCATTGGCGCGGATGCCGATGTCGCGCGCCGCGTCGGCCCAGTGCAGCAGCGCCCGGAAGGCGTCGTCCAGCGCCGGCTCCAGCATCTCGGCGGCACCGACCAGGGCCTCGCCGCGGGTGCCGTCGACGGTGATCAGGTCGCCCTCGCGGAAGCTCCGGCCATCGGTCGTCTTGAGCAGCTTGTCGCGGGCATTGAGGGTGATGTCCGAGGCGCCGACGACGCAGGGCAGGCCGAGGCCGCGGGCGATCACCGCGGCATGGCTGGTGATGCCGCCGCGCTCGGTCAGCACGCCGGCGGCGGCATGCATGCCGCGGATGTCCTCGGGCGCGGTCTCGCGCCGCACCAGGATGCAGGGCTCGCCGCGCGCGGCACAGGCCTGGGCGGCGGTCGAGGAAAACACGATCCGGCCCTGCGCCGCGCCCGGGCTGGCGGCGATGCCGCGGGCGAAACGGTCGCGCGGGGCGCGCGGATCGACCTGCGGATGGAGCAGTTCCGACAGCGCCCGCGGCTCGACCCGCAGCACCGCCTCGTCATGGCTGATGATGCCGTCCTGCGCCAGCGCCACCGCGATCCGGACGGCAGCCCGGGACGAGCGCGCTACTTTGACCGCGTCGAGCACATGCAGCGCGCCGGAATCGACCGTAAACTCGATCTGCATCTCCTCGCGCAGGCGGTGGCGGCAGGCCTCGCCGAAGCGGATCAGGTCGGCGAAGATCTCGGGCGCGACCTCCTCCAGCGACAGTCCGCGCGGGTCGCGGGTCAGGTAGATCGCCGCCTCGGGATCGGCCAGCGCGTCGCGGCCCTGGCTCTGGCCGAGGTAACGGCCGGTCACCTGCGGCTGGCCCGTCACCGGGTCGACGAACTGGATCACGCCCGAGCCGCATTGCCCGCGGCCGATGCCCAGCGCCATCTGCTGCACCACCAGCCCGAGCCCGGCATCCGCCGGCGCCCCCTTGGCCTGGCGCAGCAGCCGCGCCGTGGTCCCTTCCCAGGCCCGCGCCATCGAGCCCAGCACGCCGGTCAGCTGTTCCGCCGGGTCCTGCGGGAACGGCTCTTCCATCTCGGCTTCATAGGTCGCCAGCGCCGCCTGCAACGCCTCCGCCGAGGGCTTGTCGGCGGCGAAGGCGTCGGGATCGAGCCGGGCGACATGGGTGGCATAGGCCTGGACGAAGCGCAGGTAGAGCGTCGTCGCCGCCTCGGCGCCGTGGCTTTCGACCAGCGCGGCGTGGCGGGCATCGTTCATGCCGATGTTCAGGATCGTCCCGGGCCCGCCCCAATCGGGATCTTCCGAGGACGGCCGGACCGAGATCAGCGGCGCCGGGCCGAAAGGCGACAGGATCGCCCGGGCGTCGACCGGCTGGCCGGCAGCGATGGCGCGCACGGCGGAGAAGGACAGCGCGACGCTGCGCGGCACCGGGATCTCGAGCCGGACCAGACGTTGCAGGCACTTGGCCCGCCAGCCATGGCTTTCGCGGGCGATCGGCGCCGTCGGGGCGATCTCGGAGAACGCGGGGAAGTTGGTGTGTTTCTGCACTGCGGCGCCTTTCGCGGTCCTGCGCAGCATACTCCGCTGATCGACCCGCGCAAGCGTGGGGCGGCGCGGGGCCGCTCCCGCGCCCGAGCGCATTGCGCCCCGCCAGAATGGGCGGAGAGGGGGATCAGCCCTCGACGCGGGTCAGGTCGGCGACCTGCAGGCAGGTGGCGCGGATGCGGTTGAGCAGGTTGAGCCGGTTGCGGCGCACAACCGGGTTGTCGCTGTTGACCTGCACCGCCTCGAAGAAGGCGTCGATCGGGGCCCGCAGCCCGGCCATCGCCGCCATCGCGCCTTCGAAATCCTCGCGCGTCATCGCCGGGGCGATGGCGAGGTCGGCGGCGTCGAGCGCGGCGAAGAGCGCCTTTTCCGTCTCGTCCTCGGCGAATTTGGGCTCGGCGCCGAAGCGGTATTCGACCCCATCCTTCTCTTCCGCCTGGATCAGGATGTTGTTGGCGCGCTTGAAGCCCTGCAGCAGGTTCTCGCCGTCGTCGGTCTCGAGGAAACCGGCCAGCGCCCGGGCCCGCTTGACCAGCAGGGTCAGGTCGTCATTGCCCGGCAGCGCCAGGCAGGCGTCGATGACGTCGTGGCGGATGCCGGCATCGCGCAGGTAGACCTTGAGCCGGTCGTGGAAGAAGGCCAGCAGGTCCTCGGCGGTCTCGGGCAGGCGGCCGCGCAGCTCGTCGAGCCAGCTGCCCTCGTGGATCTCGATCGCCTGCTCCTTGCCCCTGAGCTTGTCGACCACGGCATGGAAGGCGGCGCCGAAGACGCCGCGCTCGGCGATGTCGTCGACGATCTCGTGCAGGAAGTAGATCTCGCGCTCCTCGGCACTGTCGAGGTTGTCGGCAATCTCGTGCTTGAGCAGCTGCGTGTCGATGAAGCGGCGCAGCGGCAGGCGCAGCTCGTTGGTCAGGGCCAGCCGGATGATGCCCAGCGCGGCGCGGCGCAGCGCGAACGGATCCTTCGAGCCGGTCGGCTTTTCGTCGATGGCCCAGAACCCGGCCAGGGTGTCGAGCTTGTCGGCCAGCGCCACGGCAACGGCGACCGGCGCGGTCGGCACCGCGTCGGAGGGGCCGAGCGGCCGGTAATGGGCGGCGCAGGCCTCGGCGACGGCATCGGGCAGGCCCTCGGCGCGGGCGTAGTAGCCGCCCATGATGCCCTGCAGCTCGGGGAACTCGCCGACCATTTCCGATTGCAGGTCGGCCTTGGCGATGCGGGCGGCCTGGGCGGCAAGGTCGGGCGCGGCGCCGGCGAAGGGCGCGACCTCGCGCGCCAGCGCCTCGATCCGCTTGATCCGGTCGGCCTGGCTGCCCAGCTTGTTGTGGAAGGTGACGTGGCTCAGGCCCGCGGCCATGCCCTCCATGCCGACGGTCTTGACCCGGCGCAGGTCGTTTTCCCAGAAGAAGCGGGCGTCGGACAGCCGCGCCGCCAGCACCTTGCGGTTGCCGGCGAGGATGGTGGCGCCGTGATCGGCGGTCTCGCGGTTGGCGACGGTGACGAATTTCTCGATCCGCCCGGTCTTGGAATTGCGCACCGAGAAGAACTTCTGGTGCTCCTTCATCGAGGTCTGGAGCACCTCCGGCGGCAGGCCGAGGAACTCTTCGCCGATCGGGCCCATCAGCACCACCGGCCATTCGACCAGCCCGGCGATCTCTTCCAGGAGGCCCTTGTCCTCGACCACCTCAAGGCCCTGCGCGAAGGCCTGGTTGGTGGCGTCATGCCAGATATGCTCGGCCCGTTCGGCCGGGTCGAGCATGACATGGGCCGCCTTCAGCTTGGCGGCGTAATCGTCGAAGCCGGTGACTGAGAACCGGGCCGGCGCCATGAAGCGGTGGCCCTCGGTGCTGTCGCCGACCTGGATGCCGTCGACCTCGACGGGCACCACTTCGGCCCCCGATTCGGTGATCAGGAGGCAGAGGATCGAATGCAGCGGCCGGACCCAGCGCAGCGCCCCCGCGCCCCAGCGCATCGACTTGGGCCAGGGGAAGCTGCGGATCGTCTTCTCGACCACCTCGGCGGCGATCTCGGCGGCGGGGCGGCCCGGCTTGGTGACGGTGGCGAAGAACACCTCGCCCTTCTTGTCGGCGCGGGTCTCCAGTTGCTCGCGGCTCAGCCCGGTGGCGCGCAGGAAGCCCTCGATCGCCTTTTCCGGCGCGTCGGTGCGCGGGCCCTTGCGCTCCTCGCGCAGGGTCGGGCTTTCGGCGCTCAGCCCGGTCAGGGTCAGGGTCAGGCGGCGCGGGGTCGAGAAGACGCCGGCGGATTCATAGGTCAGCCCGGCCTCGACCAGGCCGTCGGTGACCAGGCGCTTGAGGTCTTCGCGGGCGCGCGGCTGCATCCGCGCCGGGATTTCCTCGGAAAACAGTTCGAGCAGCAGATCGGGCATCAGTTGGTCTCCGGCGGGGGCGGGCAGCCCTTGGGCGCGGGCTCGCCGTTATAGACGACCTCGCCACAGTGATTCATCTGGTTCCAGGCATAGGCGCGGCCGTCGTCGAAGACGGCGATCACGCGGTCGATACCATACTGGATGTTCTTCTGGCCGAGGAAGGCCACGGCCTTGTCTGATTTCAGCGCGTCGGCGATGGCGCCGGCATCGAAGCACGAGAACTGGGTCGGCGCCACCAGCGGCGTCGGCTTCTGGTAGATCACGAAGCTCTCGGTCAGCGTCGCCATCGAGGTCGGCAGCTTGAAGCAGGCGCGGTAGCGCAGCGGCGAGGTGTCGGCGTCGATGCCCTGGAAGTCCTCGATCGGCAGCATCTCGGGCTTGCCGGTGACGATCGAGGTCATCTCGATCCGCGCCTCGGCGCTGTCGGCCGGCACCGGCGCGTAATAGGCGTATTCGAGGCTGTAATAGAGCCCCGCCCCGCCGATCAGCGCCACTGCCAGAAGTCCCGTCACGATCACCTTGCCATTCATCTGCCGGCCCCGTTCATGCCCCCGCGCCGCCGGCTTCGGTCAGCACGAAGGCGTCGGCGCATTTCTTCGCCAGCGCCCGGACCCGGCCGATATAGGCCTGGCGCTCGGTGACCGAGATCACGCCGCGGGCGTCGAGCAGGTTAAACAGGTGGCTGGCCTTGATGCACTGGTCGTAGGCCGGGTGCGCCATGATGATCTTGCGCCCCGCCTTGTCCTCCTCGCCGGCCGCCAGGATACGCTCGCATTCCGCCTCGGCATCCTCGAAATGGCGCAGCAGCATCTCGGTTTCCGCCTGGTCGAAGTTCCAGCGGCTGTATTCCTGCTCGGTCTGGCGGAAGATGTCACCATAGCTCAGCGGGATCGGGCTGTCGGGGTCGTTGAACGGCATGTCCATGACGTGGTCGATGCCGAGCACGTACATGGCGAGGCGTTCGAGCCCGTAGGTCAGCTCGCCCGAGACCGGCTTGCAGTCATGGCCGCCGACCTGCTGGAAATAGGTGAACTGGCTGACTTCCATGCCGTCGCACCAGACTTCCCAGCCCAGCCCCCAGGCCCCCAGCGTCGGGCTCTCCCAGTCATCCTCGACGAAGCGGATGTCGTGCAGGCCCATGTCGATGCCGATCGCCTCGAGGCTGCCGAGGTAGAGCGCCTGCAAGTTCGGCGGGCTGGGTTTGATCAGCACCTGGAACTGGTAGTAGTGCTGCAGCCGGTTCGGGTTCTCGCCGTAGCGGCCGTCGGTCGGCCGCCGCGAGGGCTGGACATAGGCCGCCGACCACGGCTTGGAGCCGAGCGACCGCAGCGTGGTGGCCGGGTGGAAGGTGCCGGCGCCCACCTCCATGTCGTAGGGTTGCAGCACGGCGCAGCCCTGCGCGCCCCAATAGCCCTGGAGCCGAAGCAGGATTTCCTGGAAACTGCGCGGGGTGGAACCTGTCTGAGCCATCGCCAACCTCTCGAAAAGCGCGTTCTCAATAGGGTCAAGCCGCGGGAGGGTCAATCAATCCCTTGGCCGCAGCGGCGACGGCGCCCCCGCCCGAGGGCACGGCAGCCGGCCCCGGCTGCAACCCGAAGGCCACGCTTGCGGACAAATCCCCCTGCCGCCGTGGACCTGCCCGGGTTTGGGGGGTGCATCCCCGATCCGCCCTCGCTAGGGTCGCGAACAGACGCGAGACAAACGGCTTTTCGGGATCCATTTGATGAAACAGCTTGCTTACCTGGCCGCGCTGATCTGCGCCCTGGCCTTCGGGTCGATCGCCCGCGCACAGGATACGGCCTGGCTGCAGATCGAGGCGCAGCCCAATCTGCGGCAGGCCGAGGAACGCGCCCGCGCCTATGCCGGCGCCTTTGCCAATGTGAACGGCTTCGCCCTGCCCTCGGGCTGGTATGCGATCGTGCTCGGCCCCTACGGCCCGGACGAGGCGCTGACGGCGTTGCGCGGCTTCCGGCGCGAGCGGCTGATCCCCGATGACAGCTTCGTTGCCGACGGCGCGAATTTCGGCCGCCAGTTCTGGCCGGTCGGCGCCCGGGCGGCCCAGCCGCAGGCGCCGGCAACCGATCCCGCCGTCCCGCCCGCCGCCGCCCCGCCCGCCGCCGACCCGGCAGCCACGGCCGAGACGCCGTTGCAGACCGCGGCCGAGACCCCGCGCGAGACCCCGGCCGAGGCCCGGCGCGGCGAGGCCCAGCTGACCCGCGGCGAGCGCGAGGAAATCCAGCGCGCCCTGCAATGGGACGGCTTCTACGATTCCGCCATCGACGGCGCCTTCGGCCGCGGCACCCGCGCCGCGATGGCCGACTGGCAAAGCTATGCCGGCTATGAGCCGACCGGCGTCCTGACCACGCGCCAGCGCGACGCCCTGCTGACGAAGTACCGCAAGGCCCAGGCCGCCCTGGGCCTGCAGACGGTGCGCGACGAGGAGGCCGGAATCGAGATCACGCTGCCGATGGCGCTGCTGTCGCCGGCGCATTACGACGCCCCCTTCGCCCAGTACGATTCGAAGGGCGACAGCGGCGTCCGCGCCCTGCTGATCAGCGAGCCGGGCGACAACGCCGCCCTGGCCGGGCTCTACCACGTCATGCAGACCCTCTCGATCGTGCCGATCAAGGGCACGCGGGAGCTCAAGGACCGGTCCTTCGTCCTTTCGGGCCGGAACGACACCCTGCGCTCCTACACCTATGCCGAGACCCGGGACGGGCTGATCAAGGGCTACACGCTGGTCTGGTCGCCCGAGCGCGACAAACAGATGGAGAAGGTGCTGGCGGCGATGAAGGCCAGCTTCCGCCCCTTCGGCGACCAGGCGCTCGACCCGGCCATGGTGCCGGTGCCGGCCGCCCAGCGCCAGGAGCTGCTGGCCGGGCTCGAGGTGCGCAAGCCGCTGCTCAGCCGCTCGGGCTTCTTCGTCGACGGCCGCGGCACGGTGCTGACCACCACCGACGTGCTGCAAAGCTGCGACCGGATCACCGTCGGCGCCGGTCACGCCGCCGAGGTGAGCTATCGCGATGACAGCCTCGGCCTCGTCGTGCTGACGCCCAAGACGGCGCTGGCGCCGATGGCCTACGCCAAGTTCGAGCCGGCCTCGCAGCGCCCGGCCTCGGAAATCGCGGTGGCCGGCTATTCCTATGGCGGCGTGCTGGACGCGCCGGCGGTCACCTTCGGGTCGCTGGCGGCGATGACCGGGCTGAACGGCGAAACGGCGCTGCGCCGGCTGAGCCTGCGCGCCCTGCCCGGCGATGCCGGCGGGCCGGTGCTGGACCGCAGCGGCGCGGTGCTGGGCATGCTGCGCCCGCGCCCGGCCGACAGCGGCCGCGACCTGCCCGAGGATGTCAGCTTCGCCACCGGAGCGGCCCAGATCGAGGACGCCCTGTCGGCGGCGGGCGTGACCACCTCGCCGGCCGACAGCATCGGCCTGATGGCGCCCGAGGACCTGTCGCGGCTGGGCCGCAACATGACCGTGCTGGTCTCCTGCTGGAAGTGAACCGGCGGCATGGAAACGAGAAAGGGGCGCCATCCGGCGCCCCTTTTCTTCTCCTTGGTCGGGGCCAGGCCCGATCGGGGCCTCGATTCCGGCCGCGACGAAGCCGGCAAGGCCCCTCCACGTGCCGCTCTCTTGCAGGCCCCGCGGACCGCCTCAGTCCAGCTCGCGCGCCTCGCTGACCAGCATGATCGGGATGCCGCCGCGGATCGGGAAGGCCAGGTGGGCCGCCTTCGACACCAGTTCCTGGCGCTCGGCATCGTAGCTCAGCGTCGCCTGGGTCACCGGGCAGACCAGCGCCTCCAGCATGCGGCGGTCGAACACCGCCTGCCCCGTCCCGCCCTGTCGCGTTTCGCTCATTGCATCATCTCCTCGTTGCCGCCGCCGCGCAGGGCGAACTCGATCAGCGTCACCAGCGTCTCGCGCCGGGTCGGCAGCGACGGCGCCTCGAGCAGCGCCTGCTTGTCCTCGGGATCGAACGGGCACAGCATCGACAGCGAGTTGATCAGCAATTCCTCGTCGGCGTCATGCAGGCTGCCCCAGTCGGTCGCCAGGTCCATCGCCTCGAAATAGCGCCCGAGCAGGTCGAGAAAGGCGTCGCGGCAGAAGCCCGGATCGGTCTCGGACGGCCCCAGGTCGCGGCCGAAGCAGGACCAGTCGACCTCGCTCCGCCGATAGGGCGTGAAGCCCGCCACCTCGCGCCGCAGCCGGAACCGCGCCAACCCGGTCAGGGTGATCATGTAGCGGCCGTCCTCGGTCTCGGAAAAGGCCGTCAGCCGCCCGGCGCAGCCGATCGCGTGCAACCGGCCCTCGCAGGCCTCCGGCACCTCGCAGGGCTGGACCATGCCGATCAGCCGGTGCTCGGTCTTGAGCACATCGTCCAGCATCGCCAGGTAGCGCGGCTCGAAGATATGCAGCGGCAGACGGGCACGGGGCAGCATCAGCGCCCCGGAAAGCGGGAAGATGGGAATCACATCCGGCAGGTCGGCGATCTTCTTCATGCCCATGAGCTAGGATGCGCCCCCATGAATTCCACCCTCCCGGTGCCGCGGCCCCGGCTTTCGACCCCGGGGCCGACCACCGGCGACGATCAGGCGAAGATCATCGACGACAGCCGGCGCCGGCCCTTGAGCACGATCGGGTCCTGCGGCTTGAGCGCGTCGAAGATGGTGAAGAGCTGCGCCTTGGCCGCGCCGTCGTTCCACTCGCGGTCGCGGCGGAACAGCTCGAGCAGCTCGTCGACCGCCTCTTCGACCTGACCGCCGGCATAGAGCGCCTGGGCCAGGTCGTAGCGCGCCTGGTGATCCTCCGCGTTGGCCTCGACGGCGGCGCGCAGCTTGTCGACCGGACCGGCCGCGGCGGCTTGCCGGGCCAGCGCGATCTGGGCCTTCGCCGCCTCGATTTCCTTGGCCTCGGCGATCTCGGCCGGGGCGTTGGCGACCAGCGCCTCGGCCTGGTCGACATTGTCCAGCGCCAGATGCGCCCGCGCCAGACCGCCCAGCGCGGCGGCGTTCATCGGATCCTCGCCGAGGATCGCGGCGAAGGTCTCGGCGGCATCCGCCGCGGCGCCCTCGGCCAGCATCTGCTCGGCCGCCTCGATCGCCTCTTCCAGCCCGCCGCCGGCCTCGCCGCCGCCCGCGGCGACGACCCGGTCGATGAAGGTCTTGATCTCGCCCGGCGGCAGCGCGCCCTGGAACCCATCGACCGGCTTGCCGTCATAGAAGGCATAGACCGTCGGGATCGACTGGATGCGCAGCTGCGACGCGATCATCTGGTTCTCGTCGACATTGACCTTGACCATGCGCACCTTGCCGCCGGCCTCGGTGACCGCCTTCTCCAGCGCCGGCCCCAGTGCCTTGCACGGCCCGCACCACGGCGCCCAGAAATCGACGATCACCGGCACCTCTTTCGAGGCTTCGACGACATCGGCCACGAAGGTGGCTTCCGAGCCGTCCTTGATCAGATCCCCCGCCGGCGCGGCGCCGGCCTGTCCGTTCGTGCCAAACTCGAGCATCTCGCTCTCCCTTCAGATCGTCCGTTGCGCCCTATATGTGCCCGCAGGCGCCAAAGGCCAAGGGGATTCAGCCGCGCAGGGCGGGATTCGCGGGGGCCCTGCCCCCGCCCCCCCGGGATATTTGGGTGAAGATGAAAGTCAGGCGCTGTTTCTGCATTTCACCTTTGCGAAAATACTCCGGGGGGAGTCGCCTTTGGCGACGGGGGGCAGCGCCCCCCCACCGCACGCAGTGCCAGAAGTCTTGCGCGCGCAGCGCGCGCCGCAGGATCACAGGTCGAAGGTCGCGAAAACCGGGGCGTGGTCGGACGGTTTCTCCCAGCCGCGGGCGGCGCGCAGGATGCGGCTGCCATGGGCGGCGTTGGCGATGTCGGGCGAGGCCCAGACATGGTCGAGCCGCCGGCCCTTGTCGGCCGCGTCCCAGTCCTTGGCGCGGTAGGACCACCAGCTGTAGAGCAGCCCCTCGGGGATGTCCTGGCGGGTGACGTCGATCCAGCGCCCGGCCTCCTGCGCCGCGCCCAGCTGCTCGACCTCGACCGGGGTGTGGCTGACGATCTTGAGCAGTTGCTTGTGGCTCCAGACGTCGTCCTCGCGCGGGGCGATGTTGAGGTCGCCGACCAGGATCGCCTGCTCGGGCCGGCTGTCGCGGAACCAGTCGCGCATGCCGGCGAGGTAGTCGAGCTTCTGGCCGAACTTCTCGTTCACCGCGCGGTCGGACACGTCGCCGCCGGCGGGGACGTAGAAGTTGTGCACCGTCACGCCGTTCTCGAGCCGGGCGGCGACGTGGCGGGCATGGCCGAGATCGGCGAAATCCATGTCGCCGACATCCTCGAGCGGCAGTTTCGACAGGATCGCGACGCCGTTATAGCCCTTCTGGCCGCGCGCCACCATGAAGCCGTAGCCCAGCGCCTTGAACGCCTCGAGCGGGATCTTGTCGACCGGGCTCTTGCATTCCTGCAGGCAGAGCACGTCCGGCGCCTCCTCGGTCAGCAGCCGGCAGACCAGCCCCTCGCGCAGGCGGACCGAGTTGATGTTCCAGGTGGCGATGGTGAAGCTCATGCGAATGTTCCGGATCGTGAGGGGGGACGGTTCGCCGGCAGGTTAGGCGCTGGGGCCGACCGCCTCAAGCCGAATGGGCGCTTGAGTTCGGCGCGCCGCTCGGCGACCATCGCGCCAGGATCGGATCCGCCAGGAGAACGCGATGCGCGCCGCCTGCCTCGTTGCCGCCCTCATGCTCGCCGCCCTTGCCCGGCCCGACCCGGCCGCGGCGACCGTGCTGGGGCGGATGAACGCGAGCGTCGCCGGCCACGACCTGGCCTACCGGATCACCGACGCGCCCGGGGCGGGCTCGGCCTGGCAGGGTGCGCGCAAGGTCGTCACGGTGACGCTGGACTGGCACGGCCCCCTGCCGACCGACCGGCTGGTGCTGGAACTGACCTTGAACGACGGGAGGCCGGTGGCGGCGCGGCTCGAACAGCCGGACGCCCTTGGCGGCGCGCTGTCGGCGGACGCGCCGGATGGCCTGAAGGTCACCCTGCGACAGGCGCTGCGGCAGGGAAGCTGGCTGCATCTCAAGGGCCGCCTGAGCGGCCGGTTGCAGCCGGCCGGCGCGAAGTCCGGCGCGCTGGAGGGCGGCAGCAAGCGCATCCGGGCCTGGTTCTCGACCTGGGTGCCCGCCATCCTCGCGCCGGAGCCGTCCGGCAGCTCCGAGGGCGGCCATGGCTGATCCCTCCGCCGCCGGCGGCCCGGGCCCGAGCCGATGGCGGGCAAGGGTGCCGGGATCGTGACCGCCACGGGCAAGGCCGGGCCGGCGAGGACATTTCGGCGCAGGAAAAACTTGCGCAACATTCTTGTGCCATGTCGCGCCGAGGCGTAACAAAACGCGAGTCGTGGAGGAGGGTATACAATGGCATACGCAGATATCTACAGGCGCTGGCAAGCCGATCCCGAGGGATTCTGGATGGAGCAGGCCGAGGCGATCGACTGGATCGAAAAGCCCTCGAAGGCGCTGTTCGACGACAATGCGCCGCTCTACGAATGGTTCAAGGACGGCAAGGTCAATGCCTGCTGGAACGCCGTCGACCGCCATGTCGAGGCCGGCCGCGGGCCGCAATACGCCATCATCCATGACAGCCCGGTCACCGGCACCACCCACAAGATCACCTATTCCGAGCTGCGCAACCGCGTCGCCAGCCTGGCCGGGGCGCTGCGCGCCAAGGGGGTCGAGAAGGGCGACCGGGTGATCATCTACATGCCGATGGTGCCCGAGGCGATCGAGGCGATGCTGGCCTGCGCCCGTCTCGGCGCGATCCACTCGGTCGTCTTCGGCGGCTTCGCGGCGCATGAGCTGGCGGTGCGGATCGACGACGCCAAGCCCAAGGCGATCCTCGCCGCCTCCTGCGGGATCGAGCCGGGCCGCGTCGTCCATTACAAGCCGCTGCTCGACGCCGCCATCGAGCAGGCCGAGCACAAGCCCGATTTCTGCGTCATCCTCCAGCGCGAGCAGGAGGTGGCCAAGCTGGTCGAGGGTCGCGATTTCGGCTGGCACAGCTTCCAGTATGGCGCCCAGCCGGCGGAATGCGTGCCGGTCGAGGGCGATCACCCCGCCTACATCCTCTATACCTCGGGCACGACCGGCCAGCCCAAGGGCGTGGTGCGGCCGACCGCCGGCCACCTCGTGGCGCTGAACTGGACGATGAAGAACATCTACGGCGTCAATCCGGGCGAGGTGTTCTGGGCGGCCTCGGATGTCGGCTGGGTCGTCGGCCACAGCTACATCGCCTACGGGCCGCTGATCCACGGCAACACCACGATCGTCTTCGAGGGCAAGCCGGTCGGCACCCCCGATGCCGGCACCTTCTGGCGCGTCATCGCCGATCACAAGGTGGCCAGCTTCTTCACCGCCCCCACCGCCTTCCGCGCCATCAAGCGCGAGGATCCCAAGGGCGAGCTGCTGCAGAAATACAACCTCGACTCGCTGCGTGCGCTTTATCTGGCGGGCGAGCGGGCCGACCCCGACACCATCCAATGGGCGCAGAACCAGCTCGGCGTGCCGGTGATCGACCACTGGTGGCAGACCGAGACCGGCTGGGCGATCGCCGCCAACCCGCTCGGGATCGAGGAACTGCCGGTCAAGGTCGGCTCGCCCTCGGTGGCGATGCCGGGCTATGACGTGCAGGTGCTGGACGAGGGCGGCCACCCGGTGGCGCCGGGCACGCTGGGCGCGATCGCGGTCAAGCTGCCCTTGCCGCCCGGCACCCTGCCGACGCTGTGGAACGCCGAGGAGCGGTTCCAGAAGTCCTATCTCGACCACTTCCCGGGCTATTACGAGACCGGCGACGCCGGCTATATCGACGAGGACGGCTATCTCTACATCATGGCGCGCACCGACGACGTCATCAACGTCGCCGGCCACCGGCTGTCGACCGGGGCGATGGAGGAGGTGCTGGCGTCGCATCCCGACGTCGCCGAATGCGCGGTGATCGGGGTGGCGGACGAGTTGAAGGGGCAGCTGCCGCTGGGCTTCCTGTGCCTCAACGCCGGCTGCAACCGGCCGCATGACGAGATCGTCAAGGAGAACGTGGCGCTGGTGCGCGAGCAGATCGGCCCCGTCGCCGCCTTCAAGCATGCCTGCGTCGTCGACCGCCTGCCCAAGACCCGCTCGGGCAAGATCCTGCGCGCCACCATGGTCAAGATCGCCGACGGGCAGGAGTTCAAGATGCCGGCGACGATCGACGATCCGGCGATTCTCGACGAGATCCGCGAGGCGCTGAAGGGGCTGGGCTACCCGAAGGGGTGAGGCCCTGCGCGGAGCAGCAATCACGGGCGCCCGGCTGCGGCCGGGCGTCTGCTCTTGGAGACGCCATGCCTGTCGTCCGGGTGCGCGGCCGCCCGAGGTGGGCGCGGAACGCGCCCGCCTGTGGGGCGGGCGGACGCGTGCCCGGCGGTGCCCGACGGGCGTGGCGGATGATCGGTGACCCGCCCCCTTAAAGCGGCAGCATCGGGTCCTCGGGCGGCGCCTCGGCCGGCGGGGCGTCGGACAGGATCGTCGCCGGCAGGCCGAGCAGCAACAGCGGGCAGGGATTGCCGACGCCGCGCAGCACCCGGTCCTCGAGCTTGGCCCAATGGGTCGAGGACGGGCCGAACTTGTCCGAGACGAAATGGCGCGCGAAAGCCTCGTGGAACGGTATCCCGCGCGCCACCAGCCCGGCCACCGCCGCCGCCTGCCGCGCCGTGCGGTCGCCGATGCCCAGCCGGGCCAGATCCTCCTCGGAATGCAGGTCGTTGGCCGCCAGCCAGCCGGTGATCCGGCCCAGCAGTTCGTCCTGCATCGACCGCCCGCGGGTGACGATGATGCCGAGAGAGATCGCCGACTGCGCGTGCAGGCGCTGGAAATTCTCGAGATCGCGGTCGAAGAACGGATCCTTGTTGTTCCACTCGATCTCGAGCGCCAGAGTGCCCGCCGCACCGCGCCGGATATGGTCGATCTCGTGGCTGATCGCCTCGCGGACGGTGCCGTCGACGATGGTCTGGACGGCGAAGTTGTGCTTGGTCCAGCCGGCCCCGGCCAGCGCCCGGCGCAACCGCTGGGTCTGGCCGCTCTCGCCGCCGCCGCCGCCGATCAGCTCGGCCATCGAGATGCGGAAGCCGGCCAGGACGCCGGTCAGCGCCTCCAGCTCGTCGGGGAAGTCATGGCGCAGGATGGCCTCCGCGTGGTTGCGGGTCTGAACGTCGTACCCGGCCTCGCGGAGCGCCTCCAGCATCAATCCTCCCGCGGGACCACCCGCAGCCCGAGCTCGCGCAGCTGCTCGTTGGTCGGGTTGGACGGCGCGTCCATCATCAGGTCCTCGGCGCGCTGGTTCATCGGGAACATGATGACCTCGCGGATGTTGGCCGTATCGGCCAGCAGCATCACGATCCGGTCGATACCCGCCGCGCAGCCGCCGTGGGGCGGAGCGCCGTAGCGGAACGCCTTGACCATGCCGCCGAAACGCTTCTCGACCTCGTCATGGCCGTAGCCGGCGATCTCGAAGGCCTTGAACATGATCTCGGGCCGGTGGTTCCGGATCGCGCCCGAGAGGATCTCGTAGCCGTTGCAGGCAAGGTCGTACTGGTAGCCCTTGACCTCGAGCGGGTCGCCCTCGAGCGCCTCGAGCCCGCCCTGCGGCATCGAGAACGGGTTGTGCTCGAAATCGATCTCGCCGGTTTCCTCGTCCTTCTCGTAGATCGGGAAATCGACGACCCAGGCGAAGGCGAAGCGGTCCTTGTCGGTCAGACCCAGTTCCTCGCCGATGACGTTGCGGGCGCGGCCGGCGACCGGCTCGAACACCTTCGGCTTGCCGCCGAGGAAGAAGGCGGCGTCGCCCTTGCCGAGGCCGAGCTGCTGGCGGATCGCCTCGGTCCGCTCGGGGCCGATATTCTTGGCGAGCGGGCCGGCGGCCTCGATGCCGTCCGCGCCCTCGCGCCAGAAGATGTAGCCCATGCCCGGCAGGCCCTGCTGCTGGGCGAAGGCGTTCATCCGGTCGCAGAACTTGCGGCTGCCGCCGGTGGGCGCCGGGATGGCGCGGATCTCGTTGCCCTCGGTTTCCAGCAGCTTGGCGAAGATGGCGAAGCCCGAGCCGCGGAAATGCTCGGAGACGTCCTGCATCTTGATCGGGTTGCGCAGGTCGGGCTTGTCCGAGCCATACCACAGCGCGGCATCGCGATAGGCGATCTGCGGCCAGTGCTGGTCGACCTTGCGGCCGTTGCCGAATTCCTCGAACACGCCCTGGATCACCGGCTGGACGGCGTCGAAGACGTCCTGCTGCTCGACAAAGCTCATCTCGACGTCGAGCTGGTAGAAGTCGGTCGGGCTGCGGTCGGCGCGCGGATCCTCGTCGCGGAAGCAGGGGGCGATCTGGAAATAGCGGTCGAAGCCGGCGACCATGATCAGCTGCTTGAACTGCTGCGGCGCCTGCGGCAGGGCGTAGAATTTGCCCGGGTGCAGCCGCGACGGCACCAGGAAGTCGCGCGCGCCCTCGGGTGACGAGGCGGTGATGATCGGGGTCTGGAACTCGGTGAAGCCGCTGTCCCACATCCGGTCGCGCATCGACTTGATGACGTGGCTGCGCAGCATGATGTTGTTGTGCAGGCTCTCGCGCCGCAGGTCGAGGAAGCGGTAGGCGAGGCGGGTTTCCTCGGGATATTCCTGATCGCCGAAGACCGGCAGCGGCAGTTCCTCGGCGGCGCCGAGAACGGTGAGGTCGCGGATATAGACCTCGATCTCGCCGGTCGGCAGCTTGGGATTGATCAGGCTCTCGTCGCGCGCCTTCACCGTGCCCTCGATGCGGATCACCCATTCCGAGCGCACCTTCTCGACCTCGGCGAAGGCGGGGCTGTCGCCGTCGGCGAGGATCTGGGTCACACCGTAATGGTCGCGCAGATCGATGAACAGCACACCGCCATGATCGCGCACCCGGTGCACCCAGCCCGAAAGCCGGACCGTCTGGCCGACATCGGCCTTGGTGAGTTGCGCGCAGGTATGGCTGCGATAGGCATGCATGAGGATTCCCCTTCCGAGGCGCTTGATCCGGTTTTGCGCCGATACACCTTGTGACGCCCGGGAAGTCAAGTCGGCAGGGCTTCAATGCGAGAAATTGCAAGGGACAGGCGTCTTTACCTGTCGCGACAGATTGTCCTATGCTCACCCTGTTCCGATCGATACTGCCCCCGCGCAGCAGTGTAAGGAGGATGGCATGTGGACAAGCCTGCTTGACCGGATGCTGGACCGGCTGGTCCACCACGGCACCCTGTCGCTGACCATGCCGGACGGCGGGACCCGTCGTTACGGCGTGGGACTGCCCGAGGTGACGGTCAAGATCACCGACCCGGCATTGCCCCGACGGCTGGTCCTCAATCCCGACATGGCGCTGGGCGAGGGCTACATGGACGGCACCGTCATCATCGAGAACGACGATCTCTACGGCTTGCTGGGACTTGCGCTGACCAATATCGCCGCCGCGCCCAGCAACTGGCGCGACCGGCTGATGGAGCTGCACGCGCTGTTCCGCCGCGCCGCCCAGTTCAACCCGATGGGCAAGGCCCGGGCCAACGTCGCCCATCACTACGATCTTTCGGGCGAGCTCTACGACCTGTTCCTCGACGACGACCGGCAGTATTCCTGCGCCTATTTCCGCGAACCGGACTACACGCTGGAGCAGGCCCAGCGCGCCAAGAAGGACCATATCGCCAGGAAGCTGCTGATCGAGCCGGGGATGACCGTGCTGGATATCGGCTGCGGCTGGGGCGGGCTGGGGCTGACGCTGGCGCGCGACTACGGCGCCAAGGTGCTGGGCGTGACGCTGAGCGAGGAGCAGCACAAGATCGCGCAACGCCGGGCCGCCGAGGCCGGGCTGTCGGGCCAGGTCGAGTTCCGTCTCTGCGACTACCGCACCGTCACCGGCAAGTTCGACCGCATCGTCTCGGTCGGCATGTTCGAACATGTCGGCATCCCGCATTACCGCGAGTATTTCCGCAACGTCCATGACCGGCTGGCGCCCGACGGGGTGGCGCTGATCCATACCATCGGCCGGCCGACCCCACCCGGCGCCACAAGCCCGTGGATCACCAAGTACATCTTTCCCGGCGGCTACTGCCCGGCGCTGTCGGAGACCATGGCCGCGGTCGAGCGCGAGCATCTCTACGAAACCGACATCGAGATCTGGCGGCTGCATTACGCCGAGACGCTGCGCCACTGGCATGACCGCTTCATGGCCAATTGCGACAAGGCGCGGGAACTCTATGACGAGCGGTTCTGCCGGATGTGGCGCTACTACCTCGTCGCCTCCGAGCTGACCTTCCGCCACAACAACCAGTGCGTCTTCCAGATCCAGCTCGCCCACAAGCAGGACGCCGTGCCGCTGACGCGCGATTACCTCCACACCGACGTCGCCCCGGCCAGCGCCCGCGCCGCCGAATAGCCCCCCCCGTCCGGGGGGCCTCGCCCTTCGCTCCGGACCCGCGCCGGACGCGGTGCCAGCGCCGCCGTTGTCCCGCATCGTTGCTCCGCCCCGGCGCCGGCCGGGCTTCACGAGGGAGGCCGAGCGCCGGATCGACAGCCTCCGCGTCATCCGGTAGCGGCAAGACATGCCTTGCGCATCTGCGCGTCGTAGGTATAACCCCGGACGATTTGCACGCAGGGGGTCCGACCATGCCGAAGAGAACCGATATCAAGTCCATCATGATCATCGGCGCCGGCCCCATCATCATCGGCCAGGCCTGCGAGTTCGACTATTCCGGTGCCCAGGCCTGCAAGGCCCTGCGCGAGGAAGGCTACCGCGTCATCCTCGTCAACTCGAACCCGGCGACGATCATGACCGACCCGGGGCTGGCCGACGCCACCTATATCGAGCCGATCACCCCCGAGGTCGTCGCCAAGATCATCGCCGAGGAACGCCCCGACGCGCTCTTGCCGACCATGGGCGGCCAGACCGGGCTGAACACCGCGCTGGCGCTGGCGGATGCCGGCGTTCTCGAGAAGTTCGGGGTCGAGCTGATCGGCGCCAACCGCGAGGCCATCGAGATGGCCGAGGACCGCAAGCTGTTCCGCGAGGCGATGGACCGGATCGGGCTGGAGAACCCGCGCGCCACCATCATCGCCGCGCCCAAGGACGACAAGGGCGCCTACGACATCAATGCCGGCGTCCAGGCCGCGATCGAGGCGATCGAATATGTCGGCCTGCCGGCGATCATCCGCCCCGCCTTCACGCTGGGCGGCACCGGCGGCGGCGTCGCCTATAACCGCGACGATTACGAGCGCATCGTGCGCTCGGGGCTGGATGCCTCGCCAGTCGCGCAGGTGCTGATCGACGAATCGCTGCTGGGCTGGAAGGAATACGAGATGGAAGTCGTGCGCGACCGCGCCGACAACGCCATCATCATCTGCTCGATCGAGAACGTCGACCCGATGGGCGTCCATACCGGCGATTCGATCACCGTCGCCCCGGCGCTGACCCTGACCGACAAGGAATACCAGATCATGCGCAACGGCTCGATTGCCGTGCTGCGCGAGATCGGGGTCGAGACCGGCGGCTCGAACGTGCAATGGGCGATCAACCCGGCCGACGGCCGCATGGTGGTGATCGAGATGAACCCGCGGGTCAGCCGCTCCTCGGCGCTGGCGTCCAAGGCCACCGGCTTCCCGATCGCCAAGATCGCCGCCAAGCTGGCGGTGGGCTACACGCTCGACGAGCTCGACAACGACATCACCAAGGTGACCCCGGCCAGCTTCGAGCCGACCATCGACTATGTCGTCACCAAGATCCCGCGCTTCGCCTTCGAGAAATTCCCCGGCGCCAAGGCCGAGCTGACCACGGCGATGAAATCGGTCGGCGAGGCGATGGCCATCGGCCGCACCTTCCATGAATCGGTGCAGAAGGCGCTGGCCTCGCTCGAGACCGGCCTGAGCGGCTTCGACGAGATCGCCATCGAGGGCGCCGACGATCCGGCTTCGGGCAAGGCCGCCGTGATCAAGGCGATCTCGGCGCAGACGCCCGACCGGCTGCGGCTGATCGCCCAGGCGATGCGCCACGGGTTGAGCGACGACGAGATCCAGCACGCCACCGCCTTCGATCCGTGGTTCCTGGCCCGGATCCGCGAGATCGTCGAAGCCGAGGAGAAGATCCGCGCCGAGGGCCTGCCGGTGACCGAGGACGGGCTGCGCAATCTCAAGATGATGGGCTTCACCGATGCCCGGCTGGCCGCGCTGACCGGCCGCGACGAGGGCCAGGTCCGCCGCGCCCGCCGCAACCTCGGCGTCCAGGCGGTGTTCAAGCGCATCGACACCTGCGCCGCCGAGTTCGAGGCCCAGACGCCCTACATGTATTCGACCTACGAAAGCCCGGTGATGGGCGAGGTCGAATGCGAGGCCCGGCCCTCGGACCGCAAGAAGGTGGTGATCCTCGGTGGCGGCCCGAACCGGATCGGCCAGGGCATCGAGTTCGACTATTGCTGCTGCCACGCCTGCTTCGCTCTGACCGATGCCGGCTACGAGACCATCATGGTCAACTGCAACCCCGAGACCGTGTCGACCGACTACGACACCTCGGACCGGCTCTATTTCGAGCCGCTGACGCTCGAGCACGTGCTGGAGATCCTGCGCGTCGAGCAGGACAAGGGCACGCTGCACGGCGTCATCGTCCAGTTCGGCGGCCAGACCCCGCTCAAGCTGGCCAACGCGCTGGAAGAGGAAGGCATCCCGATCCTCGGCACCTCGCCCGACGCGATCGACCTGGCCGAGGACCGCGAGCGGTTCCAGAAGCTGCTCAACGATCTCGACCTCAAGCAGCCGGTCAACGGCATCGCCTCCTCCGACGAGCAGGCCTTCGAGATCGCCGAGCGGGTCGGCTACCCGCTGGTCATCCGCCCGTCCTACGTCCTCGGCGGCCGGGCGATGGAGATCGTCCGCGACACCGCCCACCTGAAACGCTACATCCGCGAGGCGGTGCATGTCTCGGGCAACAACCCGGTGCTGCTCGACAGCTACCTGACCGGCGCGATCGAGGTCGATGTCGATGCGCTCTGCGACGGCGAGACGGTCCATGTCGCCGGCATCATGGAGCATATCGAGGAGGCCGGGGTGCATTCGGGCGACAGTGCCTGCTGCCTGCCGCCCCATTCGCTCGACGCCGCGACGGTCGAGGAACTCAAGCGCCAGACCGTGCTGATGGCCAAGGGGCTGGACGTGCGCGGGCTGATGAACGTGCAGTTCGCGATCAAGGACGGGGTGATCTACGTGCTCGAGGTCAACCCGCGCGCCTCGCGCACCGTGCCCTTCGTCGCCAAGGCGACCGACAGCGCCATCGCCTCGATCGCCGCCCGGCTGATGGCGGGCGAGAAGCTGTCGGCCTTCCCGCAGCGCGCCGCCTATCCCGAGGGCGTCGGCCCCGACACGCCGCTGCCGCTGGCCGATCCGCTGACGCTGGCCGACCCGCTGACGCCCTGGTTCTCGGTCAAGGAGGCGGTGATGCCCTTCGCCCGCTTCCCCGGCGTCGACACCATCCTCGGCCCCGAGATGCGCTCGACCGGCGAGGTCATGGGCTGGGACCGCAGCTTCGCGCTCGCCTTCCTCAAGGCCCAGCTCGGCGCCGGCACCAACCTGCCGGAAAGCGGCCGGGTCTTCGTCTCGATCAAGGATGCTGACAAGACCGAGGCGCTGGCCGCCGCCGCCAGGGCGCTGGTCGGGATGGGCTTCGAGATCGTCGCCACCCGCGGCACGGCTGGGTTCCTGAAAGGGGCCGGCGTCGCCTGCGAACTGGTGAACAAGGTCTACGAGGGCCGTCCGAACATCGTCGACCGGCTGAAGAACGGCGAGATCGCGCTGGTGTTCAACACCACCGAGGGCCAGCAGGCGATCGAGGACAGCCGCGAGATCCGCGCCGTCGCGCTCTACGACAAGATCGCCTATTACACCACGGCGGCGGCAAGCATCGCCGCGGTCGAGGCGATGCAGGCCCGCGGCGAAGGCGAGATTGGCGTGCGGACGCTGCAGGGGTGAGGCCCGGCGCCGGGCGGCCCCCGTCTGGCACCACAGCACAGTCGATAGAACAGAGGATCGCGCCCGGCCCGAGGGTGGGCGCATCGCGCCCGCCCATAGGGGCGGGTCGGGCGCGATCCGGGGCTGACGCCCCGGAGCAGGGGCAATTTGCGTGGTCCTCGGTCGCAACCCGTTCCATTCTCCACACCTCCCCCTTGATCCCCGCCCCGCAACCGGGCACATCCCCTGCATGGCCAAGCTCTACTTCCACTACTCGACCATGAACGCGGGCAAGTCGACGCTGCTGCTGCAGGCGGCGCATAACTATCGCGAGCGGGGGATGACCGCCTATCTCGTCACCGCCAAGCTCGACGACCGGGCCGGCGACGGGCGGATCGGCTCGCGCATCGGCATCAACGAGCCGGCGGATACCTTCGTCGAGGGCGAGGACCTCTTCGCCAAGATCGAAGCGCGGCTGGCCGAGGGGCCCGTCGCCTGCATCTTCTTTGACGAGGCGCAGTTCCTGTCGAAGGATCAGGTCTGGCAGCTTGCCCGCGTCGTCGACGACCTCAACGTCCCCGTGATGTGCTACGGGCTGCGGCTCGACTTCCGGGGCGAGCTGTTCCCGGGCTCGGCTGCCCTCTTGGCGCTGGCCGACGAGATGCGCGAGGTGCGCACGATCTGCCATTGCGGCAAGAAGGCGACGATGGTGGTCCGGATGGGCCCCGACGGCGAGGTGGCGAAGGACGGGGCGCAGGTCCAGATCGGCGGCAACGAGACCTATGTCTCGCTCTGTCGGCGCCACTGGCGCGAGGCGGTCGGCGACCGCGACTGCGCCGCGCCGGAGGCCGCCGCGGCGAATTGATCCCTTGCTTGCGGGCGCAATTGGTTATATTTGTTGACCAGTTCCGCGAGGAGGATGGATCATGGAGATGCCTGCCCCGAATTCGGCCATCCTGGCCCGCAAGGACAGGATCGTCGCCCGGCTGGCCGAGGTGCTGCCGGCCGATGCCGTCATTTCCGACGCCGCCGAGACCCGCGCCTATGAATGCGACGCGCTGACCGCCTATCGCTGCCCGCCGCTCTGCGCCGTGCTGCCGCGCTCGACCGAGGAGGTCGCGGCGGTGCTGAAGATCTGCCACGAGGAAGGCGTGCCGGTGGTGCCGCGCGGCTCGGGCACCTCGCTCGCCGGTGGGGCGCTGCCGACCGCCGACAGCGTGATCCTCGGCGTCGCCCGGCTCAACGAGGTGATCGAGACCGATTACGACAACCGCTTCATCCGGGTGCAGACCGGGCGCACCAACCTCTCCGTCACCGGCGCGGTCGAGGCCGACGGCTTCTTCTACGCCCCCGACCCGTCGAGCCAGCTCGCCTGCGCCATCGCCGGCAATATCGGCATGAATTCGGGCGGCGCGCATTGCCTGAAATACGGCGTGACGACCAACAACCTGCTGGGCGTGACCATGGTGCTGATGGACGGCACGGTGGTCGAGATCGGCGGCGCCCATCTCGACGCGCCGGGGCTGGACCTGCTGGGCGTGATCTGCGGCTCCGAGGGCCAGCTGGGCGTCGTCACCGAGGCGACGCTGCGCATCCTGCCCAAGCCCGAGGGCGCGCGGCCGGTGCTGATGGGCTTCGACGCCAACGAGGTCGCGGGCGAATGCGTCAGCGACATCATCAAGGCCGGCGTGCTGCCGGTGGCGATCGAGTTCATGGACCGGCCCTGCATCCGCGCCACCGAGGATTTCGCCCATGCCGGCTATCCCGATTGCGAGGCGCTGTTGATCATCGAGGTCGAGGGCAGCCCGGAGGAGATCGACGAGCAGCTCGGCCTGATCAAGCAGATCGCGGCCAAGCACAACCCGGTGGAACTGCGCGAGAGCCAGTCGGCCGAGGAATCCGCCAAGATCTGGCTCGGCCGCAAGTCGGCCTTCGGCGCGATGGGCCAGATCAACGACTACATGTGCCTCGACGGCACGATCCCGGTCTCGAGCCTGCCCACCGTTCTGCGCCGGATCGGCGAGATGAGCCGGGACTACGGCCTCGACGTCGCCAACGTCTTCCATGCCGGCGACGGCAACATGCACCCGCTGATCCTGTTCGACGCCAACAAGCCGGGCGACCTGGAGAAATGCGAGGCCTTCGGCGCCGACATCCTCAAGCTCTGCGTCGAGGTCGGCGGCTGCCTGACCGGCGAACATGGCGTCGGCATCGAGAAGCGCGACCTGATGACGGTGCAATACGCCCCCGACGACCTGGAGGCGCAGCTGCGGGTCAAGGACGTGTTCGACCCGAAGTGGCTGCTGAACCCGGCCAAGGTGTTTCCGCTGACCGTGACCGCCGGCCGGCGCGCGGCTTGAAGCCGGGACGCCGGGGGTTTTCCACCCCCGGGCCCCCGGAGGATATTTTTGAACAGAAAGTGGGGGCAGGATGCGGCCTGAGACCGAGGCAGAGCTGAGCGAAGTGGTGCGGGACGCCAGCGGGCCGCTGGCGATCCGCGGCGGCGGCACGCGCGGCATCGGCCGGCCGGTGCAGGGCGAACTGCTGGAGACCGGCGGGCTGGCCGGGATTTCGCTCTACGAGCCGGGCGCGCTGACGCTGGTGGCCGGTGCGGGCACGCCGCTGGCCGAGATCGAGGCGGCGCTGGCGGCGGAGAGGCAGCGGCTGCCCTTCGAGGTGCCGGACATGCGCGGGCTGCTGGGCACCGAGGGCAACTCGACGATCGGCGGCGTGGTGGCAGCCAACGCCTCGGGCCCGCGCCGGTTCGTCGCCGGGGCCTGCCGCGACAGCCTGATCGGGCTGCGCTTCGTCGACGGGGCAGGCACCGTGATCAAGAATGGCGGCCGGGTGATGAAGAACGTCACCGGCTACGACCTGGTCAAGCTGATGGCCGGCAGCTGGGGCACGCTGGGGGTGCTGAGCGAGGTCTCGTTCAAGCTGCTGCCGGTGCCGGAATCGGCGGCCAGCCTGATCCTGCCGGTCGCGGAGGCCGAGACCGCCGTCACCGCGATGGCGGCCGCGGTCGGCTCGCCCTACGAGGTGTCGGGCGCGGCCTGGCTGCCGGGCACCGGGGTGGTGCTGCGGCTGGAGGGCTTCGCCAATTCGGTAGCCTATCGCATCGGCAAGCTGACGGCGCTGCTGGCCAAGTTCGGCGCGGCGGAGGCCGAGACAGGGGCCGCGGCGGTGGCTGCCCGCTGGGCGGCGATCCGCGACGTGGCGGCGTTCCAGGACAAGCCGGGCGATGTCTGGCGACTGTCGGTGAAACCCTCGGACGCGCCCGGGATCGCGGCGCGGCTGGAGGCCGAAGAACGGCTGCTCGACTGGGCCGGCGGACTGATCTGGGCGCTGGTGGCGCCGGGGACCGACCTGCGCAACAGGATCGGCGCCTTCAACGGCCATGCCACGCTGGTCCGCGCCGATGCCGAGACCCGCGCCCGCATCGCGCCGTTCCAGCCCGAGCCGGCGCCGCTGGCGGCGCTCACCGCCGGGCTGCGGCAGAAATTCGACCCGCGCGGCATTCTCAATCCCGGATTGATGGGCTGATCAGATGCAGACCAATTTCACCCCCGAACAGCTCACCGATCCCGGCATCGCGCGCTCGAACGAGATCCTGCGCGCCTGCGTCCATTGCGGCTTCTGCACCGCCACCTGCCCGACCTACCAGGTGCTGGGCGACGAGCTCGACAGCCCGCGCGGCCGCATCTACCTGATCAAGGACATGCTCGAGAACGGCCGGGTGCCGGATGCCAAGACGGTCAAGCATGTCGACCGCTGCCTGTCCTGCCTGGCCTGCATGTCGACCTGCCCCTCGGGCGTGCATTACATGCACCTCGTCGACCATGCCCGCGCCTATATCGAGAAGAATTACCGCCGCCCCTTCGGCGACCGGGCGCTGCGCTGGATGCTGGCGCGGATCATCCCCTATCCCGGCCGCTTCCGGCTGGCGCTGCTGGGGGCCAGGATCGGCCGCCCCTTCGCCCGCTTCCTGCCCGATCCGCGACTGAAGGCGATGATCGAAATGGCGCCCAAGCGGGTGCCGCCGGTCAGCCCGAACGACGCGCCGCAGGTCTTCCCGGCCCAGGGCGAGACCAGGATGCGGGTAGCACTGATGACCGGCTGCGCCCAGAAGGCGCTGAACACCGACATCAACGACGCCACGATCCGGCTGCTGCGCCGGCTGGGCTGCGAGGTGGTCGTGGCCAAGGGCGCCGGCTGCTGCGGGGCGCTGACCCATCACATGGGCCAGGAGGGCGAGAGCCATTCCTCGGCGGCGAAGAACATCCGCGCCTGGATGGCCGAGAAGCGCGGCAAGGGGCTGGACGCGATCGTCATCAACACCTCGGGCTGCGGCACCACGGTGAAGGATTACGGTCACATGTTCGCGCAGGATGCGCTGGCCGAGGATGCCGCCACGGTGGCCGGCATGGCGCTGGACGTCTCGGAGCTGATCGAGAGGGTCGGCCTGCCCGAGGGCGCCGAAAAGAACATCCGCGTCGCCTACCACGCCGCCTGCTCGCTCCAGCACGGCCAGCAGATCAAGACCACGCCCAAGGACCTGCTCAAGCGTGCCGGGTTCGAGGTCGTCGAGCCCGCCGACAGCCACCTGTGCTGCGGCTCGGCCGGCACCTACAACCTGCTCCAGCCCGAGATCTCGGCCAAGCTGAAGGAGCGCAAGGTCAGGACGCTGGAGGCACGCCAACCCGAGATCATCGCCGCGGGCAATATCGGCTGCATGATGCAGATCGGCTCGGGCACCGGGGTGCCGGTGGTCCATACCGTCGAACTGCTCGACTGGGCCACGGGCGGGCCGAAACCGCGGGCGCTGGAGGCTGGACGGGGCTGACGGGAGGCGGCTAGAAACGGCCATAGTATTGCCGTACCGCCGGGCTAGGAAGACGGCGTTTCCGGAGGTTCCATGCGCCGCCTTTTCCTTGCCCTTGCCGCCCTGTGCACCCTCGCCCCCGCCGCCCTGCAGGCCCAGCAGGCGGCCACCCTGCCCCGGCCCAGCCGGCTGACCGCACTGGAAACCGGCGACCAGAGCCGGGGCTGGGATGCCGTCGGGCGGATCAATATCGGCAAGAGAAGCTTCTGCACCGGGGCGCTGATCTCGCCGACACTGGTGCTGACCGCCGGCCATTGCCTGTTCGACAAGGCCACCGGCCAGCGGGTCGCGCCGGCGCAGATGGAGTTCCTGGCCGGCTGGCGCAACGGCCGCGCCGCCGCCTATCGCGCCGTCAAGCGGGCGGTGCTGCATCCCGACTACGTCTATACCGCGCGCGAGGATATCGCCGAGGTGAATTACGACCTCGCCCTGCTCGAGCTGGCGCGGCCGATCCGCCTGCCCTCGATCACCCCCTTCGCCACCGGTGCCAGCCCGCGCCGCGGCGACTCGGTCGGCGTCGTCTCCTATGCCGAGCACCGGGCCGAGGTGCCCTCGCTGCAGAAGAGCTGCCAGGTGGTCGGGCGCAAGGCCTCGGTGGCGGTGATGACCTGCAATGTCGATTTCGGCTCGTCCGGCGCGCCGGTCTTCTCGCTCCGCGACGGCATCGCCCGGGTGGTCGCCGTCATTTCGGCCAAGGCCAAGATGAAGGATACGCCGGTGGCGCTGGGGATCGCGCTGGACGGGCCGCTGCAGATACTGCGGGCGGCGCTGGCGCGGGCCGACGGCAGCCGGTTCGAGAAGGCGCCCAGCCCCGGGCTGGCAATGCACGACACGCTGCGGGCCGGCGGCGCCAAGTTCGTCCGACCCTGACCGGGCGGGCGGCGCAGCGCCGGGTCTTGAAAGCGCGGAAATCCGATCCCATCTCAGCCTGACCGGGCGCCGCAACGGGTCCGGACAACCTGCTTGTCCCCGCGGGGGAAAGCGTCACGAACATCGCTCGATGGAGGATGAAAATGCGTACCTTTGACTTTGCTCCGCTCTACCGCGCCACTGTCGGTTTCGACCGCGTCGCCGACCTGATGGACCGCGTGCTGACCAATGACGGCAGCCAGCCGACCTATCCGCCCTACAACATCGAAAAGATCGACGAGAACGCCTATCGCATCTCGATCGCCGTCGCCGGCTTCTCGGCCGACGAGCTTTCGGTCGAGGTGAAGGAAAATACCCTCGTCGTGTCGGCCCGCAAGGCCGCCGATGACAGCGAAAAGACCTACCTGTATCGCGGCATCGCCACCCGCGCCTTCGATCGCCGCTTCGCGCTGGCCGATCATGTCAAGGTGACCGGGGCGGCCCATGCCGACGGCATGCTCCATATCGACCTCGTGCGCGAGACGCCCGAGGCGCTCAAGCCGCGCCGGATCGAGATCGCGCGCAGCAACGATATCGAGACCAAGGCCGTCGAAGGCGCCGAGGCCTGAGCCTCCGCCTGAGCTGACCGAAACGGGGCGCGTCCGCCGGGCGCGCCCTTTTTCGTTTGCGCGCCCGACCGCAGCGCCGCTTTTCCGCCGACACAGCGAACGGGTTTCTTCACGCCGGCTGTTCCACCCGCCCAAGTTGCGCAGTAGCGTGGGCGGGACGGCTCAAGGAGTGACGCGCGATGCGATTTGTGGTCCTGTTTCTGGTCCTGCTGTTTCCCTGCCTGCCCGCGGCGGCGGCGCAGGTCGCCCAGAAGCCCGAGCCGGGCTGGATCGAACCCCTGCCGATCCCCAAACCCTCCACCGACCGGCTCGACGAGGCCCGGAACGGCGTCCTCTACCTGGTCTACGACACCCAGATCCGCTGGCAGGGCGAGGTCCGCCAGACCTACCGCCGGATCGCGATGAAGGTGCTCAACCGCGCCGGACTGGAAACCGCCGCCTCGCTGCTGCGCGACTTCGATCCCCGATCCGAGACCCTGACCGCGACCCGCCTGAACGTGATCCGCGACGGCAAGACGATCTCGCATCTCGGCAGCATCGAGCCGCAGGTCTATCGCCGCGAGACCCAGCTCGACCGCGGCATCATCGACGGGACCCTGACTGCGCATTTCGAAATCCCGGATGTCCGGGTCGGCGATGTCGTCGATGTCGGCTTTCTCTGGTCGCGGACGCCCCTGTTCGCCGGCGCCACCCGTGCCGGCGAACTGCGGATCGGTTTCTCGGTCCCGGTCGTGGACGCCCGCGTCATCCTCGACTGGCCCAACGAATGGCCGTTCCATGTCAGCGTCTGGCACCCCGAGGAGATGACGCATCGCACGGTGACCGAACGCGGCGTGACCCAGCAGGTCTGGGAGCGCGGCGACCTGCCGGTGAGACGGGCCGAGAAACGGGTGCCCGCCTGGTATCCCAACCGGGCCGGGCTGCGCTACAGCGCCAACGACTCGTGGGAACCGGTCGAGGCGGCGCTGCACGCCTATTACAGCCGCGACGAGGCGCTGCCCGAAAGCTGGCAGAAGAAGGTCGAGGCGATCCGGGCGGCCTCTTCCGATCCGGCCGACCGGGCGATCGCCGCGCTGCGGCTGGTCCAGCGCGAGATCCGCTATGTCGGCGTCGAGATCGGCCGCAGCGGTTATTTCGCCCAGCCCCCGGCCGAGGTGATCGCCAACGGCTTCGGCGACTGCAAGGGCAAGGCGGTGCTGCTCGAGACCGTGCTGCACCGGCTCGGCCTGCCCGCCGGGGTTGCCCTGGCCGCGGTCGATACCGGGCAGGGCCTGGCGAAGGAACCGCCCGGCGCCGACCTCTTCGACCACATGATCACCTGGACCCGGGTGGCGGGCCGGCTCTACTGGATGGACCCGACGGCGCAGTTCGAGGGCGGCACGCTGGCCAACGCGGTGACCCCGGATTACGGCTACGTGCTGCGGGTCGGCCGCGACGCGCCGGGCAAGCTGGAAAAGCTCGTGCGGCCGCTATCGCAGACCTACGCGATGACGCTGTTCGAGGATCATCACTTCTCGGAGGCCGGCGACCGCATCGAGGTGACCACGCGCTACCAGGGCGACGCCGCCAACATTGCCCGCTCGGACTGGGCCACCCGGGCGGTGCGCGACATTCGCGACCAGTTTCTCGATTACTACCGCCAGTATTATCCCGGCATCACCGTCGCCGCCCCGGCCCGGGGCACCGACAACCGCGAAGCCAATACCTTCGAAGTGCACGAACACTACCTGGTGCCGATGAAGGCGATCCGCGACAACGACCTGCTTCAGCACTACCCCTTCGTCGGGCCCGAGATCGACAAATACTATCCCGACTCGCTGCCCGCCCCGCGGATGGCACCGCTCGCCCAGCGCGAGCCGCGTTCGATCCTGCACCGGGTCACCGTCGAGAACGCGCCGATCGACTTCAACCCGCCCAAGAGCCTGAGCCTCGACAACCCGGCCTTCAGCTACAGTTTCGACGGCACCTCCTCGAAGGGCGGATACATGGCGCTGACCTGGCAATTCTCGAGCTGGAAACACTGGGTGCCCGCCGATCTGGCACAGAAGGTGGTCCGGGATGCGCGCAAGATGACGCACGATCTCTATTTCAGCTGGGACCTGAGCAAGACCAAGGCCAAGAAGGCGACGCCGGCCAAGGCCACTCCCTGAGCCCCTGGCCGCGCACGTTTTGTTGCCGCCGCTTTGCATCGCGCCGCAAACGTGCCATGCTGCAACGCAGCATCACAGGAGCGGACCATGGCCGACGGGATCATCACGGTGGCGCAGCAGAAGGGCGGCAGCGGCAAGACGACGCTGGCGGTCAACCTGGGCGTGGCGCTGGCGGCGGCGGGGCACAGCGTCGCCCTGCTCGACACCGACCCGCAGGGCAGCCTGGGGCGCTGGTTCATGACCCGGATCGAGCGGCTGGGCGCGCCGGGGCTGGAATTCGCCACCGCCTCGGCCTGGGGCGTGACCTATGAATGCGAGAAGCTGCGCAAGGCGCATGATTTCGTCATCGTCGACACCCCGCCCAAGGTCGATGCCGACCTGCGCCCGGCGCTGCGGGCCGCCGACCTCGTCCTGATCCCGGTTGCCTCGAGCCATGTCGACCTGTGGGCGACCGAGGGCGTGCTCGACCTCGCCGCGCGGGAAAGACGGCCGGCGGCGATCGTGCTCAACCGCGGCCGGGCCGGGACAAGGCTGGCCGGCGATGTCGCCGCGGCCGCCGAGTCGCTGGGGGCGGCCCTGGCGGCGTCGCGGCTGGCCAACCGGGTGGTCTATGCCGAGACGCTGGGCCAGGGCCTGGCCGCGCCGGAAGCGGGCAACGGCTCGGCCAAGGCGGAAATCGCGGCGTTGATGGACGAGGTCCTGGGCCTGCTGGCCGAGCCCGGCTGACGGCGACGCCACGTCCTCACTTGGCCTCGTCGTCGGGGCCCTTCAGGATCAGCTGCCAATAGGCGAAGACGGCGATGGCGGCAAAGACCAGCGCCCAGGTCTTGCTGCCCGACCAGGCCTCGACACAGGCCCAGAGCCCGGGCACCCCGGCCGTGGCCCAGCGACGCCAGGCGGGACGGAAGAACGGGTCGTTGGGATCGAGCAGCTTCATGACCGCAGCTTATCCGCTTCGCCGCGACCGCGAAAGAGCTGCGACAATCTGCGGTCTGGGGGAGAGCGGGAAATGAATGTGATATTATCACATATTTTGGAGGCATCATGACCGAAATCCCCTCTCCGCGCCGCATGGGCCATGGCGGTGGCGGGCCGCACGGCCCCGACCGCGCCCGCCGCCACCGCCACGACCAGCAGGTCTTCCACACCCTCCTCGCCCGCCACGACGAGATCGCCCGCGAAGTGATCGAGCTGCCCGACGGCGTCCTTGCCCGCACCACCTCGGAGGTGCCCGAGGTCGTCGCGCTGCTCCACGACCATGTCGCCCAGATGCAGCGCCGCCTGACCGAGGGATTCGGCCTGCGCCACTGGGACCCAGCCTTCCGCGAGATCTTCGCCGCCCATAACGCGGTGCGGATGCAGGTGACGCGACTGGCCGACGGGGTCGAGGTGCGCCAGACCAGCGACGATGCGAATATCGTCCTGCTGCTGCGCGCCCATGCCGCCGCGGTCAGCGGCTTCGTGCACGACGGCTCGGCGGGGGAAGAAACACCCCTTCCCGAAGACTATGTTAGGCTCCTATCATGATCCCCGGGCAGATGAGGGAGGAGCCGCCATGCCAGACATTTCCAGCGCCTTTGAGGGTCAGACGGTCCTGACCACCTTCGAGATGACCCCGGGCACCTGCGCCGACCTCCTCGACGAGCTCAGGGACGCCTACGAGCATTTCATCCGCCACCAGCCGGGCTTCCTCGGCGCCGGCCTGCATGTCAACGACGCCCAGACCCGGATCGCCAATTACTCGAAATGGCAGCGGCGCGAGGATTTCCAGGCCATGCTGCGCACCCCCGAGATGCGCGAGCGCAACCGCCGCATCGCCGAGCTCTGCTCGCGCTTCGAGCCGGTGATGTACGAGGTTGCCGCGGTCTACTGATCCACCCGACCGCGCATTCCCGCATGACGACCATCGATTTTCTCGCCCTCGCCGTGATCGCGCTGCAGATCGGCGACATGACCAGCACGCTGGGCGCCTTGCGCCGCGGCGGACGCGAGGTGAACCCGCTTCTGGCCTGGCTGATGCGGCGGATCGGCGTGGTGCCGGCGCTGATCGCCGCCAAGGGGCTCGGCACGGCGCTGGCGGTCTGGCTGTGGCTGCTGGGCGGCGAGACCGAGCTGTGGCTGCTGGCCGCGCTCTACCTGTGGGTGGTGCTGCACAACATGCGGGTCGGGCGGCGCCGGTCCTGACCCGGCGGGTCGGCCCGCGGCGTCACTTCTCGTCCAGGCCGTCCATCACGCCCGAAAGCGCCTCGATCCGGAACATGCTGCAGCGCGCCTCGGCATCGCCGATGGTGCGATACATCGCGTCTGCGACCTTGCGGCCCGACCACCGCCCCAGCTTGAGCGGCGGGCTGGCGCAAAGGTCGGTCTTGGGCGCGCCCATCCCCTCCAGGGTCTTGGCCACCGCCGCCTCGAGCGACTCGGGCGTCCAGTCGGCGATCCTCGGGTCCTCGGCAACGCAGACGAAGGCGCCATAGCCGGCATAGGAGATGAAGGCGCCCGAAACCCCCAGCGTCTTGAGGATGCCCTTCGCCACGGTTTCGAGCAGCTGGACATAATCGCCGGGGGTGCAGGTCAGATGCAGCTTGGCCGCATCGACCACCTTGAGGGCGACGGCGGTCATCTGGTGGGTCTGCGATTCCGACAGCTTGAGCAGGTAATTCTCGAGCGCACCGATCTCGATCGCGCCCTTGACGTCGTCCAGCGCCAGCGGCAGGGCGAAATCGATCCCCGGACGCGACGGGACGCGCGTCGTCGGACGCATCGGTTGCGCCCCTTGCCGTTCGCGCCGGAGGCGATGCTCGATCTCCTTGACCTTGTCGATGAAGTCGCCGAAATCGACCGGCTTGGTGACATAATCCGACGCGCCGGCGGCGAAGGCGCGGTCGATATCCGCCTTGTCCTTCCTGGCGGTGAGCATCACGATCGCCTTGTCGTGATATTGCGGCAGGCGGCGCACCCATTTGCACAGGTAGTCGCCCTCGATCTCGGGCATGCGGATGTCGATGAAGCAGACGTCGAAGGCAGGCTCGGCCTCGCTGATGAGCTTGGCGGCCTCGACGGCCGAGGTCGCCAGGGCAACATCCTGCTGCCCGGCAGAAGCCAGGACTTCCTTCAGCACGTCAAGGAACAGCGGGTCGTCGTCGACTGCGAGTATCTTCATCGGAGTGCTGCTGCCTTTCCAATCGCTCCGCTTGGCCACGGATTTTATCTGTTCCACGAAGCAACGTCCGTCAACTCGTCACGATCGGGCTCCTGCCTTGCCGCCGCTTGTGCGGCCTGGCGATTCGGCTTGCGGATCGACCGCTACGGGTTGCCCGAGCTACCCCGTTCTCATTGACTTTTAGTGAATAAATGGCCGCGACACCAGAAGGGATGACGTTTCGCTGCAGCCAGGTTGCGTGGCCCCGGGGGTGATCCGCCGCCCCGAACACGGGAGCTTGATCTCGGGCGAAGGGTGCGCCCCCGCCTTCCCGGCCGGAAGGCGGCAAGCACGGCTTGCTCCCCGGTGTCTTGCCCCCCGGTTCGAGGGCAGCGCCGGCACCGGACCTGACCGACCGGGCGCCACCCGTGCAAGAGGAACCGGCGGCGCGGCGACCGGAAGATCAGCCCGCCAGCGGCGGCAGGCGACCGCCGAACAGCGCCTCCGGGTTGTCGATCAGCGCCAGGCGGCGGGCCGCATCGTCGGCCAGCCAGCCCAGCGTGACGTCCAGCAGCGCCGCGTCGTCCGGGTAGTCGGCCGTCGTTCTGGCCAGGTTGTGCGGCCAGTTGGTGCCCCAGACGATGCGTTCGGGCGCGTGGGTGGCGACCGCCCGCGTCATCGCGGCGGTATCGGCATAGTCGGGCGGCCCGTCCCGGCTGCTCTCGTAGCAGCCGGCGATCTTGTACCAGACGTTGCCGCCGTCGATCAGTCGCCTGATCGCCGCCATCTCGGGCCCGTCGGGCGTGGCGTCGCGGAAGATCTTGCCGTGATGGTCGAGCACCCAGCGGCTTTTCAACCGCGCCAGCCGGGGCTCATGCTCGAGGATATCCGAGCCGTCGAACTGCACCGCCAGCATCCAGCCCATGGCGTGGGCGCGGGCGTCGACCTCTTCCAGCGCCGCCAGCCCGACCGCCCCGCCATTGAGCTCCATCACCCGCGCGCCGACGATGCCGGCCGCATCCAGCCGGCGCAGCTCGGCATCGTCCGTGGCGCCGTCGATCACCGCCACCCCGCGCGCGAGGTCGGGAAACCGCGCCAGGCAGGCCAGCAGGCAGGCATTTTCGCGCTGATGGGCGTTGCCCTGGGTGATGACGAAGCGGTCGATGCCCAGCCAGCCCATCACCTTGCGGTAATCCTCGGGCTGCGGCAGCGGGTCGGGCGGCAGGCCGGGCCCGCCGGGCAGGGCCGGATAGCCCGGCAGGTAGACATGCATCTGGGTGTCGACGGCGCCCTTCGGCAGCCGGAGGCGCGGCGCGGCCCCCTCATGGCGACGCTGCAGCATCATCCCTCCTTGGGGCGAAATTCCCTCAGCGCCGCCCGGTCGATCTCGATCCCCAGCCCGGGACCGTCGGGGATCGCGACGATGCCGTTCTCGTGCTCGATCGGCCGGGTAAGGACGGCCTGGCGGAACGGGTTCGGCGTGCGGTCGAATTCGAGGATCGGCTCGACCGGGTTGACCCGCGGCGGGTTGGGCAGCAGCGCCGCCATGAACTGCAGCGAGGCGGCGATCTGCACCGCTGTGCCCCAGACATGCGGCACCAGCCGGACACCCGCCAGCACCGCCATGTCCATGATCCGCTTCATCTCGGTGAAGCCGCCGGTGCCGCACAGGTCGGGCTGGAGAATGTCGACGCAGCCAGCTTCCAGCGGCTCCTTCATCGCCCAGCGGCCGTGCCAGGTCTCGCCGCCCGCCACCGGGATCGGCTGCCCGGCCCGGACCGCGCGATAGGCGGCCAGCGCCTCGGGGATCACCGGCTCCTCGAACCAGTCGATGTCATGCTCGGCCGCCGCCCGGCCCAGCGCGATCGCCTCGCGCGCATCATAGCCGTGATTGGCGTCGATCATCAGCCGCATCCCGGGCCCGATCGCCGCGCGCACCGCCTCGATCACGCGCAGATCCTCGGCGACGCCGAAGCCGATCTTGATCTTGCCGCCATGGAAGCCGGCATCGCGATACCCCGCCATCTCGGCGGCGTTGTCTTCGACCCGGTCGACGCCGTCGCACTTGAAGCTGCCGGTGGCATAGGCCCGGACATGGTCGCGGAACCGGCCACCGAGCAGGGTCGAGACCGGGACGCCGAAACGCTTGCCCTTGATGTCCCACAGCGCCACGTCGATGCCCGACAGCGCCGTGATCGCCAGCCCGCGCTGGCCCTGGTCGCGCGAGGCGTTGTAGAGCGTCAGCCAGATCTTCTCGGTCTCCAGCGGGTCCTGGCCGATCAGCCAGCCGGCATAGAACTCGACCACCGCCGCATTGGGCCGGGCCGGGCCGAGGCATTCGCCCCAGCCGGTGGTGCCGTCGTCGCATTCGATCTCGACCAGCAGGTGGCTGCGCCGGTCGAAGCGCATCGAGGCGCTCTCGAACGGCACCTCGAGCCGGTGTTCGAGCAGATGGGTGCGGACGCGCGCGATCTTCATTGGCCGAAACGTTCCACGAGATCGGCCAGCATGTCCATCTCCTCCGCCGTCAGGTCGGTCAGCGGCGGCCGCACCGGACCGGCCTCGAACCCGGCCAGCCGGACGCCCGCCTTGATCGCCGAGACGGCATAGCCCTTCTGCCGGTTGCGGATCGCCATGAAGGGATAGAAGAAGCCGGTCAGCAGTTCTTCGCAACGCGCCCGGTCGCCGCCGCGCAGCGCCTGGTAGAAATCGACGGCAAGGCCGGGGACGAAGTTGAACACGGCCGAGGAATAGGTGGTGAAGCCGGCGCCCAGATAGGCCTCGGCGAACAGTTCCGCGGTCGGCATGCCGCCGAGATAGGTCAGCCGGTCGCCCAGCGTCGCGGTCACCTGCCGCACCAGCCCGATATCGCCCGAGCCGTCCTTGAAGCCGACGAGGTTCGGGCAGGCCTCGCACAGCCGGGCAACGGTGTCGGGGTGGAAGATGCAGTTGTCGCGGTTGTAGATCATCACCCCGATGCCGACCGCGTCGCAGACCCGGCGGACGTGGTCGAACAGGCCCTGCTGCGGCGCCTCGATCAGGTAATGCGGCAGCAGCAGCAACCCGTCGGCGCCGGCCTTCTCGGCCGCCTTGGCCAACGGCACGGCGATCTCGGTGCCGTAGCCGCAGCCCGAGATGATCGGCGTGTCCCCTGCCGCCTCTTTCGCCGCGGCGACGATGGCCGGGACTTCATCGGGGGCGAGCGAGAAGAACTCGCCAGTGCCGCCGGCGGCGAACAGCCCGGCGGCCTCGAAACCCGACAGCCAGGAGACGTGTTTCTGGTAGGCATCGGCGTCGAAAGCGCCGTCGGGGCCGAAGGGGGTGACGGGAAAGGACAGCAGGCCCGCGCCGAGCGCGGCCTTGAGGTCTTGCGGGGTCATGGGTCGTCCTCTCGAAACGGGATCGGGCGCCGTGCAGGCTTGCCCGCAATTAGACCAGCCCGGGCGCGCGTGTCAACAACTTGTATGATAAGTTGTGCGTGCCTGGCGCAGAAGCTCGCGGTAGCGCTGCTCGCTGCCCTTCAGATGGGTCCGCATCGCCTGGCTCGCCGCTTGCTCGTCGCGATTCGAGATCGCCTCGGCGATGGCGCGGTGCTCGTCGGCGATATGGGCGAGATAGGCGGGCGAGCTGGCCTCGGCCCGATCCTTCTGCAGCGCCGCGCGCGGGATCATGCTGGCCCCCATCAGGCGCAGGAACTCGGCGAAGCGGGGATTGTTCGTCGCCTCGGCGATGGCCATGTGGAAGGCGAAGTCGGCCTCGGTCGTCGGCGCGCCCTGCTCGATCAGCGCCTCGATGACATGCATGCGCTGCAGGATTTCCTCTTCCTGGGCCGGCGAGCGCCGGATCGCGGCCAGCCGCGCGGCCTCGATCTCGACCGTCGCGCGCAGCTCAAGCATTTCAATCATATGGGAAATTCGCTCCGGATCGACGGCCTGGAACGGCTGCGCCGGGGACGGCTTGCGCTCGAGCACGAAAACCCCCGCGCCCTGCCGTGCCGCCACCAGACCGTCGGCCCGCAGCGAGGCGATCGCCTCGCGCACGACGGTGCGGCTGACCCCGAAACGCTCGGTCAGCTGCGCCTCGCTGGGCAGCTTGTCGCCGGCCTTCATCGCGTCGGACAGGATCTCCGCCCGCAGCCCCTCGCGCACCGACTCGACCAGGTTGCGCCTGTCGCTGCGGCGGCCCGCCCGGCCCTCTCCGGTCTCGCTCTTCGTCACCTATCCCTCCGATCTTGCCGCCCCAGAAAGGCCGCCGCGCCCCAACTTGTCAATCTGAAACGACAAATCCGCGCCGACATATTACATATTGACAGAACTTATATGACATATAAGGATGAGCGCGCTTTGGTTAAAGATGGCGAGCATTCGCCAAGGGAGGAGTACATGACTATCCGTCTTCACATCGGGGCGGCGCTGGCCGGGGCGCTGACGCTGGCCGCCGTGGCGGCGCCGGCCGTCGCGCAGAACTGGCGCGGCTGGAACATCCACCCCGAGGGCTATCCGAACACCACCGCGATCGAGCAATTCGCCAAGGACGTGGCCACGGCGACCGACGGCCGGATCACCGCCAAGGTCTACAATGGCGGCATCCTGGGCGACCAGCCCGACGCCATCGACCAGCTGCGCGCCGGGGCGCTGAACTTCGCCAATTTCAACCTCGGGCCGATGGGGCCGGTGGTGCCTGCGACCGACATCGTCTCGCTGCCCTACCTGTTCAAGAGCCCGGCGCAGATGCACCGGGTGATGGACGGGCCGGTGGGCCGGGAATTCGCCAAGGCGATGGCGAAGAAGGACATCATCGCGCTGTCCTGGTATGACGGCGGCTCGCGCAGCTTCTACAACACCAAGCACCCGATCAAGACGCCGGCCGACCTCAAGGGGCTGAAACTGCGGGTGATGAACAACGACCTTTACGTCCAGATGGTGGCCCAGCTGGGCGGCAACGCCACGCCGATGGCCTATGGCGAGGTGTTCCAGTCGCTCAAGACCGGGGTCATCGACGGGGCCGAGAACAACTTCCCCTCCTATGACAGCTCGAACCATTACGAGGTGGCGAAGTACTACTCGATCGACAACCACCTGATCCTGCCCGAATGCCTCTGCGTCGCCAAGAAGACCTGGGACGGGATGAGCAAGGCCGACCAGGCGGCGGTGCGCAAGGCGGCGATCGCCTCGGCGCAGCTGCAGCGCAAGCTCTGGGCCCAGCAGGTGCAGAAGAGCGAGACCAAGGTCGAGGCCTCGGGCGTCAAGGTGAACGAGGTCGCCGACCTGGGCGCCTTCCAGGCCCGGATGACTCCGATCTACACCAAGTTCGAGAAGGCGCATCCCAAGCTGACGCCGATCATCAAGCAAATCCAGGCGACCAAGTAGGCGCCCGGCCTGCCCGGCCCGTCACGGGCCGGGCCTTTTCCTCAGGAGGGGTGGGATGACCGCTTCGAACGCTCCGCTCGGGGCCGTCAGCCGGCTGCTCGACGCGGTCTGCTGGATTTGCACCCTGCTGACCGGCACCTTCATGGTGACGCTGATCGCGATCTTCGGCTGGCTGGTCTGGGGCCGCTATGTGATGAACGACACCCCGACCTGGGTCGAGCAGGTGGCGCTGATGCTGGTGGTCTGGATCACCTTCCTCGGCGCCGCGCTCGGCGTGCGGCGCAGCCACCACCTTTCCGTCGATTTCCTGCGCGAGGCCTTCCCCCGGCCACTGCGGCTGCTCTGCACCGCGCTGGCGCTGCTGGCGATGATCTTCTTCGGCGCGATCATGGCCTGGCAGGGCGCGGCACTGACCGCGGCGAACATGGACCGCGCCGTACCGATGCTGGGAATCGCCGAGGGCTGGCGCGCAATGCCCGTCTCGATCTCCGGCGCGCTGATCGCGCTCTTCTCCGTCGAACATCTGGCGGCCCTGCTAGCCGGCCGGGATAAGGAACTCTGAGAATGGGCCTGACCCTGCTTTTCGGCACCTTCTTCCTCGGCCTGCTCATCGGCATGCCGGTGGCCTTCGCCCTCGGCCTCGCCGCGGTCTGCGGCTTCTGGTACGAGGGCCTGCCGCTGTTCCTCGCCTTCCAGCGCATTGTCTCGGGCGTCTCGGTCTATTCGCTGCTGGCGATCCCGTTCTTCATCTTCGCCGGCGAGATCATGCTGCAGGGCGGCATCGCCCAGCGGCTGGTGCGCCTGTCCGCCGCCGCCGTCGGCTGGATGCGCGGCGGGCTGGGCGTCGTCGGCGTGTTCTCGTCGATGCTGTTCGGCGGCATCTCGGGCTCGGCCGTGGCCGACACCTCGGCGCTCGGCTCGATCCTGATCCCGGTGATGAAGCGCGAGGGCTACCACGCCGATTACGCCACCAACGTCACCGTCGCCTCGTCGATCGCCGGCGTCGTCATCCCGCCCAGCCACAACATGATCCTGTTCGCCGTCGCCGCCGGCGGTGTCTCGGTCTCGAAGCTGTTCATCGCCGGCATCGTGCCCGGCGTGCTGATGTGCCTGTGCCTCGCCGTCGCCGCCTATGTCATCGCCGTGCGCCGCGGCTACCCGGCCGAGAGCTTTCCCGGCTTCAGGGCGCTGGCCATCTCCTTCGTCATGGCGCTGCCGGGGCTGTTCACCGCCGTCATCATCGTCGGCGGCGTGCTGTCCGGCATCATGACGGTGACCGAGAGCGGCGCCTTCGGGGCGATCTACGCGCTCGTCGTCACCCTGCGGGTCTATCGCGAGCTGACCTGGGAGAAGTTCCGCCGCGCCGTCGTCGCCTCGGTCCGGACCACGGCGATGGTGATGGTGCTGGTCGCCTGCGCCGATGCCTTCGCCTACCTGCTGGCGCTCTACCAGGTGCCCGATCTGCTGGCCCACGCGGTGACCGGCATCTCGTCCGACCCGCTGATCATCCTGCTGATGCTCAACCTGACGCTTCTGGTGCTGGGGATGATCATGGACATGGCGCCGCTGATCCTGATCTGCACGCCGATCTTCCTGCCGGTGGTGACGCAACTGGGGATGGACCCGGTGCAGTTCGGCGTGGTCATGATGATGAACCTCGGCCTGGGCCTGTGCACCCCGCCGGTCGGCGCCTGCCTCTTCGTCGGCTGCGCGGTGGGCGAAATCCGGATCGACCAGGCGGTGCGGACGATCTGGCCCTTCTACCTCGCCATCTTCGTGGCGCTGATGCTGGTGACCTATGTGCCCGCCTTCTCGATGTTCCTGCCCGGCCTGCTGTAGCAAGGAGTGCCCATGAAACGACTGCTGATCACCGGAGCCGCCGGCGGCCTTGGCCGCGCGATGCGCGACCGCCTCGCGCCGCTGGCCGAAACCCTGCGCCTGTCGGATGTCGCCGAGATCGGCCCGGCGCGGGCAAACGAGGAAATCGTGCCCTGCGAACTGGGCGATGACGAGGCGGTGCTGCGCCTCGTCGAGGGCTGCGACGGCATCGTCCATTTCGGCGGCGTCTCGGTCGAGCGGCCCTTCGACCAGATCCTCAACGCCAACATCGTCGGGCTCTACAACCTCTACGAGGCCGCCCGCGCCCATGGCCTGCCGCGGATCCTGTTCGCCAGCTCGAACCACACGATCGGCTTCTACCCGCAGGACCGGCGGCTGGCGGCCTCGGACCCGGTGAAGCCCGACAGCCTCTATGGCGTCTCCAAGTGCTTCGGTGAGGCGATCGCCTCGATGTATCACGACAAGTTCGGCCAGGAGACGCTGATCGTGCGCATCGGCTCGTGCTTCGAGCGGCCGAAGAACCGGCGGATGCTGTCGACCTGGCTCTCGGCCGACGATTTCGCCCGGTTGATCGAACGCATGTTCGCGGTGCCGCGGCTGGGCTGCCCCATCGTCTGGGGCGCCTCGGACAATCCGTCCTCGTGGTGGGACAATTCCGAGGCCGCCTTCCTGGGCTGGCGGCCGCAGGACAGCGCCGAGACCTTCCGCGAGGAGGTCGAGGCGGCGGAGCCGGCGCCCGACCGCGACGATCCGGCGGCCAGGTGGCAGGGCGGCGCCTTCTGCGCCGAACCGATCCACAAGGGCGAAGACTGACGCCCCCTCGCGAAATTGAAAAGGCGCGCCGATGCCCGGCGCGCCTTTCCCGTTCCTCTGTCCGGCCGCGGCCTCAGGCGAGGTCGAAGCGGTCGGCGTTCATCACCTTGGTCCAGGCGGCGACGAAGTCGTTGACGAACTTCTCCCTGGCGTCGTCCTGGGCATAGACCTCGGCAATCGCCCGCAGCTGCGAGTTCGAGCCGAAGACGAGGTCGACCCGCGTCGCGGTCCACTTGACCTCGCCCGTCGCCCGGTCGCGGCCCTCGAACTCGCTCTCTTTCTCCGAGGTCGCGGTCCAGTCCGTGCCCATGTCGACGAGGTTGGCGAAGAAGTCGTTGGTCAGCGTGCCCGGCATCTCGGTGAAGACCCCGTGCTGCGAACCGCCGGCATTGGCGCCCAGCACCCGCAGGCCGCCGACCAGCACCGTCATCTCGGGCGCGGTCAGGGTCAGCAGTTGCGCCCGGTCGACCAGCAGTTCCTCGGCCGAGACCGAATAGTCGCCCTTGAGGTAGTTGCGGAAGCCGTCGGCGATCGGCTCGAGCACCTCGAAGGCCTCGACATCGGTCTGCTCCTGGCTGGCGTCGGTGCGGCCGGGAGCGAAGGGCACCTCGACGGCATGGCCCGCGGCCTTGGCCGCCTGCTCGATGGCGGCGCCACCGCCGAGCACGATCAGGTCGGCCAGCGAGACCTTCCTGGCGCCCGCAGCATTGAACTCGGCCTGGATACCTTCCAGCACCTTCAGCACCTTGGCCAGCTGCGCGGGCTGGTTCACTTCCCAGTCCTTCTGCGGCGCCAGCCGGATGCGCGCGCCGTTGGCCCCGCCGCGCTTGTCCGAGCCGCGGAAGGTCGAGGCCGAGGCCCAGGCGGTCGAGACCAGCTCGGCCGTGGACAGGCCCGAGGCGAGGATCCTGGCCTTGAGATCGGCGATGTCGGCGGCCTCGACCAGCGGGTGGTCGGCCGCCGGCACCGGGTCCTGCCAGATCAGGTCCTCGGCCGGCACCTCGGCACCGAGATAGCGCGATTTCGGCCCCATGTCGCGGTGGGTCAGCTTGAACCAGGCGCGGGCGAAGGCGTCGGCGAACTCCTCCGGGTTGGCGTGGAAGTGGCGCGAGATCTTCTCGTAATCCGGGTCCATCCGCATCGCCATGTCGGCGGTGGTCATGATGATCCGGTGGCTGCGCTCGCCGGTTTCGGGATCGGGGGCGAAGTCCTCGGGCTTGAGGTCCTTTGGCGTCCACTGGTTGGCGCCGGCGGGGCTCTTGGTCAGCTCCCACTCATAGCCGAACAGGACGTCGAAATAGCCCATGTCCCATTGCGTCGGGTTCGGCGTCCAGGCGCCCTCGATGCCCGAGGTGATGGCGTCGCGGCCCTTGCCCGATCCATGGGAGGACAGCCAGCCCAGCCCCATCGCCTCGAGCGGCGCGGCCTCGGGTTCTGGCCCGACCAACGCGGCATCGCCGGCACCATGGGTCTTGCCGAAGGTGTGGCCGCCGGCGGTCAGCGCCACGGTCTCGTAATCGTTCATCGCCATCCGGGCGAAGGTCTCGCGGATGTCCTTGGCCGAAGCGAGCGGATCGGGATTGCCGTCCGGGCCTTCCGGGTTGACGTAGATCAGGCCCATCTGCACCGCCGCCAGCGGGTCCTCGAGGTCACGCTCGCCCGAATAGCGGCTGTTGGCGGTGTCGCTGGTGGCGAGCCATTCGCCCTCGGCGCCCCAGTAGATGTCTTCCTCGGGTTCCCAGACGTCCTCGCGCCCGCCGCCGAAGCCGAAGGTCTTGAAGCCCATCGACTCGAGCGCGACGTTGCCGGCCAGGATCATCAGGTCGGCCCAGGAAATGGCGTTGCCGTATTTCTGCTTGATCGGCCACAGCAGGCGCCGGGCCTTGTCGAGGTTGCCGTTGTCGGGCCAGCTGTTGAGCGGCGCGAAACGTTGCGAGCCCGAGCCGGCGCCACCGCGGCCATCGCCGGTGCGATAGGTGCCGGCGCTGTGCCAGGCCATGCGGATGAACAGCCCGCCGTAATGGCCGTAATCCGCCGGCCACCAGTCCTGGCTGTCGGTCATCAGCGCGCTCAGGTCCTTCTTCACCGCGGCGAGGTCGAGTTTCCTGAACGCCTCGGCATAGTTGAAATCGCCCAGCGGGTTCGACATGGGCGCGTTCTGGTGCAGGATCCGCAGGTTGAGCTGGTTCGGCCACCAGTCGCGATTCGACCGGCCGCCGAAGATGGCGTTGGGGCGCACCCCGTGCATCACCGGGCACTTGCCGCTGTTGTCGATGTCATTTCCGTCCATGGGTCTCTCCGATCATGGCTGCGTCTTGAATTCTCCCGGACGAGGCCCTCGAAACGCCCGGCGGCGCCAGTGGCACCGGCCGGCTTGCGGCTTGTCGGGGGCTCCTCTCCCTGCGCGGGACAGTAGCAGAGACCATTTATTAGAATAAGTTCTGTTTTCTGATCGCAACGATAACCTAGAATTATCAATATGCCCGATAGCGGCGCTCGCGGCCCCGCCCCGATCGCGCCGCCCGTCCCGTCACAAGGCCATTTTGCAACCCTTGCGGATCAAATTACCCGGCAAGCACCGCATTAATTGACCGCCCGCGCCGTGCTGTGACACGATGTGTTAACATATTAATCTTTTCGGAGCCGTAGCGATCGATGTTGGCTGCGCTGGCAATCTTTCCCTGTCTTGCGGTTCTCTGGCTGCTGCTGTGCGGGCGTTTCGGGCTGGCGCGGGATCAGCCGGTCGAGCGGCGGGCTGAGGACGGCGGCTGACGGCGGCGGCTGAGGA
>NZ_JBHRSK010000012.1:0-71401 GCF_042643245.1 Acidimangrovimonas pyrenivorans
GCGCCCGCAGCAAGGCCCGGGGGTGCGCGACGCCGGTCACGGAACACTCGCAGGATGCGCGAGGGGCAGACGTGCGAACCCATGGTCTAGGCGGTTCACGGGATTTCCCCTGAGCAACATTCGGTGGTCCTTCCGTTTTCCGTTCAGGCGCGTCTTCGGCGCGCCGGGCGATAATGCGCGAAAACCTTTCCGGATTGAAAGGGTTTATATCCGGATGCGGGGTGGAGTCGCGGCGTGGCGGCTGCCGCGATGCCCGGGGGCACATCGCATTGCCTGCCGACCGGGCCCCGGGCGGGCAGACACCGGGCCGGGGCCCCTCGCCGTCAGGGCGCCGAAACGGCCGCGGTCGCAGGGCGCCGCCGTGGCTGCTGCCTCGGGCGCCCCTGCGCCAGGTGGTTGACTTTTCGCCTGCCGGGGCCCATGTCAGGCCCGAGATATCCTCTGCCGCGTGAGCAGCCCCGGGCATCGCCCCGATGACATGGACTATCTCGCTTGACAGGTTCCTCCCCACGCAAGGGGCCGCCGCGGCGACGGCCAGAGGGCAATCCGGCCCCCGGTCAGTGTGCCGCGCCCCCAGATCGCGACCGCCGGCTCGTTCGGAGCGGCGGCGCATAATTCGTGGCACCGGCCGACCGCCGTTGCCCTGTAGGACGACGATATGAGCTTCGAACAGATGGGGCTGCGCTCCAGCCTCCTGGCCAACTTGGCCAAAGCCGGGATCACCGATCCCACCCCGATCCAGAAAGACGCCATCCCCCATGCCATGGCCGGGCGCGACGTGATGGGCCTGGCCCAGACCGGCACCGGCAAGACGGCGGCCTTCGGCCTGCCGATCGCCGACGCCCTGCTGCGCATCGGCACCCCGGCCGAGCCGAAGACGGTGCGTGGCCTGATCCTGGCCCCGACGCGCGAGCTGGCCGGCCAGATCCGCGACAACCTCGCCACCTACCTGAAAGGCACGCATCTGCGCATCGGCCTCGTGGTCGGCGGTGCCGGCATCACCGGCCAGATCAACCGGCTGCAGCGCGGCACCGACCTGCTGATCGCGACGCCGGGCCGGCTGATCGACCTGCTCGACCGCCGCGCCGTGCGGCTCGACCAGACGCAATACCTGGTGCTGGACGAGGCCGACCAGATGCTCGACCTCGGCTTCATCCACGCCCTGCGCCGGATCGCCAAACTGCTGCCGAAGGAGCGCCAGACGCTGCTGTTCTCGGCGACGATGCCGAAGCAGATGGCCGAGCTGTCGACCGCCTACCTGACCGATCCGGTCCGGGTCGAGGTCTCGCCGCCCGGCAAGCCCGCCGACAAGATCGAGCAATCCGTGCATTTCGTCGAGCAGTCGGAGAAGGCGCGGCTGCTGAGTGGGCTGCTCGACGGTCACCGCAGCGAGCTGGCGCTGGTCTTCACCCGTACCAAGCACGGCGCCAACCGGCTGTGCAAGGCGCTGGAAAGCCAGGGCTTCGCCGCCGCCGCGATCCACGGCAACAAGTCGCAGGGCCAGCGGACGCGGGCGCTGCAGGCGTTCCGTGACGAGGAGCTGAAAATCCTCGTCGCCACCGATGTCGCCGCCCGCGGGCTGGACATTCCGCAGGTGCGCCACGTCTACAATTTCGATCTGCCCAACGTGCCGGACAACTACGTCCACCGCATCGGCCGCACCGCGCGGGCCGGGCGCGAGGGCTCGGCCGTGGCCTTCTGCGCGCCGCAGGAGCATGGCGAGCTGCTGGCGATCGAGAAGGTGATGGGGCGGCGGATTCCGGTGGCCGGCGGCACGCCGCCCAAGGGCGCTCCGGCACCCGAGGGCAAGGCGAAGGCCAAGCCGTCGGGCCAGCAGCGGTCGCGCCGGCGGAACCGGGGCCGGCGCCCGGCGAAGCGCCTCGCCGCGTAAGAGTTTCAGGGGCGGGGCGCCGGTCAGCCGGCGCCGCGCCTCGCCCGGAGGCTCAGAGCCGGTATTGCGGTTCCTCGGCATCCATCTGCCGGCGGATCGACTGCAGGTGCAGGCGGGCGGATTCGGCGTCGCCCTCGCGCATCTGCTCATAGGTCGCCTGGGCGATCTCGGGCGCGACCGGCAGAACCTTGCGCCCGGTCGCCATCGCCAGCACCTGCACCTCGGCCGCACGCTCGAGATAATAGAGGTCGTCCCAGGCCTCGGCGATGGTCGGGGCCAGCACCATGACGCCGTGATGCTTCATGAAGATGATGTCGGCATCGCCGACCGCCTCGGCGATGCGCGCGCCCTCGGCATGGTCGAGGGCGAGGCCGTTATAGGCGCTGTCGACCAGGGTGCGGCCGTAGAATTTCAGCGCCGTCTGCCCGGCCCAGACCAGCGGTTCGCCCTCGGTCATCGACAGCGCGGTGGCATAGGGCATGTGGGTGTGGAAGGCGACCTTGGCCCGCGGCACCCGCTTGTGGACCTCGGCATGGATGTAGAAGGCCGTCGCCTCGGGCGTGCCGTCGCCGTCGACGACATTGCCGTGAAAGTCGCAGATCAGCAGCTTGGAGGCCGTGATCTCGCGGAAGGCGTAGCCGTAGGGATTGACGATGAACAGATCGTCATGCCCGGGCACGACGGCCGAGAAGTGGTTGCAGATGCCCTCTTCGAAGCCGTTGCGGGCGGCCATGCGGAAGCAGGCGGCAAGGTCTTCCCGGGCGCTGCGGATCGCGTCGGTGGCAAGATCGGGGCGGTTGGGGCGCTCCGGCGCCGTCGCGGGCGTGGCGGCGTTCGGCAGGGCGTGGGCCATGGTCGTTCCTTCCGTTGGTCAAGCGGGCCCCGAGCTGCGCGGGCAGCGCCCGGGCCGCGGCGCGACCTTGCACGCCTTTCGGCCCGAACACAAACCTGCCCGCGATTCACCCCCGGCACAGCCTTTCGGCATCGCCCGCCCGGCCGACCATGGCCTCACGCCGCCCGCCCCCCGGCGCGGCGCTCAGTTGCGCCGCAGGATGCCCGAGAAGACCCGGTTCGAGCCTTCGACGGTGGTCAACCGGGCCACGTCGTCATGGCCGCGGGCATAGTCGAACACGGCCTGCCGGGTGCGCGGCCCCCAGACGCCGTCGAGCGTGCCGGCATAGTAGCCGCGCTGCATCAGCTCGTACTGGATCGACACCCGCAGCTGCCGGTCCTGGCTGTTGAAGGCGCGGTGGGTCGGCGAGATCGGCGTCGGCCGCGGCGCCGGGACATAGCGGACGTGGTGACGCTCGCGCCGCTCGTAGTAGTGGCGCTCGTAATGCGGCTGGCTGACCACGATCGGCTGCTGGACCTGGCGCCGCCGCTGGTCCTTGGCGATCTCGTGCACGACGACGCCGGTCGCGACGCCGATCAGGATGCCCTTGGCGATGTCGCCGTTCTGGGCCTGCGCCGGCTGCGCGGCAAGGCCGGCGGCCATCGACAGGGCGACGGTGGCGCCGATGAGCATTCGGGTCTGCGGGACAAGGCTGCGGATCATCTGGGAACTCCTTCGGAATCGATTGGGCGACTGCGGCGGGCAATCGCGACGCAACCGATCTGGGGCCGGGGCCGCCTGACAGGCAATATCAGGGCCGTGTTATCCGATAACAAGCGCCCTAGTCTGCGTGCAAAATTGCGTTATTCCAATTGCTTGGAAGATTTCACCCGGTGGGATCGTCGATCAGGTGGGACGGCTTGGCAAAGCGGTCCAGATCACCCGCTGACTCGATCGTCACCTGTGCGCCGTCGATCCTGACGCCATAGGGTTGCAGCGCCCGGATCGCCCGCGACAGGTTCTCGGGCGTCATGTTGAGATAGGAGGCCAGCCGCCGCTTCTCGATCCCCAGATCGAAGGTGGTCCGGCCATGGGCATGGCGCAGGATGTAATTCGCCAGCCGCTCGATCGAGCTGCGCAGCTTGAGCTCCTTGGCGTGGCGGACGACGCCGCGATAGCACTGCGCCAGCTCGGTCACCACGGCGCGGGCGAAGGCGTTGTCGTATTCGAACACCTTGCGCACGTCGCCCGAGGGCAGCAGCACGACGCGCGACCGTTCCAGCGTCCGGGCCGACATCAGGTAGGGCGCGTCCTTGATCGTCGCGGCGAGGATGAAGGTCGAGATCGGCCGCACCGTCGCCATCACCGTCTCGTTCCGGTTCCAGGAGGCGAACAGCTCGACGCTGCCCTCGATCACGATATGGAGGAAATCCGAGCGGTCGCCCTCGGTGATCAGCTCGATCTGCGGCGGGAAGGTCTGGACATAGGCGCCGCGGATCAGTGTCTCGAAATTGCCCTGCTCCATGTCGGCGAACAGCGGCAGTTGCCGAATCTCCGGGATGTCGTCGGCTCTCATCGTGGGCCTCCCCTCATCGCTTGACATTTATCAAGCGAGGGCGGGCGGATTGTCAATCGGGCCGGCGACTTTCTTCGATGCTGCGGCTGCAAAATGCTTCGCCCCAACCCGACATTTTTCTCTAAGCTACTTATTTCATTGCCATTTTAGATTTTCTTGATCTGGGTCAACTCTTCCTCAACCCGGCTCCCCCCAGTCTTGAGGCAACCAAACGGGAACGCACATAATCCTCAAGTCCGGAGGCACGGCAATGCACACCCTCGACGGCGTCACGCGATCAGACCAGGCAAGGGCGCTCGGCCTGAGCACTTTCGCCTTTACCGTCTGTTTCGCTGTCTGGACCATCTTCTCGATCATCGGCGTCAGGATCAAAGGCGAGCTTGGCCTCAACGATACCGAGTTCGGCCTGCTGGTCGCCACCCCGGTCCTGACCGGTTCGGTCAGCCGGATCTTCCTCGGTGTCTGGACCGAACAGTTCGGCGGCCGGGTCATCTTCCCGCTGCAGATGATGATCACCGCGATCTGCGTCTGGCTGCTGACCTCGGTCCATACCTACGAGATCTTCCTGATTGCCGCGCTCGGCCTCGGGCTGGCTGGCGGCTCGTTCATCGTCGGCATCGCCTATACCTCGCGCTGGTTCGACAAGGAGCACCAGGGCACCGCGCTGGGCATCTTCGGCGCCGGCAATGTCGGCGCCGCGGTGACCAACTTCGCCGCGCCCTTCCTTGTCGTCGCGCTGGGCTGGGAGGGCACCGCCAAGGTCTATGCCGTGGTGCTGGCGGCCACCGCGATCCTGTTCGCCGTCTTCGCCAAGACCGACCCCGAGCAGAGCGCCCGGCGGCAGAGCGGCAAGCGCGCCGTCTCGACGCTGGAACAGCTGGCGCCGCTGAAGAAGATGCAGGTCTGGCGCTTCGCGACCTATTACTTCTTCGTCTTCGGCGGCTTCGTCGCGCTGGCCTCGTTCCTGCCGCGCTACTATGTCGGCGCCTACGGGCTGCCGCTGACCACCGCCGGGGTCTTCGCCGGGCTCTACTCGCTGCCGGCCTCGGTGTTCCGGGCCCTGGGCGGCTGGATGTCGGACCGCTGGGGCGCCCGCGCCATCATGTACCTGACCTTCCTGGTCTCGCTGGCGGTGCTGTTCATCCTGAGCTACCCGCAGACCAGCTATACCGTCGCCGGCATCCACGCCCCGATCAGCTTCCAGTTCGGCCTCTCGGTCGGCGTCTTCGTCGCCCTGACGGTGCTGCTGGGCTTCATGATGAGCCTCGGCAAGGCGGCGGTCTACAAGCACATCCCGGTCTACTACCCGCACCATGTCGGCGCCGTCGGCGGCCTTGTGGGGATGATCGGTGGGCTGGGCGGCTTCGTGCTGCCGATCTGCTTCGGCATCCTGCTCGACACCACCGGCATCTGGACCGCGCCCTTCATGCTGATGTTCGCCATCGTCGCGCTCTCGACGGTGTGGATGCACGTCGCCATCCGCCGCATGGAGCGCCGCCGCCACCCCGCCCTGGCCGCGGAGAAGTTCCTCTCCGACGTGCCGGACGCGCCGCTGACCCGGCCGGAAGCCGGCGCCGCCCCGCGGCCCGAGGCCCCGCGCGGCGCCCACCTGGCCGAGTAATCCAACAGCGCCGGGCCGCGCAGGCCCGGCCCCCACAGCCACGCCACAGGAGACAGTCTCATGGCGACGACCAACACCAATATCGGGCAGCACGGCCATACCCTGACCGACTGGCGCCCCGAAGATGCGAAATTCTGGGCAAGCCGCGGCCATGCCATCGCCACCCGCAACCTCTGGATCTCGATCCCCGCCCTGCTTCTGGCCTTCAGCGTCTGGATGGTATGGTCGGTCGTGGTCGCCAAGATGCCCGCCATCGGCTTCAACTTCTCGGTCGGCGAACGCTTCTGGCTCGCCGCGCTGCCGGGCCTGTCGGGGGCGACGCTGCGGATCTTCTACAGCTTCATGATCCCGATCTTCGGCGGCCGGCTGTGGACGACGCTGTCGACCGCCTCGCTGCTGCTGCCCGCCGTCGGCATCGGCATGGCGGTGCAGAATCCCGACACCTCCTACCTGACCTTCCTGATCCTGGCGCTGCTCTGCGGCTTCGGCGGCGGCAACTTCGCCTCGTCGATGGCCAATATCGCCTTCTTCTACCCCAAGAAGACCAAGGGCAACGCGCTGGCGCTGAATGCCGGTCTGGGCAACCTCGGCGTCTCGGTGATGCAGTTCGTCGTCCCGGTGGTCATCACCATGGGCGTCTTCGGCGCGATCGGCGGCGACGCCCAGACGCTGAGCGACGGCAGCCAGCTCTGGGTCCAGAACGCCGGCTATATCTGGGTGCCCTTCATCGTGCTCAGCACGCTGGCGGCCTGGTTCGGCATGAACGATATCGCCGATGCCAAGGCCAGCCTGTCGGACCAGGCGATCATCCTCAAGCGCAAGCATAACTGGGTGATGTCGCTGCTCTACACCGGCACCTTCGGCAGCTTCATCGGCTATTCCGCCGGCTTCCCGCTGCTGATGAAGACCCAGTTCCCCGAGGTCGACGTCCTTGCCTATGCCTTCCTCGGCCCGCTGGTGGGCGCGCTGAGCCGGGCCGGCACCGGCTGGATCTCGGACAGGTTCGGCGGCGGCCGGGTCACTTTCTGGACCTTCCTCGGCATGATCGTCGCGGTGCTGGGCGTGCTGCAGTTCCTTCCCCTGGGCGACAGCCATGGCAGCTTCTGGGGCTTCTTCGCCTGCTTCATGGCGCTGTTCTTCCTGACCGGGGTCGGCAACGCCTCGACCTTCCAGATGATCCCCACGATCATGCGCCAGGAAGTGCCGCGGCTGATGCCGCAGCTGGACGAGGCCGCGACCCTGAAACAGTCCGAGCGCGAGAGCGCCGCGATCATCGCCTTCACCAGCGCCATCGCCGCCTACGGCGCCTTCTTCATCCCCAAGGCCTATGGCAGCTCGATCGCCCTGACCGGCGGACCCGCCGCCGCGCTGTGGTGCTTCGCGCTGTTCTACGCGCTCTGCGTCGGGGTGACCTGGGCCTTCTACACCCGCAAGGGCGCCAAAACCCCGTGCTGACGACATGACGGCGGCGCGTCCGCAGCGGCGCGCGCCCCACCCCCCGAGGAGACCGACATGAGCCACCTGCTCGACAGACTGAACTTCCTCCAGTCGAAGGAACTGGAACGCTTCTCTAACGGCCACGGACAGGTGACCCGCGAGAGCCGCGACTGGGAGGACACCTACAGAAACCGCTGGCGCCACGACAAGATCGTGCGCTCGACCCACGGGGTGAACTGCACCGGGTCGTGCAGCTGGAAGATCTACGTCAAGTCCGGGATCGTCACCTGGGAAACCCAGCAGACCGACTATCCCCGCACCCGGCCGGGCCTGCCCAACCACGAGCCGCGCGGCTGCGCCCGCGGCGCCTCCTACAGCTGGTATCTCTATTCCGCGGCGCGGATGAAGCACCCGATGGTGCGCGGCTCGCTGCTGCGGATGTGGCGCGAGAAGCGCAAGACGCTGGCGCCCGTTGAGGCCTGGAGCGCGATCCAGGCCGACCCGATCCTGCGCGCCGAATACACGCGCAACCGCGGCAAGGGCGGCTTCGTCCGCGCCAGCTGGGACGAGGCGACCGAGCTTGCCGCCGCCGCCAACGCCTACACGGCGAAGAAATACGGCCCCGACCGGGTCTTCGGCTTCTCGCCGATCCCGGCGATGTCGATGGTCTCCTACGCCGCCGGCGCCCGCTACCTGTCGCTGATGGGCGGCACCTGCCTGTCCTTCTACGACTGGTATTGCGACCTGCCGCCGGCCAGCCCCCAGACCTGGGGCGAGCAGACCGACGTGCCGGAATCGGCCGACTGGTACAATGCCGGTTTCCTGCTGATCTGGGGCTCGAACGTGCCGCAGACCCGGACGCCCGACGCCCATTTCTATACCGAGGCGCGCTATCGCGGCACCAAGTCCGCGGTCATCTGCCCCGACTATTCCGAGGCCTCCAAGTTCGGCGATATCTGGCTCAACCCGAAACAGGGCACCGACAGCGCACTGGCGATGGCGATGGGCCACGTGATCCTGCGCGAGTATCACCTCGACCGGCAGGCCGCCTATTTCGAGGATTACGCGCGGCGCTATTCCGACATGCCGATGCTGGTGCGGCTGGATGAAAGGGACGGCCGCTATCTGCCCGGCAAGATGCTGCGTGCCGCCGACCTGGCCAAGGGGCTGGGCGAGACCAACAACCCGGACTGGAAGACCGTGGCCTATGATGAAGCCGCTGGCGACATGGTCGTGCCCAACGGCTCGATCGGCTTCCGCTGGGGCGAAGAGGGCAAGTGGAACCTCGAGGAGCGCGCCGGCAGCGCCGGGACCAGGCTGCGGCTGAGCCAGATCCTCGAGGAGGATCACGACGATGTCGTCGGCGTCGACTTCCCCTATTTCGGCGGCGCGGCGACCGGGACCTTCGTCAAGTGCGAGCACCCCGAGGTGCTGACCCGCAATGTGCCTGTCCGCAGCGTCAGTCTGGCGGATGGTTCCGAGGCGCTGGTGGCGACGGTGTTCGACCTGCTTTGCGCCAATTACGGGCTCGACCGCGGCCTCGGCGGCGACTGGGTCAGCCACGACTTCAATGACGACCTGCCCTACACGCCGGCCTGGGCCGAGAAGATCACCGGGGTGAAGGCCGAGAAAATCATCGCCGTGGCGCGCGAATTCGCCACCAATGCCGAGAAGACCCAGGGCAAGTCGATGGTCATCCTCGGGGCCGGTCTGAACCACTGGTACCACATGGACATGAACTACCGCGGCATCATCAACATGCTGGTGATGTGCGGTTGCGTCGGCCAGTCCGGCGGCGGCTGGAGCCACTATGTCGGCCAGGAGAAGCTGCGCCCGCAGACCGGCTGGCTGCCCTTGGCCTTCGGTCTCGACTGGAACCGGCCCCCGCGGCAGATGAACGGCACCTCGGCCTTCTACGCCCATACCGACCAGTGGCGCTACGAGACGCTGGGGGCGGGCGAGATCCTGTCGCCGACCGCGCCCGAGGGCGACTGGGACGTCTCGCTGATCGACTACAACATCCGGGCCGAGCGGATGGGCTGGCTGCCTTCGGCGCCGCAGCTCAAGACCAACCCGCTCGAAGTGGCCAAGGCCGCCAAGGCCGCCGGGATGGAGCCGAAGGACTACGTTGCCGAGAAGCTCAAGTCGGGCGAATTGCAGATGTCCTGCGAGGACCCGGACGCGCCCGAGAACTGGATGCGCAACCTCTATGTCTGGCGTTCGAACCTGCTCGGCTCGTCGGGCAAGGGGCACGAGTATTTCATCAAGCACCTGCTCGGCACCGACAGCGGCGTGATCGGCAAGGACCTGGGCGAAGAGGGCCGGGCCAAGCCGAAAGAGGCCGTCTGGCACGACGAGGCGCCGCAGGGCAAGCTCGACCTGCTGGTCTGCATCGACTTCCGGATGTCGACCACGGCGGTCTACTCGGACGTCGTCCTGCCGACGGCAAGCTGGTACGAGAAGAACGACCTCAACACCAGCGACATGCACCCGTTCATCCACCCGCTGCAGGCGGCGGTCGATCCGGCCTACGAGTCGAAATCCGACTGGGAGATCTTCAAGGCGATCGCCAAGAAGCTGCAGCAGGTGTCCGAGGGTGTGCTGGGGGTCGAAACCGACATCGTCCAGGCGCCGATCCTGCATGACACGGCGGGCGAGCTGGCCCAGCCCGACGTGCTGGACTGGAAGAAGGGCGAATGCGACCTGATCCCGGGCAAGACAGCGCCGAACTACGTTGCCGTCGAGCGCGACTATACCGCGATCTACGACCGCTTCGTCGCCGTCGGGCCGCTGCTCGACAAGCTGGGCAACGGCGGCAAGGGGATCGGCTGGGACACCAAGGTCGAAGTCGAGGAGCTGCGCAGGCTCAACGGCGTCTGGCAGGACGGCCCGGCCAAGGGCTGCGCCAAGATCGAGACCGACATCGACGCGACCGAGGTGATCCTGATGCTGGCGCCCGAGACCAACGGCGAGGTGGCGGTCAAGGCCTGGGGGGCGCTCGAAAAGCCCACCGGCCGCGGCCACAAGCACCTGGCCGAGGGGCAGGAGCACACCAAGATCCGCTTCCGCGACATCGCCGCCCAGCCGCGCAAGATCATCTCGTCGCCGACCTGGTCGGGGATCGAGAGCGAGGAGGTCTGCTACAATGCCGGCTACACCAACGTCCACGAGTTGATCCCGTGGCGTACCCTGTCGGGCCGTCAGCAGCTCTACCAGGATCACCTGTGGATGCGGGCCTTCGGCGAGGGCTTCGTCTCGTACCGGCCGCCGGTCGACCTCAAGACGGTGACACAGGAGGTGCTGGCCGGCGACGACAAGCATGTCGTGCTGAACTTCATCACCCCGCACCAGAAATGGGGCATCCACTCGACCTATTCCGACAACCTGCTGATGCTGACGCTGAACCGCGGCGGGCCGGTGGTCTGGATCTCGGAGGTCGACGCCAGGAAGGCCGGGATCGAGGATAACGACTGGATCGAGGCCTACAACGCCAACGGCGCCCTCACCGCCCGGGCGGTCGTCTCGCAGCGCATGAAGGAAGGCACGGTCTTCATGTATCACGCGCAGGAGAAGATCATCAACACGCCCGGCTCGCAGAAGACCGGCCTGCGCGGCGGCATCCACAACTCGGTGACCCGCGCGACGCTGAAGCCGACCCACATGATCGGCGGCTACGCCCAGCTGTCCTGGGGTTTCAACTACTACGGCACCGTCGGCGCCAACCGCGACGAATTCGTCGTCGTCCGCAAGATGAACAAGATCGACTGGCTCGACCAGCCGGCCAAACAGGAGGCCGCAGAATGAGAGTGCGCGCGCAAATCGGCATGGTGCTGAACCTCGACAAGTGCATCGGGTGCCACACCTGCTCCGTGACCTGCAAGAACGTCTGGACCAGCCGCGACGGCGTCGAATACGCGTGGTTCAACAATGTCGAGACCAAGCCGGGCACCGGCTATCCGACCGACTGGGAAAACCAGAAACGCTGGAACGGCGGCTGGCGGCGGACCCGCGGCGGCAAGCTGATCCCGCGCCAGGGCTCGAAATGGCGGATCGCGGCGAACATCTTCGCCAATCCCGACCTGCCCGAGATCGACGACTATTACGAGCCGTTCGATTTCGACTATGCCCACCTCGCCAACGCACCGCAGACCGACGCCTTCCCGACCGCCCGGCCGCGCTCGAAGATCACCGGCGAGCGGATCGAGAAGATCGAGAAGGGCCCGAACTGGGAGGAAATCCTGGGCGGCGAATTCGCGAAACGGTCGCAGGACTACAATTTCGAGGGCGTCCAGAAGGAGATCTACGGCGAATACGAGAACACCTTCATGATGTATCTCCCGAGGCTGTGCGAGCATTGCCTCAACCCGGCCTGCGCCGCCTCCTGCCCCTCGGGCGCGATCTACAAGCGCGAGGAGGACGGTGTCGTCCTGATCGACCAGGAGAAATGCCGGGGCTGGCGGATGTGCGTCTCGGGCTGCCCCTACAAGAAGGTCTATTACAACTGGTCGACCGGCAAATCCGAGAAATGCACCCTGTGCTATCCGCGGCTCGAATCCGGCCAGCCGACCGTTTGTTCGGAAACCTGCGTCGGCCGCATCCGCTATCTCGGCGTCATCCTCTACGACGCCGACAAGATCGAGGCGGCCGCCAACGCGCCGACCGAACAGCAGCTCTATGACGCCCAGCTCGATGTCTTCCTCGACCCGCACGATCCGGTGGTGATCGAGACCGCGCGGGCCGACGGCGTGCCCGAGGAGTGGATCGAGTCGGCGCAGAACAGCCCGATCTGGAAGATGGCGATGGAGTGGAAGGTCGCCTTCCCGCTGCACCCGGAATACCGGACGCTGCCGATGGTCTGGTACATCCCGCCGCTCAGCCCGATCCAGAACGCGGCCGAGGCCGGGGCCATCGGCATGGACGGCGCGATGCCGGACGTGCGCAACCTGCGCATCCCGCTGCGCTACCTCGCCAACATGCTGACGGCGGGTGACGAGGCGCCGATCGCCAATGCGCTGGAACGGATGCTGGCGATGCGGGCCTACATGCGGGCCAAGACGGTGGACGGCGTCATCGACGAGGGCATCGCCGCGCGTGTCGGCCTCTCGGGCCGGGTGATCGAGGAGATGTACAGGATCATGGCGCTGGCCGATTACGAGGACCGCTTCGTGATCCCGACGACCCACCGAGAGCAGGTCGAGGACGCCTATGACATCCGCACCGGCGAGGGCTTTACCGATTGCAACAGCTGCTCCACCGGGATGTCGAAGGGCTCGCTCTTCGGCGGCCAGAAGCGGCCACTGAAGATGCCGCAGGAGGTACAGTGATGGACAAGACCCTGAAAACCCTGTCGCTGCTGCTCAGCTACCCGACCGAGGAGTTGCAGCAGGCGCTGCCCGAACTCTGCACCGTGCTGACCCGCGATGGCCGGCTGACCGACATCCTGCGGCGCCATCTCAGGCCGTTGCTGCACGAGCTCGAGGTGGGCGACATCTACGCGCTGCAGGCGCGTTACGTCGACCTGTTCGACCGCAGCCGCAGCCTGTCGCTCAACCTGTTCGAGCATGTCCACGGCGAGAGCCGCGACCGCGGCGGCGCCATGGTCAGCCTGCTGGAAACCTACCGCGCCGGCGGCTTCGAGCCGGCGACGACCGAGCTGCCCGACCACCTGCCGGTGCTGCTGGAATACCTGTCGCTGCGGCCGGAAGAAGAGGTGACCGAGATCCTGGCCGATGCCGCCCATATCCTCGCCGCGCTCGAGGCCCGGCTGGTGATGCGCGAAAGCGCCTATTCGGCGGTCTTCAGCCTTGTTCTCCACCTTGTCGGGGCGCGGGCCGATGCCGGCGCGGTCGCCCATCTGCTCGAGCGGCCCGAGGACGACCCGGACGATCTCGAACAGCTCGACGCGCTCTGGGAGGAGACCGAGGTCACCTTCGGTCCCGACCCCAATGCCGGCTGCCCGCAGGTGCGCGACATGCTCGCGCGGATGGACACGCCCCAAACGCGCCCCGCCCGGACCGCGGCGGAATGACGGAGGCTCAGATGAACAACTTCTTCTTCGGCATCTACCCCTACATCGCGCTCAGCGTGATGATCTTCGGCTCGATCGCCCGTTACGAGCGCGACCCCTTCACCTGGAAAAGTTCGTCGAGCCAGCTGCTGCGCCGCAAGCAGCTGGTGCTGGGGTCGATCCTGTTCCATGTCGGCGTGCTGACCATCCTGGTCGGCCATGTCGCCGGGTTGCTGACGCCGGTCTGGATCATCGACGCGCTCGGCATCGGCCATGCCTTCAAGCAGGTCGTCGCGATGACGGTCGGCGGCATCGCCGGGGTGATGGCGCTCATTGGCGGCGGCATGCTGTTCCACCGCCGCTGGACCGACCCGCGCATCCGCAAGACCTCCTCGGTCGCCGATATCGGCATCCTCGGGCTGCTGTTGCTGCAGCTGCTGCTCGGCGTCAGCACAATCTTCGCCTCGGCCCGGCATCTCGACGGCCACGAGATGCTGAAATTCATGCATTGGGCCCAGGGCATTCTGACCTTCCGCCCGGACGCGGCGGCGCAGATCGCCGACGTGGCACTGATCTTCAAGCTGCATATCGTCTGCGGGCTGACGATCTTCCTGCTGTTCCCCTTCACCCGGCTGGTCCACATGCTCTCGGTTCCGGTCCGCTATTTCTGGCGCCCCGGTTACCAGATCGTGCGCTCGCGCCGGACCACGCCGCTGCCGTCGCATAGCGATGCCGAGATCGCGCGGGCGAAGGTGGCCTCGGCCAAGGCGGCCCCGGCCGGGCCGCGCGCGCCCTCGTTGGCGGAGTAGGGCCATGAACAAGCCCCTGTTTCCCGAAGTGGTCGTGAACGGCCAGAAAATCCCCCCGGCGGCGATCGCCGCCGAGGCCCAGCACCACGACGCCCCGGCCGACAAGCCCGGTCATGCCTGGCGCAAGGCGGCGCATGCCCTGGCGGTGCGGGCGCTGCTGCTGCAGGAGGCCGAGCGGCGCGGCATCGAGGCCGATCCCGAGGAGATCGCTCCCGGGCAATGCGAGACCGAAGAGGAGGCCCGGCTGCGGGCATTGCTGGATGAGGCGATCGAGGTGGCGGCGCCGGACGAGGCCGCGATCCGCGCCGAATGGGCGCGCGATCCCGACCGGTTCCGCGCCCCGCCGCTATGGGAGGCCGCGCATATCCTGATCGCCTGCGACCCGCGCGACAAGGATCAGCGCGCAGCGGCCGAGGCGCGGGCCCGGGCTCTGACAAAGGAAGTCCTCGCGGCGCCGAAGGGCTTTGCCCGGCTGGCCGAGGAGAACAGCGATTGTTCCTCGCGCGGCGAGGGCGGGCTGCTGGGCCAGCTCGGCCCCGGCGACACGGTGCCGGAATTCGAGGCCGCGCTGCGCAGCCTGACCGAGGGCGAGATCACGGCGGCGCCGGTGCTCAGCCGCTTCGGCTGGCATATCATCCGCCTCGACGCGGCGGCCGAGGGCGCGCCCTTGCCCTACGAGACCGTCCGCCCCCGGATCGCCGAAGCGCTGGAGAAGGCGGCCTGGACGGCGGGCCTGCGCGATTTCGTCGCCACGCTCGCCGCCGCGGCCGAGATCTCCGGCGCCGATCTCGCGATCCATTGAGGCGGGCCGATGCCGATCAGCGCGGCCGCGCCGTCCTGCCCTGTAGCCAAGAAGGAGCCCCCTCATGTATTCGATCGCGACGGTGCGCAGCCCCGGACGGGGCGATACCGACCTGCTGCTGGCCCGCTTTGCCGAGCATGCCACGGGCCGCGGCCTGCGGGTCTGCGGCACGGTCCAGATCAATAGCGAACGCGTGCCTGCGCATGCCTGCGACATGGACATCAAGGTGCTGCCCGACGGGCCGGTGCTGCGCATCTCGCAGGCGCTGGGGGCCGGGTCGCGCGGCTGCCGGCTCGATCCGGCGGCGCTGGAACAGGCCGTCGCCGGCGTCGAACGCGCCCTGCAGGGCGGCGCCGACCTGCTGATCGTCAACAAGTTCGGCAAGATGGAGGCGGAGGGCCGCGGGCTGCGCGGGGTGATCGCCGAGGCGGTGGCGCGGTCGATCCCGGTGCTGGTCGGGGTGAACGGGCTGAATGCGGATGCGCTGGAGGATTTCGCCGCCGGCATGCGCCAGCCGCTCGCCCCGGACATCGCCGCGCTCAGCGCCTGGCTCGACGCCGTTCAGGCCGGCCGGGCGGTCGCCTGACAGGCCGCGTGCCGCGGGGCTGTCAGCCGACGAGCAGCTCCGCCACCGCCCGGCGCAGGACCGCCTCGTCCTCGGGATTGAAGACCGGGTTGCCGGCGCGATGGCCCCAGATCGACTCGATCGGGCGGAGCTCGGCGTTCGGCATCATCGCGGTCTCGATCTCGCTGTCCTCGGGCGTGAAGTAGAGATCGGTGCGCGACGGCATGACGATGCTGCGCGCCGTGATCGCGCCGAGCGCCGCGGCCAGATCGCCGTTGTAGAGCGCGTTGTCCGAGATGTCCGAGGCCATCCAGGTCTCGAGCCCGGCCAGCAGGTCATGGGCGTCGCGGCGCAGGAAGTTCGCCTCCCACGAGCGCACCAGGAAATCCTCGAGCGAGCTGAAGCCGGCCTGTTCGTAGAGCTTCTCGCGATAGAAGGCCTGCGACATCGCCCAGCCGGCATAGACGCGGCCCATCGCCCGCAGCCCGCGCACGGGGTGGGCGGCGAAATGGTCGCCGCGCCAGTTCGGATCGCCGGTCAACGCCGCGCGGACGCCTTCGAGGAAGACCTTGTTGTGGATCGAGGTCCGGGCCGAGCCGCAGACGGCGCAGATACGCTCGACCCGGTCGGGAAAGATCGCGCCCCAGTGCAACGCCTGTTGCGCGCCCATCGACCAGCCATAGACCATCGCCAGCCGCTCGATGCCGAACTCCGCCTCGAGCATCCGGCGCTGGGCGTGGACGTTGTCCCAGTGGGTGAAGGTCGGGCAACGGTCCGGGCCGAACGGGGCGTCGAGGTTCGAGGGCGAGGACGACAGGCCGTTGCCGAACATGTTCGGGATGACGATGAACCACTCCCTCGGGTCCAGCACCCGGCCCGGCCCGATCAGCCACTCGGTGTCGTGATGCTGGGCGCCGTAGGAAGTCGGGTAGAGGATGACATTGGACTTGTCCCCGGCCAGCCGGCCATAGGTCTTGTAGGTGATCTGCGCGCGCGGCAGGGTGATCCCCCGCTGAAGCGTCAGGTTTTCGATCTCGAAGATCCGATGATCCGCCGATGCCATGCGCGCCTCCCGATTCCGGGCCCGCAAGCTGCGGGGCCCTGCCTGCAATTCCTACCCTAGCGAAACCGGTGGTGGAAAAAAGGCATTTCCGGCCGTGCAGGGGGGGGGCCGCTCCCCTGCGAAGGGCAGAGAGACCGAGGCGGATCGGCCCCCCGCGATCATCCCGGCAGGCATGGCGGCGGTTTCAGGCGTTGAGGGGAAACAGGGATGCGGCATCCGGCACGATGCGCGCGAAGCGGTCGGCCAGCGCCGCCAGGGCTGCTGCCTGGACCTGGGCGGCCGGCACGATCCCCGCGCCAGCGGCGGCCGGCAGATCGCGCGTGGCGGTGGCATCGGCGACGATGGTGCAGGCAAGGCCGAGGTCGAGCGCCGCCCGGGCCGTCGAACTGACGCACATATGGGTCATGAAGCCGGCGAGGATCAGGTTCCTGGTGCCGAGCGCGGCCAGCCGCGCCTGCAGGTCGGTGCCGGCGAAGGCGTTCGGCAGGGCCTTGACCACGACCGCCTCGTCCGCGGCGGGCTCGAGCCCGGCGATCGGCAGCACGAAGCCCCGGTCCGGGTCGAAGACGGCGCCGCCCGGCCGGCCGTGATGCAGAACATGGATCACGGGCACCGCGGCGGCCCGCGCGGCGTCAAGCAGATCGCCGGCGCCGGCCACCGCGACGTCGATACCGGCCAGCGGCAGGCTGCCGCTGTCATATTCGCGCTGGGCGTCGATCAGGACGACGGCGGCATTGGCGAGATCGGTCGTGGCAGGCGGGGCGCCGGCAAGCTGCAGCAGGGTCTTGGGATCGTTGGTCATCGGGCGGTCCTCTAGGGGTGAGCCACCCGGATAAGCGGTTTCGGCCTGAACGGAAACTTGCTAATTATGTGCAGCGGCTGATCGAAAATTGACAGGCATGCTCGACTGGCAGGACATTCGTTTCTTCGTCACCCTCACCCATGAGGGGACGCTCTCGGCGACGGCCCGGGCGCTGGGCGTGACCCATGCGACGGTGGCGCGGCGCATCGACCAGCTCGAGCGGTCGGTCGGCCAGCGGCTTTTCGAGCGGCATCCCGGCGGTTATGGGCTCACCGCGGCGGGGCGCACCGTCCTCGACGCGGCGGAACGCATGGCCGAGGCGGCGGGGCAGATCAGCGCGGATCTGCTGCATGGCGGCCAGCGCCCCGTGGTGGTGCGGGTGACGGCGACGCGGAGCATCGCCGACCTGCTGATCGCGCCCCGGCTCGGCGATTTCCTGGCCGGCCATCCCGATATCGACATCGAGCTGATCGCCGAGAGCCGCAACCTCAGCCTCGCCCGGCGCGAGACCGACCTCGCCCTGCGCCTCGGTCGCCCGGCCGAGGGCGAGCTTCTCGCGCGCCGGCTGGCCGACCTGCCCTATGCCTTCTATGCCACCGCCGCCTACCGGGACGCGATGCCGAAGGACCGGACCCCGGCGCTTTTCGGCTTCGACGACAGCAGCGCGGATCTCGAAGAGGCGGCCTGGGCGCGGCAGACGCTTGGTGCGCGCCGGCGGTTGCAGTCGAACAGCCTTCTGGCGCAGGCGGCGGCGGCGCGCTCGGGGCAGGGGGTGGTTCTTCTGCCCCGGATGATCGGCGGCCTCTGGCCGGATCTGGTCGAGGTCGCGCTGGGCCCGAAACCGCCGGTGCGGGAGCTGTGGCTGGTGATGCGGCGGGACCTGAAACGCCATCCGCGCGTGCGGGCCGTCGCCGACCACCTGATCGGCCTCTTCTCCGGGCCCGACTGCGCCCGGCACATCAACGCGTGAGCGGAAGTCGGGGCATTCGAGCCTTCAGGCCCATGAGGTCGTGTGAAAAAGGCACCGCCCATGGAGCGCGCGCCGCGCAATCTCATGCGCGCCGCGCCCGGCCATGCGCTGCCCTACAGCGCCCTAGAAGTCCAGGTTCTCGACGCTCAGCGCGTTCTTCTGGATGAATTCGCGCCGCGGTTCGACGACGTCGCCCATCAGCTTGGTGAAGATGTCGTCGGCCTCGGCCAGGTCGTCGATCTTGACCTGCAGCAGCGTCCGCGCCTCGGGGTCGAGCGTGGTTTCCCACAGCTGGTCGGGGTTCATCTCGCCCAGCCCCTTGTAGCGTTGCAGGCTGAGGCCCTTCTCGCCTTCGGCCAGCACCGCGTCGAGCAGGTCGATCGGGCCGTGGATCAGCAGGTCGCGGTCGCGGCGCACCAGGTGGGCCGGATCGGAATAGGCGTCGCGCGTCGTCTTCGAGATCTCGGCCAGCCGCCGCGCCTCGCCCGAGCGCAGCACGGCGCCGTCGAGGGTGCGGATCTCCTCGACCCCGCGCAGCACGCGGGCGAGGCGGATGCCGTGATCCTGGGTGATGCGGCCGGTCCAGCCGCGCTCGTATTCCACCGCCACCATGTCGAGCCGCGCCGCCACCCGGTCGGCGACCGCCTGCAGGTCGGCATCGGCCTGGCCTGGGTCGAAGGCGCCGGCCAGCGCCGCCTGTTCGAGGATGTTGCGCGGGTAATGGGTCGGGAAGGCCTCGAGAATGCGGCGGAACTGGCGCGCGCCCTCGATGATGCGAGCGAGGTCGGCGCCGGCGATCTCCTCGCCGGAATGCAGCCGCAGCACCGCGCCCTCGATGCCCATGTCGATCAGGTAATCCTCGAGCGCCGGCTTGTCCTTGAGATAGACCTCGGACTTGCCGCGCGAGACTTTGAACAGCGGCGGCTGGGCGATGTAGAGATAGCCGCCCTCGATCAGCTCGGGCATCTGCCGGAAGAAGAAGGTCAGGAGCAGCGTCCGGATATGCGCGCCGTCGACATCGGCGTCGGTCATGATGATGATCTTGTGGTAGCGCAGCTTGTCGATGTTGAACTCGTCGCGGCCGATGCCGGTGCCCAGCGCCATCACCAGGTTGCCGATCTCCTGGCTCGACAGCATGCGGTCGAAGCGGGCCCGCTCGACGTTCAGGATCTTGCCGCGCAGGGGCAGGATGGCCTGGGTCTGGCGGTCGCGTCCGGTCTGGGCCGAGCCGCCGGCGCTGTCACCCTCGACCAGGAACAGTTCGCGCTTGGCCGGGTCGCGCTCGGAGCATTCCTTGAGCTTGCCGGACAGGAAGCTGACCTCGTTGGTCGATTTCTTCCGCGTCATCTCGCGCGCCTTGCGGGCGGCCTCGCGCGCCAGCGCCGCCTCGACGATCTTGCCGACGATCTGGCGCGCCTCCTGCGGATGCTCGTCGAACCACTCGCCCAGCTTCTCGTTCATCAGGTTCTCGACCGCGGGCCGGACCTCGGACGAGACCAGCTTGTCCTTGGTCTGCGAGCTGAACTTGGGATCGGGCACCTTGACCGAAAGCACGCAGGTCAGCCCCTCGCGCGCGTCGTCGCCCGAGAAGGTCACCTTTTCCTTCTTCAGGATGCCCGAGGAATTGGCGTAGAGGTTGATGGTCCGGGTCAGCGCGCCGCGGAAGCCGGCCAGGTGGGTGCCGCCGTCGCGCTGCGGGATGTTGTTGGTGAAGGGCAGCACCATCTCGTTGTAGCTGTCGTTCCACCACATCGCGACTTCGACGGTGATGCCCTCGCGCTCGCCCTTGACGTAGATCGGATCCTCGACCATCGCCTGCTTGTGGCGGTCGATGTAGCGCACGAATTCGCGTACGCCGCCCTCGTAATGCAGCTCGGATCGCAGCGGTTCGGCTGGGCGTTCGTCTTCCAGGATGATGCGGACGCCGGAATTGAGGAAGGCCAGCTCGCGCAGGCGGTTCTCCAGCGTCTTGAAGCTGTAGTCGAGGTTCGAGAACGTGTCGGTCGAGGCCAGGAAGCGCACCTCGGTGCCCTTGCGGCCATTGGCGTCGCCGACCACCCGCAGATGCTCGACCGTGTCGCCATGTTCGAACTTGGCGTAGTGCTCTTTCCCGTTGCGCCAGATCCGCAGCTCGAGCCAGTCCGACAGCGCGTTGACCACCGAGACGCCGACGCCGTGCAACCCGCCCGAGACCTTGTAGGAGTTCTGGTCGAACTTGCCGCCGGCATGGAGCTGGGTCATGATCACCTCGGCCGCCGACACCCCTTCCTCGGGGTGGATATCGACCGGGATCCCGCGGCCGTTGTCGCTGACCGAGACCGAATTGTCGGCGTGAATCTTCACCGTCACCGCGTCGGCATGGCCGGCCAGGGCCTCGTCGATGCCGTTATCGACGACCTCGTAGACCATGTGGTGCAGGCCCGAGCCGTCGTCGGTATCGCCGATATACATCCCGGGGCGTTTGCGGACCGCTTCCAACCCCTTGAGAACCTTGATGGATTCAGCGCCGTATTCTTCGGCGTTCGATGCAGCTTCGGCCATTCGGACCTTCCTTGAATTCCTGCCCGACTTATAGGCGTTCCGGCAGGGATTGTCACGCGCGTGACACAAGATTTAGGGGGTCAGGTCAGGGCGATCAGCAAGCCGACAAGGATCAGCAATCCGCCCGCCGCGCGGTTGACCCGCGCCATGCCCTTCGGCCCGGTCAGCCGGTGGCGCGCGCGGTCCACAGCCCAGGCGAAACACAGGTTGCCGATCAGCGGCACCGCCACCGACAGGGCGCAGATCGCGGCGATGTCCGGCCCGCCGACATGGCGCAGGTCGAAGAAGCCGGGCAGCACGCCCATGTAGAACAGCACCGCCTTGGGGTTGCTCAGGATCACCGTGATGCCGGCGAGGAAGCCGGCGGCGCGGCCGGGGCGGGTCAGGCGGCTGTCGCGTTCGACGGGCTTGTCGGCCTGCCAGATCAGCCGCGCCCCCAGCAACAGGAAGATCGCCACCGCGACCCAGCGCAGCACGTCCATGACGCCGCCATAGGCCGCCGTCACCCAGCTCAGCCCGAAGATCGCCGCCAGCGGCCAGAGCGCGTCGCCGACCGCCACGCCGACGGCCAGCGGCCAGGCGGCGAACCCGCCCGACAGTGCCCGTGCGGTCAGGGCCAGCCAGACCGGGCCGGGGGTGAGGAAGAGGACGAACAGCGCCCCGGCATAGAGGCCGAGCGCGACGGGGGACAGGCTCACGGCGCCTCCGGCAGGGTCAGCGACCCGTCCTCGGCCAGCGGCCAGAACGGGTTCATGGCGATTTCCCAGACATGGCCGTCGGGATCGGCGCAATAGCCGGAATAGCCGCCCCAGAACACCTTTTCGGGCCGCTTGAGCTCGGTCGCCCCCGCCGCGAGCGCGGCCGCGAAAGCGGCATCGACCTCGGCCTCGGTGGCAAAGTTCTGCGCCAGCGTCACCGCGCCGGTGCCCAGTTCCTCCGGCGCCCGGTGCTGGTCGGCGGCCAGGTCGTTCCAGCCGAACAGGCCCAGCACAAGCCCGTGCATCTGGTAGAAGGTCACGCCCGCCTGGCTCTGCGGATGGGGCTGCCAGCCCAGCGCGGCGTAGAATTCGCGCGCCCGCGCCATGTCGGCCACGCCCAGGGTGATCAGGGTCACGCGTTGCGGGGTCATGCCAGCCTCCCTTCGGTGATTTCCGAATTGCCGCCCGTTTCGTGCACCTCGAAGGCCTGGGCCCTGTCGCCCAGCGCCTCGAACAGTTCCGCCCCGGTGCCGGTCATGAAGGCCTGGGCGCCGAGGGCGCAGATTTCGTCATAGAGGGCCGCGCGGCGGCCGGCGTCAAGATGGGCCGCGACCTCGTCGAGCAGCAGGATCGGCGGCGCGCCGAAATCCTCGGCCAGGGCGCGGGCATTGGCGAGGATCAGCGAGATCAGCAGCGCCTTCTGTTCGCCGGTCGAGCATTGATCGGCCGCCACCCCCTTGGCGGCATAGGTGGCGCCCATGTCGATCCGGTGTGGCCCGACCAGGGTCCGCCCCGCCGCCATGTCGCGCCGGCGCCCGGCAGCGAAGGCTTCGGTCAACTCCCCGGCACTCTCGGGCAAATCGCCCTCGGGATGGCTCAGGGTCAAGGTCGCCGCGGGAAAAGCCGTTTCCGCCCCCTCCTGCGCCGCCGCCAGCCGCGCCAGCGCCGCCGCCCGGTTGGCGATGATCGCCGCACCGGCCTCGGCCATCTGGCCTTCCAGTGCCCCGTACCAGGCCCCGTCGCGCGCCTCTTCCTTCAGCAGCCGGTTGCGCTCGCGCATCGCCTTCTCATAGGCCAGCGCGGCCTCGGCATGACCCGGCTCGAAACTCAGCACCATGCGGTCGAGGAAGCGCCGCCGGCCCTCGGCGCCCTCCAGCCACAGCCGGTCCATCGCCGGCACCAGCCACAGCACCCGGGCGATCCGCCCCAGCGCCGCCTGGCTCGCCGCCTTGTCGTCGATCCGGACCTGGCGCGACTGGCCCGGCTCGGCCCAGGTCTCGACCTCGTGCACCTGCCACAGGCTGCGGATCGTGGCCGCGATCTTCCAGCCCAGGGCCTCGGGCCGCCGTGCCATCTCCTCGGCCGCCGCCCGCCGCAGCCCGCGCCCGGGCGACAGCAGCGACACCGCCTCAAGGATATTGGTCTTGCCGGCCCCGTTCGGCCCGTGGATCGCCACCGGCCGGCCGTCCAGCACCAGCCGTCCCGCCCGATGCGAGCGGAAATGCGACAGGGTCAGCTCGGAAAGGGCCAGCACCGACATGTCTGCCCTTCTTCTTTGCGAAAATACTCCACGGGGGTCCGGGGGTGTGAAACCCCCGGCGCCGCTGTCGTCACACGCGCATCGGCATCACGACATAGACCGCCGAGGTGTCGTTGCCCTCGCGCATCAGCGTCGGGTCGCCCGAGCCGTTGAACAGGAACACCGCGTTCTCGCGATCGACCTGGCTGGCGATCTCGAGCAGGTACTTGGCGTTGAAGCCGATCTCGAGCCGCTCGTCGCCATAGGCCACGGCCAGTTCCTCTTCGGCCGCACCGCTGTCGGGGGCGTTGACCGAGAGCACCAGCCGGTCCTCGTCCAGCGACAGCTTGACGGCGCGGCTGCGCTCGGACGACACCGTCGCGACGCGGTCGACCGCCTTGGCGAACTCGGCCGCGTCGACCTCCATCTGGCGGGTGTTCCCGACCGGGATCACGCGTGTGTAGTCGGGGAAGGTGCCGTCGATCACCTTCGAGGTCAGGGTGATCTGCGGCGTGGCAAAACGCACCTTGGTCTCGCTCACCGAGACCGCGATCTGGGTATCGTCGTCGTCGAGCAGCTTGCGCAGCTCGCCCACCGTCTTGCGCGGCACGATGACGCCGGGCATGTCGGCGGCGCCCTCGGGCAGCTCGGCGTCGATCCGGGCCAGGCGGTGGCCGTCGGTGGCGACGCAGCGCAGCACCGGGCCGTCCTCGCCCTGGGCGACATGCATGTAGACGCCGTTGAGGTAATAGCGCGTCTCTTCGGTCGAGATGGCGAATTTCGATTTGTCGAACAGCCGCCGCAGCACCGGGGCCGGGGCCGAGAAGTTCGATGAATATTCCGACGACGCCATCACCGGGAAATCTTCCTTGGGCAGCGTCGCCAGGTTGAAGTTCGACCGCCCGGCGGTGACGGTCAGCCGGCCCGAGGCGGCATCGTCGGTCAGCTGCACCAGCGCGCCGTCGGGCAGCTTGCGCACGATCTCGTGCAGCATCACCGCCGAGACGGTGGTGGCGCCGGCGCGTTCGACCTGCGCCGGGGCCTTGTCGACCACCTCGATATCCAGGTCGGTGGCGCGGAAACTGACGGCATCGCCCTCGGCCTCGATCAGCACGTTGGCAAGGATCGGGATGGTGTTGCGCCGCTCGACGACCGATTGCGCCTGGGCCACCGCCTTGAGAAGCGCGCCGCGCTCGATGCTGATCTTCATACCCTCATACCCCTTCGTGTCGCAGAGGTGATCTGCGGCTCAGGTTTGCTTGTTTTCCGGACTTTCGGTCGGAAAGCCGGGAGCGTCAAGGGCGCCCCCGGGCTTTGGCGCCTCACGCTTCGAGAAGGCGGCGCAGAAGCTGCAGATCCTCGGCCAGCTGCGAGTCGGTCGACATCAGCTCCTCGATCTTGCGCACGCCGTGCATGATCGTGGTGTGATCGCGCCCGCCGAAGCGGCGGCCGATCTCGGGCAGGCTGCGCGGGGTCAGCTTCTTGGCCAGGTACATCGCGATCTGCCGCGGCCGGGCGAAGTTGCGCGCCCGCTTCGGGCCGATCATGTCGGACAGCCGGATGTTGTAATGCTCGGCCACCTTGCGCTGGATCTCCTCGATGGTGATCTTGCGATCCGAGGCGCGCAGGATGTCGGCCAGGCAGTCCTGGGCCAGGTCCAGCGTGATCTCGCGCCCGACCAGCGAGGCGAAGGCGAATAGCCGGGTCAGCGCCCCTTCCAGCACGCGGACATTGGTGGTGATGCGATGGGCAAGGAATTCGAGCACGCCCGGCGCCAGGGTCAGGCCCTTGTACTGGTTGTGGTAGAACTCGGCCTTGTTCTGCAGGATGCCGAGACGCAGCTCGTAATCGGTCGGGTGCAGGTCGACGATCAGCCCGCATTGCAGCCGGCTCTTGATCCGTTCCTCAAGGTCCTTGATCTCGCCCGGGGCGCGATCGGCCGAGATCACGATCTGCTTGTTCTGGTCGACCAGCGCGTTGAAGGTGTGGAAGAACTCTTCCTGGGTGCTGTCCTTGCCGGCGATGAACTGGACGTCGTCGACCATCAGCACGTCGACCGAGCGGAACATCTCCTTGAAGTCCATGATCTGCTTTTCGCGCAGCGCCTGGATGAAGCGGTACATGAACTGCTCGGCCGAGAGGTAGAGCACGCGCAGCTCGGGCCGGCGGCTTTGCAGCTCATGGGCGATGGCATGCATCAGGTGCGTCTTGCCGAGCCCGACGCCGCCATAGAGGAACAGCGGGTTGAAGCTGACCGGCCCGCCCTCGGCCACCCGGCGGGCGGCGGCATGGGCCAGTTCGTTCGGCTTGCCGACGACGAAGGTGTCGAAGGTGAAGCGGCTGTCGAGCGGGGCGCTGCGCAGTTCCGAGTCGTCCGCGGCGGGGTGCGCCGGCCGGGCGGCCCGGGGCGTCTCTGCGGCGGCTGCGGCGGCCGAGGCCGGCTGCCCCTCGGGCGCGGTGGCGGCGGCATTGGCCTGCACCGCCGGCCGCGCCGCTTCGACGGTGAATTCCAGCCGGTCGACCGATGCGCCGGCCGAGATCAGCTGCTGCCGGATCTGATCGGAGAAATTGCGCTCGACCCAGTTGCCGAAGAAGTTCGTCGGCACGGTGAACCGTGCCACGCCGTCGCGCAGTTCCGCGAAGCGCAGCGGCTCGATCCAGGTTACGAAGTTGTTTTTGCCCAGTCTCTTGAGAAGTTCGCCACGTACATGCCCCCAGGTTTCATTCGTCATCTTCCGACCCGCTGTCCACGCGTTTTTATTGAGGCGACTGCACCACACATCACACAAACACAGATACGCGTACCCGGCTTGCAGCCCCCGGTTATTGTGCGACCCGAATCTGCCATGAGGAACGAACCAACCGGCGGCCTGCGCCGACGCGGCGCAACCCGTCTGCCCGCCGGCTGAAGCCCAATACCGGGATCTCCCGATATGGCAGCCCGGCGGGGGCGCGTTGTTCATTTGGACATGAGAAACAGCCTGTGGACCGCGTTTTCGCGGCAGCCGCTTCGCTGGCACCGATAGCGTGACAGGCAAAAGCCTACCACCCCCGAAATCCGTAGATCCCGTGGCGTCCCGACCCGTAGCTGCCTGGCAGTGGCGTCTACTGGCGGGGCTCCCTGACCTTCCATGTCCCCCCAAGGCGATGTGAATCGCTCCTAGACGCTAGCCCGGTGTCGCGCGGCGGCGCAACAGAACTATGGTCTTGACTCAGGCTTGGTGAAAGCGAATCCCGGCGGCTGTGCAAAAAGGGCACGGTGGCCGAATTCGGGATATTCCCAAAGTGGGACTCGGCCCAGAAATGCGAAAAGGCGCACCAGAGGTGCGCCCTTCGGCAGTCTGTCAAAGCCGGGCGAGCCGGCCGGTCGGGTCAGGCCGAGAGGGCCTTCACGCGCGACGACAGGCGCGACATCTTGCGGGCTGCGGTGTTCTTGTGCAGCACACCCTTGGTCACGCCGCGGGCGATTTCCGGCTGGGCGCTGCGCAGGGCTTCCGACGCGGCGGCCTGGTCGCCCGAGCTGATCGCCTCTTCCACCTTGCGCAGGAAGGTGCGGATCCGCGAGCGGCGCGCCTTGTTCACGGCATAGCGCGCTTCATTCTGGCGGGCGCGCTTCTTGGACTGGGGCGTATTGGCCATCTGTACGAGTTCCGGTTTTTCGGTTCGGGTAAATCTGAAGACGCGCTTCTATGGCCGACTCGGCGGCAAGTCAACTGTCTGGGCCAATGTTTTTTGGCCTTTGGCGCCGGGCAGGCAGGAAGGCCGGGGGCGCTGCCCCCGGGCCCCCGGGATATTTGGATGAAGATGAAAAGGCAAAGCGGGCCTGGAGCCTAGCCCATCAACCCGCGGCGGATCAGGTTGGCGCCGGTGATCGCCAGCAGCAGCAGGGTCCACCAGCGGAAGCGCACCGGGTCGAGCCGGTCCTGCAGCCTGAAGCCGACCCACATGCCGATCCAGGCGGGAATCACCAGCAGTGCCGACAGCGGGGCGGTCGAGGCATTGAGCACGCCCGAGCGCAGGTGGGCCACCGTCAGCATCACCGCGCCGAGCAGGAAGACCACGCCCTGGACCCGCACCTGCTCGCGCTTCTCGGTGCCGGTCGACAGCAGGTAGACCAAGAGCGGCGGCCCCCAGACGCCCGAGATGCCGCCGTAGAGGCCGGCGACGATGCCGAGGACGATCTCGACCCGCTTGCGGTGGTGGATGGCGATCACCAGCGGCCGGCCCGAGAGCTGGTAGAGCGCGAAGCCGACGATCGGCACGCCGAGCAGGACATACATCAGCCAGCTCGGGATCAGCAGCACGAACTGGGCCGAGATGACGATGAAGACGATGATGGTGACGATCATGCGCCGGTATTTCACCACCGACTCCCAGGCCGCCGACGGGCCCTGGCGGAAGGCCTGGGCGAGGTTGGTGGTCAGGGTCGGCAGCAGCAGCGCGGCCAGCGCCTCGTGCCCCGGCAGGAAGGAGGACAGCGCCGAGATCATGATCATCGGCATGGCGAATCCGACCGCGCCCTTGACGAAGCCCGCCACCAGCGTCACCGCGATGGCCAGCGCCAGCGCCCAGGGCTCGAGCCCGCCTGCAAATATGTCCATCATCCCGTCCCCGTCGCGTCCCGCCCGCTATAGCGTGGTTCGCAAGGGGCTGCAGCGGCAAAATCCGATGCGACACATTCGTTCACCATGATGGGCGACGGCGAATTTTTGTTGCGCTGCGGCTGCAAAGGCCCTATCTCCCTCGCAAGTGCAGAAACGGAGATCAGCCATGCCCCATGACGGACAGACCGCGACCCCGGCCAGCCCGGTGATGCCCGATCTGCTGGCGCTTGCCGCGGCGGCGCTGCCCGAGGTCGAGGCGCTTCTGGACGAGGCCAAGGCGGCGGTGCGGGCAAGGGTGACGGTCGACGGCCGGGTCTCTGGCGCGGCGCTGGAGCGCGAGCAGTTCGCCGCCCATGCCCTGGCCTGGCTGGCAACCTATGTCGAGAGTCTGCGCCAGATGCGGGCCTGGGCCGGGCGGCTGGAAGAGGCCGGCAGCTTCGGCGAGATGGAGCAGCTTCTGCTGCAGATCGGTTACGGCGAATACCTGTCGCAGATCCGCGGCGGCATGCCGATGAGCCAAGGCGAGATTGCCCGGCTCGACGCGATCGGCGTCGCGGTGCCGGCGGCGGGCGAGGCGGCGGCGCGGCTGATGGCCGAGGGCAACAGCCCGGCGGCCCGCGCCCGCCTGGTGGTGCTGATGCGCGAGAATCATGGCCGCGCGACCTTCGGCGCCTCGGGCCTGGACGAAGAGCTCGAGATGATCCGCGAGCAGTTCCGCCGCTTCGCCGACGAGCGGGTGGTGCCGAACGCCCACGCGTGGCACCTGAAGGACGACTTCATCCCGATGGAGATCATCGAGGAGCTGGCGGAGCTCGGCGTCTTCGGCCTGACTATCCCTGAGGAGTTCGGCGGCTTCGGCCTGTCGAAGGCCTCGATGGTGGTGGTCAGCGAGGAACTCAGCCGCGGCTATATCGGCGTCGGCAGCCTGGGCACCCGGTCCGAGATCGCGGCCGAGCTGATCCTCTGCGGCGGCACCGAGGATCAGAAGGCCGAATGGCTGCCGAAGATTGCCAGCGCCGAGATCCTGCCCACCGCCGTCTTCACCGAGCCCAATACCGGTTCGGATCTCGGCTCCCTGCGCACCCGCGCGGTGAAGGAGGGCGACGATTACCTGATCACCGGCAACAAGACCTGGATCACCCATGCCGCCCGCGCCCATGTCATGACCCTGCTGGCCCGGACCGATCCGGACACCACCGATTACAAGGGCCTGAGCATGTTCCTGGCCGAGAAGATGCCGGGCGACGATGCCGATCCCTTCCCGACGCCGGGCATGACCGGCGGCGAGATCGAGGTGCTGGGCTATCGCGGCATGAAGGAATACGAGCTGGGCTTCGACGGCTTCAGGGTGAAGGGCGCGAACCTTCTCGGCGGCGTCGAGGGCCAGGGCTTCAAGCAGCTGATGCAGACCTTCGAATCGGCCCGCATCCAGACCGCCGCCCGCGCCATCGGCGTGGCCCAGAACGCGCTGGAAGTGGGGATGCAATATGCCGAGGAGCGCAAGCAGTTCGGCAAGTCGCTGATCGAGTTCCCGCGCGTCGGCGGCAAGCTGGCGATGATGGCGGTCGAGATCATGATCGCCCGTCAGCTGACCTACTTCGCCGCCTGGGAGAAGGACCACGACCAGCGTTGCGACCTCGAGGCCGGGATGGCCAAGCTGCTCGGCGCCCGGGTCGCCTGGGCGGCGGCGGACAACGCGCTGCAGATCCATGGCGGCAACGGCTTCGCGCTGGAATACCAGATCAGCCGCATTCTCTGCGACGCCCGCATCCTCAACATCTTCGAGGGCGCGGCCGAGATCCAGGCGCAGGTGATCGCGCGGCGGCTGCTGGGCTGAGGGCGCCGGCGGCGTTGGGATATTCACGGTTGCGTGATAGACTGGCGTTGCCGCCGCTGAACCAGTGATCGCCGCGGAGAGGGGTCCGCAGTCCGAAAGGCACGCCACGGGCGGCAAACTGACGTGTCGGCACTTCCGCATCGGAAGGAGACGACCATGGCCGCCAAAGCTGCCGTCATCCAGCGCCCGCCGGCGCTGCTGAATCGCGAGGCGACGATCGAGGGCGCGCTGGCCTCGATCGACGAGGCCGCCGCCGAGGGGGCCGAACTGCTGGTCTTTCCCGAGGCCTTCATCCCCGGCTATCCGACCTGGGCCTGGCGCCTGCGTCCCGGCGGCGACGGCGCGCTGGCGGGGGAAATCCACGCCCGGTTCCGCGCCAATGCCGTCGATCTGGGCCAGGATCACCTGCTGCCGATCCAGGAGGCGGCGCAGCGCCACCGGATCACCATCGCGATGGGGATCAACGAGCTTGACGGCGCCTATTCCGGCACCACGATCTTCAACACGCTGGTCATCATCGGTCCCGACGGCAGCCTCCTCAACCGCCACCGCAAGCTGATGCCGACCAATCCCGAACGCATGGTCTGGGGCTTCGGCGACGCGTCCGGCCTGCGCGTCGTCGATACCCCGGTCGGCCGGATCGGCGGGCTGATCTGCTGGGAGAACTACCTGCCGCTGGCCCGCTACGCGCTCTATGCCCAGAAGATGGACATCCTCGTCGCGCCGACCTGGGACACGGGCGAAAGCTGGACCGCCACCATGCGCCACATCGCCAAGGAGGGCGGCTGCTGGGTGATCGGCACCGCGACGGCGATGACCGGCGCCGACGTGCCGGCCGACTTCCCCGAGCGCGACACGCTGTTCACGCCCGAGGAATGGATCAATGTCGGCGACGCGGTGGTGGCCAAGCCGATGGGCGCGCTCGCGGCCGGGCCGCAGGCGAAGAGCCAGGACATCCTCTATGCCGAGATCGACGCCGAGGCGGCACGGCGTGCGCGCCGTTCGCTCGACGTCGCCGGGCATTACTCGCGGCCCGACCTGTTTTCGCTGGGTGTCGATCGCCGGCCGCTGCCGCCGGTGACCTTCACCGACTGATATCCGCCGATGCGCCGACCCACCCCTTGATCCTGAGAGTCAGCGTCTTAGGGTTCGCCCGACTCGGATCGGGGGACCGTCATGACCGATCAAGGACGTATCGTTCTGACCGGCGCATCGGGCTATATCGCCAAGCATGTGCTGCTGAAGCTGCTGGCGGCGGGGTATCGCGTCACCGCCACCCTGCGCAGCCCCGCGCGCGCCGACGAGGTGCGGGCGGCGGTGGCGCCTCATCTGGCGGACGCGGCGGCGCAGGAGCGGCTCGACTTCGCCACGCTCGACCTGACCCGCGACGACGGCTGGGCCGCGACGATGGCGGGGGCCGAGGCGCTGGTCCATACCGCCTCGCCCTTTCCGCTCGGCCAGCCCCGGGACGAGGACGCGCTGATCCGGCCGGCGGTCGACGGCACGCGGCGGGCGCTGGCGGCGGCGCATGCGGCCGGGATCGGGCGCGTCGTGCTGACCTCGTCCTCGGCGGCGATCATGGCCGGCAAGTCGGATGTCGGCCGGCCCTGGACCGAGGAGGACTGGTCCGATCTCGACCACCCCTCGGCCACCGCCTACGTCAAGTCCAAGACCCTGGCCGAGCGCGCCGCTTGGGATTTCGTCAAGAAAGAGGCGCCGGGAATCGGCCTGACCGTGATCAACCCGGTCGTCGTCATCGGCGCCCCGCTCGACGCCCGCTTCGGCAGTTCGGTCGGCATCGTCCAGCGGCTGCTGGCGGGCAAGGACCCGATGGTGCCGCGCATGGGCTTCCCGCTGGTCGACGTCCGCGACGTGGCCGAGATGCACCTGCGCGCGGTCGCCCGGCCCGAGACGGCCGGTCGGCGCTTCATCGCCTCCGATCGCTCGATGTGGTTTGCCGAGATCTCCAGCCTGCTGCGGCAGGAATTCCCCGGCCGCCGGATCCCGCGCCGGGTGGCACCGGACTGGCTGATGAAGCTGTTGGGCAAGTTCGACCCGGCGATCCGCTCGATCCTGCCCAGCCTCGGCCATGTCGACTGGGTGTCGAATGCACGCGCGCGCGAGGTGATGGGGATGCGGTTCCGCAATACCGCCGACAGCCTGCGCGAGACCGGCCATTTCCTGATCGACAGCGGCGCGGTGAAATAGGCCCTATTGCGCCCGCATCAGCGCCGCGACCAGCCGGTTCCGGGCCTCGGGCAGTGGCCGGTTGCCCAGCGCCGGGGCGAGGTGATGGCCGAGGAAATGGCCCGTCAGCCGCAGCCCCTCGGCAATCTCGGCGGCGCTGGCCGGACCCTGGCCCAGCAGGCAGAGCGGCAGCGGCAGCAGTTTCGGCGCCCAGTCGCCGGCGCCTTCGCGGCTGACCGCGCGGCCGCTGCGCGGGCTGACATAGGCCAGGTCGTCGCGGCTGCCGGTGACGGCGCAGGAGCTCAGGTCGAGGCCGAAGCCCATCTCTTCCAGCAGCAGCATCTCCCAGCGCAGGTAGGCCAGCGGCCAGCCCTCCTCTGCCAGCGCATCGAACATCGCCACCGAGGCGGCGTAGAGCGCCGGATGCGGCTCGCGCTCGGGCAGGGCGAAGCCGAGCAGGGCGCAGAGCGCGTTGAGCCCCGCGAGCGCCAGCCGGTCGCTTAGCAGCCCGGCCGCCCGGCCGCGCAACGGCTCGACGGTGAAGGCGCCGAGGTGATCCTCGAGTCGGGCCCGCCAGCTCAGGTCGAGCTGGGCGCCGGGTTGCAGCACCGGCGCCAGCTTGCGCGACGCGCCGCCGCGCACGACGCCGGCATGGCGGCCGTGGCCGGGGGTGAACACCTCGATGATCGCGGCGCTTTCCCCGTGCCGGCGCACCGACAGGAGCACGCCTTCGTCGCGCCAGTCCATGCGCCCAGTATTCACCGCGCGGCGGCGGCGGCAAGGGCCGGGCCGGGGTGCTGCCCCGGAGCTGGGGATATTTCTGCCCGGAAGAAGCGGCAGGCCGGTGCCGGACGGGGCTGGACCTCGGCGCGTGTCCGGCCTACCTCTGGGCCAACCCGGCCCGAGCCTCGAAGCTGACAGATGAGCAAACCCGCCCTTACCCTCTACCTCGCCGCCCCGCGCGGCTTCTGCGCCGGTGTCGACCGGGCGATCAAGATCGTCGAGATGGCGCTGCAGAAATGGGGCGCGCCGGTCTATGTCCGCCACGAGATCGTCCATAACAAGTTCGTCGTCGACGGGCTGCGCGACAAGGGCGCGGTCTTCGTCGAGGAGCTGTCGGACTGCCCGCCGGACCGGCCGGTGATCTTCTCGGCCCACGGCGTGCCGAAATCGGTGCCGGCCGAGGCCGAGGCGCGGCACATGCTCTATGTCGACGCCACCTGCCCGCTGGTCTCGAAGGTGCATATCGAGGCCGAGCGGCATTTCCAGAACGGGCTGCAGATGGTGATGATCGGCCATGCCGGCCATCCCGAGACGATCGGCACGATGGGGCAATTGCCGCCGGGCGAGGTGCTGCTGGTCGAGACGCCGGACGATGTGTCCGGGCTGAAGGTGCGCGACCCGGAGAAGCTGGCCTTCATCACCCAGACGACGCTGTCGGTAGATGACACGACGGATATCGTCGCGGCGCTGAAGGCGCGGTTCCCGGGCATCGTCGGGCCGCACAAGGAAGATATCTGCTACGCCACCACCAACCGCCAGGCGGCAGTGAAGGCGATCGCGCCGAAGATCGAGGCGCTGTTGGTGATCGGGGCGCCGAACTCGTCGAACTCGCGCCGGCTGGTCGAGGTCGGCCGCGCCGCCGGCTGCGCCTATGCCCAGCTGACCCAGCGGGCAGAGGATATCGACTGGCGCGCGCTCGAGGGTATCCGCTCGGTCGGCATCACCGCCGGGGCGAGCGCGCCGGAGGTGCTGGTGGACGAGGTCATCGCCGCCTTCCGCGACCGTTTCGAGGTGACGGTGGAGCCGGTCGAGACCGCGCGCGAGGCGGTCGAGTTCAAGGTGCCGCGCGTGCTGCGCGAGACGGCGTGAGCCCGGCGCCGGCGCGCCTGTCCCGGCTGCCGCGCCCGGTGCGCTGGTTCCTGCTTATCCTTCTTTCGACACTGCTGATCGCGCCGATGGCGGCGATCCAGCTGCCGGCCTCCTTCATGCTGGGCGCGATGATCGCGGCGATTGCGCTGCAGGTCTCCGGGGCCGAGCTGAAACTGGCGCGCGGGCTGCTGTTGCCGGCCGAGGGCCTGCTGGGCGTGCTGCTGGCCGCAGCGATCACCCCGGCGGCGCTGGCGACCTTCACCAGCGACGCGCCGCTGTTCCTGGCCATCGGCCTTGCCATCCTGGCGCTGAGCACGGTGGTCAGCTGGGGATTGCTGCGCAGCGGCCGCCTGCCCGGATCGACGGCCGTCTGGGGCCTGTCGCCGGGGGCGGCCACGGTGATGATGCTGATGTCCGAGGCCTTCGGCGCCGATCAGCGCCTCGTCGCCTTCATGCAATACCTGCGGGTGCTGATCGTCGCCATCGTCGCGCCGCTGATCGCCCATTTCTGGGGCGCGCCCGGCGGCGCCGGGCCGACGGCGGCGGCGGCGGCCGGGGCCGGGCTCGACTGGTTCGCCTTCGGCCAGTCGCTGGCGATCACCGCGCTCGGCATCGCGCTGGCACTGGCGACGCGGATGCCGGGAGGCACCATCCTGCTGCCCTTCGCGCTGGGCGGGGTGCTGCATGCCGCCGGGCTGGTCTCGATCCAGTTGCCCGACATGCTGATGTCGGTCTGCTACGTGCTGCTGGGCTGGAGCGTCGGCCAGAGCTTCACCATGCAGGCACTGCGCCATGCCGTCTCGGTGCTGCCGCAGGTGCTGGGATCGATCCTGCTGATGATCGCGCTGTGCATCGGGCTGGGGGCGCTGGTGTCCTGGGGGCTGGGGATCGATGCGCTCAGCGCCTATCTGGCGACCAGCCCCGGCGGGCTGAGCTCGGTGGCGATCATCGCCGCGACCAGCCGGGTCGACCTTGCCTTCGTGATCGCGATGCAGACGCTGCGCTTCGTGCTGGTGCTGCTGCTCGGCCCGCCGCTGGCGCGGCTGCTGGCCGCCCGCGCGGCCTAGCTTGACGCGGCGGGGCGGCGGCGGGCAGACTGCCGCGTCTTGCCACGGAGGGTCCCATGTCGCCGGAATTCCTGTTCACCGCCTTCATCGTCTGCGCCATGCCGGGGATCGGCGTCATCTACACCCTGTCGACGACGCTGGGCGCCGGGCTGCGTGCCGGGCTGCTGGCGGTGCTCGGCTGCACCCTGACCACGGCGATCCACCTGCTTTTCACGCTGGGCGGGCTGGCGGCGGTGCTGCACACCTCGGCGCTGTTCTTCCTTGCCTTCCTGCCCCAGTTCATTCCCGCCGGAGCGCCCGACGCGACGCTGCGGCTGACCGAACTGGGCCTTGGCTTTGTCGCCATGACCTTCGCGGTCTTCGTCGGCTACGCGGTGCTGGCCGGCAGCCTGCGCCGGGCGGTGCTGGCGCGGCCGCGCGTCATGGCCTGGATACGCCGTGCCTTCGCCGCCAGCTTCGCCGGGCTCGGGCTGCGGCTGGCGCTGGAACGGGCATGAGCCGCAGCCCCCGGGCCGCGCTGACCCTCGGCACCGCCGCGCTTACCCCCTTCGTCTGGGGCGTGGTGACGATGTGGTCGCAGCCGCTGGCGCTGGCGACGGCGCGGCATGTCGGGCCGCGTTTCATCGGGCCCTATATCCAGCTTGCCTACGGCACCGTGGTGCTGGCCTTCCTGTCCGGCATCCTGTGGGGATTCGCCAGCCGCGCCCGGGCCGGTGTCGCCGCGACGGGCTACCTGCTCAGCGTCCTGCCAGCGGCCTGGGCCTTCCTCTTCGTCGGCGGCGGGCCGGTCTCGGCCGCGATCTACCTCGGCGCCGGCTTCGTCGGCGTCACCGCGATCGACTGGCTGTTCTGGCAGCAGGGGCTGGCGCCGGGCTGGTGGATGCGGGCGCGGCTGGGCTTCACCGTCGTCGTGCTGCTGAGCCTCGCTCCCATCGTGCTGACCTGAGCCGTCCCCGCCGCCGTTGACGCCCCGGCCGGGCTTCCGTAAGACCCGGGCGACCTGCCGAACGGAGCCTGCCATGCCTGACCTGATCGCCTATACCGACGGTGCCTGCAGCGGCAATCCCGGCCCCGGCGGCTGGGGCGTCTTGCTGCACGCCCGCGACGGCGACACCGTGGTCAAGGAACGTGCCCTGTCGGGTGGCGAGGCCCAGACCACCAACAACCGCATGGAGCTGATGGCGGCGATCACCGCGCTCGAGACGCTGGGCCGGCCCTCCGAGATCACCATCGTCACCGACAGCGCCTATGTGAAGAACGGCATCAGCGAATGGCTGCGGGGCTGGAAGCGGAAGGGCTGGAAGACCTCGACCGGCAAGCCGGTGAAGAACGAGGACCTGTGGCGCCGGCTCGACGCCGCCCAGGCCCGGCACAAGGTGCATTGGGAATGGGTCAAGGGCCATGCCGGCCACCCCGAGAACGAGCGCGCCGACGAACTGGCCCGCGCGGGGATGGCCCCCTACAAATAGGCGATCCGGCGGAGCGCGCTGCGCGCGCAAGCCTGTTTGCGAGGAAAGGGGGGCGCTGCCCCCCGTCGCCCAGGGGCGACTCCCCCCGGAGTATTTTCGCAAAGGTGAAATGCAGGGGCGTTTGCGGTGTCATCTTTGCCTGCATCCTCCCGCCGGAGACAAAAGACCCCGCCATGCGGAGATGGCGGGGCAGTCGTGCCGCGGGCGGACCACGGCACAGGCGGTAACTGTCGGTCGCGCGGGATCAGTGCGGGCGCTGGTCGCCCATCTCGGCCCGGATCTGCTGGCGCAGCACGTCGATCGGGATGATCTTGCCCTCGCGCTTGAAGTGCCAATAGGTCCAGCCGTTGCAGCTGGGCGCGCCTTCGAGCTGGGCGCCGACCTGGTGGATCGAGCCCTTGACGTCGTTGCCGATCAGCGTGCCGTCGGCGCGCACCTTGGCCTTGTGGCGGTTGCCGATGGAGTAGAGCTCCTCGCCCGGGCGCAGCATGCCGCGTTCGACCAGCTGGCCGAAGGGCACCCGCGGCTCGGCGCGTTTCGAGGTCGAGACGGTCAGCGCCTCGCGGTCGAACTTGCGCACCTTGGCCAGCCGCGCCTCGGCCACCTTGCGGTAGCTTTCCTCGCGCTCGATGCCGATATAGTCGCGGCCCAGCATCTTGGCGACGGCGCCGGTGGTGCCGGTGCCGAAGAACGGGTCGAGCACGACGTCGCCGGGATTGGTCGTCGCCACCAGCACCCGGTGCAAGAGCGCCTCGGGCTTCTGGGTCGGGTGGGCCTTGTCGCCCTTGTCGTCCTTGAGCCGCTCGTGCCCGGTGCAGATCGGGATCACCCAGTCCGAGCGCATCTGCACCCCTTCGTTCAGCGCCTTCAGCGCCTCGTAGTTGAAGGTGTACTTGCTGGCCTCTTCCTTGCTGGCCCAGATCAGCGTCTCATGGGCGTTGGTCAGCCGCTTGCCGCGGAAGTTCGGCATCGGGTTCGACTTGCGCCAGACGACGTCGTTGAGCAGCCAGAAGCCCTGGTTCTGCAGTTCGGCGCCGAGGCGGAAGATGTTGTGGTAGGAGCCGATCACCCAGATCGCGCCATTGGGCTTGAGCAGCCGGCGCGCGGCGGCGAGCCAGTCGCGGGTGAAGCGGTCGTAGATCTTGAAGCTGTCGAACCGGTCCCAGTCGTCGTCGACCGCATCGACCTTGGAATTGTCCGGCCGGTGCAGGTCGCCCTTGAGCTGCAGGTTGTAGGGCGGGTCGGCGAAGATCAGGTCTATCGAGCCCGCTGGCAGGCTGTTCATTCTCTCGATGCAGTCACCAGACAATATCTGGTTGAGAGGGAGCGTTTCCGCCCCCTTGGCCTTGGGTTTCGTCATGTCTGCCTCACAGGTCCGCGCGTTTTCGCGCTGTCGTTTCTGTGGACAAAAATGAGCTATCGGCGATTCGCCGTCAATTTGTTTTTTGAATCAAGGGGTTACATTATTGCCTTGATACAAGATATTGTGGATAGGTGCGAAGGAACGTCTATGGTGGGGAGTCACCCCGATATCTTGGAGCGCCTGCAGATGGGCCTTGGTCGGGTAGCCGGCATTGCGTTCCCAGCCGTAGCCGGGGTGCTGTTGCGCCAAATCCACCATGATCCGGTCGCGCACCACCTTGGCGACGATCGAGGCGGCGGAGATCGACAGCGAGCGGGCATCGCCCTTGACCACGGCCTCGGCCGACAGGGCGATCCCGCGCGGGATCAGGTTGCCGTCGATCAGCAGGTGGTGAGGCGGCGTGGCGAGGCCGGCGACGGCGCGCTCCATCGCCAGGTGGCTGGCGCGCAGGATGTTGATCTCGTCGATCTCCGCCACCGTGGCATGGGCGACGGAGACTTCGGCCATCTCGAGGATCGCGTCGTAGAGCGCGTCGCGGCGGCGGGCGCTGAGCTTCTTCGAATCGTTCAGGCCGTCGGGGATGCGGGCCGGGTCGAGGATCACGGCGGCGGCCGTCACCGGGCCGGCGAGCGGGCCGCGGCCGACCTCGTCGACGCCGGCGATACGGGCGAAGCCGCGGGCGCGGGCGGCGGTTTCGAAGCTGAAATCGGGGGCATTGCTCATGACGGACTGAAAGCCGATTTCGCCGCGCCGGGCAATGGCAAAGCGGTCAGCGGGCGATCCGCCCTTGCGCAGCCCCCGGCCCGGCCCAGATAGTCGGGCCATGGACAAGGTTCTGCTTTCCCTCGGCCACGGCTATTCCGCCCGCGCCCTCGCCCGGCGGCTGATGCCGCAGGGCTGGCACGTGATCGGCACCACGCGTTCGGCCGAGAAGGCCGCTGAATTGACAGCGGAGGGCGTCGAGGCGCTGGTCTGGCCGGGCAATGCGCTCGCCCCGGTCCTAGCGCGGGCGACGCATCTGCTCAGCTCCATCGCGCCCGATGAACAGGGCGACCCGGTGCTGCGGCTGGCGCGCGATCAGATCGCCGCGGCCGGGCATCTGCGTTGGGTCGGTTACCTGTCGACCACCGGGGTTTACGGCGATCATCACGGCGGCTGGGTCGACGAGGCGACGCCACTGACCCCGGCGACGGCGCGCGGCAAGGCCCGGGGGACGGCCGAGGCGGAATGGCAGGCGCTGGCGCAGGAGGCCGGGCTGCCGCTGCACATCTTCCGGCTGGCCGGCATCTACGGCCCCGGGCGCGGGCCCTTCGCCAAGGTTCGGGCCGGCACCGCGCGGCGGATCGTCAAGCCCGGCCAGGTGTTCAGCCGCATCCATGTCGCGGATATCGCGCAGGTGCTGGAAGCCTCGATGGCGCATCTGAATCCCGGCGCGATCTACAACCTGTGCGACGACGACCCGGCGCCGCCGGAAGAGATCATCGCCCACGCCGCCGAGCTGCTCGGCCTGCCGCTGCCGCCCGAGGAGGATTTCGCAACCGCCGAGATGTCCCCGATGGCGCGCAGCTTCTATGCCGAGTCGAAGCGGGTGCGGAACGACCGGATCAAGGATGAGCTCGGCATCCGGCTGCTCTACCCGAGCTATCGCGAGGGGCTGGCGGCGCTGCTGGCCGAGGAGACGGCCTGATCCGGGGCCTCAGTAATAGCCCTCGGTCTCGATATTCAGCGTCGCGCCGCAATGCTTGCAATGGACCGCGTCCGGGTCATGCAGCTTGAGGCCGCAATCGGGGCAGGGGTAGCGCACCTTGGCCGGGCGGAACAGCACCTGGGCGAGGCGCAGGAACAGGGTGACGCCGAAGATCATCACCGCGACCGAGATCATCCGGCCGCTGGTTCCGGTCAGGGTGATGTCGCCAAAGCCGGTCGTCGTCAGCGCGGTGACGGTGAAGTAGAGCGCGTCGGCGTAGTTGTCGATCTGCGGGTTGGTGCTGTACTGGCTGGCATAGACCAGCCCGGTCATGACGAACATGAAGACCAGCAGGTTGATCGCGGCGACGAGGATATCCTCGTGCATCCGGAAGAAGCGGAAATCGGCGCGCAGCCGGGCCAGCATCTGGTAGGTGTGCAGCAGCCGCAGCGTCCGGACGATGCGCAGGAAGCCCAGCCCCTCGCCTGCCAAGAGTGCGAGGAACGAGACGATCGAGGCGAGGTCGGCCAGAGTCACCGGGTGGATCAGGAAGCGCAGCCGCTGGGTCGAGATCGCGACGCGGGCGATGAAGTCGATCAGGATGGCGACACCGAAAACCGCGTCGATGGTCTCGACCACCACGCCGTGCTGGCTGAACGAGGTGGCGATGACGAACAGGATCGTGCCCAGATCGAAGATCAACAGCCCGTAGCGGAACCGCTGCGCGCGCCGGCTGTTGCCTTCGTAAAGCAGGCGCAGCCTGTCCAGCCTTGTCTTCGCCATGTCCGTTCCTTTCTGCCCGCCCCACTCTGCCGCTGGCCGGGACCGGCTGGCAAGACGGCAATGTCGCGCGCTTGCCCCCGCCGGCGCCGCGGCGTATCCCGAAAGTGGGCAGCGCGAGGGAACGGGAGTGGCAGAGCGGACATCACCTTTGGGCGTGTTTCGCAACCCGACCTTCCGGGCGCTGTGGTCGGCCGCGCTGGTCTCGAACCTGGGCACGCTGATCCAGGCGGTGGGCGCGAGCTGGACGATGACCTCGCTGACCACCTCGCACGCGCTGGTGGCCTTGGTGCAGGCCTCAACCACCCTGCCGATCACCCTGTTCGCGATCGTGTCGGGGGCGCTGGCCGACAGTTTCGACCGCCGCCGGATCATGCTGATCGCGCAGAGCTTCATGCTGGTCGTCTCGGTCGGGCTGGCGGTGACGGCCTATCTGGGGCTGCTGACGCCCTGGCTGCTCTTGTCCTTCACCTTCCTGATCGGCTGCGGCACGGCATTGCACAACCCGTCCTGGCAGGCCTCGATGGGCGACATCATCGGCAAGGAGGACCTGCCCTCGGCCGTCGTCGTCAACTCGATGGGGTTCAACCTGATGCGCAGCGTCGGGCCGGCGATCGGCGGTGCCATCGTCGCGGCGGCCGGGGCGGCGGCGGCCTTCGCGGCCAATGCGGCCTCCTATTTCCTGCTGATCGCGACGCTGAGCCGCTGGCACCCCGAACGGGCGCGCAGCACCCTGCCGCGCGAGGATTTCACCCGGGCGATGCGGGCCGGGCTGCGCTATGTCTCGATGTCGCCGCACCTGGTCCGGATCATGGGCCGCGGCTTCCTGTTCGGCATCGCCGCAGTGGCGGTGCTGGCGCTGCTGCCGCTGGTGGCGCGCGGCCAGCTGGGCAGCGGTGCGCTGGGCTACGGCGTGATGCTGGGCTTCTTCGGCGTCGGCGCCATCGGCGGGGCGCTGTCGAACAGCCGGTTGCGGGCGCGGTTCTCCAACGAGGTCGTGGTGCGCGGCGCCTTCGCCGGTTTCGCCGTGGCCGCCTTCGTCCTCGGCATCAGCCCGATCTACGCGCTCAGCTGCGCCATCCTGCTGGTCGCCGGCGCTTCCTGGGTCCTCGCCCTGTCGCTGTTCAACGTCTCGGTCCAGCTGACCACCCCGCGCTGGGTCGTCGGCCGGGCGCTGTCGGTCTACCAGGTGGCGACCTTCGGCGGCATGGCTTCGGGCAGCTGGCTCTGGGGCTCGGTGGCGCAGGTCCACGGCTCGGGCACGGCGCTGATGATCGCGTCGGGAGTGCTGGTGCTGGGCGGGCTGGTCGGGCTGCGCTACCGGCTGCCGCAGCTGGGCGAGCTCAACCTCGATCCGCTCGACAGGTTCCGCGAGCCGCCCTTGCGGCTGGACATCCAGCCGCGCTCGGGCCCGATCATGGTGATGGTGGATTACGAGATCGCGCAGCAGGACCTGCCGGCCTTCCTGGCGGCGATGAGCGACCGGCGCCGGATCCGCAAGCGCGACGGCGCCCAGCAATGGGCGCTGCTGCGCGACCTGGAAAATCCGGACCTGTGGACCGAGAGCTACCACGTCCCGACCTGGACCGATTACGTCCGCCACAACCAGCGCCGGACCCAGGCCGATGCCGAGGTCTACGAGCGGTTGCTGGCGCTGCACAAGGGCCCGGGCAAGCCGCGCGTCCACCGGATGATCGAACGCCAGACCGTGCCGGCGGAGGAACGGCTGCGGCTGAAGGATCCGACCGGGGCGGTGCTGGGGCCGTAGCGGCGCCGGCGCGTCTGCTCCTAAGGTCGATCCCATTCGCGCGCGCCGGCACCGATGGCGGCGCGTCGCATGGGCGAGGTATCCTTGTCCGTGCAGGAAGCCGGGCACATGGAGGATCGTCTTGCCGGGAATTCACTTCCAAAACGAAACCGCGCGTTTTCTGACCCTCGCGGCATTGGCGATCCTGGGGTTCCCGTTGCTTCTTTGGCTGATCGGGCACTTCGGGGGCTGCGTCGCCAGTTCGACGGCCTCCTATTGTGAGCGCATACCGGATTTCTTCGGCAGCCTGATCTTCGCGTTCTATGTCTTCCTCGCATTCGGCGGATGGGCGATCTCGGTCCTGCTTCTCGTCGCTGCCGTCGCGATGCTGATCCTGGCGGTCCGGCTGGAGGTCTCCGCGCGCCGGGACAGGCGGCGTTAGCCGGCCGCGCGGCGCGACCGGCGCCCGCCGCGGCTCCGGGCGCGTTGCGGAGTGACGCAACTGCGCCGGCAAAGAAGAAGGGCCGCCGCCCGCCGAGGACGCCGGCCCTTCATCTGCCTGCCGGCTGTCGCCTTACAGGCTGGCGTCCAGCGCGGCGAGGATGGCGTCGCCCATGCCCGAGGTGCTGACCGGCACGCCGCCTTCCGGGCCCATCAGGTCGGCGGTGCGGACGCCGTCGGCCAGCACCTTCTCGACCGTGGCTTCTAGCCGGGCGGCCTCGTCGCCGCGGTCGAAGCTGTAGCGCAGCGCCATGGCGAAGCTCAGGATGCAGGCGATCGGGTTGGCCTTGCCCTGGCCGGCGATGTCGGGGGCCGAGCCGTGGACGGGCTCGTAGAGCGCCTTCGGCCGGCCGTTGGCCATCGGCGCCCCGAGCGAGGCCGAGGGCAGCATGCCGAGCGAGCCGGTCAGCATCGCCGCGCAATCCGACAGGATGTCGCCGAACAGGTTGTCGGTGACGATGACGTCGAACTGCTTGGGATTGCGGACCAGCTGCATGGCGCCGTTGTCGGCATACATGTGGCTCAGTTCGACCTCCGGGTACTCGTTGTCGTGCACCCATTGGACTTCCTCGCGCCACAGCACGCCGGATTCCATCACGTTGGCCTTCTCCATCGAGCAGACCTTGTTGTTGCGACGCTTGGCCAGTTCGAAGGCCGAGCGGGCGACGCGGCGGATCTCGTCGGTGGTGTAGCGCTGGGTGTTGACGCCGACGCGGCCGCCCTCGTTATCCGGGTAGATGCCGCGCGGCTCGCCGAAATAGATGCCCGAGGTCAGCTCGCGCACGATCATGATGTCGAGCCCGGCGACGACGTCCTTCTTCAGCGACGAGAAATCCGCCAGCGCGTCGAAGCATTGCGCCGGGCGCAGGTTGGCGTAGAGGTCCATCTCCTTGCGCAGGCGCAAGAGGCCGCGCTCGGGCTTCACGCTGAAATCCAGCACGTCGTATTTCGGCCCGCCGACGGCGCCCAGCAGCACCGCGTCGACTTCCTGCGCCTTGGCCATCGTGTCGTCGTGCAGCGGGGTGCCGTATTTGTCATAGGCCGCGCCGCCCACCAGATCCTCGCTGACGTCGAAATTCAGGCCGCGCTTGGCGCCGAACCAGTCGATGACGCGGCGCACCTCGGTCATGACCTCGGGGCCGATGCCGTCGCCGGGAAGGATGAGAAGGGAAGGATTGGCCATGGGATACGCTCCGTGAAATGTCCCGTCTCGCCTAGCCTTTTGCCCCTTGGCGGTCAAGCTTTCGCCCCTGTTTCGGAAGGCTCCGAGACCGCGGCACGCAGCCCCTCGGCCAGCAGGTCCCAGACCCGGCGCAGCCGCGGCGTCTGGCGCAGCGCCTCGGCCGCCGTCAGCCACATCGGCAGCGACGGGATCGGCAGCTCGGGCATCAGCCGGACGACGCCGGGGGTGCTGCGGCCGATATGGTGCTGGCCGCCGCCGATGCCGCAGCCCGCCGCCACCAGCTGCCAATAGGTCGCCTGATCGTCGCAACGGGTGCGGAAGAAGCCGCGATCGACCTGCCAGCCCATCCGCCGCAGCGCCCGCAGCATCAGCTCCGAGCGGTCGAAGCCGACCCAGTCATGCTGTTGCAGTTCTTCCACGGTGGTCGGCGTGCCGCGCCGGTCGAGGTAGCTTTGCGCCGCGTAGAGGCCGATGCCGATCTCGCCGACATGGCGGGTGATGACGTCGAGCTGTTCCGGCCGGTACATCCGCACCGCGATATCGGCCTCGCGGAACAGCAGGTTCTCGGTCGTGTCCGAAGGGTGGAGTTCGAGCTCGATCTCGGGCTCGGCGGCGCGGATCCGGGCCAGGATCGGCGGCAGCAGGTAATGGGCGACGACGGTGCTGGCGGTGATCCGCACGGTGCCGCGCAGCCCGGTCTCCTGCCCCGCCGCCGCCAGCTGCAGCCGCGCCGCCGCCTCGCGCATCGCCCGCGCCGGCGCGATCAGCGCCGCGCCGGCCTCGGTCAGTTCCAGTCCGCGGGCGTGGCGGCGGAAGATGCTCAGCCCCAGCGCCTGCTCCGCCGCCTGCACCTGGCGGCCCAGCGTTGGCTGGCTCAGCCCCAGAACGCGGGCCGCGCCCGAGAGCGAACCCGCCTCGGCTACCGCCAGAAGCACCTGCACCAGGGACCAGTCGAGCCTGTCAGAGATATTCATACCTGAATGAGTAACATGCAATTTCTCTCAATTTCAATTCCATTCAGAATGGCTACCTTCACGTCATCGGCAAACGACACCGCCCAAGCGAAAGGGACACGCCATGACCAAGACCGTTCTCATCCTCGGCGCCTCCGGCGGCTTCGGCCGCAACGCCGCCCGTGAATTCGAAACCGCCGGCTGGCAGGTGCGGCGCTTCGACCGCAAGACCGGGGACATGATCCGCGACGCGCAGGGCGCCGACGTGATCGTCAACGCGATGAACCCGCCGGCCTATCACGACTGGAAGCGGATCATCCCGGCCATCACCCGCGAGGTGCTGGCCGCCGCCCGGACCAGCGGCGCGACGGTGATCGTGCCCGGCAACGTCTATGTCTACGGCGACCAGCCCGGGCCGTGGAGCGCCGCGACGCCGCATCGCCCGGTCGCCCGCAAGGGGGCGATCCGGGCCGGGATGGAGGCGGACTACCGCAAGGCCGCCGCCGAAGGCGTGCAGACGATCATCCTGCGCGGCGGCGATTTCATCGACCCGGAAAACCCGCAGACCGTGCTCAACATGCTGGTGCTGAAGGGGCTGGCGAAGGGCAAGGTCTCGGCCATGGCCGCGCCTGCCGCCCGCCGCGCCTATGCCTACCTGCCCGACATGGCCCGCGCCGCCGTCGCGCTGGCCGAGAAGCGGGGCAGCCTCGCGGCGTTCGAGGACGTGCCCTTCCCGGGCCTGACCTTCAGCATGGACGAGATGAAGGCGCGGCTCGAGGCGCAGATGGGGCGCAAGCTGAAGATGACGCGCTTCCCGTGGGGAGCGATGCGGCTGGCCGGTCCGTTCTGGGAACTGGCGCGCGAACTGAGCGAGATGCGCTATCTCTACGAGACGCCGCATGAACTCTCGGGCGAGAAATTCGCCCGGCTGCTACCCGAGTTCCGGATCACCCCGTTCGAGACGGTGATGGCGCGGCAGGTGGCGGCGCTGGCTCCGGCCTCAGGGCAGGGCAAGCTCCACCCAGACCAGTCGGTGGCGTGAGGCGGCCTCTGCCGTCTTCGCCCCCGGCTTGCCCGGCGCGGGCCAGAGGACGCCCGCGCCGGTCACCTTCAACCCGGCCGCCGGCAGCACGTAATCGACCCGCAGCGGGCCCGGCCCCTTCTTGCCGGACCAGTCTGCGGTGGTCAGCGCCGGATCGCCCTTGTGGTCCGGCGCGGCCGCCGCCCTGGCGCCGGCGCTGCGCGGCCGCGGGTCCTGCAAGCGCGGACCGGTCAGCAGCGCCCGGATCGCCGCGTGCCGGCCCTCGCCGTCGACCGGGTCGAGATTGGCGTCGCCGAGCAGCACGAACGGCCCTTTCGGCGCGGCAAGGGGCAGGGCGCCGTCCAGCAGCTCCTGCCAGAAGGCGATCTCGTCATGGTTGCGGCGGCCGTTGCGATCCTCCGGGCCGTCGAAGACCGGCGGCGTCGCGGCGAAGGCGAGGAGGTGCAGCGGCGACCCGTCTGGCCGGCGCAGCACCACGTCCCAGGCGCCGACGGAGGCGAGGCGCTGGACCTTCCGCGCCGCCGGGCTCAACTGGGCGCCGGCCATCTGGTTGCCGGGCAGGTCGCGCCAGAGAAAGCGGCTGAAATCCCGCGTCGCGCCGCTGTCGATCGGCAGCCGCGACAGCAGTGCCATGCCGCCCTGGCCGGCGAAATGGCCGTAGCCCTGGGCGTCGCGCGGCCCGCCGATCTTGCCATTGCCGTCAAGGTCGACGCCGCTTTGCACCCCGCTGTTGGGCGGCAGGGCGAACAGGTGGGGGTAGGGCGCCCCGGCCTTGGCCAGCCGCTCGCGCAGCGCGGTCAGGGCGGCCAGGCCGCGGTCGTAATCGAAGCCGGTCAGCAGCAGCACGTCCGGCCGGGCCGTGGCGATCGCCGCGACGGCGGCCGCGACCTGCTTGTCCGTGCCGCTGGCGATGTCGCGCAGCAGCAGCCCCGGGCCGCGCCGCGCCATCTCGATATCATAGGTGGCGATGCGCAGGGTTTCGGCCCCGGCAAGGGCCGGCAGCAGCAGCGCGAAAAGGAGGATCAGGCCGGCAGGAAGGAGCCGTTGTGCTCGGCCTCGCTCAGGCGGCGCCGTTCGCGGATCATGTCGGCGATCCGCCCCAGCGCGATGCCGCGCATGAACAGGCTTGCGGGAAGGAAGGCCCATGCCGTCATCGTCCAGATCAGGGTCTGCGGCGATTCCAGCGTGATCTGCCCGAAGGTGCTCGACGCCGCTTTCACCACCGCCGGCATCAAGAATGGCAGCAGAAACCCTAACGCGATGTTAATGCGGGCATCGCGTTCCAGCCGGTGAACGACATCGCCGCCGGCGGTCGGATCGAAGGTGGGCAGGTTGACCCAGACGTTGAACGAGCCGTGGCGAGTGGGCCAGCCGAAGACCTTCTGCAGCACGACGAAGAGCGACAGCGCCAGCAGCGAGATCAGGTAGGCCATGCCGGCCGCGGTGCGCACCAGCGCGATATGCTGCGGCGTGCTGTCGCCGGGCAGCATCAGGGTCACCAGCCGCACCGGGCTGTAGGGAAAGTCGATCGCCCGCCCGATCAGCTCGCCCACCGCCGAGACGAAGAGCGACAGCGGCGTCGGCACGATCTGGCCGCGGCAGATCACCGTCAGCAGGAAGACGGTCAGGAACAGCGAGAGGAAGCGGATGCGGTTGAACGGCGGGGCGTAGCGGAACTCGACCAGGCCGGGATAGGCCGAGGCATATTCGACGAAGGTCAGGCCACCGGCGAAAAGCGCGACCAGCGCCACGACCTGGGTCACGTCCGAGCCGGCGCCGGGCAGAAGCAGCGACGGGGTCGCCAGCAAGATCATGACAAGAATTGCGCGTACCACCGCGCCGGTCGCCCGGTTCACCACTGCCCTAACACCTTCCAATCGGACGGGCGCGATTCGGTGCCGCTCCCTTGTTCCAACCTGGTTCCGCCATTTGTGGCGGGCTGCCTCAACTTTGACAAAGTTTTGCCTTTTTTGATCGCGCCCATCAATGCCTTGTCTGAAAACAGCAAATCCTTCCGGCGATTTGTGGGAGAAACTGTCGCCACATTGCATCAATAATGCAGCAAAAATGGGGCCGCCCTTTCGGACGGCCCCATATGTTGTGGTCAGGTAGGGGTCAGACCCAAGGATGCAGGGTCTTGTTCCTGGCTTCGAAGGTGTCGATCGCCGTCACTTTTTCCATCGTCAGCCCGATGTCGTCGAGGCCGTTGAGCAGGCAATGCTTCTTGAACGGGTCGATCTCGAAGGGAAATTCCTGCCCGTCCGAACTGGTCACGGTCTGATTCTCCAGATCGACGGTGATCCGGGCGTTCGAGCCCTTGCGGGCGTCGTCCATCAGCACGTCGACCTGGTCCTGCGGCAGGGCGATCGGCAGGATGCCGTTCTTGAAGCAGTTGCTATAGAAGATGTCGGCGAAGCTGGTCGAGATGACGCAGCGGATGCCGAAGTCGAGCAACGCCCAGGGCGCATGTTCGCGCGACGAGCCGCAGCCGAAATTGTCGCCGGCGACGATGATCTCGGCATGACGGTAGGCCGGCTGGTTGAGCACGAAATCGGGCTTCTCCATGCCGTTCTCGTCATAGCGCATCTCGTCGAACAGGTTCTTGCCGAGGCCCGAGCGCTTGATCGTCTTGAGGAACTGCTTGGGGATGATCATGTCGGTGTCGATATTGACCAGCGGCATCGGCGCCGCGACCCCGGTGAGTGTGGTGAACTTGTCCATGCTCAGACTTCCTCGCTCATCATCAATTCGCGCACGTCGGTCAGGTGGCCGGTGACCGCCGCCGCCGCCGCCATCGCCGGCGACAGCAGGTGGGTGCGGCCGCCGCGGCCCTGACGGCCCTCGAAGTTCCGGTTCGAGGTCGCGGCGCAGCGTTCGCCCGGGGCCAGCTGGTCGGGGTTCATCGCCAGGCACATCGAGCAGCCGGCCAGGCGCCATTCGAAGCCGGCGTCGAGGAAGATCTGGGCCAGGCCCTCTTCCTCGGCCTGGGCGCGGACGAGGCCCGAGCCCGGCACGACCATGGCGCGGATGCCATCCTTGACCTTGCGGCCCTTCAGCACCGCCGCCGCGGCGCGCAGGTCCTCGATCCGGCCGTTGGTGCAGGAGCCGATGAAGACCGTGTCGATGGCGATGTCGGTCAGCTTCATGCCCGGTTCGAGGCCCATGTAGTCCAGCGCCCGGCGCGCGGCCTCGACCTTGCCGCCCGAGAAGCTTTCCGGGTCCGGCACCTCGCCGGTGATCGGCAGCACGTCCTCGGGGCTGGTGCCCCAGGTGACGACCGGGGCGATCTCGTCGGCGTTCAGGGTGACGACCTTGTCGAAATGGGCGCCCTCGTCGCTGAACAGCGTCTTCCAATAGGTCAGCGCCGCCTCCCAGGCCGCGCCTTTCGGCGCGTGGGGCCGGCCCTTGACGTATTCGAAGGTCTTCTCGTCCGGCGCGATCAGGCCGGCGCGGGCGCCGCCCTCGATCGCCATGTTGCAGACGGTCATGCGGCCTTCCATGGAAAGCTCGCGGATCGCCTCGCCGCAATACTCGATGACATGGCCGGTGCCGCCGGCGGTGCCGGTCTTGCCGATCACGCTGAGGGTGATGTCCTTGGCGGTGACACCGGGATGCAGCTTGCCGGTGATCTCGACCTTCATGTTCTTCGATTTCTTCTGGATCAGCGTCTGGGTGGCCAGAACGTGTTCCACTTCCGACGTGCCGATGCCGTGGGCGAGCGAGCCGAAGGCGCCGTGGGTGGCGGTATGGCTGTCGCCGCAGACCACGGTCATGCCGGGCAGGGTCCAGCCCTGTTCCGGGCCGATGATGTGGACGATGCCCTGGCGGATGTCGTCGACCGGATAGTAGTTGACGCCGAAGTCGCGGGCGTTCCTGTCCAGCGCCTCGACCTGGATCCGGCTTTCCTCGTTCTCGATCCCTTTCTCGCGGTCGGGGGTCGTCGGCACGTTGTGATCCGGCACGGCGATGGTCTTCTCGGGCGCGCGGACGGTGCGATGGGCCATGCGCAGGCCCTCAAAGGCCTGCGGGCTGGTCACTTCGTGCACCAGGTGGCGGTCGATATAGAGCAGGCAGGTGCCGTCGGCGTCCTGCTGGACGACATGGTCGTCCCAGATCTTGTCATAGAGGGTTCTCGGAGCGGTCATGGCTCTCTCTCATTCGGCAGTAGGAATATTCGGGGCGTGACGGAGCGGCGCGGCGCCGAGGGCGCGGCGGGCTGCGGTCGCGTCAAAGTCGCGCGAGGATCGACAGGGTGGCGCCGTAGAAGCGGCCGGGAAGCCGCGCACGGTCATGGATGTCGAAAATGCGTTTCATGGCGGCTGTTCTACGCGCTTCGGGGAATGCAGGCAATATGGGGTGTCAGGGCCGGTGCGGCAAGGACGGCCCCGGGCCGGCGGCGGAGATGTCGCGCCGCGGTTTCGAGCGGCGGTCGGTGCCGACGCGATCTTTCCTAACCCCTTGGGCCAAGGCACCATTCATGCCACACTGGGCCGACCCCCGCAGGCAAAGGGACCCCGCGCCGCATGGAGCAATTCACCCCGCTGATCGACAGCGCCCAGGGACTGATTTCCGATATCGAGACCTTCCTGGGCACCTTGCTGCTGCCGTCACGGCTGATGCAGGTGGGGATTCTGATCGGGCTGTTCGGGCTGGCGCATCTGCTGCGGGCGCTGCTGACGCCGCCGCTCAACGACTGGATGCGCAGCCGCGAAGGCTGGCCGAAATGGCGGCTGCGTATCCTGTTGCTGATCCGCCAGCGGCTGCGCGGCATCTTCTTCGTGCTGCTGGCCTGGGCCGCCGCCGGGATCATCGCCCAGATCTCCCCCTTTCCGTCGCGCCGCTACCTGATCATCGTCGGCGCCACCATCGCGACGGCGCTTCTGGTGGTCAGCTTCGCAGCGCGGGTCATCCGCAACCGGCTGTTGCGGCGGCTGGTCAGCTGGGGCGCCTGGATCTACGTCACCCTGCATTTCCTCGGCCTGCTCGCCCCCTTCGCCGAGTTCCTCGACAATTTCGCCATCGACCTGGGCGGTTTCCACCTTTCGGCGCTGGCGGTGCTCAAGGCGCTGGTGGTGACCGGCATCCTGTTCTCCGGGGCGCGGATGATCGCGCAGACCACGGCGGCACGGATCACCGGCAACGAGGATATCTCGCCCTCGATGCGGGTGCTGGCGGTGAAGATGATGCAGGTCGGCCTCTACGGCGCGGCCTTCTTCATCGGCCTCAAGGCGGTGGGCTTCGACCTCACCGGCCTCGCCGTGCTGTCGGGCGCGATCGGCGTCGGCCTCGGCTTCGGGCTGCAGAAGGTGGTCTCGAACCTGGTTTCGGGTGTCATCATCCTGCTCGACAAGTCGGTCAAGCCGGGCGACGTGATCAGCCTCGGCGACACCTTCGGCTGGATCAATTCGCTCGGCGCCCGCTATGTCTCGGTCGTCACCCGCGACGGCAAGGAATACCTGATCCCGAACGAGGACCTGATCACCGGACAGGTGGTCAACTGGTCGCATTCGAACGATTTCGTCCGGCTCGACATCTTCTTCGGCACCTCCTACCACGACGACCCGCACAAGGTGCGCGCCATCGCCACCGCCGCCTGCCAGAGCGTCGACCGGGTGCTGGTCTCGCGCCCGCCGGTCTGCCATATCGTCGGCTTCGGCGACAGCTCGGTCGACTACATCCTGCGCTTCTGGATCCGCGATCCGACCGGCGGCCTGACAAATGTGCGCGGCGCCGTCTACCTTGCGCTTTGGGACGCGTTCAAGGAAAACGGCATCTCGGTGCCCTTCCCGCAACGCGAGGTGCGCCTGCTCGACGGCAGCCGGGTCGACCTGGGCCGCGCCCGGGGGCAGGACACGGCGCCGCCGCAAGAAACGACCACGCCCGAGGAGCCGCCCGCGTGACCCAAGACCGACCGACCGGCCTGCGCCGCGCCTCCCGCCCTCTTGCCGCGCTGGTCTCCGCCGCGCTGCTGCTCGCCGCCCCGCCGGCAACCGCCCGGCCGCTGTTTCCCGAGCCGCCGCGCCCCTTCGCGGCCGATCCGGCGGCGATCACGGTTTCGGTCCTGCTGCCCGACGGTATCGGGCTGATCCCGGGCTCGGCGGCGCTGGTGCTGACCGCCAGCGGCGGACCGGGCGCCGCCGCCCGGCAGGCGCGCGACAGGCTGGAACAGGCGGGGGCGCCGGAGCCCGTGCAGGGCGGCATGCGGTTCCGGCTGCGCCTGGCGACGCCGCAGGCGGCCGAGCTGACCCAGCTGCAGGCGACGGTGCGCGGCTGGCGGGCCCGGGGACTGCAGCCGCAAAGCGCCATCGAGGTCACCTTCATCCCCTGCCGGGCCCGCGCCGAAGCGACCGGGGCGCCCTTCGCCCTCTCGGTGCGCTTCGCCCCCTCTGTCCCGGCGCTGGCCCTCACCGCCCCCGGCGCGACGCTGCAAAGCGCGCTGGGCCGGGCGCCGGCAGAGCTGCCCGCCTGCCCCTGAGCGGCCGGAAGGCGCCGCCGCGCCGCGATATCGCGCCGTTCTGCGGGGCCGGTCATTGAGATTTCACAGCCGCGATGCTACATTTCCATCACCCAGCGCCGGGGTTCAGTCGGCGCTTCATCAGGAGGACAATGTCCTGTCTCATGCGACGCAGGCAGCCGGCAGCACGGCTGCATCGGGGGCTCCGATGACGACGGCGCCCGCTCATGATCTTTCCAGCGAGGAACTGCTGGAACGCATCCTGACCTCACTCGACGACGACAAGGCCGAAGACGTGATCCCGATCGACCTGCGCGGCCGTTCGGACATGGCCGATTACATGGTCGTCTGCTCGGGCCGCTCCTCGCGCCAGGTCTCGGCGATCGCCGAAAAACTGGTCGATCGGCTCAAGCAGCAGACCGGGCGGACCAGCAAGGTCGAGGGCAAGGAAACCGGCGATTGGGTGCTGATCGACACCGGCGACGTCATCGTCCATGTCTTCCGCCCGGAAGTGCGCGAGTTCTACCAGGTCGAGAAGATGTGGCAGCCGGCGGGCAAGACCGCCAAGGCCTGACGGCCGGGTTCTGACCGGGCCCCGTTCCGGGCCTCAAGACAAGGGGGCCGGATGCGGGTCCATCTGAACGTGGTCGGCCGCCTGCGGGCGGGGCCGGAACTCACGCTGATCGACGACTACCTCCAGCGTTTCGACCGCACCGGCCGCGCGCTGGGCCTCGGCCCGGCGCAGCTGCACGAGGTCGAGGACCGCAAGGGCGGCGGCATGACGGCCGAGGCCGCGCTGCTCGAGCGCAGCCTGCCCGCCGGGGCGCTGCTCTGCACCCTCGACGAGCGCGGCAAGACGCTCACCTCGCCCGATTTCGCCGAGCTGCTGGCACGCTGGCGCGACAATGGCCGCCAGGACGTCGCCTTCGTCATCGGCGGTGCCGACGGTATCGATCCGGGCCTGCGGGCCAAGGCCGATTTCAGCCTCTCCTTCGGCAAGATGGTCTGGCCCCACATGCTGGTGCGGGTGATGCTGGCCGAACAGCTCTACCGCGCCGCCTCGATCCTCGCCGGCGCGCCCTATCACCGGGCCTGAACAGATGCGCGAGGCCGATCTCTACGCCCCGGTGAAGGCCTTTCTCGAATCCCAGGGCTACGCGGTGAAGGCCGAGATCGGCGCCTGCGACCTGATGGCGATCCGGGGCGAGGAACCGCCGCTGATCGTCGAGCTCAAGCTCAGTTTCTCCTTGGAACTGGTGATGCAGGGCGTCGCGAGGCAGGCACTGTTCGATCACGTCTACCTCGCCGTGCCGGTCTCGTCGCAGCGCGGCTGGACCCGGCGCTACAAGGATGTCCTGCGGCTGTGCCGCCGGCTCGGCCTCGGCCTGCTGGTGGTGCGCCCCGACGCGGAGGCCGCGGTCGAGGCCCATCTCGACCCCGGCCCCTACCGCCCGCGCAAGCGCGCCGACCGGGCTGGCCGCCTGCTGCGCGAATTCCAGCGCCGGGTCGGCGATCCCAATACCGGCGGCGCGACCCGGGTCAAGCAGGTGACCGCCTACCGCCAGGACGCCCTGCGCTGCGCGCGCCACCTGCAGCAGACCGGCCCGCAACGCGCTGCCCAGGTCGCCCGCGCCACCGGCGTCACCCGCGCCGCGCCGCTGATGCGCGCCGACCATTACGGCTGGTTCGAGCGGGTGGCGCACGGCACCTACGCCCTCACCCCGGCCGGCGCCGCGGGCCTGGACCAGTTCGCCGCGGCGCTGGTCGAACTCGACCAGACCACCGAAGACTGATGCCCCTCCACCCTCCCTCGCCGTTCGGGCATCGGCCGGACAGTGCCCGAACCGCCTTCCTGCTTTCATCTTGGCCCAAATACCTCGGGGGAGTCGCCCCTGGGCGACGGGGGCAGCGCCCCCACACCGCACGCAGTGCCAGAAGGCGTGCGGCGCAGCCGCGCATCTGGATCACCTCCGGGTCAGGCGCCGGCGGCAGAGGTTGCCGGCCGTGGCGCCGCAGCGTAGAACCGGGCCAGATCAGCAAGGGGATTTCCAGATGAGCGTTCCGAAGCCCGTGGTCCTGTGCATCCTCGACGGCTGGGGGATCAGCCCGGATACCAAGGCCAATGCCCCCTATCTGGCCAAGACCCCGAATTTCGACCGGATCATGGCCGACTGCCCGAACGCCACCCTGGTGACCCATGGCCGCGATGTCGGCCTGCCCGCCGGCCAGATGGGCAACTCCGAGGTCGGCCACATGAATATCGGCGCCGGCCGGGTGGTGGCGATGGATCTGGGCCAGATCGACCTCGCCATCGAAGACGGCTCGTTCTTCCAGAACGCGGCGATTCTCGACTTCATCGCCAAGGTCAAGGCGACGGGCGGCACCGCGCATCTGATGGGCGTGATCTCGGATGGCGGGGTGCATGGCCATATCAACCACGTGCTGGCGGCGGCGAAGATGATCGCCGGGGCCGGGGTGCCGGTGGCGATCCACGCCATCACCGACGGCCGCGACGTGCCGCCGAAATCGGCCGACAAATTCATCGCCGAGCTGGTCGAAAAGCTGCCCGAGGGCGCCCATGTCGCCAGCGTTATCGGCCGCTACTACGCGATGGACCGGGACAATCGCTGGGAACGGGTCTCGCTCGCCTATCACGCCATGGTCCACGGGCTGGGCGAGGAATGCGACAGTGCCGGGGCCGCCGTGGCCGCCGCCTATGACCGCGGCGAGACCGACGAGTTCATCGAGCCCTCGGTGATCGCCGATCCGCCGGGGATCCAGGATGGCGACGGTTTCTTCTGCCTCAACTTCCGCGCCGACCGGGCGCGCGAGATCCTGCGCGCGATCGGCGAGCCGGGCTTTGCCGAGTTCGACACCGGTACGCGGCCGAAACTGTCGGCGCTCTTGGGCATGGTCGACTACTCCAGGCAGCACGACGCGTACATGACCACCGCCTATCCCAAGCAGGTGGTCAAGAACACGCTGGCGGAATGGGTCGCGGCACACGGGCTGCGCCAGTTCCACACCGCCGAGACCGAGAAATACCCCCATGTCACCTTCTTCCTCAACGGCGGCAAGGAAGCGCCGGAACAGGGCGAGGACCGCTACATGGCGCCCAGCCCCAAGGTGGCGACCTACGACCTGCAGCCCGAGATGTCGGCGGCCGAGGTGGCCGATCACCTCGTGCCGGCGATCCATGACCGCTACGACCTGATCGTGGTGAACTTTGCCAATCCCGACATGGTCGGCCATACCGGCGACCTGGACGCGGCGATCGCGGCCTGCGAGGCGGTCGATGCCGCGCTGGGCCGGGTGCTGAAGGCGCTGGAACAGGAAGGCGGGGCGATGATCGTCACCGCCGACCACGGCAATTGCGAGACCATGATCGACCCCGAGACCGGCGGCCCGCACACGGCCCACACCACCAACCCGGTGCCGGTGATCCTTGTCGGCGGGCCGAAGGGGGCGCGGCTGCACAAGGGCCGGCTGGCCGACCTGGCGCCGACGCTGTTGCAACTGATGCAGCTGGAGAAGCCCCCGGAAATGACCGGCGAAAGCCTGATCGACGCATGAGGCCGCGCCGCCGCGCCCTGCTCGCGCCGCTGCTGGCGCTGTCCGTCCTCCTCGGCCCGGTGCCGCTGCGGGCGGCGACCGATGCGCCCGCGGCGGTGGAACCGGGCGATGCGGGGAAGCAGGCCGCGGCGGCGGCGGCCGGGCTGCGCGAGGCGATCACCGCGCTCGACGCGGCGCGCGGCGCCAAGGACCGGGTCGCGGCGCTGACCCGCACAATCCAGTCCTACGAGACCGGGCTGGCCGCGCTGCGCGCCGGGCTGCGCCGGGTGACGATCCGCGAGGCCGCGCTGACCCGGAGCTTCGGCGCCAAGCGCGACGAGATCTCGCGGCTGCTGGGCGTGCTGACGACGATGGAACGGACGCCGGCGCCGCTCCTGCTGCTGCACCCGGCGGGGCCTTTGGGCACGGTGCGCTCGGCGATGATCCTGCAGCAGGTGACGCCCGAGCTGCAGGACGAGGCCGAGGCGCTGCGCGGCAAGCTGCAGGAGCTGGCCCATCTGCGCAAGATCCAGCAGCAATCGGTCGGCACGCTGCGCCAGGGGCTGCGCGCGGTGCAGCAGGCGCGGACGGCGCTGAGCGAGGCGGTCTCGAACCGCACCGACCTGCCGCGCAAGTTCACCACGACGCCGACCGAGCTCAAGCACCTGACCGACAACGTCACCACGCTGGCCCAATTCGCCGACATCCTGTCGGATCGCGAGTTCCAGCCCGGTGACGGCATCCGCACCTTCACCAGTGCCAAGGGCATCCTGCCGCTGCCGGTCGAGGGCACGATCCTGCGCCATGCCGGCGAGGCCGACGCCGCCGGCATCCGCCGGCCCGGCATCGTCATCGCCACGAGGCCCCGCGCCCTGGTCACCGCGCCCTGGCCGGCGACGATTCGCTACCGTGGCCCGCTGCTCGACTACGGAAATGTGATCGTGCTCGAACCCGGCGACGGCTATCTGCTGGTTCTGGCCGGGCTCGACGTGGTCTACGGTCAGGTCGGACAGGTGATTGCCGCCGGCGACCCGGTCGGTCTGATGGGCGGAAAAGAGGCCGATGCGGCCGAGTTCGTGGCTGCGACGCAAGATCGCGGTGGCGCCGGGCGCTCGGAAACGCTTTATTTGGAACTGAGAAAGGGCAGCAAGCCCGTCGATCCCGAACAGTGGTTCGCGAAGACACAGGAATAGGACGACGCCATGAGGAAATTCGTGTTCGCCGCGCTGGGCGGCACCCTTGCCGGGGCGGTGCTGGCGACGCAGGTGGCCGGACCGCTGCTGGCGGAAGAAGCGAAGAAGCCCGAGAATTCGGTCTACCAGCAGCTCGATCTGTTCGGGAACATCTTCGAACGCATCCGCGCCCAGTATGTCGAGCCGGTCGACAGCTCGAAGCTGATCGAGGCCGCGATCAACGGCATGCTCAGCTCGCTCGACCCGCATTCGAGTTACATGGACCCCAAGCAATGGGCCGCGATGCAGGTCCAGACCAAGGGTGAGTTCGGCGGTCTCGGGATCGAGGTCACCCAGGACCAGGGCTTCGTCAAGGTGGTCTCGCCGATCGACGGCACCCCGGCGGCGGCGGCCGGGATCAAGCCGGGCGACTACATCACCAAGGTCAACGGCGAGGCGCTGATGGGGCTGACGCTGGACAAGGCGGTCGACCTGATGCGCGGCCCGGTCGGCTCGGAAATCACCATCACCGTGGTGCGCAAGGGGGTGAAGGACCCCTTCGACGTCACCATGACCCGCGACACGATCAAGCTGACCGCCGCCAAGGCGCGGCTCGAGGGCCACACCGCCGTGCTGCGCCTGACCACCTTCAACGAACAGACTTTCCCCGACATGACCGAGGGTTTGAAGAAGGTCATCAAGGAGGCCGGCGGCCTGGACAAGATCAACGGCGTCGTGCTCGACCTGCGCAACAACCCCGGCGGGCTGCTTCAGCAGGCGATCAAGGTCTCGGACGCCTTCCTCGACAAGGGCGAGATCGTCTCGACCCGCGGGCGCCAGCCGCGCGACAGCGAACGCTTCAACGCCACGCCGGGCGACCTGATCCACGGCAAGCCGATGGTGGTGCTGATCAATGGCGGCTCGGCCTCGGCCTCGGAGATCGTCACCGGGGCGTTGAAGGATCATCACCGCGCCATCGTCGTCGGCACCAAGAGCTTCGGCAAGGGCTCGGTCCAGACCGTGATCCCGCTGCGCGGCGACGGCGCGATGCGGCTGACCACGGCGCGCTACTACACGCCGTCGGGCCGCTCGATCCAGGCGCTCGGCATCTCGCCCGACATCGTCGTGCCCCAGCCGCCGGCCAAGTCGGGCACCGACGTCGCCGCCGCCGACAAGCCGACCCGCTCCGAGGCCGACCTGCCGGGCATCCTGTCGAACGATTCGATGACCGCGGACGAGAAGAAACAGCTCGAGGCCGAGACCAAGGCGGCCGAGGACGAGGCCAAACTGCGCGATCAGGACTTCCAGCTGGCCTATGCCATCGACCTGCTGAAGGGCCTGTCGGTGATGGGCAATGGCGACACCGGCGCCGCCGCCCCGGCGGCCAAGCAGTAACGACAGCCGGGCCGGGCGCAGTCCCGGCCCGCTTTCCTTGACGGACAAGCTGCCATGAAACCCGAGAAACGCGCCCGCCTGCCCTACCGGCCCAATGTCGGCGTCATGCTGATCAACGGCGCCGGGTTGATCTTCGCCGGCCAGCGCCTCGACAGCGCCCTGCCGGCCTGGCAGATGCCCCAGGGCGGCATCGACAAGGGCGAGACGCCGGCCGAGGCCGGCCTGCGCGAGCTCGAGGAGGAAACGGGCGTCTCTCCCGATCTGGTCGAATTCATCGCCGAGGCGCCCGAGCCGGTGCGCTACGATCTGCCGGACGAGCTTCTGGGCAAGATCTGGAAAGGGAAATACCGCGGTCAGGAGCAGCATTGGCTGCTCTACCGCTTCCTCGGCCGCGACGATCAGGTCAACCTGGCCACCGCGCATCCCGAGTTCTCGGAATGGCGCTGGATCCACGCGGCCGACATGCTCGAGGCCATCGTGCCATTCAAGCGCGCGGTCTACGAGCAGGTCATCGCCGCCTTCCGCCCGCACCTGGCCTGACCGCGGTGCCGGCGGAGAGCGGGGACGCCTCCGGCGGGAGTATTTGGGCAAAGAAGAAGCCCAGGCATTTCTTCTTTGCGAAAATACTCCGGGGGTCCGGGGGCTGGCCCCCGGCCTTGCCTATCCGAACACGCGAAACGCCAGCAGCACCCGCGATCCGGCGGTGACGAAGCACAGCGCGCCGAAGACCCAGGCCAGCGGCGGGAAGGCGGCGGGCCAGAGGCAGAGCGCGGCGAGGAAGGCGATGGTTTCGGTCCCTTCCAGCAGCCCGCCGGTGAAGTAGAGCGACTTGGCGCCGCGCGCCGTGGTCTCCATCCTGTGGCGCTCGGCGAGGATGGCGTAGCCAAGGAAGCTGGCGCCGTTGACGTAGAAGCTGCACAGCAGGAACGCCCCGGCGGCGCCGTTGCCGGCGGGATCGTGCAGCACGAAGCCCAGCGGCACCGCGCCGTAGAACAGGAAATCCGCGGTGATGTCGAGATAGCCGCCGAAATCGGTCTTCTCGCTCGCCCGCGCCACCGCGCCGTCGAGCCCGTCGGCGAGCCGCGAGGCAAGCAGCGGCGCCAGCGCCGCCAGCGGCCAGCCGAGCGCGATCATCGCCGCCGAGACCAGTCCCAGGCCGAGACCGATCAGCGTCACCGTGTCGGCCGGCACCCGCCGGGCCGCCAGTGCCCGGCCCATGCGGTTCAGCGCCGGGTCGATCAGCCGGCGCATCGTGGCGTCGAGCATCAGCGCAGCATTTTCAGCAGGTGCAGAGAGGCATAGCCGTCCGGCACCATGCCGGCATGGCGCTGGTAGGCCCGCACCGCGCCGATGGTCTTCGGCCCGATGCGGCCGTCGACGCCGTCGGTGCTGAACCCGGCCTTGGTCAGCCGTTTCTGCAGCTCCTGCCGTTCGGCGAAGGTCAGCGCCCGGTCGCTGCGCGGCCATTTGTGGCGGATCGGGCCGGCGCCCTTGATCCGGTCGGCCAGGTGGCCGACGCCGATCACGTAGGCGTCGGCGGTGTTGTAGCGTTCGAGGACGTGGAAATTGTGGAAGATCAGGAAGGCGGCGCCGCGCGCCCCGGCCGGCAGCAGCACCGAGGCCTCGCCGTAATCGGGCAGGCGGCCGCCTGCCGCGGTGTGCAGCCCTAGCGCCCGCCAGTCAGAGACCGGCTTCTTGATCCGCGCGCCGGTGAGGCCGTAGTCGAAGCCCTCGGGCAGCTGCACCTCGATCCCCCAGGGCTGGCCCTTGGTCCAACCGAAATGGGCCAGGTAGGCGGCGGTCGAGGCGAGCGCGTCGGTCGGGTCGTCCGACCAGATATCGCGCTTGCCGTCGCCGCGGAAATCGACGGCGTAGCTCAGGTAGGAGGAGGGGATGAACTGGGTATGGCCCATCGCCCCGGCCCAGGAGCCGGTCATGCCGGCGGCCGTGACGTCGCCGTGCTGGATGATCTTGAGCGCGTCGATCAGCTGGCCCTCGAAGAACTTGCCGCGGCGGCCGTCGAAGGCCAGCGTCGCCAGCGCCTCGACGATCGGGATATTGCCGCGATGGGCGCCATAGGCGCTTTCCAGCCCCCAGATCGCGACCACGACCTCCTTGTCGACGCCGTAGCGCCGCTCGATGGCGTTCAGGGTGCGGCTGTATTTGTGCAGCGCGGCCTTGCCGTTGGCGACCCGGGTCGCCGAGGCGGCGCTGTCGAGGTAGTCCCAGATCGTCTTGGTGAATTCCGACTGGTTGCGGTCCTTGGCGATCACGTCGGTATCGTATTCGACGCCCTTGAAGGCGGCGTCGAAGGTGGCGGCCGAGATGCCGCGCGCCATCGCCCGGGCACGGAAACCGTCGATCCAGCGCTTGAAGGCGCGGTTGGCCACCGCCGGCACCACCTGTTCCTGCATCGCCGTTCCTTCCGGTCGCAGTTCCGGCCGCGGCGAGCGCGAGACGGCGGAGTCCGACGCCGCCGCTGCACTGCCCATCATCATTGCGGTCAGCCCGAGAGCCGTTCCCACACGTCCCATGAAATCACCTGTCGTTCAAATCGTCTGCCCGTTCTTCTTGGGCCAAGCATAGCGCGGTTGCGGCGTTGCGCAAAGCGAGCGTCCCTGCGTCGGCAGGTCGCTCGGCAGGGGATCGCTGAGGGGCAGGGCCGGCGGGGAAGAGCCGCGACGCCGGATCACCGGTTTCAAGCGACGATTGGGGCGAGAGCCGCGTGGCGTGGCCCGCTATGCCGAAGATAGGCGACGGGCCCGCGCGCCCTAGCGCCGCTTGCGGGTCACCTTGCGCTTTTCCTTGGTCGCCTTGGCCTTGGCTTTCGCCTTGCCCTTGCCCAGCTTGCGCCCGCCGCTGCGGCCCGGCCGGCCGCCGGGGCGGCCCGAGGGGCGGCCGCCGGGCAGCGGCTTGTCCTCGACCGACAGCAGTTCCAGCATCAGCCCGCCGGTCACCGGCACCGCCTCGGCCAGCCGCACCGTGACTTCCTGGCCGATGCCCAGGGTCAGCCCGGTTTCCGAGCCCATCAGCGTCTGGCTGTGCGGGTCGTAATGGAAGAACTCGCGCCCCAGGGTGCGGATCGGGATCAGCCCGTCGGCCCCGGTCTCGTCCAGCTTGACGAACAGCCCGAAGCGGGTGACGCCCGAAATACGGCCGGCGAACTCGTTGCCCACCCGCTCGCTGAGGTAGGAAGCGAGGTAACGGTCGGTGGTGTCACGCTCGGCGGCCATGCTGCGGCGCTCGGTCTCGCTGATATGCTCGGCGGTCTCTTCCAGCGTCTCGATGTCGTGCGGCGACAGCCCGTCCTTGCCCCAGTGGTGGCCGAGGATCAGGCCGCGATGGACGATCAGGTCGGAATAGCGCCGGATCGGCGAGGTGAAGTGGGCGTAATTGCGCAAGGCGAGGCCGAAATGGCCGTAGTTCTGCGGCGCGTAATAGGCTTGGGTCATCGAGCGCAGGGTCGAGATGTTCAGAAGCTCGTCGAAATCGGTGCCCTCGGCCTGGGCCAGCAGCCGGTTGAGCTGGCTGGTATGCAGCACCTGCCCCTTGGCCAGGGTGAAGCCCGAGGCCTCGGCGACCTCGCGCAGCGCGTCGAGCTTCTCGGGGCTGGGCTCCTCGTGGACCCGGAACAGCAGCGGCCGGCGCAGGCGGATCAGTTCCTCGGCCGCGGCGACATTGGCGAGGATCATGAATTCCTCGATCAGCTTGTGCGCGTCGAGCCGCTCGCGGAAGGCGACCGACTGCACCTTGCCGTCCTCGTCCAAAACGATCTTGCGCTCGGGCAGGTCGAGGTCGAGCGGCTGGCGCGCCGCCCGGGCCTTCTTGAGCGCCTCGTAGGCACCGAAGAGCGGGTGGATGACCTCCTCCACCAGCGGCGCGCATTTCTCGTTCGGCTGGCCGTCCTGGGCCTGCTGCACCTCGTTGTAGTTCAGCGAGGCGGCGGATTTCATCAGCCCGCGGGTGAAGCGGTGCGAGATCTTCTCGCCCTTGGCATTGATCTTCATCCGCACCGCGAGGCAGGCGCGCGGCACGCCCTCGTGCAGGGAGCACAGGTCGGCCGACAGCCGCTCGGGCAGCATCGGCACGACGCGGTCGGGGAAATAGGTCGAGTTGCCGCGCTTGCGCGCCTCGCGGTCGAGCTTGCTGCCCGGGGTGACGTAATGGGCGACATCGGCGATCGCGACCCAGAGGACGAAGCCGCCCTCGTTCTTGGGATCGTCGTCGGCATGGGCGTGGACGGCGTCGTCATGGTCGCGGGCATCGGCCGGGTCGATGGTGACCAGCGGGATCGAGCGCAGGTCCTCGCGCTCGCCCAGCCCGGCCGGTTTCAGCCGGTCGGCCTCGGCCAGCACCTCGGCCGGGAATTCGTCCGGGATGCCGTGCTGGTGAATGGCGATCAGCGACACGGCGCGCGGCGCGGTCGGATCGCCCAGCCGCTCGGTGATCCGCGCCTGCGGCAGGCCCATGCGGGCGCGCGGGCCGGCCTGCTCGGCCTCGACCAGCTCGCCGTCCCTGGCGCCCATGGTGGCGTCGCGCGCCACCCGCCATTCCTTGTCCGAGCCCTTCTCGATCGGCAGGATGCGGCCGCCCTCGGTCTCCTTGCGGAAGATGCCGATGACCTTGCGCGGGCCCTCGCCGATGCGGCGGATCAGCCGGGCCTCGTATTGGTGATCCGCGTCCCTGACCGGGGTCAGCCGGGCCAGCAGACGATCGCCTTCGCCCGGGGCCGGATCGCCCGGCCTGGCGACGAACAGCACCCGCGGCTCGGGCCCCTCGCCATGCCATTCCAGCGGCTTGAGGAACAGGTCGCCCTGCGCGTCCGGGGCCAGCACCTGCATCACGCCGACCGGCGGCAGGCTGTCGGCGTCGCGATAGGTCTTTTTGCGCTTCTCCAGGTGGCCCTCGGCCTCGAGCTCCTTGAGGATGCGCTTGAGCTCGATCCGCTCGGCGCCCTTGATGCCGAATGCCTTGGCGATGTCGCGCTTGGCGGTCTTGCCGGGGTTGTCGGCGATCCAGGCGAGGATCTGGTCTTTGGACGGCAGCTGTTTCATGCGCCAGCCCTAGCACGCGGCGCGAGGGGCGTCATGTGGGAAACGTTGGCGGGGCAGGGCGCCGCCCGGCGTTGCCGCCGGGCGAAACGGTTCTCTACAGCTCCAGCATCATGTCGCGGTGGTCGATGCCGGCGTCGTCGTAGATCGGGCCGTAGGGCTCGAAGCCCAGCCGCTCGTAGAAGCCGAGCGCATGGACCTGCGCGCCCAGCTTGACCCGGGTGATCCCGGGCCGGGCGCGGAAATGGTCGACGGCGGCCCGGACCAGCGCCGCGCCCAGCCCGGTGCCGCGGGTCTCGGCCAGCACGCAGACCCGGCCGAGCTTGCCCGTCTCGCCCTCGGCCAGCAGCCGAGCGGTGCCGACGGGGCGGCCGTCCGCGCGGGCCAGCAGATGCACCGCCTCGGCGTCGAGATCGTCGATCTCGTCGGCCTCGCTGACACCCTGCTCCTTGATGAAGACCTCGCGCCGCAGCATCAGGCAGGTTTCGATGTCCTGGGTTTCCGAGATCTCCGCGCTCATGCGAAATAATCCGTCAGGATGCGGGTATAGATCGCCTTGAGCTGGTGGATCAGCTCGACCTCGACCCGCTCGTCGACCTGGTGCATGGTCTTGCCGACCAGGCCGAACTCGACCACCGGGCAGTGGTCCTTGACGAAGCGCGCGTCCGAGGTGCCGCCGGTCGTCGACAGCTCGGGCCTGCGCCCGGTCTCGGCCTGAACCGCGCCGGCGACCAGCGTCGACAGATCGCCCGGAGGCGTCAGGAAGCTCTCGCCAGAGATCCGGGTGGTGATCGAGATCTCGACCCCGGTCTCCTCCTGCACCTTCCTGGCCTCGGTCCAGAGCCAGTCGGTCAGCGACTGGCCGCTATGGCTGTCGTTGAAGCGGATGTTGACGCTGGCGCGGCAGGCGGCGGGGATGACGTTGTTGGCCGGGTTGCCGGTGTCGATGGTGGTGATCGCCAGGGTCGAGGGATCGAAATGCTCGGTGCCCTGGTCGAGCTCGTGGCTGGCCAGCCGGTCCATCAGCCGGACCATGGCGGTCAGCGGGTTCTTCGCCCGGTGGGGATAGGCCGAGTGGCCCTGCACGCCGCGGGCGGTGAAATGGGCGGTCATCGAGCCGCGGCGGCCGATCTTGATCATCTCGCCCATCACGTTCGGGCAGGTCGGTTCGCCGACAAGGCAGACCGCCATGCGCTCGCCCTCTTTTGCCATCCAGTCGAGCAGGGCAGTGGTGCCGTCCTGGGCGTCGCCCTCCTCGTCGCCGGTGATGGCGAGGATGACGGCGCCGTCGGGCGGGGTGTCGTGGACGAAGTCGATGGCGGCGGCGGCGAAGGCGGCGACCCCGGTTTTCATGTCGGTCGCGCCGCGGCCCCAGAGCACGCCGTCGATGATCTCGCCGCCGAACGGGTCGTGGCTCCAGTCGTCGGGATTGCCGACGGGGACGACATCGGTATGGCCGTTGAAGCCGAAGCTGCGATTGGCGCCCTTGCGGCCCCAGCGGGCATAGAGGTTGGCGATGCCGTTGCGGTCGACCCGGTGGGTCTCGAAACCGGCGCCGGAGAGCAGTTTGTCGAGCAGGGCCAGCGCGCCGCCCTCGTTCGGCGTGACCGAGGGGCAGCGGATCAGATCGGCGCTGAGCTGGACGGGATCGATGGGGGTATGGGCCATGGCGCTCTCCTTGGGGCAACGGCCAAGGGGTAGCGCCGGGGCGCGGCGGGTGCAATCGGTGTTGGGGTGAAGGTGGGACAAGCGGCCGGCGGTTGTGCAATGCCTGAGGGCGCGCGCCCGCCGTGGGGCGGGCGGACGCGTGCCCGGCGGTGCCCGCCGGGCGATCCATTGGAACCGTCGCGCCCGAAATTCTCGGCCGACCGCAGCCGGGTGGGCCGGAGACAGCACGGCGCCCGCCTCCGGTGCGAAGGGGCGGGCGCGACCCGATCCAGGCCGGGGGAAGTCTCGTGCGCCTACTCGGCGGCTTCCGAGCCCCAGCCCGAGATCGCCTTGACCTCGAGGAATTCCTCGATGCCCCAGACGCCGCCCTCGCGGGCGCGGCCCGAGGCCTTGACGCCGCCGAAGGGAGCGCCGGCGCCGCGCGACTGGCCGTTCATCTCGACCATGCCCGAGCGCAGCTTGCGCGCCATGCGGTTGCGCTTGGCGCCGTCCTGGCTCTGGACGTAGTTGGTCAGCCCGTAGGGCGTGTCGTTGGCGATGCGCAGCGCGTCGGCCTCGTCCTCGAAGCGGATCATCGACAGCACCGGGCCGAAGATTTCCTGCTGGGCGATGGTCATGTCGTTGGTGACATCGGCGAAGACGGTCGGGCGGACGAAATAGCCGCGGTTCAGCCCCTCCGGCCGGCCCGGGCCGCCGGCGACCAGGCGGGCGCCCTCGTCGATGCCGGCCTGGATCAGGCCCTGGATCTTGTCGTATTGCGCCTGGCTGACCACCGGACCGATATGGCGGCCGGAGTCATGCGCCGAAGCGACCTTCTGCGCTTCGGCGACCTCGCGCGCGATCTCGACCGCCTGGTCGTAGATCTCGGATTGCACCAGCATCCGGGTCGGGGCGTTGCAGCTTTGACCGGTGTTGTTGAAGCAATGCAGCACGCCGCGCTTGACCGCTTTCTCGTCGGCATCGGCGAAGACCACGTTGGCGCCCTTGCCGCCTAGTTCGAGGCAGACCCGCTTGAGGCTGTCGGCCGCCGCCTTGGTGATGGCGATGCCGGCGCGGGTCGAACCGGTGAAGGAGATCATCTCGACGTCCGGGTGGGTCGAAAGCTGGGTGCCGACCCCGGCACCGTCGCCGTTGACCAGGTTGAACACGCCCGCCGGCACCCCGGCCTCGTCCAGGATCTCGGCGAACAGCATCGAGGAGAGCGGCGCGATCTCGGAGGGCTTGTGCACCATGGTGCAGCCGGCCAGCAGCGCCGGGATCACCTTGAGCGTGACCTGGTTCATCGGCCAGTTCCACGGCGTGATCAGGCCGACGACGCCGATCGGCTCCATCGCGATCCGGTCGTTCGGCGCGTGCGGGCCGAGCGGGCGGAGAAACTCGATCTGGTCGATGGCGCGGAGGAAATTCTTGATGTGGAAGGAGCCGGACGTCACCTGCTGCTGCCGCGCCATGTCGATCGGCGCGCCCATCTCGAGGCTGATCGCCTGGGCCATGTCCTCGGCCCGGGCATTGTAGACCTCGAGGATCTTCTCGACCACGGCCTTGCGTTCGGCCGGGCTGGTCTGCGACCAGCTTTCGAAGGCGGCCTTGGCGGCGGCGACGGCGGCATCGGTATCGGCCTGGCCACCGAGCGAGATCGTCGCGCAAGGCTCCTCGGTCGAGGGATCGATTACCTCGAAATCATGCGCCACGGCCGGGGCGACCCACTGTCCGTTGATGTAGAATTCGTGCTTGCGTGTCATTGTTGGCCTCTCATGGGATCGGGCGACACCTTGGCATCGGGGTTCGGAGGCTGCAAGCCCGGCCGGCGGCTGCGGCGGCCTGTCACCACCGCGTCATGGGGGGCTGGAATCTGGCGCCCAAACACGTATCTGTTGCGCGGTAGCCAAATTCTCATTCCAACCGGAAGGACAGACCGATGGGACTGCGCATCAACGACACCGCCCCCGACTTCACCGCCGATTCGACCGAAGGCAAGATCTCCTTCCATGACTGGATCGGCGACAGCTACGCCATCCTGTTCTCGCACCCGAAGGACTTCACCCCGGTCTGCACGACCGAGTTCGGCGCCGTCGCCAGGCTCGCCGCCGAGTTCGAGAAGCGCAATACCAAGGTGATGGGCGTTTCGGTCGACAGCGTCGAAGAGCACGTCAAGTGGAAGAAGGACATCGAGGCCGTCGCCGGCGCGCCGGCCAACTTCCCGATCATCGACGACACCTCGCTGACCGTCGCCAAGCTCTACGACATGCTGCCGGCCGAGGCCTACCTGCCCGACGGCCGCACCCCGGCGGATTCGGCCACCGTGCGGACCGTGTTCATCATCGGCCCCGACAAGAAGGTGCGCCTGACCATGACCTACCCGATGTCGGTCGGCCGCAACTTCGCCGAGGTGCTGCGGGCGCTGGACGCGGTGCAGATGACCGACGGTGCGCCCTACGCCACCCCGGCCGACTGGACCCCGGGCCAGGACGTGATCGTGGCGCTGTCGGTCTCGACCGACGACGCCAAGGCCAAGTTCGGCGAGGTCGACGTCAAGCTGCCCTACCTGCGCACCATCAAGCCGCAGTAAGGCGGCGCGCGCCCGAACAGGAAAGGCCCCGGTTTTCCGGGGCCTTTTTCGTTCGAGTGGCGGGTAATCGGCAGGCGACTGCTACCGCTTGGCGCCCCAGCTCAGCGAGGCGTATTGACGGGTGTAGAACTCGCCCATCAGCCCGATCATCAGGCAGGCGACGCAGACATAGATCGGGTAGCTGATCGAGCTGAAATGCGGGTTGTAGTTGATGAAGATGAAGCCCCGCGCCTGGTCGATGATGTGGAACAGCGGGTTCCAGCTGAAATAGGCCAGCAACTTGGGCGTCAGCGTGTTGGCGACGAACATCTTGCCCGAGGCGATCATGTTGGCGCGGGCATAGACCAGCGCGACGATGCCGATGATCTCGGGTTGCCATGGCTTGAAGGCGCGGAACACCATGCCGATGGAGACGCCCGAGAACCAGGCCAGCAGCAGCATCCCCATCGCCTGCACCGGCTCGAAGATCGTGATCGGGTTGAAGGCGCAGTAATAGACGCCCAGCACCATCACCATCGACAGCACCTGCAGGTAGAGCGCCCCCAGCGCCGCCCCGGCGATCGAGACGATGGTGTTCATCGGCGCGTGCTTCATCATCTGCGAGGTCGGCCCGTCCGCCCCGACCACGGCGCCCATCGCCTTGGTATGGGTGAAGAACATGAACACGCCCGACATGATGTAGAGGATATAGTCGCCGCGGATCGCGTTGCGCCGCATCCCCAGAACCGCGAACAGGACGTAGAAGACGGCAATGGTCAGCACCGTCTGCACCATGTTCAGCAGCAGGCCGATGACCGCGTTGCCGTGGCTCTTGCGCACGTTGCGCACCGCGATGTGGTAGATCAGCTCAAGCTGACCGAACGCCGAGCGAAGCGTCGAGGGCGATTGCGCTTGCCTGAACATGCCTGTTGCGATCCTGCGTCGTCGGCCCTTGGGGCGTCGAATTCTTGCCGGCAAATCTTGCCGTTCCGGTTGCGGCGGATGATAAGTGGGCGGCCCTTTTTAATCAACCGGCGCCCGCGGTTCGCCACGGGTGCGAAGGAGAGTGACCTATGGATTTCGACCGCCTGATTCCCGTTCTGCGCCGGCTTGCCCTCGAGGCTGGGGCGCGGATCATGGAGATCTACGATGCCGACGATTTCGAGGTGCGGTCGAAATCCGATGACAGCCCGGTGACCGAGGCCGACGAGGCCGCCGACGCGCTGATCTCGGCCGGGCTGCGCGCCGAATTCCCCGACCTGACGCTGGTCACCGAGGAGCAGTCGGACACCCACGGCCACAAGGTCGACACTTTCCTGATCGTCGATCCGCTCGACGGGACAAAGGAATTCGTCAAGCGCCGCGGCGATTTCACCGTCAACATCGCCTATGTCGAGAACGGTGTGCCGCTGCGCGGGGTGGTCTACGCTCCGGCGCGCGAACGGCTGTTCTATACCCTGGCCGATGGCAGCACGGTGGAAGAGGACGGCCCCTTCGACCGCGACACCCCCGGCGCGCTCAAGCCGCTCTCGGTTTCGGCGCCCGACAATGATGCGCTGATGGTCGTCGCCTCGAAATCGCATCGCGACCAGGCGACCGACGACTACATCGGTAAATACTCCGTGAAAGACATGACCAGCGCCGGTTCGTCGCTGAAATTCTGCCTCGTCGCCACTGGCGAGGCCGATCTCTACCCGCGACTCGGGCGGACGATGGAATGGGACACGGCGGCGGGCGACGCGGTGCTGCGCGGCGCCGGCGGCCATGTTGTGCGCTTCGACGACCACACGCCGCTGGCCTATGGCAAGGACGGTTTCGCCAACCCGTTCTTCATCGCCTACGCCCCCGGGGTCGCGCTGAAGGAGGCGTGATGAAAGTCCTCGTCGTCATCCCGGCGCGCTACGCCTCGACCCGCTATCCCGGCAAGCCGCTGGTCGCCCTGCGCGGTGCCACCGGCGAGGCCCGGTCGCTGATCCGGCGCTCGTGGGAGGCGGCGCAGGCGGTCGAGGGCATCGACCGCGTCGTCGTCGCCACCGATGACGACCGCATCCGGGAGGCCGCCGAGGGCTTCGGCGCCGAGGTGGTGATGACCTCCGAGAGCTGCGGCAACGGCACCGAACGTTGCGCCGAGGCGCTCGACCGGCTCGGCGGCGGCTATGACATCGTCGTCAACCTGCAGGGCGACGCGCCGTTGACGCCCGCCTGGTTCATCGAGGACCTGGTCGCGGGCCTGGCCGCCGACCCGGTGGCCGAGGTCGCCACGCCGGTGCTGCGCTGCGACGGGCGGGCGCTGAACAGCCTGCTCGACGACCGCCGCGCCGGCCGCGTCGGCGGCACCACCGCCGTATTCGGCCGCGACCGCAAGGCGCTCTACTTCTCGAAAGAGGTGATTCCCTATACGGGCCACAGCTATGGCGATGCCGAGGCGACGCCGGTCTTCCACCATGTCGGCGTCTATGCCTACCGGCCCTCGGCGCTGGCCGCCTATCCGCGCTGGGAGGCGGGGCCGCTGGAGCAGCTCGAGGGGCTGGAACAGCTGCGCTTCCTCGAGCGCGAACGGCCGGTGCTCTGCGTCGAGGTGGCGGCGCGTGGGCGCCAGTTCTGGGAGCTCAACAACCCCGAGGACGTGCCGCGGATCGAGGCGATGCTGGCCGAGATGGGCGTGGACTGAATGGCGCCGCCCCGGGCCAGCGTTATCGTCGTCAGCCGGCACCGCCCGGCCGCGCTGCGCCGCTGCCTCGAAGGGATCGCCCAGCTCGACCATCCTGCTTTCGAAGTGATCGTCGTCGCCGACCCGGCGGCGTTGGCGACGCTGGCGCTGCTCGAGGACCGGATCAAGATGCTGGCCTTCGACGCGGCCAATATCTCGGCCGCGCGCAATGCCGGGCTGGCAATGGCAGCGGGCGAGGTCGTCGCCTTCATCGACGACGACGCGGTGCCCGAGCCGACCTGGCTGCGCCGTCTCGCCGCGCCTTTCGCGGAGCCGGGCGTGGCGGCGGCCGGCGGTTTCGTCCGTGGCCGCAACGGCATCTCGTTCCAGTGGAAGGCGATGGCGGTCGACCAGCGGGGCCGGGACGTGCCCCTGACGGTCGACGCCCATGCGGTCAGCCTGCATGACGGCGATGCCGCGCGCGCGGTCAAGACCCAGGGCACCAACATGGCCTTTCGCCGCGACGCGCTGCTGGCCATCGGCGGCTTCGACGAGGCGCTGCGCTTCTATCTCGACGAGGCGGACGTCAATCTGCGGCTGGCGGCGGCGCGGCATCGGACGGCGATCGTGCCACGGGCCCAGGTCCACCACGGTTTCCTTGCCAGTACCCGGCGCCGGGCCGACCGGGCGCCGCTGGACCTGACCGAGATCGGCGCCTCCAGCGCCGTCTTCCTGCGACGCCATGCACCCGAGGGCGAGCGGGCTGCCGCTCTGGACGCGCTACGGCAGGGGCAGCGGCGGCGGTTGATCGGGCTGATGGTCGAGGGCCGGATCGCGCCGGGCGATGTCGGCCGGCTGCTGGCCGGGCTGGAGGCCGGGATCGCCGAGGGCCGGACCCGCGCCCTGCCGGCCCTGGCGCCGCTTGCGCCCACGGCGCCGGCCTTCCTGCCCTTTCCCGGCGCCGGTCCGCGCCCCGGCCGCGTGCTGGCCGGCCGTCCCTGGGCCCGCCGGCGCCTGCGCCATGCCGCCCGCCGGGCCGTGGCCGGGGGCGCCATTGTCACCCTGTTCCGCTTCAGCCCGACCGCGCTGGCCCACCGCATGCGCTTCGACCCCGAGGGATTCTGGGAGCAGACCGGCGGCCTTTTCGGCCGCTCCGACCGCGACCAGCCGCGGTTCCGGCTGCAGGGGTTTCGCCACCGCCTGGCGCGGGAACGCGCCCGGGTCGCCGGGCTTCGCCCGCTGGACGGCAACCTGCCCGATTTCTGAGCAGTTCCGGAAATCCGCTCGAAGAAGGGCGTTTTCTGGGCAATTGCCTTTGCACAGGGCATAGTCTTGCCGGAATCATGTTATAGACGGGGGCGCGGCGCGAACCGCGCCGTGGAATTAACGCGGTGGCGGAGCCACCGGAGATTGCGGGCGTGGAGATTTTGCAATGAAGAAAAGGGTCACGAAGGCAGTTTTCCCTGTCGCGGGATTGGGAACGCGG